>NZ_JBVJMW010000004.1:0-625524 GCF_055583985.1 Streptomyces sp. NPDC104313
TGGACCTCGACTCCGACCCCACCAAACTCATCGAGATCGTCGAGATCGGCAAACAACTCCTCATCACCCGAGGAGCGTTGACCACCTTCTCCATCGCCAACGACGTCGCGAAGTACTTCGCGATCATCCCCGCGATGTTCGCCGTGGCCTACCCGTCGCTGGACAAGCTGAACATCATGGGCCTCACCTCGCCCGAGTCCGCGATCCTGTCCGCGGTCATCTTCAACGCGCTGGTCATCGTCGCGCTGGTGCCCCTCGCCCTCAAGGGCGTCCGCTACCGGCCCGCGAGCGCCGACCGGATGCTCCGCCGCAACCTGGGTGTCTACGGACTCGGCGGCATCGTCGCCCCGTTCATCGGCATCAAGATCATCGACCTGCTCCTCTCCCTCATCCCCGGAATCGGCTGATTCGCCATGACCAACAACGCCGTCAGCAGCACCGCGCGCGTACTCGGTGCGGGGCTCCGCGCCCTCCTCGTCCTCACCCTCGTATGCGGGGTCATCTACCCGCTCGCCGTCACCGGCGTCGCCCAGGCCCTGTTCCACGACAAGGCCAACGGCTCCGAGATCAAGGACGGGAGCGGACAGGTCGTGGGCTCCTCCCTCATCGGTCAGCGGTACGACCTCCCGCAGAAGGAGGGTGAGGAGTCACCCGCCCCGGACCTGAAGTGGTTCCAGCCCCGCCCCTCCAACGGCCTCGGCAGCAACAGCGTCAACACCCAGTACTCCCTGATCCTCTCCGGAGCCACCAACCGCTCCGGCGACAACCCGGAGTTGGTCCAGTGGGTGACCGACGCCAAGACGGCCGTGGTCGAGGACAACACCACGCCCACGTACACGGTGAAGCCCGCGGACGTGCCGGCCGACGCCGTCACATCGTCCGGCTCCGGCCTGGACCCCGACATCTCACCCGCGTACGCCGCACTCCAGGTCCACCGGGTCGCCGAGAAGAACAACCTCGACGTCAAGGAGGTCAAGGACCTGGTCGCCGATCACACCACCGGACGGCTGCTCGGCTTCATGGGCGAACCCCGGGTGAACGTCCTTGAGCTGAACACCGCGCTCAGGAACCTGACCCAAGGCTGATGGCACCGCCGCGGGACACCGGACACCGGTGGGGTACGGAACCTCCGCACCCCACCGGTGTCCGCCCACGTGTGTCCGTCGCACCCTGATGCCCATCCACCACGGAAGAACGAGAAGTCACCATGGGACGCGGCACACTCCGGATCTACCTGGGCGCGGCACCGGGCGTCGGCAAGACGTACGCGATGCTTTCCGAGGCGCATCGCCGGGTCGAGCGTGGGACCGACTGTGTGGTGGCTTTCGTGGAGCATCACGACCGGCCGCGGACCGAGGTGATGCTGCACGGGCTGGAGCTTCTGCCGCGCCGGGAGCTGGAGTACCGGGGGAGTGTGTTCACCGAGATGGATGTGGACGCTGTTCTGGAGCGTGCTCCGGCGGTGGCGCTGGTGGACGAGCTGGCGCATACCAATGTTCCCGGTTCGCGCAACGCGAAGCGCTGGCAGGATGTCGAGGAGCTGCTGAGGGCGGGGATCGATGTCATATCCACGGTCAACATCCAGCATCTGGAGTCGCTGGGTGATGTCGTGGAGTCGATCACCGGGGTCCGGCAGCGTGAGACGGTGCCGGACGAGGTGGTGCGCCGGGCCGATCAGATCGAGCTGGTCGACATGTCGCCCCAGGCGCTGCGCCGGCGGATGGCGCACGGGAACATCTACCGGCCCGACAAGATGGACGCGGCGCTCTCGAACTACTTCCGCCCGGGCAACCTCACCGCCCTGCGTGAGCTGGCCCTGCTCTGGGTCGCCGACCGGGTCGACGAGTACCTCCAGCAGTACCGGGGCGAGCACAACATCCGTACCACCTGGCAGGCCCGTGAACGCATCGTCGTCGGACTGACCGGAGGGCCCGAGGGCCGCACCCTCATCCGCCGCGCCTCCCGGATGGCGGCCAAGGGCTCCGGCAGCGAGATCCTCGCCGTCTACATCGCCCGCAGCGACGGCCTGAAGGCGGTGTCGCCCAAGGAACTGGCCGTCCAGCGCACCCTGGTCGAGGACCTCGGCGGCACCTTCCACCATGTCATCGGGGACGACGTGCCCTCGGCCCTGCTGGAGTTCGCCCGCGGCGTCAACGCCACCCAGATCGTTCTCGGCGTCAGCCGCCGCAAGTCCTGGCAGTACATCTTCGGGCCCGGCGTCAGCGCCACCGTCGCCCGCGAGTCCGGTCCGGACCTGGACGTCCATATGGTCACCCACGACGCCGTCGCCAAGGGCCGGGGGCTGCCGATAGCCCGCGGCGCCCGCCTCGGGCGGGCCCGGGTCGTCTGGGGCTGGCTCGTCGGCGTCACGGGCCCCGCCCTCCTCGCCCTGCTCCTCAGCACCGTCGTCCCCGACCTCGGGCTCGCCAACGACATGCTGCTGTTCCTCACCGCCACCGTCGCCGCCGCCCTGCTCGGCGGCCTGCTGCCCGCCCTCGCCTCGGCGGCCTTCGGCTCCCTGCTGCTGAACTACTACTTCACCCCGCCCCTGGGCCGGTTCACCATCGCCGACCCCAACAACATCGTCGCCATCGTGATCTTCGTCGGGGTGGCCGTGTCCGTCGCCTCCGTCGTCGACCTGGCGGCCCGCCGGACCCACCAGGCGGCACGACTGCGCGCCGAGTCGGAGATCCTCTCCTTCCTGGCCGGCAGCATCCTGCGGGGCGAGAACTCCCTCGACGCGCTGCTGGAGCGGCTCCGGGAAACCTTCGCCATGGACTCCGTCGCCCTGCTGGAGCGGACGGCCGAGGTCGAGCCCTGGACCTGTACGGCGGCTGTCGGCACCCGCCCCGTCGAGCGCCCCGAGGACGCCGACGTCGACATCCCCGTGGGGGAGAACCTGGCGCTGGTCCTGAGCGGCCGGGCACTGCCCGCCGAGAACCGCCGGGTCCTGGGCGCCTTCGCCGCCCAGGCGGCCGTGGCACTGGACCGCCAGCGCCTGGTCGACCAGGCGGAGGAGGCGCGCAAACTCGCCGAGGGCGACCGCTTCCGCACCGCCCTCCTCGCCGCGGTCAGCCACGACCTCCGCACCCCCCTGGCCGGCATCAAGGCATCGGTCACCTCGTTGCGCTCCCACGACGTCGCCTGGTCGGAGACCGACCGCGAGGCCCTGCTCGAAGGCATCGAGGACGGAGCCGACCGGCTCTCGGCGCTGATCGGCAACCTCCTGGACATGTCCCGCCTCAACACGGGCACCGTCGTCCCGCTGATCAGGGAGACGGACCTGGACGAAGTCGTCCCCATGGCGCTGGGCGGCGTCCCCGACGGCAGCGTCGAACTGGACATCCCGGAGACGCTCCCCATGGTCGCCGTCGACCGCGGCCTGCTGGAACGCATCGTCGCCAACATCGTCGAGAACGCCGTCAAGTACAGCCCCGAGGGACGTCCCGTACTCGTCTCCGCCAGCACCCTGCGCGACCGCGTCGAACTCCGCGTCGTCGACCGGGGGCCCGGTGTCCCCGACACAGCCAAGGAACGCATGTTCGAACCGTTCCAGCGGCTCGGCGACGCCCCGAGAGGCGCGGGAGTCGGACTCGGCCTGGCCGTCGCAAGGGGCTTCACCGAGGCGATACAGGCCACCCTCACCACCGAGGACACACCCGGCGGCGGCCTCACCATGGTCCTCAGCCTGCCCCGCGGCACCACCGCCGCGCCCGGCTCCTCGGACGCGCCCCCAGGGGCGGACGCGCCCCCAGGGGCGCCCGCGTAGGCGCCCTCACCCCGGTGGCGGACCGGCGGTCGGGCGGATAGCGCACATCAGCAGACAACCAGGTGGTGTTCTCCCCGGCCGCCTGTACGCGTACCTGCATGTCGTCCCCGTCCGTCACGCTTGGGTCGGGCGTCTTTGGAATACGTGAGAACCAGTCAAGAGTGGCCGATTGGCGAAGGCTTGGTATCTCGGCGTGAGTAAAGCCTTGACAAGAGCATGACCCGGAAAAGTAGTCTCCACCTGCCGCATGGTCACGATTTTTTCACAGGTTGCACACGGGGGTGGGGATGAGGCGCACACATGCGCGCTCGCTCGGTCTGAGCGCAGCGCGTTTCGGAGCCGCGGAGTGGCTGGCCGCACCGACTGGGGCCGCGACGGCATTAGCGTCCGACGCGGATCCGTATCTCAACAAAAGCGGGCAGCGGGACCGGGCCACCGGCTGTCCCGGGGCGACGACCGACGGTCCTGCCCATGCCGACGTGGTGTACATGGTGTGCGCTGGTGACAAGGGCAGCCTATGGTTTCTCCAGGAGCCGGAGCGCTTTGGTGGCGGCGCTGAGAATGACGGCCGGTTCGGCCGCCCTCTCGCGGCAGGAATGTCTTCGAGCATCGGCGACAAGGCTTTCAGTGCGGTGGCGAAGTGACGGAGAGCCGACGGCTCTCCTTTGAACTCACCGCTGATTTACCGCAGTCGAGTCAATGCGAGATCTCGATCAGAAGAGCGGGCCGTCGACTCGCGCTGCGCGCGGCCCTGGCGGCCGGCCTTGCCGGGGCTGTAGTGGCCACCGCGCTGGCCTTCAATGCCGCACCGGCGTCGGGGACGGACGTCCGGAGCCCGGTGGCAGCCGCCGCCTGTTCCGGAGCGGACTCCGACTTCAACGGAGACGGCCTACGCGACGTCGCCATAGCGGACCCGGAAGCCACCGTTTCCGGAATCGAGCGGGCAGGACTCGTCCACATCGTCTACGGCGGCGGCAAGGGCACTCTCGAGCTGAGTCAGGATACGCCCAACATCTCCGACGGAGCCGAGCGCGGTGACGAGTTCGGTTTCTCTATCGCTGTGTACGACGCGAACTTGGACGGATGCTCCGATATCGCGGTCGGCATTCCCTATGAGGACGTCGGCACAGTGAAAGACGCCGGTCTGGTGCATGTGGTCTATGGATCGCTTTCCGGCCTCGGCCAGGGAACTGTCGCCTCGGTGGGGCTGCGACAGGGCTCCGACGGAGAACTGGCCGACGGCTACGAGGCGGAGGACTGGGTTGGATACGCCCTGGCCGCAGGCAAGTCGGCGACCAACGTTCCCTTCCTCGTCGTCGGCGTGCCTGGTGAGGACGGGCCTCGCGGCGCGGATATCGGGATAGCGCACTACGTCTACGGAACAGACCTGAAGTCCGCGCCGTTCGGCCAGGACAGCGCAGGCGTCTGGGAGGACACCGAACCCTACGACCGCTTCGGTTCCTCGATTGCGTCCACCGACCGGCACTTCGTCGTCGGTGCGCCCGGTGAGTCGATCGGTACCGTGCAATTCGCCGGTGCGGTTCTCGCGTTCCGGCCCTCGCTCAACACCAGCGGTATACCGGATCCGATGTTCGGCATGGGGCAGGGCAGAGTCGAGGGCCCCGACAGCGCCGCGCAAGGCGGTGACGGATACGGGACCTCGCTGTCGATGGCGCCCTACCGGCCCAGCGGGGCGGCCACCGCCACCGACTCGATGCTGGCCGTGGGAGCCCCCGGTGAGGACCTCTCCACCACGGTCGATGCCGGAGCGGTGCAGGTCTACCACATCAAGGCCGACCAGTCCGTCGTACATACCCAGTGGATCGATCAGAACGCGCCTGACGTCGAAGGGGAGGCTGAGCCCGGCGACTTCTTCGGGCAGAAAGTTGCCGCGGTCAACAGCGCCCCCAACTCGGTCGGTACGGCTGCGACCATGCGTCTTGCCGTCGGTGTGCCGGGTGAGGAGTACGGAGCGGAGCACACTGAGAGCGGTGGCGTCGCCCTGTTCTCGATGCTGGGTGCGCCCGGCGCGGCGGACAGCTGGATCGAGCCCGGCCACGGCATTCCCGGGGAACCCGCACCCCGCCAGTTCATCGGCATGAGCCTGGGCAGCAGTCCCTCGCTTCTGTATGTGGGTATGCCCTATGGCCCGACCCAAGGCCGTGCGGTCTACGGCTTCCCGTGGAACGTCGCCTCGGGCGCTGCTCCCACCCAGACCTTCAGGCCCGGTGAGGGCGGAATCCCGACTGACGTCGCCGCCTTCGGCGCAACCGTTCGCTGACCGCGATGAATGACATGGAGAGCGGACGAGTGTCCAGACGAATGGGGCGCGACCTCGCGCTGCGCGCCGCCTTGGCAGCCGTGCTTGCCGGGGCCGTGATGACCACCGGGCTGACCTTCGACGCCGCCGAGCCGGACCTGAGGAAGGACGATCCGGTGCCGGCGCCGGTGGCGGTGTCGGGGCCCGCGCAGACAGAATCGGCGGCGTCGGCCGCGGCCGACAGGAGCGGCGCGCCGGTCGAGATGGTCGGCCTGCGCTCGGAGCGCCGGGAGGTGTTCGCCCAGCCGGACGGCACGTTCGAGGCGAGGGAGTACACCGAACCGATCCGCACGATCCGGTCCGGCAAGTGGGTGGACGTCGACGAGACGCTTGTGAGGCGAAAGGACGGCCGGTGGGGTCCCAAGGCCGCGACCGTGGATCTGTCCTTCGCAGGAGGGTCGACGAACGAGCCGTTCGTGACGTTGCGCCGCGCGGGCAGGGAGATGTCGCTGACCTGGCCTGACGGTGTGCTTCCCGCACCGAGTGTCGAGGGGGCCACCGCGACCTACTCGGAGGTCCACCCCGGAGTCGACCTCGTGGTGCGGGCCGAGGCCGACGGCTTCGGACATCTGCTCGTGGTCAAGACGCCTCAGGCAGCGGCCGACCCCGAGATGGCGAAGATCGACCTTGGACTGAGGACGTCAGGGCTGAAGGTGGCCGAGAACGCCTCCGGCGCGATCGTGGCGAAGGATGCTGAGGTCGACGGCACGGTCTTCGAGGCAGGCAGGCCCACCATGTGGGATTCGGCCGCGACCGCCGAGAGCGGAACGCCCCGGGCCGGGCTGTCGAGGGTGAAACGGTCGCGGGCGGCTCCACAGAACGGAGAAGCCCAGCTCGATCCGGCTCTGGACGGGCCGGGCGGAGGCGGCCGCAGGGCACCTCTGGACATCGAGGTCAGCAAGGACAAGCTGACCCTCACGCCCGACCAGGCGCTGCTGAAGGACGCCGACACGGTGTGGCCGGTGGTGATCGACCCCACCCAGCGGACCACCCCACGCACGTCCTGGACCGGTGTGATGTCAGGGATGCCGTCCGAGCAGGACTGGAAGTACTCCGACTCCGCAGGGGTGGGTAAGTGCCCCACCGACTACAACCCGGTCTCCTGCAACGGCGTCGGCGTACGCCGGGTGCTGTTCACCATGCCCATCTCGTTCTACAAGGGCAAGCAGATCCTGGGCGCGTCGTTCTCCGCCCGCGTCGCCCACATCTACAGTGCGAGCCCGAAGGCTGAGCCGATCCGGCTGTACAGGGTCGGTGGCAAGAACCGCGCCCTGTCGTCCTCCAGTGACTGGAACAACACCAAGGACGAGTGGGTCGATCACCTGGAGACCGTGGACAAGGCGATCTCGCCCACCTCATGTGGAGGCGATCCCAACCTGCACTTCGAGAGCGGGGCTTCCGGGGAGCTGACCGGTGCGCTCAAGGCAGCCGCGACAGACGGTTGGTCGTCGATGACTCTGGGGCTGCGTGCCGCGGACGAATCACGGTTCGCGGAGTGGAAGCGGATCTGTGGCAAAGCCCACCTTTCGGTCAGCTACAACAACCTGCCCCGACAGATGTCGACTGCCAAGATGTCGTCGGACCCCGGCGGTTCCTGCAAGTGGGGCAGCTCCCGCCCGTATGCGGAAGAGCCCCCGATGCTGACCGCCCACGCCTCCGACCCCGACCACGGCGACGGCAAGACGGACAAGGTGAAGGTGCAGTTCAAGGTGGCGTGGACGCCCAAGGGCGCAGCTACCGAGACCTCGTACACATACGACACCTCGTATCTGTCGCCGACCTCCACCACGCCGTACAGGCACCGGGTGAAGACGGCCATTCCGGAAGGCGTCGTCGTCTACTGGAGCGCACGGGCCTACGACGGTGACGGCTGGGGGCCGTGGAGCACGGACGGTGCTCCGCAACGCTGCGAGTTCATTCTCGACAAGACCAAGCCGGGTAAGCCGCTGGTGAACTCGCTGGAGTATCCCTCGAGTTCCGTCGAGCACGACGGCGTGGGCACAGCGGGTACCTTCACCTTCGCGCCCAACCCCAACGACTCCGTCCCGGACACCGACGTGGAGTCCTACCGGTACGGCTTCAACAGCGACGCGGACCCCACTACGGCCGCCAAGCCCTCCAAAGCCGGCGGGTCGGTCTCGGTTACGTGGACGCCTTCGAGGTGGGGCCGGAACTGGGTCGAGGTGATCTCCGTCGACAAGGCGGGGAACGCCGGCACCAAGGCCCGCTACGAGTTCCTGGTGACCGAGGGCAGGCCCGCCACCGCGCAATGGAACCTTGCCGATGCGGCGGACAGCACCTCGGCGCACGACGAGCGCGACAAATTCGCTGCCGACAAGGGTTCCGGCGTCGCCTTCGGGGCAATCGGCCCGGGCGGCAGGGCGGATGCCGCGGCATCCTTCGACGGCACGGAGAACGCCTATCTCGACTCGGTCAACACCGTGTTGGACACCGCCCGGAGCTTCAGCGTCAGCGCCTGGGTGCGACCCACGGATCTGAGCCGCGACATGACGGTGGTCAGCCAGGACGGTACCGGAGTGCCCGGCTTCACCCTGGGCTACGACACCACGGTCGGCACGTGGGCGTTCGAAACACCACTGACCGACGTGGACACTCTCGGGGAGTGGAAGGCTGTGGCCAAGGGAACGGACGGCAATCCCCTCGTCCCGGTCAAGGACGCGTGGGTGCTGCTGACCGGTGTCTACGACGCGCAGGCTTCCGGAGGCCCGCAACTGCGCCTGTACGTGAACAAGACTTCCGTCGGGACAGCGCAGCGCCGCTCGGCCTGGAAGACCTACGGTTCACTCCAGATCGGCCGAGCCCTGGCAAAGAGCGGATACCGCAACCATTTCAAGGGCGACCTCGCCGAGGTGCGGGTGTTCGACCGAGTCCTGCCGGCCGGCCAGGTCGCGGAGCTGATGACGATCAAGCCGACACGCAAGGGTTACTGGCAGCTCGACTCCGCCAGCGGCACCACATCGGCGGAGACCGGTGGTGGGCAAGCCCTGACCCTGGCCGGTGACGCACGGGTCTACAAGCCCGCACCGACCGACCCCGATGACCCGTTCGCCTCGCCCGATCCGCCGGCCCTGGTCGGCGCAGGGCACCTGGTGCTGGACGGGGCAGGCGACTACGCGGCCACCGCAGCCGCTCCGTCCAACGGGGCGAGCAGCTTCACGGTCACCGCTCGCGCCCAGCTCACCGCCGTCGACGGCACGGTCCCGCAGACGGTGCTCTCCCTGCCGGGCGCGGCCGCCAACCGTGTGCAGGTGCGCTTCCGTCCCGATCCGAACGGTGGCCTCGCATCGCGCTGGGAGCTGGCGGTGGCCGACACGGACGCCGCGTCGGCGGCGGTCAAGGTGTTCCAGGACGACCAGGAACTGCCCGACACCGGCGGCTCCGGCCAGCACCTGGCGGTGATCTATGACGCCTTCGCGAACGAGATCCGTCTCTATGTGGAAGGCCAGCTCGCCAGTACGGCACACGGCACGGACAACACACTGTGGTCCACCACCAAGGGACTCCAGGTCGGGCGCTCGGCGCTCGGCTCGGCGGAGCACTTCGCCGGAGCGATCGACGAGGTCCGCGCGTACGACGGGGCACTCGATCCGACCGTAGTGAAGCAACTGTCGCTCCAGACCGCCATCCCCGACATGTAGCCCGAGGTGAGGGGCGGGACAAGAACGTCCTGCCCCTCACCGCTCTCGCGTCCTTCATCCCTCTCGCATGATGCATGCGCCCGGCCAACATGCCCGCACGCCTGTTGCGCCGCTACCGATGTGTGGAGTCCAGATGCCGTTCCGTGGCCGGTTGGTCGACCAGCTCATACCCAGACGCGTGGGGGGATCTCTCGCGCTCGTCCTCTCTCTCGCGCTCGGCGGCGCATTACTGCAACCGGTGGCGTCAGCCGCGGACAGGCCCACAGAACTGGAGCGGGCGAAGGACCCGGTCCCGGTGGTCGAGGGGTCCACGGCCAACGCGGCCAAGCGGCCCGCCAACACCATGCGCAAGACCGTCGACCCTCGTCTGGACAAGCCGTCCTGGCCCGGCAGGGCCGACGCGGAGATCACGGTCGCGGCCCCGAGCACCAAGACCTCCCGCGGCGTAATGGTCGGCTCCCTCCCCGTCGCAGCCGCCTCCGTCCAGGGCAGGAGGACGACCACCGCCCCGGACAAGATCGCGGTAGAGGTGCTGGGCGCGGCCGACGCCAAGCGCCTGGGCGCGAGCGCCGTACTCAAGGTGGAGCGCGCCGACGACGCGGAACGCTCCGCACCCGTACGCCTCGACATCGACTACTCCTCCTTCGCCGAGGGCTATGGCGGCTCCTACGGCTCGCGTCTGCGCATGGTCGAGCTGCCGGCGTGCGCGGCAGTGGCCACCCCGGGCAGCAAGGCTTGCCCGGCAACCCCCAAGGTCCTGGCGACGACCAATGACCCGCAGGCCCGCACCCTGTCCGCCGAGGTGACCGCCTCTCCTCGAGCCACCGGCAGCAACGCCGGCGCACCCGGCCTGATCGCGGTGGCAGCAGGGCCGTCCTCGGCGCAGGGCACCTACAAGGCAACCGGGCTCGCCCCGTCGTCGAGTTGGAGCGTGGCGGCTTCCTCAGGCGGTTTCTCATGGAACTATCCGCTCAAAGCGGTGCCCACACCCGGTGGTCTGGTGCCGACGGTCGGCCTCGGGTACTCCTCGCAGGCAGCTGACGGCCGTACCGCAGCCACCAACAACCAGGGCTCCTGGGTGGGCGATGGCTTCTCCTACGACCCCGGATACATCGAGCGCCGCTACAAGCCGTGCTCGGAGGACGGGCACCCCTCATCCGGTGAGCAGTGCTGGGCGTTCGAGAACGCCACCATCCTGCTGAACGGGCAGTCCAGCGAGCTGGTCCAGGACGACACCACCAAGAAGTGGCACCTGTCCAGTGACGACGGCGCCAAGGTCGAGCAGCGCACCGGCGCGACGAACGGCGACAACGACGGAGAGCACTGGGTCGTCACCACTACCGATGGCACCGAGTACTCCTTCGGCCTCAACCAGTTGCCCGGATGGGCGAAAGGCAACGAAGAGACCAAGTCGACCTGGACCGCGCCGGTCTTCGGTGACGACAAGGGCGAGCACTGTTACAACGCGACGTTCGCCTCCGCCCACTGCAAGCAGGCCTGGCGTTGGAGCCTGGACCACGTCAAGGACACGCACGGCAACGTGATGTCCTACTTCTACGAGCCGGAGACCAACTATTACGCCCTGAACGGCAAGACGGATGTCAACGGCACCGCCTACCACCGCGGCGGTCACCTCAAGCGCATCGACTACGGTCAGCGCGACGGCCAGGCCTACGCGGCCAAGGCCCCGGCCCGCATCGACTTCAAGGTCACCGAACGCTGCCTGCCCACCGACACCTTCGACTGCGCCCAGCCCAAGCGGACCAAAGCCAACGCAGCGAACTGGCCCGACGTCCCGGTCGACCAAGAGTGCGCCGCGAGCACCAAGTGCACGGTGGGCCAGACATTCTTCACCACCAAGCGGCTGACCGGTATCACCTCCCAGATCCGCACAGGCGCCACCACGTACCGGGACGTGGACCACTGGTCGCTCACCCACAGGTTTCACGACAACGGCGACGACTCCAAGGCCCTCTGGCTTGACAAGATCCAGCACGAGGGCCGGGACGGCACGGCCGTAAAGATGCCGGCCATCGAGCTGTTCGGCGAACAACTGGCCAACCGGGTGGACACGGTCGGCGACAACATCGCCCCCTTCCACCGCTATCGCCTGTCCACCGTGCTGAGCGAGACAGGCTCCCAGCTGACCGTCAACTACGCGGCCACCAACTGCACCAAGTCCACCCTGCCGAAGCCCGGCGCGTCGACCAAACGCTGCTACCCGGTGAAATGGGCGCCTCCAGGCTATCTGGAACCCACTACGGACTGGTTCCACAAGTACGTCGTCGCCGAGATCATCGAGACCGACCGCACCGGCGGCGGCGAAAGCGGCGTCACCCGCTACAACTACCAGGGTGACGCGGCATGGCGGAAGGCCAAGCCCGACGGCATCACCGAGGACAAGTTCCTGACCTGGGGCAACTGGCAGGGCTACGGCAAGGTCTCGGTCACCAGCGGCACCGCGGACAAACAGTCCACCCGCATCGACTACACCTATCTCCAGGGCATGGACGGCGACAAGGACGCCGACGGTGCCACGCGCAACATCAAGGTCAAGGACTCCCAAGGCACCGAGCACACGGATGCCGAGGAGTACACCGGCCACGAGCTGGAAGCAGTCACCTACAACGGCAGCGCTATCGCCTCCCGGACAATCAGCCAGCCGTGGAAGCACAACACCGCGACGCAGACACGCAGTTGGGGAACGCGATACGCCGTGATCTCCAAGCCGCGAGTCCAACGGGGCTTCACCCCGCTATCGGCCGGTGGCTGGCGTGAAACCAAAAGCACCACCACCTACGACACAGCCACGCGCACCGGCCGGGTCACCCACGTCGAGGACCTCGGTGACGTCTCCACCGCCACCGATGACACCTGCACCCGCACGTACTACGCGGACAACGCCGACAAGAACATCCTTTCGCTGCCCTCCCGCAGCGAAGGGGTGACAGTCAAGTGCGCCACCACACCGGACCGTTCCCAGCAGATCCTGGCCGATGAGCGCACCTCCTACGACAACGGTGCGTTCGGGGCGCCCCCCACCAAGGGCGACGCCACCAAGACCGAGAGGATGACCGCCCACAACGGCACCACCGCCACCTATCAGACCACCGGCACCACCGGGTACGACGGTTTCGGGCGCCCTCTGTGGCAGAAGGACGCCAAGAACAACGAAACAAAGACCCAGTACACCGAGGCCGACGGCCTGCTGACCCGGACCACCGCCACCAACGCCGCCAGCCACACCACCACCACCGACTACAACCCCGCGCGCGGCGCCGCCACCGGCCAGAGTGACCCGAACGGCAAACGCACCGATCTCGCTCACGACGCGATCGGCCGCCTCACCTCCGTCTGGCTTCCCGACCGCGCCAAGTCCCAGACCCCCAGCATCAAGTACTCCTACCTGGTCCGCACCGACCTGCCCACGGCCATCAAGACCGAAAAGGTCGAGACCGACGGAACGTACGGCACCGAGTACGAGCTCTACGACAGCCTCCTGCGCGGCCGTCAGAAACAGACCGAAGGCCCCGACGGCACCCGCATGGTCGCCGACGCCTGGTACGACGGAGTCGGCAAGGCCGTCAAGACCAACTCGACCTACCGGGCCGCCGGAGCCCCCAGCGACGGGCTCCTGATCGCGGGCAACGGTGCGGTCGGCGCACAGACACGCACCGAGTACGACGGCCTCGGCCGCCCCACCGCCGAGATCAGCCTTCACGCAGGCACCGAGCAGTGGCGCACCACCACCCGCTACGACGGCGAACTGATCCACACCGACCCGCCCGCCGGCGGCGTCGCCTCCACCGCCACCACCGACGCCGACGGCCGTACCACCACGCTGCGCCACTACCGCGGAGACCGCCCCGACGCGCTGCTCGGCTACGACGACACCAAGTACACCTACACTCTCAACGGCCAGCTCAAGACCGTAACCGACGCCAAGAACAACGCCTGGACCTACGAATACGACCAGCTCGGCCGCAAGGTCAAATCCATCGACCCCGACGCCGGCACCGCCACCACGCACTACGACGAACTAGACCGTGTGCAATGGGCGATCGACGGCAACGGCAAGAAGGTCTCCACCCAGTACGACTCTCTGTCCCGACCCACGTTCACGTGGGAAGGCGAACCGACGACCGGCACCAAGCTCACCGAGACCCGGTACGACAAGGCCGGCTGGCTCGGCCACGCATGGGCGTCCATGCGCTATGTGAACGCAACCCAGTACATCGGCTCCTCGGTCACCTCAATGGACGACTTCTACCGTCCGCTGAAGACCCTCTACGCCGTACCCAACACCGAGGCCGAGCTCCGCGGAACCTATGAGTTCACAACGGCCTACAACCGTGACGGCACCGTCCGCGGGACCGGACTGCCCGCCGCCGGAGGCCTTCCGGCCGAAGCCCTCACCTACGGCTACGACGAGCTCCAGCGCCCCACCACCCTGACGGGCACCACCTCCTACGTCACCGGCACCACCTACTCCGGCATCAGCCAGGTCATGGGCCTGGAGCTGCACACCGGCAGCGGCAGGAAGGTCGGCCAGACCTTCGACTACGAGGCCGGCACCGGCCGCCTGCGTACCGCCACCGTCGACGTCGCCGGCGCCACCAACCCGGTCAAACGCTCCTCCTACACCTACGACCAGGCCGGCAACGTCCTCTCCATCGCCGACACCGCCAACACCAGCTCCACGGCGACCACCGATGTCCAATGCTTCGCCTACGACACCGGCGCCCGCCTGAAGGACGCGTGGACCCCCGCCGCGAATAACGCCACAGCACAAGGCGCGGGCACCCTCGGCAGCAATGGCCTCGACGCCTCCAAGCCCTCCGCCTGCGACGCCGCTCCCGGCGCGAACGCGCTGAACGGCCCGGCCCCGTACTGGAAGTCGTACAGCGTCGACGCGATCGGCAACCGGAACAAGGAAGTCGTCCACGACGTCGGCCGCGACGCGGCCAAGGACATCACCCGCACCTACAGCTACGGCGGAGCGGGCACGGCCGGCGACGGACCGCACCAGGTCACAGAAGTCGTGGAGAACACTCCCACCGGCAACAGCCAGTCCACCTACACCTACGACGACGGCGGTAACACCAAAACCCGCGTCATCGGCGGCAACACCCAGACCCTCGAATGGAACGCCACCGGCCAACCCGCCAGGATCAAGACCTCCGCGGGCGACACCACCTACATCTACGGACCCGACGGCTCACGCCTGGTCCGCAAGGACCCCAACGCCACCACCGTCTACCTCCCCGGCATGGAACTCTCCCTCGCCGCCGGCTCCAGCACCGTCAAGGCCACCCGCTACTACAGCCACGCCGGCCAGACCATCGCCATCCGCACCAGCGACAACAAGCTGTCCTTCCTGGCCTCCGACCACCACGGCACCGGCGAACTCGCCATCGACTCCGCCACCGGAACCGTCACCCAGCGCCGCTCCGACCCCTACGGCGTCGATCGCGGCAAGGCCAACGGCACCTGGCCCGGCGAGAAGGGCTTCGTGGGGGGCACAACCGACGCCTCCACCGGCCTCACCCACATCGGCGCCCGCTCCTACGACGCCCAACTCGGCAAATTCATCTCCGTCGACCCGATCATCGACTACACCCGCCCTCAACAGATCAACGGCTACGCCTACGCCGACAACAGCCCCGTCACCCTGTCCGACCCCAGCGGGCTCTACGCGGACTGCGGCTCCTCCGACCCCCGGAGCTGCTCCCGCACACCGATCACCAACCGCGCTGACGCAGACGCGGATAACGCAGAGAAAGCCAAGGACGAGGCCGCATCAGGCCAGGCGGCTGCCGAGCAGCAGTTCTCCTCCGCCAGACAGCGCACCGTTCGGGCCGCCAAGGCCATCGTCAAGATCCTCATGGATGAGATCGGCATCACGGCCGGCCTCGACTGCCTTTCTACAGGAGACCTGGGAGCCTGTGGAGAAACTGTCCTCAACATCGCCGGTAGCTTCTCCGGCGGCCTAGCAGGAAAGCTTTTCGCGAAATATGGAGCCCCCTGGGGGTGGGAAAAGGGCGGAAAGCTCCTCAAGCGGGTCGTCGGCCTAGTGGATGACATTGTCGGCGGGGTTGCCGGAATGATCAGCGCCTCCAAGAAGGTCACCAAGGCGAAGGAGTCATTGGCTCGGGCCGAATCAGCCCTGAAAGCAGCGAAGAAGCGTTCAGCGGAAGCCGCCTCCGGGATCTGCGAGAAGCACAGTTTCCTGCCCGATACCAAGGTCCTGGCCGCGAACGGCAAGACCAAGCCGATCAAGGACGTCAAGCTCGGCGAAAAGCTCATCGCCACGGACCCGAAAACAGGCAGGACAACTGTCCGTCAAGTCGTCCGCACCATCACCACCGAAGACGACAAGTACTTCATCGACCTCACCATCGGCAAGAAGCCCGCTGGATTCGACGGCAAGACAGAGGGGGATGCCGAGGCCGGGCGGGGAGGCGTAACAGGCGAGGCGAACAGCAACACCTCGAACGCTACCCTCACCTCCACCATCAACCATCCCTTCTGGTCCCCTTCTGAGGGGAAGTGGATCGAAGCCGGGGACCTCACACCCGGCATGACCCTCCGCACAGCCGACGGAGACACAGTCACGGTCGCCGCCACCCGCACCTTTGAACAGCGCCAGCGCACCCACGACCTCACCATCCGCGACATCCACACGTACTATGTGCTGGCGGGTAAAACTCCGGTGCTTGTGCACAATTGCAGTCCGAGCACTGTTCAGAGCAGGATGTACGTTGCCGGACGCCCTGGCACGGACGCCACTCCGCAGGCACCCCTCCCCGAGAGTGCAGTGGTGACCAGGGGAGGAAATCTGCAAGACGGCAATTACCATTACGTCGTGACACCGGGTGGTTCAGTGAGAACGTTTCACGAGAGCGTCTTCGATGAGGGTATATGGGCGGGGCATACAAGCCTCTCTGGAGGTAGGCCTGTGACCATGGCCGGCACGTTTGACGTATCAAACGGATCCATCACAGAATTCGGTAACTTCTCCGGCCATTATAGGCCGAATGGATCTGGGATGGAGTCGGTGGCGCGAGATGCTCTGAACAGGAATGGATTCAACGTGGGTGGAGCGAGGTGGGACCCCTTCAACTTCGGTTGAGTTCTCACAAGTCCGCCCCCCGCCCGTCCAAGTGGACGGGCGGGGGGCGGACTTGTGGCCTAGTTATGATCTTCCGACTTCAGGTTGCGGGCAACGTCGATCAATCGCCGAAGTTGTCCATCCGATAGCGAGCTCGCAATCGAAACTAGCTCGCCGATCTCAGCAGAATTACGGTAGGTCCTGGGGGTGCTGGCGGTTGGCGTTGACGCAAGGCCAGAAATTGCGAGCAAATCGGCTTCGGAGATCTGCAATGCTGGCGCGAGATCTTTCAGTATTTCCGGTGACGGTGGAACACTTCCATGGAGCAATTGCAGAATGGTCGATTCAGCCCGTGCCGATGCGCGGCTAACAGCCCGGGGTGATAGTCCGCGGTTCTCCATGAGGCCCTGCAAGATATCGGCAAACCGTTGTGTCATCCTTGCACCTTACTAAGTCAACCAAGTTTGGCGCCAGCGTTCAAACCTGAAGGCGGCCCCGCCGGAGTCTTTATTCCGGCGGGGCTTCCGCGGTGTCTGACGGCAACGGTGACGGCAACGTCAGCGGACGAACGTTGCGGCAGGCGGCTCGTCAGGGGGTTCCTCGGTGTGCCCCAGGGCGCCGCTCAGGGCATCGATGGCTTGGCGTTGGAGGCGGAGTCTCACGTGGGCGTAGACGCCGGCGGTGACGCCGATGTGGGCGTGGCCGAGGAGTTCTTTGATCACGACGAGTTCGACGCCTTGCTCTAGGAGCAGGGTGGCGGTCGAGTGGCGTAGGTCGTGAAAGCGGATGCGTCGGAGTCCGGCCCGTTCGAGGAAGCTGCGGAAGCGGCGTGAACCGTTCCGGGTTCGGTAGAGACTCTAGATTGTGGCTGTGACCTGCTGTTTTTGTGTGTTCTGGTAGTGGGCGGTTTCGTATTCGGCGGGTGGGACGTGGCCGATCTCGCCGTGGAGTCGACGATGGTTGTACCAGTCGACGTACTCGGCGGTGGCCAGTTCGACGTCGCTGAGGGCTTTCCAGGGCCGCTGCGGTTTGATGAGTTCGGTTTTGTAGAGCCCGATGGTCGACTCCATCAGGGCGTTGTCGAGGGCGTCCCCGACGGTGCCGATCGACGCGGCGATCTGTTCGGCGGCCAGGTGGGTGGCGAGCCGGAAGCTGGTGTACTGGGTGGATTCAACTGATCGTCGCAACACCTCGATCTTGGAGGTGCTGGATGGGCCGGCCGACGGGATGGGCCACTCGGATGACGGGGCGTCCGGCGATGCGTTCGCCGGGGACGCCTCCGATCCGGCGGGAGGTGGAACGGGTCTTCTGGGTGAAGATTGCCGAGGGGATGACCAGCGAGGCGGCGGCGGTCACGTGCGGCGTATCCCCGGTGGTGGGGTCGCGGTGGTTCCGTGAGCGTGGCGGCATGCCATCGATCCAGCTGAGCCCGCCCTCGGGCAGATACCTGTCCTTCACATTGACGCCCCTGTATTCACTCAATGCGCCATAGCGTTCGCCGAGGTCATCCCCGCAGGCAAAATCCTCAAGCTCCGCAAGCTCGATAAGCTTCAGGAAGTCGCGCAAAAGGTACGTCTTCGTAAAGCCTGTGACAGCTGCTTCCTTGCCGGCACCAAAGTCCTCATGGCAGGCGGCCGGACCAAGACCATCGAAGATGTCCAGCCCGGCGATCAGGTCGTTGCCACCGACCCCGTAACCGGCAAAAGCAGCCTCCAGCAGGTCACCCGACAGATCGTCACCAAGAATGACAAGTGGTTCAACGAACTCACCATTGCCACCCCCAACGGCCCGGAGACGCTGAATCCGACATACGAACACCCCTTCTGGTCACCGTCTGAGAATGCTTGGATCAAGGCGGCAGACCTTCAAAAGGGGATGACTCTTCGCGCCCCCGATGATGCCAAGCCTGTCAAGGTCCAGACAAACAGGTCCTACCATCTCACCGCAACCACATACAACCTGTCCGTAGCAAGAGTCCACACTTACTACGTACTGGCAGGAAACACCCCAGTTCTCGTTCACAATTGCTTCGACTTCGACGCAGAGGGCCTTGGGAAAAGCCTTCCCGAATGGAAGGAAAAGCAGCCGACATTGGGTCGATACATCGACGAGAATGGGCAACCTCAGACCATTTCAAGCGGCAGAACGGGGGAGAACTATCGTTTGTACGAACTCGCCAATGAGAAGCTAAAAAAACTCATGGGCGTCAGCTACAATATCAACCGCGCCGATCATGCAGAGTTGAAGTATGCAGCAGACATGGTGGAACGCGGTATAGATAATTCCAGCATCGTGATCAACTATCCGACAGGGACCTGCCTTGAGATGCAGGGATGCGATCAGCTGCTCAATCTCCTGCTTGGCAACAGAACGCTCACGGTATACTGGCCCGACGGTAAGGGGGGGTTCAGTAACGTGCACACGTACGGAAATGGATCACCCAACAGAAAGCAAAAGGGTCGAAAATGACAAGGCAAGGAATTCAAGCAGTTTATCTACCGGAGCATAACGAGGAGCCGCGGATCCTTTTCTCGCCGGCGGACGTCGATGACATGATCGACACCCTCCTAATGAGTGACGGAAGCGGAGATTCGGTGGAGATGTTTTCACTGGATCGCCCTCTCGTAGGGCCTCTCGATATGCCGGACCACCGACTTTTTGCCGGCGTCCGCAGAGATCGGAATGCAGGAGTCCTGGATTCCGGGGACGGTACGTGCGAGATCCCTAACACTCGATCCGCGAGTGAGGGCGTCAGGGGCAGCGCTTCTGCGGTTACGTTCGCAACGGCGACCGAAGGGGACATAGTTGTCTACTCGCAAAACGGGAGCCCCTTTGAGTTTCTGATCTCTTCGGAAATCTCTATTGAGAAGGTACGCGAAGCGGTAAAGGAGTTCGTGGCAACAGGCGGGGAACGCCCGTCCTGCGTCGGATGGGTCGACGCAGGCTAGCGCCATCAGGAAACCGCCAGGATTATCACATATGTGTGTAATCGTATAAGTTGCTCGATGTTGGCGGGGCGAGGAAGATGTTTCCTCGCCCCCGCCAACTGAACCGCCCCGCTTCGAGTAGAGACTCGATTTCGTGAAAGGATCGAGTCATGGCACGACCTTCCCGTTACCCGCTTGAGCTCCACCGTCGTGCGGTGCGCATGGTCGCCGAGGTACGCGACGACTACCCGACCGAGACGGCTGCTCTGCAGGCGGTTGCCGAGAAGCTCGGCATCGGTTCCCGTGAGACGCTGCGGAACTGGCTGAAGCAGCACGAGATCGATGCGGGCCAGCGCCCAGGGACGACGACGGAGGAGTCCGCCCAGCTCAAGGCGTTGAAGAAGGAGAACGCCGAGCTCAAGCGGGCGAACGACATCCTGAAGGCCGCGGCGAGTTTCTTCGCGGCCGAGCTCGACCGGCCACTCACACCCTCGTAGCGTTCATCGACGAGCACCGGGGCCCGCTTCGGCGGCGTCGAGCCGATCTGCAGGACGCTCACCGAGCACGGCTGCAAGATCGCCCCCTCCACCTATTACGCCCATAACAAGCGCCTGGCCGAGCCCTCGGCCCGCACCTTGCGCGACGAGGAACTCAAGCCGGTCATCCGCGAGGCGTTCGCCACCAACTACCACGTGTACGGGGCCAGGAAGATCTGGCGGGAGCTGAACCGGCAGGGCCACGCGGTCGCCCGCTGCACCGTCGAGCGGCTGATGCGCGAGCTCGGCATCACCGGCGCGGTCCGCGGCAAGCAGGAGATCACCACGATCCCGGGCGGGCAGGTCAAGCGGGCCCCGGACCTGGTGGACCGGAACTTCGTCGCCACCGCACCGAACCGCTGCTGGGTCGCCTACTTCACGCACGTCAAGACCTGGTCCGGCGTCGTCTACATCGCGTTCGTCGTCGACACCTTCTCCCGCCGCATCGTCGGCTGGTCGGCCGCCACTTCCAAGGAGACCCAGCTCGTCCTGGACGCCCTGGAGATGGCTTTCTGGCAACGCGACCGCGACCAAATTCTCTACACAAAAGGCGAGTTGATACATCACTCGGATGCCGGCTCGCAAGGTGGATTCAACTGATCGTCGCAACACCTCGATCTTGGAGGTGCTGGATGGGCCGGCCGACGGGATGGGCCACTCGGATGACGGGGCGTCCGGCGATGCGTTCGCCGGGGACGCCTCCGATCCGGCGGGAGGTGGAACGGGTCTTCTGGGTGAAGATTGCCGAGGGGATGACCAGCGAGGCGGCGGCGGTCACGTGCGGCGTATCCCCGGTGGTGGGGTCGCGGTGGTTCCGTGAGCGTGGCGGCATGCCATCGATCCAGCTGAGCCCGCCCTCGGGCAGATACCTGTCCTTCACGGAACGCGAAGAGATCGCCCTGCTCAACGCCCAGGCTGTGGGAGTGCGCGAGATCGCACGCCGTCTGGGGAGGGATCCGTCGACTGTCTCGCGGGAGTTGCGGCGCAACGCGGCCACCCGCGGCGGCCAGCTCGACTACCGGGCCTCTATCGCTCAGTGGAAGGCGGAACTGGCGGCGCGGCGTCCGAAGACGCCGAAGCTCGTGGCCGATGAACGGCTGCGTGAGTATGTGCAGGACCGCCTCGCCGGGGACGTCCGGCGTCCGGACGGAACCCAGGTCACCGGGCCGACAGCGCCTCGGTGGAAGGGCCGGAACAAGCCTCACCGTCAGGACCGGCGGTGGGCGACGGCCTGGAGCCCGGAGCAGATCTCGGCCCGGCTGGAAGCCGACTTCCCCGATGATGACTCCATGCGTATCTCGCACGAAGCGATCTACCAGGCGCTTTACATCCAAGGACGCGGAGCCCTCAAGCGCGAGCTGGTCGGTTGTCTGCGGACCGGGCGTGCCCTGCGGGTTCCTCGGGCCCGTGCCCGGCGGCGGGCGAGTGGGCACGTCACCCCCGAGGTGATGATCAGCCAAAGGCCAGCCGAGGCCGAGGACCGGGCAGTGCCGGGACACTGGGAAGGCGACCTCATCATCGGCACCGGCAAGTCCGCGATCGGCACGCTGGTCGAGCGGACGACCCGGTTCACCATGCTCCTGCACCTGCCCCGGATGGAAGGCTTCGGCACCGAGCCGAGGGTGAAGAACGGGCCGGCGCTGGCCGGTCTGGGCGCCGAGGCCGTCAGGGACGCGATCGCCGCGACGATCACCACGCTGCCCGAGCAACTGCGTCGTTCGTTGACCTGGGACCGGGGCAAGGAACTGGCCCAGCATGCCCGGCTCCGCGTCGACACCGGCCTTGAGATCTACTTCGCGGACCCGCACAGCCCCTGGCAACGCGGCACGAACGAGAACACGAACGGGCTGCTTCGGCAGTACTTCCCCAAGGGCACCGACCTGTCCCGCTGGCAGCCCGACGACCTCCAAGCCGTTGCACACGCCCTCAACACCAGGCCTCGGAAGACCCTCGGTTGGAGGACACCCTCCGAAGCCCTCAACGAACACCTACTCTTGACTCAAGAAGCCAGTGTTGCAACGACTGATTGAGTCCGGGTTGCGATCCGCGGTCCGCGTGGAAGATCACTCCGGTGACTTTGCCGGCCCGGGCCATGACCGCGGCCTGGAGCGCGTCGACGACGAGCCCGGCTCGCATGTGCGGGGCCATCGAGTAGCCGAGCACCCGGCGGGAGTGGATGTCGATGACGGAGGCGAGATAGAGCCACACGGCTCCGACCTGCACGTATGTGATGTCACCGCACCACTTCTCGTCCAGAGCGGCGGCGGTGAAGTCCCGCTGGACCAGGTCCGCCACCGGCGGCGCGAGCCGCTCCGGGACGGTCGTGCGCTTCTTCTTGCGCAGGTGGCGGCCGACGATCTGGTACTTGCGCATCAGCCGTGCGACCCGCTTGCGGTTCACCGTATGACCGAAGCCACGTAGTTCGGCATGGACGCGAAGGGCGCCGTAGTTGCCGTGGTGTTCGGCGTGGATGTCGCGGATCTCGGCGACCAGGGCATCCTCGTCGGCCTGCCGGGCGGCCCGCACCTCGGCGCCGACGATCCACTGATAGTAGCCCGAGCGGGAGATCTCCAGCGCCCGGCATATCCGCTTGATGCCGAAGATCCCGGCGTGGGCGGAGACGAAGTCCCAAGCGGCGGTCTTCACTTCATCTCCCGGGCGAAATAGGCGGCTGCCCGACGCAGGATCTCCCGCTCGACCTGCCATTCCTTCTCTGCCCTGGCCAGCCGCGTGTTCTCCGCACGCAGCCGGGCCAGCTCGGCTTCGGTGTCCTGCGTCGCGTCGGCTGCGGCCGGACGGCTCTCAGCGTCACGTACCCAGGTCCGCAGCGTCTCGGGGTTGACATTCAGATCGGCCGCGACATCCCTGAACGTCCTCCTGCCGGCTGAGGCCCGCCACAACGTGATCGCGTCGGACCGAAACTCCGCACTGTACTTCGAGGGCCGTGCCATGTGGATCTACACCTTCCAGGATCACCAAGACCCATTGTCAGGTGTGTCCACACCACAGGGATCACCTCAGGGTGCGATGTTCGACGAACGGCGACAGTGGGACCACGCGCCGTCGCCGTGACTACACGATCCTCGCCCACAGCAGCCCAAACGCGCTGACCGACTGACAGGTGGAGGTCAACCGGCGACGATCACGAGGAGGTGTGGCCCGGCCCTGCAACCCTCAGCTACCTCCGGTTGGTTCGCATAAAGATCAGATACAGGACGGCTCCGATCGGAATGTGCAGCTCCAATGTCGCCGCCGGAGAGAGAATCACTGACAGTTGGATCAGATCGAACATTTCCCGGCCTCCTTCGAGGGATTGTCGAACCGCCCGTGCGGGGCACCGGCGGCGCCTCGGGTTCCCTCCATATGATCCGAACGGTCGGAGCGCAGGAAGGGCTCACAAGGGGGCCCACAACTCGCTGGAGGGGCTCAGAGCGCCCAACTCCCATGTAGCTTTGGGGTAAAAGGAGGCGGGGCAGCATGACTGACACACGGGACGGGGCGAGTCAGAGCAATCTTCGGCTTGAGGAACTCGTGGCCGCATCAGGGATGAGCCGCAAGAGGTTGGCCCATCGGGTGAATGAACTGTCCGCCTGCGATGGAAGATCCAGTCAGTACACCCACACGTCCGTCGCGAACTGGTGCCGCCGTGGAATGGTCCCGAAATGGCCTACTCCGCAGCTCATCTGTCGGTCGTTATCCGAGGTACTGGGCAGGCCGGTGACCCTTCAGGACATCGGCATGCTCGGCACGGAAAGGAACACGGCGCAGCTGGGCCTGGAGTTCGCTCGGCGCCAGGAAGACGCGGTGACCGAAGCAGCAGCCTTTTGGAGCGCAGTGAACCGCCGTCAGTTCCTCACCAGCCAGACGTTCGCCATCTCCGCTTTCAGTACCCCGATGGCCCGCTGGTTGATCGATCCGGCTGAGCCGACCCGGGCCCGTACCTCGGGGCCAGTGGTCGACCGGGGGCACATCGCGGAGCTCAGAGAGGCTTCCGACAGTGCGCGTCTGTGGGACTCGCGGTTCGGTGGGGCCAATCGCATGGCCAAGTCCCTCACGGAGTACCTGTACGACCGGGTGGCCCCGCTGTTGCAGGGCAGCTACTCCGAGCCGGTGGGCCGTGATCTGTTCCGTGTCACCGCAGAGATGGCGCGGCTGGCCGGCTTTACGGCGTTCGACGCAAGCCAGCACGACATCGCCCAGCGTCACTTCATCCAGGCGCTCAGGCTCGCCCGGGCCGGCGGCGACGCCGAACTCGGGTCGTACATCCTCAGCACCATGGCGATGCAGTCGATGACGCGTGGATTCACGTCCGAGGCGATCGACATGGCCCAGGGCGCCTTCCAGCGCGGGCGCGGCCTGAATCCGCGAGTGGCGGGGTTCGCCAAGATGATGGAGGCAAGGGCACACGCCCGTGCGTCCGACGGGCGGGCGACGAGCGCGTGCATCGCCGAGGCGGAACGCCTCCAGGAACGGGCGGACGGAATGGAGAGCCCCGCGTGGATCGGCTTCTTTACCCAGCAGAGGATCGTCACCGACGCGCTGGAAGCATTCCGTGACCTGGGGAATCACCGGGCCGTCTTCGCCTGGAACGCGACGGGCCCCATGCCCTCCGATGCGTTCCTCCGTTCCCGTAGCGTCCGGCTCTCCATGCTGGCCTCCGCCCACGCCCAGAACGGCGACCTGGACCAGAGCCTGCGCCTGGGCCGCGAGTCACTGGCCCTGTTCACTCGGCTGGGCAGCCTGCGCGGAATGGAGTACCTGCGCGTCTATAGCCGCTCCTTGGAGTCCTGGCCCAGGGACGCGCAGGTGGTGGCCTTCAGCGCGGACGTCCGCAAGGCTGCCCGTTCGCTGGCGGCGGCCTGACCGCAAGACCATCGTGCGCTTCGTCCAACGCAAGGACCGACCGCCGACTCCCGAGGAACAACTCAAGCTCGCCTGTTCCCTGCGCGGAACAGCAACCGTGAACTCCTAGGAGCTGTCCGGTCGATCACGTTCGGTGGTGACCCCCACGCGTGCGCATGGGGAGATGGTGACGATGTGGCCGAGGTGGACCGTGAGCCATGTTGGCGGCTGGATGGCTGACGCTCGGCACGAGCATGACGGTGCGCCATATGATGGCCGAGCAGAGTTGAACCAGTAATCGGAGGCACACGTGCGCGAGGCCGGGTTTACAGGGGTAGCAGTAAAGCGATCGGAGATCGAGAACCAGCTCAGGATCGCTAGAGAGCACGGCAACGTCAAGCAGGTAGCAGAGTTGGAGGGAGCTCTTCGAGAACTGGAAGACGCGACTGGCGTCGGACTGCGCAAGGAGCGGGAGCAGGCGGCTATGGACTGCCGGCATGAGGTGGCGCAACGCGAATAGGTTTTGAAGAGGGCAGAGAAGAAAGGGGACGCAGAGAAGATCGAACAAGGGAAGGAAAGGCTTGCCGAGGCGAGGAAGGCGCTGCAAGAGGCTGTGGACGAGCTCGACAGGTAGCTCGCCGCGAGGTACGGGTCAGCGAAGGTCTCCTGGGACCCGTCCGGCCGATCATGTGCGGAGCCAGATGACGAGGGCGGCCGCGGTAACGGTGCCGAGAAAGACATAGACGCGCTTGTCGTAGCGCGTCGCGACGGCACGGTGGTTCTTGAGCTTGTTGATGGCCCGTTCGACGGTGTTTCGCTTCTTGTAGCGCTCCTCGTCGAAGCCGGGGGCCGCCCTCCACGAGAGCCTTTGCGTAGGCGGGCGGCCTGACTGTCGGCCTTCTCTGCGATCGTGTGCGGGATCCCACGACCTCGCAGGTACTCACGGCATGGCCGGTTGCTGTAGGCCCTGTCTGCGGCGACGCTGTCGGGCCGATTGCGGGGCCTGCCCGGTCCCGGGCGAGGAACGCGGATCTTCTCCAGAACCAGCTTGAACTGGGGACTGTCACCCCGCTGTCCGGCGGTGACGAGCAGGGACAACGGGCGACAGCGTCCGTCGGCGCTCAGGTGGATCTTGCTGGTGAAGCCGCCCCGCGAGCGGCCCAGGCCCTCACCTCACGCACCACCTCCACCAGCCGGTCGACGAGGCTCTGCCACGGAGGTTCGGTCTGTGTTCCGCTGCCTTGTCCCTCTTTGAAACAGACAGAGCGGGGGCGGCTCCTTCCGAGCGCCGGCCGCATGCTGATGCGCCCGCACGCTTGTCGAGTCGACCGCAACATCCCAGTCGATGTCACTTGCCGCGTCCGCTGCGGCTTGGGCCCGCTGCAGCAAGTTCTCCCAAGTGCCGTCCGCCGACCACAACCGGTGCCGCTCGTAGACCGTCTTCCACGGTCCGAACCGCTCCGGCAGGTCTCGCCGCTGCACACCGGTCCGTACCCGGTGCAGAATCCCGTCGATCACCTGCCGATGATCCCGCCACCGGCCGCAACGGCCGTTGCTCACCGGCAGGAACGGCCGAAGCCGCTCCCACTCGGCATCCGATAACTCGCCACGCAGACCCCGCCCCACGCGTGGACCAACGAGCCGCGGCTGAACCGGTCACATGATCGGCCGGACAGCTCCTAGGTGAGTCCGAGTGCCAGTTCCGCTACTGAACCTGAGGACACGCTGGGGATGTTGAAGACCTGGATGCCCGCACACTTGGCCGCCGTGAGATCGATGTTGTCGGTTCCGTTGCCCGCTCGGGCGATCACCTTGAGCTGCCGGGCGCCGTTTATGACATTGGCCGACACCTCCACACCGCTACGCAACACGATCGCCTCCATGCCTGGCATGAGGTGGACCAGTTCAGCTTCGGATGGCTACATGTGGACGGTAACGTCGTATGTCACGCGGAACTGCTCCAGCGCTTGAGGAGCGATGGGGTCGACGCCCAAGATTTTGTGACGAACGGGCAAAGAGGGCACAACTGAGTTCACGGGTTGTCTCCCTCTGTCGGCCTGGATGCCTGCGATGGACTATCCGGCGCAGGCTCGGAGGGGGCACGAGGACACTCAAGCGGGCGTGTCCCACAGCGGAGTGTCGAGTCGACGGGATCAGGCATGGAGCTTCTGCCACGTTTTGAGTTGCTGGAGCTCGAAGACGTCACTCACTGCGGCGATGCGGTCCTCCAGTTCGGTGGAGTCACCGCGCCGGCGGATTGACTCGAACGTCTCGCGAAGCGAGGCGACGGTGGCACGCAGCCCATGGTTTGCGTAGATGACGACGGAAACGCCAGCACCAGCGATGTCATCCACGTGCCAGTCCGGGTAGGTGGTAGGAACAATTACGACTGGTCGGCGGCCATCCCAACGCGAGAGAAACGCCTCGACTTGATGCTTCGTCTTGGACTTGGAATGAATGAGAACCGCATCAGCGCCAGCTTCGCAGTATGCGTGGCATCGCTCCAGGGCGACGTCCACGTTCAGGCCGCTGATGAGAGCTTCGGTGCGCGCGACGACGAAGAAATTCTCCGTAGCCTGGGCGCTCTTCGCAGCCTGGATCTTGCCACAGAACGCCTCCGTGCTCAGCAGCGTTTGGTCTCCCTCTGCGAAGCTGTTGAGCTTCGGGAAAAGTTTGTCCTCCATGCAGATGGCGGTAATGCCTGCAGCCTCGTATTCGTGGACCATATGCACCACGTTGAGGTTGTTCCCGTACCCCGTGTCGCAGTCAGCGATGACCGGTATGCCTAGCGCCTTCTGCATGTTCGAGGCGGCCTCCAGGTACTCCGTCATCGTGAGTAGGCTAGCGTCGGGAATACACCGGGCCGCCGACACCTCAAGGCTGGAAGACCATACGGAATCGAAGCCCGCCTGCTGTGCAATCACAGCACCCAGCGCATCGTGCGCTCCGACGACACGAACCAATTCTCCCTTTTCCACTAGCGATCGGAAGGAGGAGTACGAACGCCTGAGCATCTATTTCTCCAATACGTGTCGGCTAAGACGACTTTAGTGAGACGCTCTCAGGCTCAACTGCACTGGGGTGGCGATTTTCTGACGTGCCCGATATGGCACAAGAAGCTTCAAGAGGTAATATTCCAAACACGTTAACCCGGTGTTCAATTGTGAGTCAACTCCTTGTTGGCTATCTGGCCTATTCAAGTTGCCGCGCACGGCAACTTGCGTGCGCAGAGCTATCAGAGGCGTGTGTTGGGGGAGGTGGTGAACCAGAGGTCAGCCCGCGTTCATGTCAATCACCTGTCGCTACCGAACCCATTCGCGTCGAGTCGCACGGGTGGCCTGTATGGGGCCCTTGACGCCGACCCTGCCGTGGGCGTAATTGCGCAACGCTGCAGGCTCTGTCGAAGAAGTAGATGCTGAGGGCGGATCTTCCGATCAGATCTGGCGGGCACCTCTTTAAGAACCCAGATGCTCTTGCTTGGCCCCAGCAGTCACGCTCCTGGCGTCAGTCGTCGTTGAACAGCTGATAGACCTCCACGTCCAGCGTCTGGGCCAGGGGTGGCAGTCGGTCTACCGCGATGCTGGTCCGCCCGGCTTCCACTCCTGCATAGAAGGAACGGTTGAGCCGCGCGCCGACGGCCGTGGCGGTCTGGCTCAGACCAGCGCGTTCGCGCAGCTCCCGCAGCCGCCGCCCGAATGCCGCACGGCCGGTCGGGCTCGGTACGGCGACGTCCTCCGCGTTCTCCATGGAGCCGAATTTAGGGTCTGGCGCAAGTTCCGTGATCTGGTCACGCAGGGTCACGCGAGGAGGACGCTTTTCCGGAGAAGCGGGAATCCGGCGCGTCCGAACATCTGTCGTTTGAGCATCTTGATCCGGTTGACTGCCCCTTCGACCGGGCCGGAGTTCCAGTGGGTGGTCAGTCCGGCGGTCACGGCGTCGAAGTCGCTGTTCAGGCCGGTGGCGAAGCCGCTGATGCCGGGGAGGTTCGCTGCGGCGGCCTGGTTGATCCAAGCTGGCCGGTCTGTGCCGGTGAGCGTGGTGAGCATCTCGGCGAAGGAGCTGACCAGTTCGGCGGCGGTGGCGAGTTCGGGGCAGTGGGCCAGGACGGCCTGGGTCTTGACCCTGGATGTTGAACACGTCTATGCGGCTTGGGCCAGGGTAGTTGCTGTTGGTTGCAAGGCGTTCTCGTAGGCGATGGGAGACCGCTGGCCGAGGCGGGAGTGCCGGCGTCGGGTGTTGTATCGGGTCAGCCAGCGGAACGCGTCGAGCCTGGCCTCGCGCTCGCTCGACCAGCCTTTGCGGCCCTTGAGAGTCTCCCTCTTGAAGGCTGGGGCCGTGCTTGGACAGGCCCGCCCGTCCTTCAGGGGTGCGGACATCCGTGCTCGGCCAGCATGCGGTTCTTTCCCGCGAGGATGTGGGCTTCCATCAGCCGGGCGGCGTCCTCGCCGTTGCCGGCCTCCAACTGGTCGATGATGCGACGGTGCTGCTCGTTGGAGGTGCGCCGGGCGGCAGCGGGTTCGAGCCCGTGCCGGCGGAACAGGTGGAGCTCCTTGGAGACCGCGTCGTAGAGCTCGACGAGTCTGGGGCTGCCGGAGAGGGCGACCAGGCGCCGGTGGAGGTCGACGTTCAGCGGGTAGTAGTCGTCCATGCGGGCGGAGTCGTCAAGCCTGTCCGCCGTGGCCCGCAGCGCCTCGGCCTCCGCCGAGCGGAACCGTGCGGCGGCCAGCCGTCCCGCGAGCCCGAAGAGGCTGGCCCGGATGTCGTAGAGTTGGGCGGCCTCCTCAACTGTGATCTCGCGAACGAACATTCCGCGGTTGGCACGGAACTCGACCAACCTGGTCCGCTCCAGATGTCGGCACGCCTCCCGTACCGGGCCACGGCTGACTCCGAGTCGGGCGGCGAGAGCGGACTCATTGATCCGGTCACCCCCGCTCAACACCCCGTTGATGATCATCTGTTCCAGTTCCTCGACGATCATCTGAGGCAGCGAACTCGCCTGGCGTTCGGCCACTTTGCGCTGGAGCGCTGTCATCTCGTCGGAGTGTTCTCCCACGTCCGCCCGGACCTCCTCATCACAGGTTGGCAACTGTCAACAATTTAACATCGCGGGCCGCGTGAACCAGCGTGGCTGCAGCCCGCGCTCCGTCGAGTACGGCACCAGAAGCGCGAAAGCTGTTAATAAATGCCCCATTTATTAAGATTTGTGCACTGTGAGAGTGGAGTGCAAATCGTTGACAGTTGACGATTGACGGATTCAGACTGTGACCCACGTCATGAGCCGCCAAGGTCTGTGGGGACGGGAAATGAAGATCAAGAACATCCGTGCGAGCGTGCACACCACGTCCATCGAGGTGCCGCTGTTGCGCGAGAGGGTCGCCGGTTACGGTCGGGAGGAGCAGCGGGAGTTCGTCTTCTGCGAGGTGGAGACGGACGAGGGGCTCACCGGGGTGGCCGTCACCGGTCACTTCCTGGCCAGGTCGGTGGTCACCGCTCTGGAGCACCACTTCCTGCCCGTGGTGCGGGATCTGGACCCCCGTGAGGTCGAGGCAGTGCATCAGCGGGTCTGGCGCTCGATCAATCCGAGGACGATGACCGGCGTCGTGTCCAGTGCCCTGTCACTCCTGGACATCGCACTCTGGGACATCGCCGGCAAGCACGCGGGACGGTCGGTGGCCAGTCTGCTGGGCGGGGCGAGGACGCAGGTGCCGGTGTACTCGACATTCGGGTTTCCGCAGTACGACCGCGAACAGCTCGCCCAAGCCGCGAGGCTCCAGCTGGACCTGGGCTTCCGGGCGCTGAAGCTCGTTGTCGGAGTGGACAAGGGCGGCTGGCGGGAGGACGCCGCACGGGTGCGCGTGGTGCGGGAGGCGGTGGGCGAGGACATCGACATCATGATCGACGCCAACTATCTGTACACGCCGACGGACGCGAAGCTGCTGTGCCGTGCGATCGAGGACTGCGGCCTGACCTGGTTCGAGGAGCCGCTGCACCAGAACGACGCGAGGGCGATGGCCGATCTGCGATCACACACCCGTATCCCCCTGGCAGCAGGACAGATGGAGGGGCACCGGTGGCGGCTCCGGGAACTGGTCGAGCACCAGGCGGTCGACATCCTCCAGCCGAACGCCTGCTACTGCGGTGGTTTCACCGAGGCCCGCAAGGCCGCCCACCTGGCGCAGATCTACAACCTGCCGGTGGCACACGGCGGCGGCTGGCCGTTGTTCAGTCTGCACACTCTGGCCGGCCTGATGAACGGCTGGATCCTGGAGTGGCACCTGGGCATGGGCCAGGTCGGCGAGCGGCTCTTCCCGGACGCGCCCCGGCCCGAGAACGGCCATATCACCGTCCCGGACCGGCCGGGCCTCGGACTGGCCGTCGACCGCGACGTGCTCCGGGACACCCTCCAGCCGGCCGCGTAGTCCGGCATCCGGAAGGAGGGTGACGCGCCCATGAACAGCCCGACCGAGAAGGACAGAGAGAACAGCACCGACGACGACACCGAGAACGGCACCCAGAGCGAGCACGGGACCACCCCCGAGGAGGACATCAGGAACTCTTCCGCACCCAGCATCGATCCCCAGCCCGGCGCAGCCCCCGAACGAAGGGCCGGTGCCCCCCCGCGGGAACGCTCTCGCTGGCGCCGAGCCGCCGGCAACACGGGCCTGCAGGTCCTCGCGTCCGCCATCCTGGCCGCGATCTTCGGCATCCTCGTGCCCGACACCGCGGCGGACCTCAAACCGCTCGGCGACGTGTTCATCGACCTGATCCGGCTCACCATCCCGCCGATCGTCTTCCTGGTCGTGGTCACCGGGATCGTGTCCGTGGGCGGGACGAAGGCCGCGGGGCGGATCGCGCTGAAGGCCATCATCTACTTCGAGGTCATCACCACCATCGGCACGCTGCTGGGGCTCGCGGCGATCAACATCTTCCGCCCCGGGGAAGGGGTGGCACCGCCCGCGGGCGCCGACGACGACATCGACAGCTACGTCGACGGCGCGAAAGAGGAGTCGATCGGCGAGTTCCTGCTCGGTCTTATCCCGCACAACGTGGTGGAGGCCTTCGCCAAGGGCGACATCATCCAGATCCTGGTGTTTGCGGTCCTCTTCGCCGTCGCCCTGCTCTTCCTGCCCAAGAAGCAGTCCGATCCGGTGCTGCGCGCCTTCGGCATCCTCGGCGACGTCTTCTTCCGCATCATCGGCATGGTCATCCGCCTGGCCCCGATCGGCGTCTTCGGAGCGGTGGCGTACACGGTCGGCGCGTACGGGCCGGAGGCCCTCACCGCGCTGATGAAGTATGTCGGACTCGCCCTCGCCACCCTCATCGTCTTCCTGACGGTGGTCCTCGGCACGGTCACCCGCGTGATCGGGGTGTCCCTGATCAGACTGATCAAGGGGCTGCGCCGCGAACTGGTCATCGTGCTCGGCACGTCCTCCTCGGAGGCCGTCATGCCGCATCTCATCGCGAGACTCCAGCAGTTCGGCTGCAAACGCCATGTGGTCGGACTCGTCGTGCCGACCGGGTACTCGTTCAACCTCGACGGCGTCGCGGTCGTGGTCCCCATGTCGGCGGTGTTCATCGCCCAGGTGTACGGCGTCCCGCTCACCTTCACCGATCAGCTCACGCTGTTCCTGGTGTTCCTGTTCGTGTCCAAGGGCACCGCGGGTGTGACGGGATCCGCGTTCATCACCCTGGCGAACCTCATCGCCGCAGTCGGGTTCATACCCATCGGCGGCCTCGCACTGATCCTCTCCATCGAACGTTTCCTCTCCCTGATGCGCGCGATCACGAACGTGCTCGGCAACGCGGTCGCGGGCATCGCCATCGCACGCTGGGAACCCGGGGGGATCGACGAGGAACGGTTCGCCGCCACCATCGCACGCCGCCGTACCCGCACCCCAGGAGGGAAGTAGTGCCCAGGATCACCGCCATCCACGAAGGCACCGTCCCGATCAGCTCGTCCATGAGCAACGCGTACATCAACTTCAAGAACATGGACTGTTCGATCGTCGCTGTGCAGTCCGATGTCATCCGGAACGGACGGCCCCTCGTCGGATACGGATTCAACTCCAACGGCCGCTACAGCGTCGGCGAGATCCTGCGCCGCCGCATCATCCCCCGCCTCCTCCAGGCGCCCCCCGGGGACCTGCTGACCGAGGACGGAAGGAACATCGACCCGGCCCGGGCCTGGGACGCGATGACACGGGACGAGAAGCCGGGCGGTCACGGCGAACGGCCCGTCGCCGTCGGCGTGGTCGACATGGCCCTGCACGACCTCGCCGCCAAGATCGACGGCCTGCCCCTCCACCACTGGCTCGCCCGGCACCACAACCTGGGCGAACCGGACCGCGACGTGTTCGTCTACGCGGCCGGCGGATACTACGCCCCCGGCAAGGGTCTGCGTGAACTCCAGGACGAGATACGGCGCTTCATCGACCTCGGCTACCGCGTGGTGAAGATCAAGATAGGAGGGAACGAAGGTCTCCCGGAGGACCTTCGGCGCATCGAGGCGGTACTGAAGGTGCTCGACGGAGCGGGCGACCGCCTCGCGGTCGACGCCAACGGCCGCTTCGACCTGGAGACCGCCCTGACCTACGGCAGGGCACTCGAACCGTACGGCCTGTTCTGGTACGAGGAACCGGGAGACCCGCTCGACTTCGCCCAGCACGCCGCACTCGCCGAGAGCTACCAGGGTCCGCTCGCCACCGGCGAGAACATCTTCTCCCTGCCCGACACCCGCAATCTTCTGCGCTATGCCGGCATGCGCCCCGACCGCGACATCATCCAGATCGACCCGGTACTCAGCTACGGGCTGGTGGAGTACCGCCGCATCCTGGACCTGCTCGCCCGGCACGGCTGGTCCCCGCGCCGCTGCGTGCCCCACGGCGGCCACCAGTTCTCCCTGCACATCGCCGCTGCCTTCCAGCTCGGCGGCAACGAGTCCTACCCGGGCGAGTTCCAGCCCACCGGTGGCTTCGCCGACACCGCTGTCGTCGTCGACGGACGCGTCGCCCTCACCGACGTCCCGGGCATCGGCTTCGAGGAGAAAGCAGATCTCTATCAGGTCTTCCGCGCGCTGCATCAGTGATACGCGGGCTGCGGACGCCCGAGAGGTGTGAGCAACGGTGCCCCAGGCACCGTTGCTCACCTGCTTCCCACGAGCCAGGGCACGAGGGGCCGGGCTTCCGGTGGGCCTCTCGCCGCCGTTGCCCTTCCGCAGCCGCGCCTGTCCCAGCGACGGATCCTGCTGAACCGCTATCGGCAGGGCGGCTGTCCGCGGGGGCCCGGCTGCGGATCGGCACGCCCCGCGCGGAGGGCCGCTGTCAGTCGCCCGCCACGGCCCGGCGGTCCTTGAGTGCGCGTACCTTCGCGTTCTCGATGTGCTGCCGCATCAGGTCGGCGGCACCCTCGGCGTCTCCGGAGTCCAGCGCGTCATGGACCGCGGCGTGGTCGCGCGCGGGTGAGTGTGCGTCGGAGGAGCCGAGTTCGGTGAAGAGCCGGAAGCGCTGTACATGGCCGCTCAGTGAGCGGTATGCCGACTCCAGGAACGGGTTGGCCGACTGCTTGGCGATCAGCAGATGGAACCGCTCGTCGGCAGACAGGTAGGCGTGTACCGACGCCGAACCGTCCTCTGTGGCGCAGCGCCGCAGATCCTCGATGCTGTCGGCGAGGTCCTGGAGGAATTCGGGGGTCGTGCGGCGGCCCGCCTCGTAGGTGAGCGTCGGCTCCAGCGCAAGGCGCGCGTCCATCAGCTTGATCAGTTCGCTCTCGCTGAAGAGCGGGGCGACGCGGTAGCCCTTGAGAGCCTCGCGTCGTACCAGACCGGTGTGTTCGAGCCGTGCGAGAGCCTCGCGGAGCGGAGTCTGGCTGACGTTCAGCTCGCGGGAGAGCGCGCCGATGTTGAGGGCCTGGCCGGGTGACCACAGTCCGTCCATGAACTGCTTGAGCAGCGCGTCGTACATCTGGTCGGCCAAGGGTTGCCGATCGGACGGGCGCCTAGCCATGTGAGTCTCCTTTGTCGCTCGATGGTAGCGCGGCCGTCCTCCCTGTCGATCAACCTCCGTTCATCATCGCTATAGTCTGTGGTGCAATCCTATACTATAGTTCGGTCATCGAGGGCTGTGCGCCCCAGACCGTGCCATCGCAGAACGCAGAGGATTCCCATGACGCAGCGCTCCGAAGACCGTGCGCCCCGTGTGCTCATCACGACGCCCTATCTCGAACCCGGTGGCGCGGTGGACCGGATGCTCCGGGACGCCGGTCTTGAGACGGTCTTCGGCCGGGGTGCCGACCGGGAGGCCGCCGGGCGCACCCTGGCGGAGTACGTCGCGGATGTGGCGGGCGTCGTCGCCGGCACAGACCCCTTCTCCGCCGAGGTCATCGAAGCGGCCCCGGCGCTGAGGATCCTCAGCCGCTGCGGTGTCGGCTACGACAACATCGATGTCGCGGCGGCGAGCCGGCACGGGGTCGCGGTCACCATCACCCCGGGCACCAACCGCGTATCCGTCGCCGAGCACGTCCTGGCGCTGATGCTGAACTGCGCCCGGCGCATCCCGCAGAACGTCGCCACGGTACGCGCAGGCGGCTGGACACAGGAGAGCGGCCGGGAACTGTACGGCAGCACGCTCGGCGTGGTCGGCCTCGGTTCCATCGGCAAGAGCGTCACCCGCGCGGCACTCGCCCTCGGCATGCGCGTCGTCGCCCACGACCCCTGGCTCGACGAGGAGTTCCTCAAGGAGACCGGCATCGAGACGGGGCCCCTCGACACGGTGCTGGCCGCGGCCGACTTCCTCACCCTGCACATCTCCCTGGACGAGACCACCCGGCATCTGATCGACACGGCCGCCCTGCGCCGGATGAAGCCCGACGCGTATCTGATCAACACCGCCCGGGGCGGGGTCGTGGACGAGGACGCGCTCGCCGACGCGGTCGAGAATGGCCGACTGGCGGGCGCGGCGCTGGATGTGACCGAGCGCGAACCGCTGCCAGCCGACAGCAGGCTGCGCGGGTTGGACAGCATCCTGGTCACCGCGCACATCGCCGCCGCCACGGTGGAGGCCCGTGCCAGGTCAGGCGCCCTGGCCGCCCAGCAGGTGATCGACCTGCTCGCCGGCCGCGTTCCGGCACACCTCGTCAACCCCGGCCACGCCGGCGCCCCCGCCGGAGCACGCTGATGCGGGCGCCGAACGGGCTGCGCTTCGACGCCAACCTCAAGTGGCTGTTCACCGAGGTCCCCTTCGAGGAACGGTTCGAAGCCGCCGCCGGCGCGGGCTTCACCGCCGTCGAATACGCCGACCCCTACCCGTACCCCGCCGCCCGTCTGCGCCGACGCCTCACCGACGCGGGACTGCGCCAGATACTGATCAACGCGCCGATGGGGGAACCCGGTTCACCGGAGCGGGCGGGCGTGGGCTGCCTGCCAGGTCGCACCGACCGGTTCCGGGCGGACCTCGAACGCGGCCTCGACTACGCGACCGAACTGGAGTGCGACTTCCTGCATGTGCTGGGTGGCATACGACCCGCCGACGTCAGCCATGACCGCGCCTTCGCCACCTATGTCACCAACCTCGCCTGGGCCGTCGAGCGGGCACAGGGCACGGGAGTGTGCCTGGTCATCGAGGCACAGAACAGCCGGGATGTGCCCGGCTTCCTCTTGGACACCCAGGCGCGCGCCGCCGCGGTGGTGGAAGCCCTCGGGAAGCCGGACGGGCTCGGGCTGCTTCTGGACCTCTACCACGTGCAGGTCCAGGAGGGCGACCTCATCACGACGCTGCGCGAGCACCTGCCCCTTGTCCGGCACCTCCAGATCGCCGGCCCCCCGGACCGGACGGAACCGGGCAGCGGCGAAATCTCCTGGCCGTATGTCTTCGACACGCTGCTGGACGCCTCGTACCCGGGCTGGATCGGGTGCGAGTACCGCCCGGCGAACGGCACGCTGAACGGGCTCTCCTGGCTCACCGCGCAGGCCGGAACGGCGAAGGCCCGGGCGGAGGGAACCCGGTGAGCGGGGAAACCACGGACGGACTCCGTGTACCGAGGGTCGCACTGATCAGTGCCGTCCCCACCGCCATCGCCCCGGCGGTCGCCGGACTGGCGGAGGAGTTCCCGGAAGCCGAGCCCTGGAACCTGCTGGACGACCGGCTACTGGCCGACGCGCCCCTGGACGGCCCACTGCCACCGGCCCTCCTCGGCCGAATGGGCCGCCTGATCGACTACGCCCTGGCGGGTGGAGCCGATGGGGTGCTGCTGACCTGCTCCCTGTACGGATCGGTCGTCGCAGCCGTCGACACGCCGGTACCCCTGCTGGCTCCCGACACGGCAGCCTTCGAACGGGCGCTGGCCCCGGGGTTCGGCCGAGTGCTCGTCCTCGCCTCCTTGAAGGCCGCGATGTGGGACTCGGCGGCCCGCTTCTCGGCGGCAGCGGTAGCGGCGGGCTCGGCGACCGAAACCGTCGGCGTGTTCGCCCCCGGGGCCTTCGACGCGGTCCGCCGCAATGATCCCTCCGCGCTGCTCGAAGCACTCCGGACCGCATGCCTGTCCCAGCTGGCCGACGCCGACGCGGTACTGCTCGCCCAGTACTCGCTGGCACCCGCCGCCGCTGTGCTGTCCAACGAGCTGGGGGTGCCCGTTGTCTCCGGCCCACAGGCCGCCGCCGCCGCCCTGCGTTCCGCCCTCACCAGGAGACCCGTATGACCGCCCGTCACGACAACCGAACCCCGGCACAACAGCAGGCCGGCACCGCGCCGCTCGGAGTCCTCGCCGACGATTTCACCGGCGCGACCGATGTCGCCGTGGCTCTGCGTCGCGCCGGACTGAGGACCCTGCTGTTCTTCGGCGTTCCCGACAGCGGGGGTGCAGGAATCCGCGAGGGTGACGACGCCCGGCTGCCCGAGCACGAGGCGCTGGTCGTCGCACTGAAGAGCCGCATGGTGCCCGCGGCCGACGCCGTGGCCGCGTCCACGAGCGCGCTGGAGTGGCTGCGCGGTCAGGGCGCGGGACAGATCTACTTCAAGTTCTGCTCGACCTTCGACTCGACCCCGCGCGGCAACATCGGCCCGGTCCTGGACCGGCTGGTCGAGTCGACCGGAGCCGGTCCCGTCCTGCTGACCCCCAGCTCGCCGGAGCACCTGCGGACCCAGTACCAGGGGCATCTCTTCGTGGACGACCTCCTGCTCGGCGACTCGCACATGCGCGACCACCCCGTCACACCCATGACGGACTCGCACCTGCCCGGCCTGTTGCGGGCCCAGACGGCCGAGCAGGTGGCCCTGATCAGCCTCACCACGGTGCGCCGGGGGGTGACCGCGGTGCACGACGCGCTGGCGGCGGCCGGGGCGCACGGCGCGCGCCATGTGCTGGCCGACGCCATCGACGAAAGCGATCTGCGCACACTAGGCCGGGCCGTGCTCGACGCACCGCTCGTCGCCGGCGCCGCCGGACTGGCCGGGGGAATCGGGCACGCCCGTGCCGAGCAGCGCGCCCGCCTCGCGCCGGGCACCGGACGGAAGACGGGTGACGGGGGAGCGGAGACTCCCGGCACCTCGGTGGCGCCCGGCGGATCGGCCGCCGTCCTGAGCGGGAGCTGCTCCCGCCGCACCCTTGAACAGCTGGCGGTATTCACCGCCGCGGGCAGACCCGGGTACTACCTGGACGCGGTGGCGACACCGGATCCCGCGGCGCTCACCGATGCGGCCCTCACCTGGTACGACTCCCTGCCCGCCGATGGCGGCGCACCCGTCCTGTACTCCTCGGTCGACCCCCGGCGACTGCGGGACATACAGCGGGCGCTGGGCGTGGAACGGTCGGCCGCCGTACTGGAGGAGGCGACAGGGCGCATCGCGGTCGGGCTGGTCGCACGCGGGGTGGGCCGACTGGTCGCCGCCGGCGGCGAGACCTCCGGCGCGGTCGTCGCCGCGCTCGGGATCACCGGCGCACAGGTGGGCACCGAGGCCGCGCGCGGCGTCCCCTGGATCCACCCCCTGGACGACGGCCCCCCGGCGCTCCTCCTCAAGTCCGGCAACTTCGGCGGTCCCGACCTGCTCCTCGACGCCTCCGCGTCTCCCACCGGACAGGGGGACCGCGCATGAGCAGGCCCGAACACAGGGCCGAGCGGGACCGCCTCATCGCCACCGCACGTGCCATCACCGCCCGCTCGCTGACGCACGGGAGCACGGGCAACGTCTCGATACGCGCCGGTGCACACATCCTGGTGACACCCACGGGATCCGGTCTGGCCACCGTGCGCGCCGAGGACCTCTCCGTGATCGACGCCGACGGCGCCCATGTGTCAGGCGGCCAACCGTCCAAAGAGGCATTTCTGCACGCCGCGATCCTCCGCGCCAGGCCAGGCGCCGGTGCCGTGGTGCACACCCACTCCACGCACGCGGCGGCCGTCTCTTGCCTGGCAGACATCGACCGACGAGACGCCCTGCCGCCGTTGACCGCCTACTACGCGATGCGTGTCGGTGCCCTCCCGATGCTGTCCTACTTCGCCCCCGGCGACAGCCGGATGGCCGCAGCCGTCGAAGCGCTGGCCGCGGAGCACGCCGCACTCCTCCTGAGCAACCACGGACCCTTCACCTCCGCCCCCGACCCGGAGCGCGCACTGGAGATGGCCGAGGAGATCGAGGAGATGGCCAAAGTCTTCCTCCTGCTGCGCGGAGCCCGCACCCGTCCGCTGACCCGGGCCCAGCGCGCCGAACTGCGCCCCGCCTCCCACTGACCCACCCCCCCCGAAACACCGTGAGGAGACCCAAGGCCCCGGGGCCTTCCCCCAGGGCATCGGCTCCCCACCCCTGTGAAAGGACGACGATGTCCGCGGAAACATCACACGCGGTGTCACTCTTCAGCGCCCTGGCGGTGAAGAAGGCCCTCGGCGACGTGATTCTCACGGCGTTCACCCAGAAGACCGGAACAGCCGTCGACGGCGTCTACGACCCGACGAACGTGCTGCTGCGCAGGATTGAGAGGGGTGCCCGGCCGGACGTCATGGTCGGCGTGACCGGGGCGTTCCCCGCGCTGTGCGAATCGGGGGTGATCAACCCCTCCTCGGTGCGGAGCATCGCCCGGGTCGGCATCGGCCTGGCCGTACCGCCCGGTGCCGAGCGGCCCGCTGTCGACAGTGTCGAAGAGCTGATCACGGCGCTCCGCTCGGCCCGCTCGGTCGCCTATTCCCGCACCGGGGCCAGCGGGGTCCACTTCGCCGCGCTGCTGGAGCGGCTCGGTATAGCGGACGAGGTGAACGCGCGGGCCACGGTCGTGGAGAAGGGCTTCACGGCGCTGGCCGTGGTCGACGGCCGGGCGGATCTGGCCGTGCAGCAGCTCAGTGAGCTGCTGTTCGTGCCCGAGGCCCGGGTGGTGGGGCCGTTGCCGGACGGAGCCCAGCACTTCACCGAGCTCTCGGTGGCGCTGGGCACCGCGGCTGTCGAAAGGACCGGGGCCCGTGCGCTGCACACCTTCCTCACCGGAGAGGAGGCGGGAGATGCGTACCGGAGAGCCGGACTGGAAGCGCTGCCACAGGACTGAGCCCGCCACGGCCGCAGACCCGTTCGCCCCTGCCCGTTCCGTCCGACGGGGGCGAGGCCGGTGAACGCGATACTCGCACTGGTCGCCTTCATCGGGGCCATCATCGTGTGGAACGTGGGGTTCAAACGCAACATCGGCGAGTCTATGATCGTCGGCTTCCTCGTCAGCGCCGCCTTCGCCGGTACCGACGCACCACGCATCGCCCGGGAGAGCCTCCTGGAGGGGCTGAAGTCGCACGTCACCTTCGCTGCCCTGGCCTTCGTCTTCGTCAGTGAACTGCTGACGCGAACGGGGCTCGTGCAGCGGATGATCGACATCCTCAGCTCGCTCCTCGGCCGACGTGAGGGCGGCTCCGCGTACGCGGCGACCGTCTCGGCCGGCCTCTTCGGCGCCGTCGCCCACAACGGCGCGGCGATCGTGGCCACCATCGGCTCCATCACCATCCCCTGGATGAAACGCTCCAAGGCGAGTGGTGAGACCGCGGCGCTGGTCCTCGCCGGGAACGCGGGCGTCGGCGCCACCTTCCCGTTCAGCGGAGCCTTCTTCATCCTGCTCGCGGCGCCCACCGTCATGCCGGTCCTCCAAGCGGATGACGTGGTCGGCACGATCTTCGTCGTGGGCGCCTGGATGGTCGCCATGCGGCTGGTCATCGCCTACGTCATAGTCAAGCGACGGGGTGTGGGCTCGATGGCGGCACAGGACATCCACCCGCTGCGCCAAACGTTCGCCGCGGGCTGGACCTCACTGATCGTCCTGGCCGCCATCGCGGTGCCCATCCTCTTGACGACCTCACCGACCAGCGATCTCATCGGCGACCGGATGGACGGGCTGGATGTCTCCGACACCGTGCCGCTGCTGGTCTGGCTGCCCGTGGTGATGCTGCTCGCGGGACTGCTCGTCGAACGGCGGTCGCTCCCGCACGGCGGCCGGGAATGGTGGACGCTCCTGTCGGAGATCAGCCCCAAACTCGGCCTGATCGGCGTGACGATGGTCTCGGCCTTCGCCGCCTCCAACGTCCTGAGCACTCTGGGCATCGGCGAACAGCTCACCCCCTACCTGGAGCGCCTGGACGGTGTGCCGCAGACCGTCGCGGCCCTCGTCGTGGGAGCGATCGTGGTCGTCGTCGCGGGCCCCCTCAACACGACCTCCACACTCGCGGCCGTCGGGCCCGTCGCCTTCGCCGCACTGACAGCAGCCGGCGTCCCGCCGTACATCGCCTTCGCCGCCATCATCGTGTGGGCCTCGTCAGAGGGCTGCTCACCACCGGGCGCCGCGCCGCTGTACGTGGCGGCCGGCATCGCCTCCATCAATCCGGTGCGGATCTTCGTTCCTGTGACGCTCTACTACCTCCTGCCCTCCTATGTGATGGGCGTCCTGATGGTGATGGGAGCGATATGGATTCCCGGATGAGGAGCACCAGGATGTACGCGATCTGCCTGAACACCTCCCGCATTCTCGTCGCACTCTTCCTCCTCGGCGGAATCGTGGTGGTCGCGGGCCAGACGGTGGCGATGGCCCTCGGCTCCGCGAGACTCATGACGAGCTTCGGCTCGGAGGTCACCGACATCGTCTGCATCCTGGCCGGTCTGGCAGGCGTTTTCGCCTTCCTGCTCCACTACAGGGCGGAGGGGAAGGAGAGGGCTGAGGAGTGGAGCGAGTGATCCGAAAGGGCATACCGGACACCTGACCGAAAGGCCTGAGCGGCGTGACCTGGCGCCCGACATTCGCGAACTGCGCATGATCACCATCAACGCCCGCAAAGCGACGCACACACCCGGATCCCTCTCGGAGGTGCATCGCCGTATCAAGGGCCTGAGAGGAGAAGAGGACGCTCTGCCGTGGAGCATCCTGTGAACCAGTAGCTCCTCGACCGTCGGGACCCCCATCTCTGCGGTTCCCAGGAATGAGCAGCAGGCAGGTAGGGCCTGGGGTCAAGGCCCTACCTGCCCCGCACCCCGGCACGATCGGCTCCCGCGCGCCGGGGCTGTGGTCTGCCGGGCAACGACCGCAGTCCAGCCCCCGCAGCAAGAAACCGGAGCGCGCCACTGACGCTTCGGCAGCCGCCGTGATGCGCCGGAGCCCCCGGTGCCTCATGCAAGGTGCAGCTTGTACTGCGACCACAGGCAGACAGCAATGGCGCTCTCCGCCCAGCCCCTGATCGAACGAACTCCGGCTACCCGGTTCGACACCCAGGTGCCATCCGGCCCCGCGCACACGACCAGTGGCAGCCCCCGCCCCAGGTCTCAAGGGCTTCTGTCCCTGATCGGACGATTGAGAGGTGGACACAGAGGCCCGACGGCCGTAGGCGCCGGACCGGCCGGGCATGAGCGTGGCGAGGGTTTTGTCGCGGACCTGCCCGGGGCGGGACGGTCGTTGCCGCTGCGCTGTCGGCGTGTCGCGGACCGCGCGAAGGGCTGCGTCCTCCCGGTGGGGCGGTGGTGCCGTGATGACATGCGCGGCCGGGTTCTGGGACGGGACGTTGCCGGTGGTCACCAGGGTCCGGGCGTGGTCGGTGAGCATCGGGTGCCGGTACCTCGTGACGACGAGCGTCGGGAAGGTCGACGACGACGTGGACCAAGTCCCCGACGGGACGGTTGCCTCGGGGCGCAGGGTTCGTCGCCTGGCGGCAGGGGCGGGCTACGCCGGTGGAGGCCCGTCGCTGTCCGTCGTGGCTTCGAGGTCGAGTGCTGTCAGGCCGCTGGCTCCGGCGAGGTACAGGGTTCCGGTGGAGCCGATGGCGAGGTCGTGGACGGGTGCGCCGGTGTCCAGGGTGTGGAGGAGGGTTCCGGTGAGCGGTTCGCGGATCCGCAGGGTGCCGTCCTCGCTGACGGTGGCGAGGCGGGTGGGGCTGCCGGGCAGTGCGAGGAGTCTTCCCACGGTGTCGCTGTGGCCGGTGTCCCACTCGGCGGCCAGTTCGCCGGTCCAGGGGTCGCGGATGTGGACACGGTGGGTGCCGCGGGCGCTGCTGACGGCTGCGAGGAGGGTGGTGCCGTCGTCGGTGGGGAACGCGGTGAGGTGTGCCGGCGGGTTGGTGTCCGGGGGGCCGGTCGGGGTGGCGGGGGTACGGACCGGTCGTCCGGTGAGGCCGTTCCACAGCCGGATGCCGTGCTGGGTGGAAGCTGCGAGGAGGATGCTGCCGTCCGGTGCGGTGAACGGTGTGACCGTGTCGGCGGGTTCGGGCAGGCGGAACCGGACGGGACGTCCCCAGTGGCGCAGGGGGTGCCCGGTGGCCGCGTGCCAGAGCCGGACGACGGCCCTCTTGTCGAAGCGCTCCTCGACAGTGGCGATGAGAGGGTTGCCGTCATGGTCGGTGTAGGTGACCGCTCTGTCGGCGCGGCCCCTTCTGCGGCCGAGCGCTGCACGCCACGGCACCCGGTGTCCGTCCGGAACGGACCAGCGGCGCGGTCCCTTGAGGCTCCGGCACTGGGCGATGCCGTGCCGGCCGTCGGGCAGCGGCACCCAGAGTGGGCTTCTTCCACGCGGCCACCGTGGCGTGGCGATGGGTGTGCCGGTGCTGTGGCCGGTGGCCTGGTCCCACAGGCGTACGGTCTTGTCGCCTTCGCCGTAGGTGGCCAGGAGGGCGGGGGCGCCGTCGGCCGGCGGTGGGGTCAGGACGGTGAGACGGCCGCTGTGGCCGGTCGGGGGGAGACCGGCGGCGGGCAGGGTGCGGGTCAGATCCCAGACGTGCACGGTTTCGCCGTGGCAGACGGCGAGCATGGCGTGCCCGTCGCGGTCACGGAAGGCCGCCATGTCCTCCACGGCCCCGGTGGGGCCGAACAGCGGAGGCGAAGCCGGGAGCCCGGTCGTGAGATCGAGCAGCCTTACGGTTCCGTCGCGACCGCCGGCGGCCAGCCAGGGTGAGCCCTCCGGGCCGGGGAACACCTCCACCGTCGTGGGGTCGCCCAGGTCCCAGGAGGGGCGTTGCACGCTGCCGTCACGAACATCGCACACCACGACGCCCCTGAACTCGACGAGAGCCAGCCGCACCAGGCCCTCCTCGTCGGTCCAGCCGGCGAACTTCACCCCGCCCCAGTTCCACCCGGAGGAGCCGGGGAGCGGGAAGCCGGACGGCAGCGCGCCCGTCGTGTCCCACAACCGGGACGAGACCGAGACGAAGTTCGGCTCTCCACCCCATTCGAAGCGGGTGAGGCAGGTGAACGCCGTCAGGGGGGTTCCGCCGGGGCCCGTGAACGTGCGCAGCTCGACCCGCGGGGTCCGGTCCAGGGCCCCGCCGCCCGTCTGGGCGATCCTGGGCGGGTGGCCGTCAGCCGACGGCCACACACGGACCGACCCGTCGTAGGCCGACACACCCAGACCCCTGTCCGGGAGCGCGACGATGGAACGGACCCCGCCGTAGCCGGGATGACCACTGCGGGCAGCGGCCGTCTCGACACCGTTCTCGACATCCCAGACCCGTACGGTGCCGCCCCGGTCACCTACCGCCAGACGCTCGGCTCCCGAGGCGTCTCTCACCACGGCCAGCGCCGTCACCGAGTGATCGCTCTGCAGCGGCTCGCCGAACCGTCGACCGGTCGATGCGTCCCACAGTGCCACGCTTCCGGGATACCGCGAGGTCGCCAGGACCACCCGCCCGTCGGGCAGGGTGACCGCCGCGATCACGTCTCCGCCCGCGGCCCAATGCCGACTCGCCGGATTCCGCCGCTCCCACCGAACCTTCACCGCGCCACCCCGTCCCCACGAGCAACCAGCCAAGCCCCGCCGACGATTCAACCCGCACCGCCGGCCCGGCGTCCAGACACACAGCACGCCGGATCGGGTTCGCGTCTTCATCGAGCAAACAGCGGGCCCTCGCCGGAATCCGCCGCATCCTCGAACCCGAGGCACCCGGCGACGCATCCGCCGTCGAACACGCCCTCTTCCCGCCCCGTCCAGTGGGATTCCGCCGGGTGTCCTGGCCGATGTCCAGGGGGTCGGCGGCGTTCTCGGCAGCTCTCCCGGTCATGCCGCCCACGCGAATGGCGACCCCTTGCCCGCACGCTCCGCGGCAGCCTCACCACGCCCGGGTAGACGACTGGCCGCCCCCGTGCGCTGCCGCCTCCATCCGTCCTGCCTTCGCCGTCCGCAGCTGCCTGCCCTGTTCCGGCCACGCCGACGACGCCACACCTCCCGGCGCGCCGCCGCCACCGTTCCGCAGCCCGATGTCGTGCCGCGGAACCGGCAACGACACGCCGTCAGGAGGACTATCGTCTGGGGCAGATGTCGAGCGGCAGCAGCGATCCGCCCTGCTCCTCGTCATCCGTGCCCACGAGCCCGGTACCGCTGTTGCTCCGGCAGGCCACCGCCTCGATCTTGCGGTTGTCCACGTCCTTGTCGAAGGTCGCGATCGGCGTGAGCTGCGCCTTTGACTTCAGATTCACACTGATCGTTCCCGCGGCTCCGACGGTCACCTTCCCCGCGCGGTAGACGGCCGATGCGAACGGTCCGGAATTGATGTTCGGGTCGGATGCCGCGGTCAGCAGGACGGTCCCGTCCGCGTGCACCTTGATGTCGCTGGCGTGCCGTACTTCCTGTCCGTCCACGGGCAGCGGGTCGGGCACGCTGAAGTCCACCGGGCCGACCGCCGGGCCGAACACTCCGCTGTTCGGGTCGTACTCGGAGGCCCGCACCTTCGCCGGCCGGCCCTCGCTCGACCCCCTTGTCGCCCAGACGGCGATGGTCCGGCCCTGCTGACGGGTCAGCGCGAAGCTCTCGTAGTTGTCGCCGGCCGCCCGCCCGGGGACGGTGGAACTGCCCCACACCATCGCGGCGTTCGGGTCGAGGGTGAAGTGGTAGGCCGTGCCGTCGCTGGAGAGCGCCACGAAGTCACCCGACTGCCCAGGCACCGAATCGACCGCCTCCAAGTCCTTCGGCACCTCCATGCCCCGCCAGGGCAACTCCCGCACGACCGGCGGGCCGGCGGGGTGGTACCGCACGGTGGCTACCCGGTTCTCGCCCGGGTTCTTGTTGTCCCGCACCATCACGAGATCGAACGGAGCCCCGGGGGCCGCACCGTTCTCGATCACGGCCAGACCGCTGACGCCACCGGTCATGCCGACACCGACGCGCTGCCAGTCGGAGGCGGCGGACGAAGCAGAGGTGGCAGAGCCGACGGGGGAGGCGGTGGACGGGGTGGTTGCGTGGGCGACAGCCGTGACGGAGGCGACGAAACTCAAGAGAGCGACGGGCGCGGCGGCCCACCTTCGACTAATCATGTGGGGACGCTAACGCAAGATCCAACTCACCCGAACGCCGGTCCCCCGATAGGCGAAAATCCTCAGGTGGGGGCACGATCTGACCGCGGCCCGGACCCACGGCATTCCCGCCGCTCTCGCCGCTGGCGAGATCAAGTGCGGGGCCGACAAGGCGTATCGGTGCGCAGGCCCTGCTGTCCGCTTCCCGTTCCGGGGCAAGAACCTGCGCGGCCGGCGTCGTCGTCACAACCGTGACCACGCCAAGATCCGCAGCCTCGGCGAAAGCGCCATGGCCACCCTCGAATGCCGGCAGCTCCTGCGGAAGTTCCGGTGCAGCACCACCCGGATCAGGCCGCCTTCAGTTGCAACCCCCCTGCTGCGACAGGAGGTTGGCGCAGGTCCCGTACCTCTACTTGAACCAACTGCGCCTCACGGCGCAAACGGAACGTGTGCCCAGAGCCCGATTCGAGCCGATCTTCTGGATAAGCGGCTCGTCGCGCCGTCGGGCTGCGTTTCGACAGCGCGACGAGCCGCTGCCCCGTTTACCTTCTTCGCTGCTTCAGCGCGCGTATGGACGATGACGACGACCGCATCTCCCTCGCCTCCGTGCTCCAGCGCGAACTCGACGAGTACCTCGCGGCCCATGACGACGTCGACACCATCGACACCGAGGACCTGGCCGCGCAGCTCGCGAGCCGAGCCGACCACTTCGGCATGCAGCGCGAGCACCGGCACGAAGGAGGCGAGGGCCTCCTTCGGCGGCAGTAGCGGTCGGTCGAGGCACTCAACGATCTGGCCCCGACCCGGCCTGCGTGTTCGGGTTCCGCCACTCCAGCGGCGACCGGTCGGCGAGATCACGGTCTCCGGCTGTGAAGTTCGCGAGGTCCGTCCGCAGAGTGTTCTGGAACGCCAGCACCAGCCCGTCGCGGTGCAACTGCGTCTGGACCGAGTGCCACTCTCCAGCGCGCGGTCCGGCCGGGACCCGCAGTTCCGTCGCGGTGTGCACCAGCAGCAGACCACCGCCGAGCGGGCGGGTCCGCAGCGACCGCATCCGCAGTCGGCTGTCCAGGTAGACGGTGTCGAGGATCTTCTGGTGCTCCTCGGCGATCACGGCCCGGCCCCGCTGGGTCCGGCCCACCGCGTCCACATAGTCCGCGTCCTCTGTGAAGTACTCCGCCCAGGCGGCTCCGTCGGCCCTGTTCCAGGCCCGCTCCAGTCCCGTGACAACATGCTCGACCGTCATCGACTACTCTCCGATCTGGATAACTGATCCATTGACTGGAACAACGTTCCAATCATGTTAACCCCCGCTACGCACATGAGGAGTTCGGTGATGGAGGAGACACCCGCCCCGGTACGACTGCGGGACCGGCGCGAGGCGCTCACGCTGCGGACGATCCTCGGCGCGGCACGCCTCCTGTTCACCCAACGCGGCTACGCCCGCACGCCCGTCCGGCTGATCGCCCAGCAGGCCGGGGTGTCCCCGCAGACCGTCTACGCCCACTTCGGCTCCAAAGCCGGAGTCCTGGCCGGACTGATCGACCTGCTCGACGAGGAGGCCGGCATCCACGACCTGGTCGCGCGGGCGGAACAGGAGACCGACCCGACCGCGCTGATCGGCATCCTGGCCCGGATCGGCCGCCAGGCACGGGAACGCTGCGGTGACATCGACGCCGTCCTGCGGTCCGGCTCCGCTGCCGACCCCGACTTCACCGCGCCCCAGGCGGAAGCCCTGCGGCGTCACCGCCGAGGCGTCGCGGAATTCGTGGCACGCCTCCGCGCGGCCGGCCGACCCGTCGGTCCCCGCGGTGCCGACATCGCCGCCGCCCTGATGAGCACCGACGTCCACGACAGCCTGGTCAAGGACGCCGGCTGGTCCCACGACGACTACGAGAACTGGCTGAAGGACTCCCTGATCACCGCCCTGGCACCCTGACCCGCGTGGCCGGGCCGGACCCGCACGGCCCCACAGCCGGCTCCACCGCCACGCCGGTCGAGCGCCGGACGGCTAACGCCGCGCGAGCGAGGCGCACCGGCCCCACGTAACTCGTGAGTCGAAGGGGCGCAGGTTCGAATCCTGTCGTCCCGACTGGAGACAGTCGCAGATCAGAGCCGGTTTCGGAGCAATCCGAAACCGGCCCTGATCATTTCTGGGGGCCAGGTGGGGGCCAGGTGAGGCCACGTGGGGGCCACGTGGGGGCCACGTGGGGGCCGGTTGGGGGCCGGCCCCCTTGACCGGGGTCAGCGGGTCGTGACGATGGGTTTCGGCGGTGAGGGCGGTGCCCACGCGCCATGCCGAAGTGGGCCGGGGGCGCCGCGCCCGTGGCCGTGATTCCGTGTACGTCCGGGTGCGGGCGGCGGTGGGGCTACGAGGGGGCGGATCTTCTCGACGACAGGCACCTTGCGGGCCCGCTTGCGCCGGGCTTGGTCACCGTACTGGCCGAGTGCCTATTCGACCGCACCCGCGGCTTCGCGTATCTCCTTGCCCAGAAGCTTGTCGAGCAGGAGCGTGGCGGGTAGGGCGGAGTTGAGGTAGACGTACTCGCGGTGGTGCTCGACGACCGCGAGCAGGGTGCGCAGCGTGTCCACGGCTCCCTCCCGCTGCTCGGCGAGATGCTGAGCCTGGGCCAGCAGGCCCAGGTGGAGGGGGAGGTGGAGTCTCGTCCGGGACAGCCGCATCTCGGTCAGCGCGTTCATCATCTTCGCGATGCCCTCCTGCTGTCCGGCGTACGTGAGGGCCCAGCCCAGCGGGATGTGCAGCATCGCCGCCCAGGAGGACAGGCCATGCTTGACGGAGAGTTCGACGCCCTCCGCCCCGAAGGCCCCGGCCGAGTCCGGGTCGCCCTCCCAGGCGGCCACCATCGCGTTGACATAGAGGGCCTGGACCCGGTCCCAGGGCCTGTCGCCCCACTGCGTCAGTCTCAGGAGGCGACGGCCCTGCTCGGCGGCGGCCGAGCGTTCGTTCATCAGCCAGCGGGCGAAGACGTCGTGGCTGCGGAAGTAGACGCGTGGATCGGACCGGTACATTCCGTCCGGCAGCCGGCCCTCGCGTGCCAGCCGTTCGGACAGCTCCACGCCCTGCTCGAACGATCGCAGCGCGTCGGGCAGTTGGTCGCGGATGAACAGCGTCATCCCCTCGCCGTACACCGCGCCCAGCCGGGCCGCGGGATCGCCGGTACGTGCGGCGATGGACTTCAGCCGGGCGGTCAGCCGTCCCGACTCGTCGTACCGCCCGCGGACGAGGAGTGACACGCTCAGCATCGACAGGACCGCCGGGTCGTCGGACCTGTGCGGAGGCGTGCCGGGGGCGTTCCCCCGGAGGATCTCCGTCTCGGCCTCGGTGTCGCCGAATCCGCGTACGTGGCCCAGCAGATGGGCCAGTTCCCCGTGGAGCCGGGGCGCGAGGCCGCGGGCGGCCGAACCGTCGGGCATGGAGCCGGTGAGGGAGATGGCACGGCGCAGCCACATCTGGCGGTCGTCCGAGGCCAGCCGAGCTCCCGCGTTCTCGGCCGCGCTCAGGAACCAGTTCAGCGCCCGCTCCGGAGGCATGACGCCTTTGGCGCGCCAGGCGTGGTGGGCGATGCGGTCGCTCCGCTCCGGGGCGATCTCCTCGGCGAAGCGCGGGGACAGGGCGTCCGCGTACGCGGCGTGCAGCCGCCGGCTCTCCTGGCTGGTGAGATCGCCCACGAGCACCTCCCGGGCGCGCGGCGGGGTGAGCCGGAGCCGGTCGGCGGGCTGCTGGCCGGCGGCGAGCAGGCCGTGCCGGACCGCCGACTCCACGATCGCCATGGCGCCATCGCCGCCGGCGGCGCGGCACAGGGAATCCAGTTCGATATCGGGTGCGGCGATGGCGCACAGGCGCAGAAGCCGCAGGACCGTTCCCGGCAGTTCGGCGAACTCCTGGCGGAGGACCTTGCGCGCGCACGGCGCGACGAGGCCGATCGACTCGTTCGCGGTGCGGGGGTCCAGGAGGTCGCCGGCCTCGCCGAGGAGGGAGAGCATCTGGAGGACGAAGGAGGGGCTGCCCACGGACTGCTGGTGGAGCGCTTCCACGATGCGCCGGTCGACGCCCGGCCCGGTGTGCGCTTCGACCAGGGCGGTGACGTCGGGGAGCGTCAGGGTCCCGAGCCGCAGGATCTGCGTGTTGGGGCCCCTGAGTATCTCGGTCATCGTCCCGTACCGGGAGCTGTCGGGCCAGGTCTCCAGGTCCCAGCCGGTCAGCACGATACCGAGCGGATGCCCCTGACGGCGGTTGGCCAGCAGGCGGAGCACGTCCAGGGACGCCGCGTCGGCCCGGTGCACGTCCTCCAGGAGCAACACCAGTGGCCGCTGCGCCGCCAGGGCGAGCAGGATCTCGCAGAGCGCGTCATGGATCCGGAAGGGGCTCTGCGGGGCGCCCGGCCCGGGGCCGCCGTCCGGGTCCTGGCGCCACCCGGGCAACAGCGGCGCCAGCAGCGCGCCGAACGGCTCGGCGGCGGCCCGGAAGGCCTCGGGCCGCGCCGCCGAGAGGCGCCGCAGCACCTGGGTCCACAGCCAGTAGGGCGGAACTCCCTCGCCGGAGAAGCTACTGCTCTGAATCGTTTCGATGTTCTCGTCCAGTGCCCGAAGGCGTTGGACCAGTTCCATCACGAGATGGGTTTTCCCGAGTCCGGAGAAACCGAGTACGCACGCGAGATGTCCGCGACCGGACACCGTTCCGGCCATGGCGGTGACCAGAAGACCCAACTCCCGTTCACGGCCTATCAAGGGAGATGTCATCCCGGGTTCATCTGAAGTAATCCCGGGTTCACCCGGCGAGGGTGAAGAAGCGGCGGAACGTCGGGGCGCCCTGCGTTCCAGACCTTCCGGCGCCTCCTGGGCGCACACGGCCGGTTCGTCCGGGGGACGGGGCGTGGTGGGGCCCGCGGGCGGGCTGGACATCGTTATCCGCATCTGCCGCCGAAACGAGGTCGCTCCGGGGGGGACAGGATGGCCCGGTGCGCCGTGCGCACGCTGGCCGTCCAGTTCCTGCCGGAGGAGAGCGGTGTGGAGCCGCTGGAGGTCGGCGGTCGTGTCCACCCCGAACTCCTCGACCAGATAGCTGCGTGTCCACTCGTACATCTCCAGGGCCTCGGCCTGTCGTCCCGACCGGAACAGCGCGGCCATCAGGTGGCCCACCATGCGTTCCCTGGCCGGGTGCTGACGGACCTCGCGCTCCAGTTCGGTGACGACCTCGGCGGTCCGTCCCAGGAGGAGTCCGGCCTCGGCGGAGGCTTCGAGGGCGGTGAGCCGCATCTGCTCCAGCCGGGCGCTCTCATCGGCGAGCGGCGGGTGGGTGAGGAACTCCGCGTACGGGGAGCCGTGCCACAGCTTGAGCGCCCGGGTGAGGTTGTCCCGGGCCGCCAGGGGGTTCTGACCCGCGAGGAGCCGGCTGCCGGCGGAGAAGAGCTGCTCGAAGCGGTACGCGTCCACCTGGTCCGGCGCGAGCTGGAGGATGTATCCCGGGGCCTGGTAGCGCAGGATCGCGGACCTGCCGGGGCCGGCCGCGGGGGCCAGGGCCCTGCGCAGATGGGAGATGTGACTCTGCAGGGTGGCGACAGCCTGCTGGGGGCGGGCGTCCCGCCACAGCTCCTCGATGAGCACCGTGGTGGGGACGACGCGGCCCAGCCGGATGAGGAGGAGGGCCAGGAGCGCCCGGCGGCGTGGTGGTCCGAGCGGGACGTCGCGGCACTGGTACCGGGCCGACATGGGCCCCAGCACCTGAAGCGCGGGGCCGGAAAGGGCGGGCGGTGATGAGGGCGGCGACGCCCCCTCGGCCTGGTGCACGAACATATTCTCCTGCCCTATTCGTTCTCACGCCTGAGACTTCATCGGTGAATACACCTTAGAACAGCGGCCTCATCCGCGGGGATTTTCTGGGTGGCCATGGACACTGGGCGTTATAGAGCGATCTTCGCGCGGATGTCAACGGTGCAGAGTCGCCGTGTGAGGCGAAACCGGCCATGCACGCTGTGAATTCCCTATAGATACGCGGAGAGCTCCCGGTGCCCGGATCCCCCCGGCACGGGCCTTTGGCCGCACCTTTTGGGGACCCCGGTCCCGGGTACCGGCAAGCGAACGGCAGGGATTCGGACAAGCTCTTGCGGCGGGGTGTCAGCGAACCGGCCAGCGCTCAGCAAGGGGTGTGGTCCAACATGATCGAAACCGCCGTTTTCCGAGTGGCCCGAGCCAACCGCTCGGCGCAGATCCAGGAGGCGTCACACGGTGTTCGCGATTCTCTTTCCTGGTCAGGGCTCACAGTTCCGTGGCATGGGTGCAGATGTTTTCGGCCACTATCCGGGCATCACGCGATTCGCCTGCGATCTCCTCGGATACGATCTCCCCGCCCGCTGCCGCGACAACCAGGACGACGTGCTCGCCCGCACGGAGTGCACGCAGCCGGCCCTCTTCACCGTCAACGCGCTGCACGCCTTCGAGCGGGAACGCCGGGAGGGCCGGCCCGCCGACTGCTACCTCGGGCACAGCCTGGGGGAGTACAACGCACTCCTCGCCGCCGGGGTGTTCGACTTCGAGACCGGTCTCCGGATCGTGAAGAAGCGCGGCGAGCTGATGGCCGCGGCTTCGGGCGGCGGTATGACCGCGGTCATGAACACCCCGGTCGAGCGGCTCTTGGAGGTGCTGGGCGCCGACGGCGTCGAGGGGGTGGACGTGGCGGCCCACAACACCGACACCCAGGTCGTGATCGCCGGCGCCGACGGCGCGCTCCGGGCCGCTCACGCCTCCCTGCGGGAAAGGGGCATCCGCTTCACCCCGCTGCGGGTCGGCGCCGCTTTCCACTCGCGCGCCATGAAATCCGCGCGCACCGCATTCGAGGTCTTTCTCCGTGAATTCACCTTCGCGGAACCCTCGGTGGCCGTGATATCCAACGCGAGCGCACGCCCCTACGAGGGGTGCATGATTCCGGAGATGCTGAGCCGGCAGATCGTCGAACCCGTTCGATGGGCGGAAAGTATCCGCTATCTTCTCGATCGGGATTCCGGGCTGGAGTGCGAGGAGATAGGCGGCACATCGCTGCTCCGCATGATGAAAAGCATCACCACATCCGGTCCTCGGGGAACTCTGACGAAAAATGAGGTGTGAGACATGGGGCGAACCCAGCACATACGGAACATGATCGAGGAACAGTTCCTCGTTGAATTCGATGACGAACTGACCGACCAGAGCGACCTGTTCAAGGCCGGGGTGATCGATTCCTTCGGCTATGTCCAGCTCCTCAGCTCCATCGAGGAGGAGTTCTCGATCCAACTGAAGGAAGAGGACTTCCTCAAGGACATTTTCACCTCGTTGGAATCCATCGACGCCTTTGTGATGAAGAAGATCGCCGAGCGCGGCGACCGCTGAAGCAAGGAGACCCCGCATGTGCGGAATCGCAGGCTTCGTCTCGTCCTCGCTCGACGTCGGGACCACTCCCGAGGTCATGGCCTCGATGCTGTCGCTCATCCGCCACCGCGGTCCGGACGAGGCGGGCTACTACCTGGACGACGGCGTGGCCATGGGTACGGTCAGACTGTCCGTCATCGACCTCTCCACGGGTGCCCAGCCCATGGCGGACCCGTCGGACCGCTACTGGATCTGCTTCAACGGCGAGTTGTACAACCACATCGAACTCCGTCAGGAGCTGCGAGGGCTCGGCCGGCGGTTCCGTACACGCTCGGACACCGAAGTAGTGCTGCAGGCATGGGCCCAATGGGGAGCCGCCTGTCTGCCCCGTTTCAACGGCGCGTTCGCGTTCGCTATCCGGGACGCGGTGTCCGGAGACCTCTTTCTGGCCCGGGACAGATACGGCAAGCGCCCGCTCTTCTACAGCGGTGGGGAGAGCGGCACGGGCCGGGGCGGGGATTTCCTCTTCGCCTCGGAGATGAAGGCGTTCCAGGCATTTCCGGGATTCCGCTTCGAACTGGACCCCGGTGAACTCGCCTCCGCTTTCGCGGTGTGGACCCCGCTGCCCGACCGGACCCCCTTCCGGCACATCCGCCAACTGCCCATGGGAAGCTGCCTGACCGTGCGCGGCGGACGCATGGACCTGACCACGTACGCCGAACTCGAAATCGATGTCGAACCGTTCACCGGTTCCGCCCGGGATGCGGTCGCATTGGTCCGCGACACCCTCCGCGAAAGCGTCGGGATGCGACTGCGGAGCGATGTCGAGGTCGGCGTCTACCTGAGCGGCGGTCTCGACTCGTCCATCGTCACCGCACTGGCGACCGAACTCTCCTCGCACGAGGTCCGCACCTTCTCGGTGGAGTTCGACGAGGCGGCCTTCGACGAATCGGGCAGCCAGCATGTCGTCGCCTCGCACCTCGGGACGCTCCACTCGTCCATCGCCGTGCGCGGCGCCGACATCGCCGCGAACTTCCCGTCCGCCGTGTACCACGCCGAAGTCCCGGCGTTCCGCACCGCGTTCGTGCCCATGTACCTGCTCTCCCGTCATGTGCGCGACGCCGGCATCAAGGTGATCCTCAGCGGCGAGGGCGCCGACGAGGCGTTCCTCGGCTACTCGCTCTTCCGCGAGACCTTGCTGCGCGCCGCGTGGCACGACCTCTCGGACGAGGAACGGACGGCCCGGATCGGCGGCCTCCACCCGGAACTGAGCCACTTCGGCCCCGCGAACCGGGCCCGGCTGAAGGGCCTGTTCGAGCAGTTCGCCGTCGAACGGCTCCCCGGTCTCTTCTCGCACGAACTCCGTTACCAGAACGGCCGCTTCGCCGCACGACTGCTGAAGGAACGGAGCGATCCGTTCGCGGACCTCCTGGCCCTGACGGCCTCGACTCCCGGATACGCCGCACTGAGTCCTGTGCAGAAGGCCCAATGGCTCGAGTTCAAGACCCTGCTGCCCGGCTACCTCCTCTCCACCCAGGGGGAGCGCATGAGCCTCGCGCACGGCGTCGAGAACCGCTGCCCCTTCCTCGATCCCGCGGTGGTCCGCGCGGCGGCCTCGGTCAATCTGCGGTTCGACGACGGCTCCGAGGAGAAGGTCCTCCTCAAGGAGGCCTTCCGGGGCGAGCTGCCGGAGTCGAGCCTCGCCCGGCGCAAGCAGCCGTACCGCGCACCCGGTGCCGCCGTCTTCAAGGAGCAGCGGCCCGACTACCTGGACCTGGTCCTCTCCGACACGGAGTTGAGGAAGATCGACGGCATCGACCCCGTGTTCGCGAGGAAGCTCGTTGCGAAGATCATGGCCACACCCAGCGAGGGGATCAGCACGAAGGAGGACCAGGCCTTCGTCTATCTGCTGTCGACCGCCGTCCTCCACCAGCAGTTCGTGGACGGCCGGTACCGGGGGAAGGACGGCTACCCGGAAGCGGAGCTGAAGGTGGGAACGATCGTCGATCTCCGCAGCTCCCGGGGTGCCCGGCCGGCCGGGCACGCCCTCCCCGGGGCAGGAGGCCCCCGATGAGCACGGTCGTACCGGCGCCCGCGGCGGACGATGTCGCGATCATCGGAATAGCCCTGCGCTTCCCCGGCGCCGAGACGCTGGAGGAACTCGGCGAACACCTTCTGGCCGGCCGGTCGCTCATCACGGAGGTGCCGCCCGAACGCTGGTCCAAGGAGCAGTACTTCGGAGATCCCCGGCGCGGGGCGCAGAAGACCAACAGCGTCTGGGGCGGCTTCGTCGAGCACGCGGACCGCTTCGACGCCGACTTCTTCGCCATATCGCCGCGCGAGGCCGAGAACATGGACCCGCAGCAGCGGATGGCGCTCGAACTCGCCTGGCGGGCCGTGGAGAACGCGGGATACGCGGCGGGCGACCTGGCCGGCACGGCAACAGGCGTCTTCATGGGAGTCTGCCACGCGGACTACGCGGAGATGATGGAACGCGAAGGGGTGCGGACGGACGCCTACTTCCCCACCGGTACTGCCTACTCGGTCATCGCGAACCGCATCTCGTACCAGTTCGACCTCCAGGGCCCGAGCATCACCAACGACACCGCGTGCTCGAGTTCGCTGGTGGCGGTGTACGAAGCGGTCCGCGCGCTGGACCACGGCGAGTGCGGCCTCGCCCTGGCAGGCGGGGTCAACCTGATCTGGTCGCCGAAGCACTTCGTCGCCTTCAGCCAGGCGGGCATGCTGTCGCGGACCGGCCGTGCGAGCGCCTTCGACCAGAGCGCCGACGGCTACGTACGCGGCGAGGGCGGAGCGGTGCTCCTGCTGAAACCCCTCGCACGGGCCGTCGCGGACGGTGATCCCGTCCACGCGGTCATCAAGGGGGTCGCCACGAACCACGGCGGGCGTACCACCTCCCTGACCGTCACCAGTCCGACCGCGCAGGCGAACCTGATCGAAGGGCTCTATACCCGGACCGGAATCCGCCCGGAGACCGTCAGCTACATCGAGGCGCACGGTCCGGGGACGCCCGTCGGCGACCCGATCGAGGTCATGGCCCTCAAGACCGCCTTCCGGAACCTGCATGCGGCGCAGGGCACCGTCGCCCGGCCGTCGAGCTGCGGGATCGGGTCGGTCAAGACCAACATCGGACATCTGGAAGGGGCCGCCGGGGTCGCCGGGATCGCCAAGGTGATTGCCTCCCTGGCTCACCGGGCGCTGCCCGCCACCGTCAACTTCCGCAAGCAGAACCGGTTCATCAGCTTCGACGACAGTCCGTTCCACGTCGTCGGCGAGACCCGGCCCTGGGAGGCGCCGCCCGCCGGGCCGGGCGGCGCTGTCCCGCCACGCCGGGCCGGGGTGAGCTCCTTCGGGTTCGGCGGCACGAACGCGCACATCGTGCTGGAGGAGCACCTCGCCGACGAGACGCGCGGGACGGACCCGCCGGGCCCGCACCTCGTGCCCCTCTCGGCGAAGACACCGGAACGGCTGCGCGTGGTCGCGCGCACGCTGCTCTCCCATCTGCGGGAGCAGCCCGCACAGGCGCTCGCCGATATCGCGCACACCCTCCGGATCGGCCGCGACCCGATGCGGGCGCGGGTCGTCTTCATCGTCGCCGACCGTGCCGAACTCGTCGTCCTGCTGGCCCGGTTCGCGGACGGTGAGCCGGCCGAGGACGAGGTCCACCTGGGTGCGACGGTGTGTGCCGACGACGCGGACACCGCCGGGCTGAGGACGACGGGGACGCTCTGGGCGGGCGGCGGGACGGTGGACTGGGCGGAGCGGCTCGGGGCCGGCGGCCCCACCGCACGTGCGCGCCGTGTGCGTCTCCCCGGGTATCCGTTCGCTCGCGAGCGCCACTGGTTCAGGGTGCCGCCGAAGGGCGACGAGGCGGGGGAGGCGGCGGACGGGCCGCCCGCGAAGACCACGGGTACGCGGACACCGCCGGAGCGGACCGAGGCGGTGCCCACGGAGCCGGCACGGACGAGGACGAAGGGTACGGAGAAGGCTCGGACTGCGGAGGTGCGGCCAGGAGCCGTGTCTCATCCCGCGCTGCCGCACCCCCTCCTCCACACAGCTGTCCCCGGCTCCGATGGGCGGCGCTTCGCCTCGACCTTCACCGGGGAGGAGCCGTTCCTCGCCGCTCACCTGGTGCGCGGCACGCCCGTACTGCCGGCGGCGGCGCAGGTGGAGATGGTCCGTGCGGCGGTGGCCCGTGCGGCGGGGCCGGAGGCCGGGGCGCCACCGGTCGTCCGGCTCCGCACCATGGGGTGGTCGCGCCCGCTGGCCGTGCGGGACGCGCCGGCCGAGGTCGGGGTGGGGCTCACCCCGAGGGACGGTGGCGCGCTCGCCTTCGAGATCTCCACCGGAACGGCCCCCGGCACCGTGCACAGCTCGGGGCTGGCCGAGACCGTCGAGGCACAGGAGCCGGGCCGGCTGGACCTCGCAGCCCTGCTGGCGGCCTGCCCCCGCGAGCGTGGGCACGCGCGGGTGTACGCGGAGTTCCGCGACCGGGGGCTGGAGTACGGGCCGGCCATGCGCGGGCTGAGGGAACTGTGGCTGGGGGAAAGGGAGCTGGTCGCGCGCATCGTCGAACCCGACGCGGGCGGGCCCGGGGGCGCCGGATACGTCCTCCCGCCGAGCGTGCTGGACGCGGCCTTCCAGGCCTCCGTCGTCCTCCTGGCGGATACCTCACCGACGAAGGGCGGCGGCCGGTCCGTCCCGGTGCTCCCGTTCGCGTTCGAGGAACTCACGGTCCACGGCCCCTGTGCCCCCGAGACCTGGGCATGGGTGCGACGACGGGAAGGCCGTGGCGCGCTCGACATGTTCGACATCGACCTCTGTGACGGGAAGGGCACCATGAGCGTCAGTCTGCGTGGACTGGTCCAGCGGACGGAACCTGCCGGGGCGGCCCCCGGACCCGGCCCGCAGACGAGCGGCAACACCGTGACCGCCACCGTCTCGTGGGTGCCGGCTCCCCTCGGCGTACCCGATGACGGGACCGGGCCCGCCCCCGTCGTACGGGGGTATCTCGGCGGACGTACCGCCCGGCACACCGCCGCCGTGGCCGACCTCACCGGATTCACCGTCGCACGGCTCCCCGACGTCGAGACCGGCCGGGTCGCGGACGGCGTCGGGGACGTACTGGACCTGGTCTTCCGGGATGTCACGGACGTCGTGCGGTCGAAGCCCAAGGGGCCGCATCGGTTCGTCGTACTCGTGGACGACCGGCTGCCCCGGCACTACCACGCGCCTCTCACCGGCCTGTTGCGGACCGTCGTCCTGGAGAACCCGCACGTCTCGGGTCGCGTCGTGCGCGTGGCGGACCTCGACACCGCGCCGCCGGAGCGGATCGCCGGGATCCTGCGGGCGGAGGCGGCGGACCGCTCGGCCGACTGCGACATCCGGCACGCGGCGGACGGCACACGCCACGCGTCACGGCCCGGGGAACTCCATCTGGGCGACGGGGCCGAGATCCCGCCGCTGAAGGAGGGCGGGGTCTACTGGATCACGGGCGGTCTCGGCGGGCTCGGACGGCACGTCGCCCGCTACTTCGGTCGGTGTGCCGGGGTCACCGTCGTCCTGAGCGGCCGGTCGGAGCACGGCGCCGGGAGCGGGGCGGCCCTGCGGGAACTGCGTGACGCGGGAGTCGACGCCCACCACGTCCCCGTCGACGTGGGGTCGCGCAGCGACGTGGACCGAGCGGTCCGCGCCATCACCGAGGACCACGGAACCATCGACGGCATCGTGCACGCGGCGGGCGTCCTCCGCGACGCGTACGTCTACACCAAGGACGCCTCCGACCTGCGGACGGTGCTGGCGCCGAAGGTCGACGGGGTCCTGCACCTCGACGCCGCCTCGCGCGACCTCACACTCGACTTCTTCGTCGCCTTCTCCTCGGTGGCGGGGGTGTTCGGCAACGCGGGCCAGTCGGACTACGCGGCGGCCAACGCCTTCCTGGACGCCTTCGCCCACCACCGCCAGGCGCTCGTCGACATCGGCGAGCGGACCGGCACGACCCGCGCCGTGAGCTGGCCGCTGTGGGCCGACGGCGGGATGTCCGTGGACGCCGTCACCCTGAGGGCGATGCGACGGGACCGGGGCTGGGAACCCCTCCCCACCGAGGACGGCCTGAGGCTCCTGGGCCGCGTCCTGGGCGACGCGCCTCCGCACATCGTGGTGGCGCACGGCGACACCGCGACGCTCACGGCAGCCCCGACGACCCCGGACACGCCGGTCACCGCCTCCGTGGACCCCGCCCGCGCCGACTCCGCTCCCGCCGGCACGCATCCCGCCGTCACCGACGAAGAGCTGACGGAACGTGCGACGGCGCTGCTGCGCCGGGTCGTGGGCGAGGCGCTCCACCGTGATCCCGGGACTCTGGAGGAGACGGTCGACCTCATCGAGTACGGCATCGACTCGCTCGCCATCCTCGACACGACCGCGGCGCTCGAAGAGGTCTTCGGCCCGCTCCCCAAGACGATCTTCTTCGAGTACACCGACATCGCGGGCGTCGCCGGGTACTTCGTCGCGGAACACGCCGGGGCGCTGCGAACCGAAGCCGTCGCCGAAGCCGAAGTCCACGCCGAAGCCGTCGCCGAAGCCGAGATCCACGCCGAAGCCCCGCACCGGACCGCCGCCGAACAAGCGGCGGACGCCCCGGCCCCGGTCGGACGCACGGCAACGGTCACTGCCCGGGCCACGGTCGCCCCTCCGGCCGCGGAGGCGGCCCCCGCGCCCGCCCAGGGCCCGCGGGAGGCCCCGGGCGCCCGCGACGACTACCACGACATCGCGATCATCGGCGTCTCCGGAAGCTATCCCGGCGCCGACACCCTGGACGAACTCTGGTCGGTACTCGAAGAGGGCCGCCACGAGTTCCGCGAGGTACCGCGCGAACGCTGGGACCACGACGCGATCTACAGTCGCGACCGCAGCGTCCTCGGCAAGAGTTCCATCCGTACCGGAACGTTCCTCCAGGACATCGACAGGTTCGACCCCCGCTACTTCCGCATCTCCCAGCGCGAGGCCGAGAGCATGTCGCCCGAGGTCCGGCTGTTCCTGCGAGCAGGGGTCGAGGCGCTGGAGGACGCGGGCTACTCGCGCGAGACGATCCGTCGGAAGTACGACGGGGAGGTCGGTGTGCTCGCCGGTTCCATGAGCAACCACTACGGCCTCTACGGCTTCGAGAACGGCCTCACGCGGGGATCCCCGGCGAGCGGCAGCTACACGGGGACGCTGCCCAACATGCTGTCGTACTTCTACGGCTTCACCGGGCCCTCGCTCTTCGTGGACACCATGTGCTCGGGATCCTCCACCTGTGTCCACCAAGCCGTGCAGATGCTCCGGGCGCGCGAGTGCCCGATGGCGGTCGCGGGCGGGGTGAACCTGCTCCTGCACCCGTACAACCTCATCAGCTCGTCGCAGGAGCACTTCACGACGGCGACCTCGGACGTGATCCGGAGCTTCGGCCTCGGGGCGGACGGGACGATCCTCGGGGAGGGCGTCGGAGCCCTGGTCCTCAAGCCGCTCGTCGAGGCCGAGCGCGACGGCGACCACGTGTACGCCGTCATCAAGGGGACAGCCCTCGCCAACGCCGGGGTGCGCAACGGGTTCACCGTCCCCAGCCCCCGGATGCAGGCGCGCGCGATCGAGAAGGCGATCGACGACGCGGGGGTCGACCCGCGGACCATCAGTTACGTGGAGGCGCATGGATCAGGGACGTCCCTGGGTGACCCGATCGAGGTCAAGGCGCTGACCACCGCCTATCAGAAATACACCGGGGAGACCGGGTTCTGCGCGATCGGTTCGGTGAAGTCCAACATGGGCCACTTGCTGCACGCCGCCGGAATGATCGGCCTCGCCAAGGTCATCCTCCAGTTCCAACGGGGACAGTTGGTTCCCTCGCTGCACAGCTCGGTGATCAACCCGGACATCGACTTCTCCCGCACGCCCTTCCGGGTGCAGCAGGAGCTCACCGCCTGGAAGCCGGCGGTGACCACCGTCGACGGGCGTGAGGTCACCCATCCGCGCCGGGCCGGGATCACCTCGATCGGCGCGGGCGGGATGAACTCCCACATGATCCTGGAGGAGTACCCGCCGCGGGACGGCGGGGCGCGCGACGGCGCACCCGGCGGGCGCGAGGAACTCTTCGTCTTCTCCGCGATGAACGACGCCGCGCTGCTGGCGTACCTTGCCCGGTTCCGCTCCTTCCTCGCCGGGGAGAGGGCGCCGGACCTCGCGTCGGTCGCCCACACCCTCCGCGTCGGCAAGAACGAACTCCCGCACCGGTGGGCGTTCCTCGCGCGGACCGGGGACGAGGCGCTGGCCGCCGTCGACCGTCGTCTGGCCGGAGACCGGGAGCTCGGCGCCGCGCTCGCGGGCGCCGGTGCCCGCACCGCGGAGCTGCGTGACCTCGCGACCACCTGGGTGGACGGGAAGAGCGTCGACTGGCAGCTGGCCGACGCACCGGACGCGCCCACGCCCCGCCGGGTCTCCCTCCCCGCGTACCCCTTCGAGCGTGTACGGTGCTGGGTCGCCCGGGAGGACGGCGCGCCGTCCGTGACCGCGCCGCTCGCCCTGCGCGAGAAGCTCCACCCGCTCCTCGGCCGGAACGCGTCGGACGTCACCGGACTGCGGTACGTCCTCGACGTGCGCCTGGACGATCTCCTGGACTACGGCCGCACTCTGGGCGAGCGGCAGGACACAACACGCGGCATCGTCCCCACCTTCGCCGTCGAGCTGGCGATCGCGGTCGCGAAGGTCTCCGGTTTCTCCGACGGGTCGCTCGTGCGCGGTCTTCGCCTCCTCGGCCCGGTCGACTGGACGGCCGCTGCGCGGCTGGTGACGGTCCTGGACGCCTCCGGGGGCAGGACGGCGGCGGGAGCCGTGCACACGGAGGACGGGTCGGGGCGGCGGACCGCCGTGGCGGCGTTCGACCTGTGGGCGGACGAGGGCGGCGCGACGCGGCCGTCCGGACATCCCCACGCCAAACCGTTCGTCGGCCTGCTTCCGGGGGCGCTCGCACCGGACCTGGCCGAACCGCTCTCCCCGGCCGGATTCCTCGCCGAACTGGCCGAGGGCGGAGTCCGATACGCCCACGAACTCGCCGGTGTCGAGGGAGTGTTCCGTCTGCGGGACGGACGGCTCGCGCTGCGGCTCGGTGCGCCCGAGCTCCAGCACGACCATGTGAGGCCCCAGGTCACGCTCGCTCCGCAGGTACTCGCCGCGGTCGCGCAGGGCCTGCGGTTCGAGGCGAAGCGGACGGGCGACCCCCGCTGGGCGCGGAGCGCACCGCACCGGATCGACGAGATCCGGCTCTTCGGGGGCGGGACCGGCGGCCGGGCCTCCGTGGCGTACGTCGTCTTCGACGTGAGCGCGCACGGAGAGGGGATCGGGGGCTCGGTCGGGTTGCTGGACGGGAACGGCGAAGTGGTCGGTGTTCTCGCCGACCTGTGGTGCGGCGACGACGAAGGACCCCGGGAGGGCCCGGAGGTGAACGCACGGACAGCGGGCGCGACCGGAACAGGCACCGGCGGCGGGGACGGAGGCGGAGGCGGAGGCGGAGGCGGAGAAGTGAACGACAGGACACCGGGGGAGCCCGGGGCGGCCGAGGGGCTTGTGGCCTTCGCGGTCGACGAACTGCGCGGCCTGGCGTCCGGCATCCTCAAGTTCGACCCCGACGAACTCGACGCCCGGACCGGCTTCGACGCCTTCGGCTTCGACTCGATCTCGCTGATCGCCCTGGCGCAGCAGGCGAGCGAGCGGCTCGGCATCGAACTGACCCCCGCGGTCTTCTTCGACCGCAACACCTTCGCTTCGCTGGGGGAACACCTCGTGGCCGAGCACCCCACCACCCTGCGCACGGCGTACGAGCGGTCCACCGGAACTACCGCCCGCGCCGGGAGCACCGCCCGGCCCCCCGAGACCCCGCCGCGGCCCGTCCCGGACGCCGGGCACCGGGGCGGCCGGGAGAAGGCCGGGGTCCCCGACAGCGCGCCGCGGCCCGCCGCCCCACGCCCGGCGGCCACGAACCCCGCCGCCCCGATCGCCGTCATCGGAGCCGCGGGCCGCTTCCCCGGCGCCCCCGACCTGGACGCGTACTGGACCAATCTGGCCGCCGGTACCGACCACGTGACGGCCTTCCCCGTCGACCGGTACGACGCGGAGTACACACGGATCGTGGAGGCGTCCGACTTCCCTCGCCACGCGGGCGTCCTCGACGGGGTGGACGCCTTCGACGCCGCCTTCTTCCGTATCCTGCCGCGCGAGGCCGAACTGATGGACCCGCAGCACCGGCTGGCGCTCCAGACCGTCTGGAACGCGGTGGAGAACAGCGGGTACGCCCCCTCGGACCTGCCGGAGAGCACCGGGCTGTTCTTCGGCGTCTCGGGCACCGACTACGCCACGCTCCTCGCCGCCCACGGCACCCCGCCGGATGCCTTCACCTCCACGGGCAACGCCCACTCCATGCTCGCCAACCGCATCTCCTACGTCCTAGACATCCACGGCCCGAGCGAGCCGGTCGACACGGCCTGCTCCAGCTCTCTCGTCGCCGTCCACCGGGCCGTCGAAGCCCTCCGGTCCGGGGCGTGCGACACCGCGATCGCGGGCGGGGTGAACCTCCTCCTCAGCGTCGACACATTCGTCAGCGCCGCACAGGCCGGCATGCTGAGCCCGGACGGACGGTGCAAGACCTTCGCGAGCGACGCGAACGGCTACGTACGGGGCGAGGGCGTCGGCGCGGTCGTGCTGAAGCCGCTCGCCGACGCCGAGCGCGACGGAGACGCGATACTCGCCGTCATCGTGGGGAGCGCCGAGAACCACGGCGGGCGGGCGAACTCCCTCACCGCGCCGAACGGGGCCGCCCAGGCGGACCTCGTGGTGCGGGCGATGGACGGCGTCGACCCCCGCACCATCGGTTATCTGGAGGCCCACGGCACCGGCACGGCCCTGGGCGACCCCGTCGAGGTGCAGGCGCTCCGGAGCGCCTTCCGGCGGCTGGGGAGCGAGGGCGGAGGAACCTGCGCACTCGGCTCCGTGAAGGCCAACATCGGCCATCTGGAAGCCGCCGCCGGCATCGCGGGGCTGCTCAAGACCGTCCTCGCGATGAGGCACGGCACCTTGCCGCCGTCCCGGAACTGCGACGAGATCAACCCGTACATACAGCTCGACGGCAGCCCGTTCCGCATCGTGCGCGCGAGCGAGCCCTGGGAGCGGGTAAGCGACCGGGACGGTGCGCCCGTTCCCCGGCGGGCGGGTGTCAGCAGCTTCGGCTTCGGCGGTGCGAACTGCCACATCGTCATGGAGGAGTACCCGGGCAAGGACCAGGAGGCGACTTCGGCACGGGACCTGGACGCCCCCGAGGGCCGGGTCGCCGTGCCCCTCTCGGCGCGCACGGAGCGGGAGCTGCGGGAGCGGGCGCGCGATCTGCTCGCACACCTCGAGGACGCCCGGCACACCGATTCCCTCCGTTCGATCGCGTGGACACTCCAGAGCGGACGGGAGGCCATGGCCGAACGCGTTGGCTGGGTCGTCGCCTCCCGCGGTGAACTCAGCACCCGGCTGCGGGAGTTCATCGGCGGCTCGGGGGACGGGCCGGATCCGGCCGCTGACCAGGAGCCGGACGGCCTCTCCGAGGTGATCGCCCGCTGGTGCGGTGGGGGTGAGGCCGAGTGGCGGCAGTTGTACGGGCCGGACGGTGCCGGACCGCCGAGGCGTGCGCACCTCCCGGCCTATCCGTTCGCACGCGACCGGTACTGGATTCCCCGGAGCGCGGTGGCTCCCGCGCCCGCTCAGGCTCCCGCGCCCGCTCAGGCTCCCGCGCCCGCTCAGGCTCCCGCCTCCGGGACGACGCTGTTCGTGCCCCGGTGGACGCCGAGGCCCGCCACCGGGGCCCCGGGCTCCGCGGCCGGGTCCCCGTACCGGCGTCACACGGTCATCCTGTGCGGAACACCCGCGTCCCTGCGGGACGGCGTCGAGCGGCTGCTGCCGGGGGTGCGCTGCCACGCCGTCACGACGGCCAAGCAACGCCCGGAGAGCCGTTTCACCGACCTCTCACGGCAGGTCTTCGAGCTCGTCCGGACGCTCGCCGGGGAGGCGCACGACGGGGCCACGCTGGTACAGGTGGTGACATCGGCCACCGAGGACGAGGAGACCGGTCCGGCCCTCTCCGCGCTCCTGCGCACGACCGCGCTGGAGAGCCCGCACGTCACCGGTCAGGTCCTCGTCCTCGACGGCGCGAGCGACCGGGACCGGATCGCGGGCGCGGTCCTGGAGAACGCCCGCCACGCCGAAGACGGTCTCGTTCTCCACCGGGACGCCGAACGCCACGTCCGGACCTGGACACCCCGCACGGCCACCGGCACGGGCACGCCGTGGCGTTCGGGAGGCACGTATCTGATCACCGGCGGCGCCGGCGGCATCGGGGCCGTCGTCGCCCGCCGGATCGCACGGGACACCGACCACCCGGGGCTCGTCCTCGTCGGCCGGTCCGCTCCAGGTCCCCGAACCGACCGGCTCCTCGCCGAACTGCGGGCGGCCGGAGCGGAGGCCCGGTACGCCGTCGCGGACGTCTCCCGCTGGGAGGAGGTGCGCCATCTCGTCGCGGAGGTGCGGGAGCGGACCGGCGCGATCCACGGAGTCATCCACGCCGCGGGCGTGATCCACGACGCGTACGTCAAGGACAAGACACCGGAGGAATGGGAACGGGTCCTCGCCCCGAAGGCCGACGGCGCGGTCCACCTGGACCGGGCCACGGCGGACCTGCCGCTCGAATCCTTCCTCCTCTTCTCGTCCGGCGCGGCCGTCACGGGCAACCCGGGCCAGTCCGACTACGCCACGGCCAACGCCTACCTCGGCGCGTTCGCCGCCCGCCGCAACGCACGTGTCGTGGCGGGCGGACGATCGGGCCGCACGGTCTCGATCGCGTGGCCGCTCTGGAAGGACGGCGGGATGACGGTCGACGACGCGACCCGCGCGTACCTCCGGCGTCACCGCGGCCTCGTCCCCATGGAGTCGGACGCGGGGCTCGACGCCCTCCTGAAGGCCTGGCGCCTCGGCGAGGCCGGCGAGGACCAGATCTGGGTGCACCACGGCGAGACGGAGAAGGCCGCACCTGTCCCGGCGTCGACTCTCGCATCGGCCTCCGCGCCGACCCTCGCATCGGCCTCCCCGCCCGCGTCGGCGTCCGCGCCCGGGACCGCGCCCACGTCGGCGTCCGTACCGGACCCAGCCGACGGTGTGGCCCCGGACCGGGAGACGCTCCGGTCGGTCCTCGGGCTCTTCGCCCGGGTCACCAAGCTGCCCCCGCACGCCATCGACCCCGATCGGCCGCTCGACGAGCTGGCCCTCGACTCGGTCATGGTCGTCCAGCTCAACAGGGAGCTGCACAACGTGTTCGGGGAGACCTCGACGACGCTCTTCTACGAATCCCCCACCCTGCGCGCCGTCGCCGAGCACCTCACGGGCCGGCGGATCCGGACCGGCCAGGAGACCTCCGGGGCTCCAGAGATCCCCGAAGCCTCTCAGCCCGCGGCCGGACCGCCCGGCGCGCCCGACCAGGACGACGCCATCGCGATCATCGGGATGAGTGGACGCTATCCGGGCGCGCGGAACACCGACGAGTTCTGGCAGAACCTCATGGCCGGACGCGACCGCATCACCGAGATCCCCCGGGACCGGTGGCCGCTGGACGGCTTCTACGAACCGGACCGTGCCACCGCTGTCGCCACCGGACGCAGCTACAGCAAGTGGGGTGGATTCCTGGAGGACTTCGACGCGTTCGACCCGCACTTCTTCCGGATCGCGCCGCGCGACGCGTATGCCATGGACCCGCAGGAGCGTCTGTTCCTCCAGGCCTCCTGGGAAGTGATCGAGGACGCGGGCTACACCCGCGAGGAGCTGGCCCGTCGCCACCGGCGGCGTGTCGGCGTCTTCGCCGGAGTGACCAAGTCCGGCCACGCACGGCACGGCGAGGCCATGTTGCCGTCGGGCGAGCGGATCGCGCCCGCCCTCTCGTTCGCCTCGCTCAGCGCCCGTACTTCCTATGTCCTGGACCTCCGGGGCCCCAGCCTGACGATCGACACGATGTGCTCGTCCTCGCTCACGGCGATCCACGAGGCCTGCGAGCACCTGCGGCAAGGCTCCTGCGAGCTGGCCGTCGCCGGTGGCGTGAACCTGTATCTGCACCCGTCCGACTACGTTGAACTCTGCCGTTCCGGCATGCTGTCCGCGCAGTCCCGGGTACGGAGCTTCGGCAGCGGCGCCGACGGCTTCGTCCCCGGGGAGGGGGTCGGCGCGGTGCTGCTGAAACCGCTGGCGCGCGCTCTCGCGGACGGGGACCGGGTGCTCGCGGTCATCCGGGGGACGAGCATCAACCACGGCGGCCGGTCCAACGGCTACACGGTGCCCAGCCCGGCCGCCCAGGCGGAACTGATCGGCGAGGCGCTGACCCGGGCCGGGGTCTCGGCGCGCGAGGTCGGTTACGTCGAGGCGCACGGCACCGGTACGGAACTGGGCGATCCGATCGAGGTGAAGGGGCTCTCGCTGGCCTTCGGGGAGTTCACCGGGGACCGGCAGTTCTGCGCGATCGGCTCCGTGAAGTCGGTGATCGGGCACCTGGAGGCCGCCGCGGGCATCGCCGGTGTCACCAAGGCCGTCCTCCAGCTCCGGCACCGCACCCTCGTCCCGAGCCTGCACGCGGAGGATCCGAACCCCGGCATCAGGTTCGAGGAGACGCCGTTCCGTCTCCAGCGGACCCTCGAACCGTGGGAGTCCGCACGGCCACGCGTCACGGCGGTCTCGTCCTTCGGGGCCGGCGGCTCGAACGCGCACGTGATCATCGAGGAGTACGTGGCGGATGCCCGCCCCGCCGAGCGAGCCGCCGACGACGGCGAGCAGCTCGTCGTCCTGTCGGCACGGACCCCGGAGCAGCTGAGGCACTCCGCCGCGCGCCTGGTGGCGTTCCTCGAACAGGAGGAGGCGCGCGGGCGGACGGTCCGCCTGGCGGACCTCGCGTTCACCCTGCGGTCCGGACGCGAGGCGATGAAGGAGCGCTTGGCGGTCATGGTGCTCACGCTTGCCGAACTCCGGCGGGTGCTGCGTGCGTTCGTGGAGACCGGCGACGGGACGGCGGTGCCGGGTCTGCACCGGGGCAGCGCCGGGCAGGAGCGGGGTACGGCCGCCGAGATCTGGGCCGACGACGACCTTCGGGAACTCCTGGCCGAACGGTGGGGCCGCGAGGGCAAGCACGACAAGCTGGCCGCGCTCTGGGCCGGCGGGATGGACCTGGACTGGCGGGCACTGCCCGGGGCGGTACCGCCGCCCCACCGGATCTCCCTGCCGACCTACCCGTTCGCGAGGGACCGATTCTGGATCGGTGACCTGGAGCCGGCCGGGAAGGCGATCGGCACCGGTGTCCGTACGGGTGCGTCCGCCGGCGCACCGTCCGCCGGCGCACCGTCCGTCGCCCCGGCCGCCGTCGCGCCGCGCACCGCACCCGGGACGTCACCCGGTGATCCGGCCGGCACGTCACCCGGCGAACGGGTCGCGCGGCTGGTGCGCGCGAAGATCGCGGACGTCCTGGTCATGTCGCCGGACGAGATCGAGGGCGGGCTCGCGTTCGCCGACTACGGACTCGACTCCATCCTCGCCGTCCGTCTCGTCCATGTGCTCAACGAGGAACTGGGAACCGACCTCTCGACCGATGTCGTCTTCGACCACAGCTCCGCCGACCGCCTCGCCGCGCATCTGATCGCGGAGCACGGTCCCGTGGCGGCCTCCACCTCCGTCCCCCCGGTACCCGTCCCTCCGGTCCCCGAGGCCCCGGCCCCCGTCGCGGCCCGGACGCGGACCGGCATCACCTCCGCCCGCCCGGCGACCGGTGGCGGCTCCGTTCCCGTCGGGCCGACGACCGGCCCCGAGCCGATCGCCGTGGTCGGGATGAGCGGGCGGTTCGCCGGTTCCGACACCCTCGACGAGCTGTGGACCCATCTGGCGAACGGTGACGACCTCATCACCGAAGCGACCCGCTGGGACCTCCCGGCCACCGGGCCCGACGGAACGGCACGCTGCACGCAGGGGGGATTCCTCGACGGCATCGACCGGTTCGACCCGCTCTTCTTCGGCATCTCGGGCGTCGAGGCCGCCGTCATGGACCCCCAGCAGCGACTGCTCCTGGAAGAGGCGTGGAAGGCCCTGGAGGACGGGGGCCACGCCGGACGACAGCTGAGCGGGTCCCGCTGTGGTGTGTACGTGGGCTGCTGGAACGGCGACTACCACGAGCTGGTCGGGGAGAACGGTCCGGCCCAGGCCTTCTGGGGGAACATGGCGTCCCTGATCCCCGCCCGCGTCTCCTACGTCCTCGACCTGAAGGGTCCCGCGCTGGCGGTCGACACGGCGTGTTCCAGCTCGCTCATCGCGATCGACCTGGCCTGCCGGGGGCTCCGGTCGGGCGAGACGGACATGGCACTGGCGGGCGGCGTCTTCGTCCAGACGACCCCCCGGCTCTACGAGCTGGCCGGGCGGGCCGGGATGCTCTCGCCGACGGGCCGCTGCCACACCTTCGACCACCGCGCCGACGGCTTCGTCCCCGGTGAGGGCGTCGGCGTCCTCGTGCTCAAGCGGCTGGGCGACGCGATCGCCGACGGGGACCACATCCACGGCGTCATCCGCGCCACGGGCAGCAACCACGACGGCGCGACCAACGGCATCACCGCGCCCAGCTCCGTGTCGCAGGAGACCCTGCTCCGCGACGTCCACGCGTCCTGTGGCATCGACGCCGGGGCCATCCAGCTCCTGGAGGCGCACGGAACGGGTACCCCGCTCGGCGACCCCATCGAGTTCTCGGCGCTCAGCCGGGTGTTCCGGGCCGACACGGAGAGGACCGGCTCATGCGCGCTGGGCTCCGTCAAGTCGAACCTCGGGCACACCCAGTTCGCCGCGGGTATCGCGGGGGTGTTCAAGATCCTCCTCGCGATGAGGCACCAACAGATCCCGGCCTCCCTGCACTTCGAGAAGCCCAACGGCGCCATCGACCTCGACACCAGCCCCTTCTATCTGAGCACGCGCAACCACCGGTGGGAGCCTCCGTCCGACGGCGGGCCACGCCGGGGCGCCGTCAGCTCCTTCGGCGCGAGCGGCACCAACGCCCACCTCGTGATCGAGGAGGCGCCGGACACCGCGCGGACCCGTCCCCGTACGCCCGGGCCCGTGCGGCTGGTCGTCCTCTCGGCGCACTCGCGGGAGCAACTGGGCCAGCAGGTGGCCCGGTTGGCCGAACGCATGCGCTACGAGGACGCCCCGGACCTCGGCGACCTCGCGTACACGCTCACGGTCGGAAGGGACAGGTTCCCCCACCGGTTCGCCTGTGTGGCGGAGGATCGCGCCGAGCTGCTGCGGATCCTTGAGGAAGGGCTCGACGGAACGCAGGCGTTCACCGGCCGGGCGGCGCCCGAGGGCAAGGGCCGGCCGGGCGCGGACACGAGCCGGGGCGAAGCATCCCTGGAGCGCTGCGCGCGGTTCACCGCCACCGGAACGGACGCGGAGAATCACGGTGCTGAAGCCGGAGACGTCCGGGCGGTGGTCGACACATACCGCGCTGACGCCCAGAACCGCCGCGCTGACGCCGAGACCTACCGCGCGGACCTCACCGTCCTCGCCGAGTGCTTCGTCCGGGGCACCGCACTCGACTACGGTGCGCTCTTCCCGGTCGGAGCCCACCGGCGGGTCCCCCTGCCCACCTACCCGTTCGCCCGGGAGAGCCACTGGGCCGGTCCGCCGCCCGCCGCGACCCGGCCCGTCCCCGCCACCTCCGCAGAACGCCCTGCGGCGGACCCCTCGCTGATCCGCCGGACGCCGGAGGTACCGGGCACTCCCGGCGCGCTGCGCGCCTCCACGGTGTTCACGGGCGCCGAACCCGTCCTGCGCGACCACACGGTGCGCGGCCGGCGGGTCCTTCCCGGCGTCGTCCACCTCGAACTGGCACGGGAGATCGCCGTCCGCCACTGGGGCGCGGACGTGACGGCCCCCCTGCTGATGCGCGACATCACCTGGGTACGGCCGGCCACCGCCGACGGCGCGGGGGCCCTGGGCGTCGAGGTCCTGGTGAAGCCCGGCGACGACGACCAGCTCACCTTCGAGATCACCGCGCGGGCGGACCGGGGCACCGGCCCCGTCGTCCTCTCCACCGGGCGCGTGTCCCGCACCGGCACGTCCCGTCCCGACCGCGTCGACCTCACCTCGCTTCGCGCGGCCTGCACGAGGACCGTGTCCGCCGAACGCGTCCGGGAGGCGCTCGCGTCGATGGGGATCGTCCATGGGCCGTCGCTCCGGGCCATCCGTGAGGCGTACGTCGACACCGGCACCGGGACCGTCCTCGCCGAGCTGGAACTCCCGGCCGGGGCGGACCCCGCCGACGGCGGAGCCGTTCTTCCCCCGGCCTTGCTGGACTCCGCCATCCAGGCGTCCATCGCGCTGCACCTCACCGACGGACCGGCCGACCCGGAGACCGCGGTGCCGTTCGCGCTCGACCGGTTCGAACTCCTCGCCCCGTGCCCGGCCTCGGCGCGGGCCGTCGTCCGCGTCGCGGACGGGGCCGGGCCCGCGACCGCGCTGAGCCGGCTCGACGTGGACATCACCGACGTCCACGGCCGGGTCTGCGTACGGATGACCGGCTACACCTCACGCCGCCTCAAGGACCCCGTCCCCTCCCTGTTCGCACCCGTATGGGAACCCGTGGCCACGTACACCCCGGGCGAGCACGCCCCGGACCCCACGGACCACGTGCTCGTGGTGGGAGGCACGGCCGAACAGCGGGCCGCACTCGTCGGCCGGCACCCGGGTGCCACCCTGTGGGACCTCGCCCCCGGCGCGTCGACCGACGAGATCGCCGACCGGCTCCGGTCCGCGGCTCCGGTCGGCCACCTCATCTGGATCGCGCCCGGCCCCGGGCCGGATGACGGGCCGGCGCTCCTGCCGACCGACACCGCCGGCTTCACCGCGGCCCAGGAAGACGGTGTCGTCGCGGCCTTCCGTACGGCCAAGGCCCTCGTCCGCACCGGACACGACGCGCGCCCGCTCCACATCACCCTGGTCACACGACGTGCCCTCGGCACGTACGACGACGAGCCGACCGCACCCGCCCACGCCGGGCTGCACGGCTTCTTCGGGTCGCTCGCACAGGAGTACGCGAACTGGTCCGTCCGCCGGGCCGACCTCGACACCGCCGAGCTGCCCGACGACCTCCTGGCGCTCCCCGGCCGTACCGGCGACGACCCCCTGGCGCACCGCGCGGGCCAGTGGCTGGCGCGCCGCTGGGCGCCGAACGAGCCCGGCGACGCAGAGCACGCCCCGTACCGGCAGGGCGGCGTCTACGTCGTGATCGGCGGCGCGGGCGGACTCGGCACCCAGTGGACCCGGCATGTCGTGCGGAACCACGACGCCCACGTGATCTGGATCGGACGGCGACCGCGGGACGCGTCGATCGACGCGCGGCTGGCCGAGGCGGGCGGCCGGGTGAGCTACCTGTCGGCCGACGCCGCCGACCCCGCGTCACTGCGCCTCGCCCACAAGGAGATCAAGCGCCGTCACCCGCGCATCCACGGCGTCGTCCAGGCGGCGCTCGACCTGCGGGACCAGAGCCTGGCGCGGATGGACGAGGCGACCCTGCGGGCGGGCCTCGCCGCGAAGGTCGACGTCGGGGTGGCCATGGCCGAGGTCTTCGCGGACGAGGCGCTGGACTTCGCCCTGTTCTTCTCCTCCGTCCAGTCGTTCACGACGGCAGCCGGCCAGAGCAACTACGCGGCGGGCTGCACCTTCGGCGACGCCTACGCCCACTTTCTCGACCGGCACTGGCCGTGCCCGGTCAAGGTGATGAACTGGGGATGGTGGGGGAGCGTCGGCAGTGCCTCGACCGAGCGGCACAAGGAGCACATGGCGCGCTGGGGCCTTCTCTCGATCGAGGCGCCGGAGGCGATGGACGCGCTCGACACGCTGCTCGGCGGCCCCCAGCGCCAGTTGAGCTTCATCAAGGTGAAGGACCTCGACGCCATCGAGGCGCTCGACCCGACGACGCGGACCACCGTCCACCCCCGGGCACGGACCCGCGTCGCGCCCGCCCGGGTCGCGTCGGCCGCGTCCCTGCCCGCCGAATGGGAGGCGATGCGCGCGATCGCCGCGTGGCGCGTGGACGAGCGCGATCCGCTCCTGGCGAGGATGGTCCGCGGCCATCTGGAAACGCTCGGCGGGCTGCGCGGCCCCGGCACTCCCACGTCCCCCGGCGACATCGACCGGCTCCGCCGCCGCGCCGGGATCCTGGACAGGTACGCGACCTGGCTCGACCACGCGCTCCGCATCGTGCCGGATACGGCCCCGTCGCCGGCCGCCCTCGTCCGCGAGTGGGACGAGCGCCGGGCCCAGTGGTCCACCGACCCCGACAAGGCGGCCGAACTCGCCCTGCTCGACGCCACGCTCCGGGCGCTGCCCGGCATCCTCACCGGTGCGACCAGGCCGACCGACATCCTGTTCCCGCGCGGCTCCGTCGAACTCGTCGAAGGCACCTACCGCGACAACCGGGTCGCCGACCTGTACAACCGTGCCATGGCCGACGCAGCGGTCTCCGTCGTCGAGGAGCGGCTGCGCCTGGACCCCTCGGCACGACTCCGCGTCCTGGAGATCGGCGCCGGCACGGGCGGAACGAGCGTCGGCATGTTCGCCGCGCTGCGCCCCTACCAGGAACACATCGAGACCTACACGTACACCGATCTGTCGAAGGCGTTCCTGAACCACGCCCGTACCGCGTACGGACCCGACGTGCCGTACCTCGCCTACGCCCGCTTCGACGCCGAGCAGCCGCTGGCCGGGCAGCAGGGGGTGGAGAGCGGGAGCTACGACCTGGTCGTCGCCGCCAACGTGCTGCACGCGACCCGCGACACCCGGAACACGATCCGCAACGCGAAGGCGGCCCTGCGCGACGGAGGGTGGCTCCTGCTCAACGAACTCGCGGACTTCGATGTCTCCAGCCACCTCACGTTCGGCCTGCTGGAGGGCTGGTGGCTCTTCGAGGACGACGCGCTGCGTGTACCGGGTTCGCCGGCGCTGTCGCCCGAGAACTGGCGGAAGGTGCTGGAGAGCGAAGGGTTCGCGGCGGTCGTCCCCGTACTGCCGGAAGCACGGGAGCTCGGGCAGCAGATCATCGCCGCCGAGAGCGACGGGCTCGCCCGGCAGTCGGTGGCCCGGCGGACCGGCCACAAGCCCGCGGCCCGGAAGCCCGGACGCAGGCAACCGGCGGCCCGGCAACCGGTGGCCCCGGTGGCGGTGGACTCCGCGACCCTGCCCGAGGCGGTCGCCGCCCCGCGGTATCCCGCCCCCTCCCCTGCCTTCGTCCAGGTCCCCGCGGAGACCGCGGCCGCCGGGGAAGCGGTCGCCCCGCCCACCGCCGAACCGGGGAGCCGGGCCGAGGCCCTGGCCGGGTACCTCCGTGACCGGGCCGCGGAAACCCTCGGCATTCCGGCGGACCGGATCGCCCTCTCCACACCGCTCAGCGACTACGGCATGGACTCCATCCTCGTGCTCCAGCTGACGAACGCCCTTCGGGAGGACCTCCAAGAGGTCTCGTCCACCCTGCTCTTCGACGCCGAGTCCGTCGAGGAGCTCGCCGATCACTTCCTCACGACCGGCGGCCCGGACGTGGACGCCCTCGTGGCGCGCCTGAACCCGGCCGCGGGGGACCGGCCCGTCCCCCGGCCCGAGCCGCGGCCGGCGGCCGAATCCCCCGGCTCCGTCGCCGCCCTGTTCCGTACGGTGCTGGAGACCGGCACCCCGCGGCAGGCCGGCGACCTGCTGTCGATGGCCGCCCGGCTCCGGCCGGTCTTCGCGGCCGGAACCGTGGGCGACGAAATGGAGTTGCTGAGGCTGTCGGACGGCCGACGGGAACCCGACCTGGTCTGCCTGCCGTCGCTGATCGCCCCCACCGGGGCCCACCAGTACGTGAACTTCGCGGGCGCGCTCCGGGGCCACCGCCAGGTCTGGGCGGTCTCCGTACCCGGCTACCGTCCCGGGGAGCCGCTGCCCGTGGACCTGGCGGCGGCGGCGGAGCGGGTGGCCGACACGCTGCTCCGACGGCTCGGGGGCGGTGAGTTCGCGCTCGCGGGCTACTCCTCCGGCGGCTGGCTGGCCCACGAGGTGGTGCGCCGACTGGAGGCGGCCGGCGCACCACCCGCCGGGCTGGTGCTGCTCGACACCCCGCGGACGACCGGAGCGGCGATGGTCCGGGGCATGACCGTGATCACGCGGCGGCTGCTCGACCGGTTCCCGCGCCTGCCCCTCGCCGATGAACAGGTGACGGCGATGGCCTGGTACGCGGAACTGCTCGACGGCTGGCGCCCGCTGCCGGTGACCACCCCGACCCTGCTGGCGGGAGCCGGGCAGGAAGGGCCCCTGCTGGAACTGCTCGGCGAGGACGCGCGGTCCGGCTGGCCGCTGGAGCACCGGCGGACCGAGGTGGCGGGGGACCACTTCTCCCTGCTGGAGGAGCACGCCGGGGCGACCGCGCTCACGGTCGACCGATGGCTGGACACCCTGCGGGACCGGGCCGGAGGCGAGCGATGAGCGACGGCCTGGGCTTCAGCCTCGCGCAACTGCGGTACTTCGTCGTCTCCGCCGAAGTGGGCAACATATCGGAGGCGGCGGAGAAGCTGTGCGCCTCGCAGTCGACGGTCTCGTCGGCCGTGATGAGGCTGGAACGCCAACTCGGCGTACAGCTCCTCCTGCGTCATCACGCACGGGGGGTCTCCCTCACCCCGAGCGGCCGCCATCTGCTGCGGGAGGCCCGGGACCTGCTGGGGCGGGCCAGGAATCTCAAAGCTCGGGGCGACGCCCTGGCGGGGGACGCCGTCGGCCGGCTCGACGTCGGCTTTCTCTCGTCACTCGCGCCGTTCCTGCTGCCCGGGGTCCACCGGCTGGCCCGGCAGCGTTACACGGACCTGCGGCTGACCGTCCACGAGGAGCCGGCCGACCGGCTGGCGGCACTCCTGCGGGAAGGGCGCTGCGAACTGGCGGTCACCTACGACTTCCTGGCGGGGGACGCCCGGTTCCACGCACTGGCCGAACTGCCCGTGCACGCGGTGCTGGCCGAGGACGACCCCCTGGGCAGGAGCGGACCGGTGGAGCTGGCCGAGCTGGCCGCCCGCCCGCTGGTGACCCTGAACGCTCCCGACGTCATCCGCCACGGCGAGAAGCTCTTCGCCGACGCGGGTGTTCGGCTGCCGCGCGTGATCGAGGCGGCGAGCGTGGAGACGATGCGGGGCCTTGTGGCGGCCGGCTCCGGATTCGCCCTGATGTACCAGCGCACCGAGGCGACGACGACCCTCGACGGCGGGACGGTCCGCACGGTCGAGATCGCCGGAGACCTGCCTCCCGCCTCCCTCGGCGTGGCCATGATGCCGGGCCTGGCGATGAGCGGCCGCGGCATGGCCTTCCTGGACGTGCTCGGCTCGACGGTGCCGGCGGTCCGGAGCGGACCCGCCGAACCCGTGCACCCGACCGTGGGCCGAGGGCGCCCGTGACGGCCGGGGAGCGTTCCGTGGAGAGCGCCCACCGCCCGGCCGACGGCTCCGAGCAGCTCGTCGTTCTCTCGGCGCGAACCACCGGGCAGCTCCGGGCGTCCGCCGACCGGCTGGCCGGATACCTGGACCGCCACCCGGACGCCGACCTCGCCGACCTGGCCTTCACACTCCAGGCAGAACGGGAGGCGATGGCCGCGCGGTACGCCGTGGTGGTGTCGTCCGTCGCGGAGCTGAGGACCCGGCTGCGGGCCGGCCCCGGGCACCTGGATCCGGCCCTGGCCCCCGGGGGGCCGCTGGCGGAGATCGCCGGCGAAGGGGACCTGAAGGACGAGCTGGTACGCCGATGGAGCGCCGCGGGCAAGCTGTCCCGGCTCGCGGCGCTGTGGGAGTCCGGCGCCGACGTGCACTGGGAGCACCTGCACCGGGGGGCGCGGCGCCGGGTGGTGCCGCTGCCGGTCTACCCCCTCGCGGAGGACGGGAGGGAGCGGTGCGACGGCCCGCCCCGGCGGTGGAACCTCTCGCGCGGTCAGCTCGCCATGTACCGCGACGAGCGGCGCTGGTCGGAGTCCGGGGCGTACAACCTGCCGCTCCTCTTCGAGATCCATGGTGATCTGGACGAGGCGGCCCTGGAGCGGGCGGTCCGCGCGCAGACGGAGATCCATCCGTTGCTGAGCGCGGCCGTTCGCGAGCGGGACGCCGTGCCGTACCTGGACCTCGACCCGGCCAGAGTGCCGTCGTTCGACCGGGTAGCCGTCCCGGCCGCCTCGCGCGGGGAACTGCTGACCGCGCTGCGGGACCTGGTCGACGTCCCGTTCGACCTGGCGCAGGGCCCGCTCGTCCGGACGCACCTGGTCCTCTCCGGAGGACGGCGTCTGCTGCTGATCACCGCGCACCACATCCTGCTCGACGGCACGTCGACCGCGGTCCTGGTCCGTACGCTGAAGGAGGCGTACCGAGGGGAAGGAGGAGGTGAACGAGCCGCCTCCTACGGTGACTTCGTGGCCTGGGAGGAAGCGCTCCTGGTCGGCCCGAGGGCGCTGCGGCACCGGGACCACTGGGTCCGGGAGCTGGCCGGATCGCGCCCGGCGCTCGCGCTGCCCTTCGACCGGCCGCCCGACCCGGGGCGGATGCCCCGCGTCGAGGTGGTCACGCTGACGGTGCCACCGGAGCGGGCCGCCGCACTGGCCGGCACCGCGCGGGCGCACCGGGTCAGTGCCGCCACCGTGCTGTTCGCGACGTACGTGCTGCTCCTGCACCGGCTGACCGGCCAGGACGACCTGACCCTGGGCATGACCGCCGCCGCCCGCTACGAGCAGCGGTTCCACGATGTCGTCGGCCAGTTCGCGAACTGCCTGCCGCTCCGCTGCAGGGTCACCGGCGACCTCACCGAACTGCTCGGATCGCTGCGGCGCGGGATGGTTACCGGAATCGAGCACGGTGCGCTTCCCCTGCCGGAGATCGCCCGAGCGCTCGGATCGGAGGAAGCGCCACTTGTCATGACGAACTTCCTCTTCCAGAACTTCGAAGGCGCGGAAATTCTCACCCAGGAAACCCGGGCCGATCGGGATGCCTGGGAGCTGCGGCCATTCGATGACCTGCCGTATGCCGGTGAATTCACCCTCTCCGGGGAGATCTACCGGGCGGGCGAGGGGTACAAGGTATTTCTCAAGTACGACACGAACGTATTCGACCGGGCCACCGCACGAGGCATGGCGGACATCTGGGACGCGGTCATCCGGAACGTGGCCCGGGGAGACGAGGAGGTTCGGGCGCGGTAGCGGCGCCCGCCCTTCCCCCCCCGGTGCCCCGGGCCCGGTGGCGCACCTCTCCACCGGTACCTTCGGCTCCGCCGTCCCTCAGACCAGGGTCCGAAGGACGGACGGGTCATAGGGGACGGCCCGGTCCAGCTCACCTCGGAGCGCCAGCGCCGCCCAGTCCGGGTTGGCCAGCAACGACCGGCCCACGGCGACCAGGTCGAACTCGTCGCGTTCCAGGCGGGCCACCAGCTCGTCGATACCGGTCGCGCCGGACGGTCCGGTGAAGCCCTGGGTGAAGTCGCCCTCGCCGTACTGCCGGTCCATCCCGACCGAGCCGACCGTCACGGTGGGCCGGTCGGTGAGCTTGCGTATCCAGCCGGCCAGATTGAGAGTGCTGTCGCTGTCCTCGAACTCCGGCAGCCAGTAGCGCCGGGTCGAGGCGTGGAACACGTCGACACCGGCCGAGGCCAGGGGCTCCAGCAGCAGGCGCAGTTCGTCCGGGCTCGCCGCGGTGCGGGCCCCGTACTCGCCGAGCTTCCACTGGGAGAAGCGGAAGAAGACGGGGAACCCCGGACCGACGGCTGCGCGGACCGCCCGCACGACCTCTGCGCCGAACCGGGCCCGGGAGGTCGGGTCGCCGCCGTAGCGGTCGGTGCGCCGGTTGGTCCCGGTCCACAGGAAGTCGTCGATCAGATAGCCGTGCGCGCCGTGCAGTTCGACCCCGTCGAACCCCAGCCGGGCGGCGTGCGCGGCGGCCTCCGCGAACGCCTCGACCGCGGCGTCGATGTCCTTCCGCGTCATGGCCCGTCCCGCCGGGGCGCCGTCCAGCCCGATTCCGGACGGGCCCTCGGCGGGGGGATCGGTCGCGGTGCGCGCCGCCCCCGTGTGCCACAGCTGCGGAATGATCCGGCCGCCCTCCTCGTGCACCCGGCGCAGCACATGGGCCCAGCCGGCGAGGGCCTGTTCGCCGTGGAACTCGGGCACGCCGTCGTACGCGGGGGCGGCGGGGTGGCCGATATAGGTGCCCTCGGTGATGATCAGCCCGACGCCGTGGGCCGCCCGGCGCGCGTAGTACTCCGCCACGTCCGGACCGGGCACGCCGCCGGGGGACGCCGTCCTCGTCATCGGGGCCATCACGATCCGGTTGGGGATCGTGAGGCCGCCCACGGTGAATGGTTCATCCAGACTGGCCATGATGTCCTCCCGATTCGCGGGAGCCGTCGAAACGGCTTCCCGCATGTTTATTGATTGTCTTTTCGGCGGGAAACTCTCAAGCGATACGGGGAATGGTCCGGCTCTCGTCGATTGTGCACGAACATCGGCGTCGTTGACCACAGTGCCGCTGTATTGCTGAATGCGATCCATTGCATCGGCACAATGAATTTGACCGTGTCGACCGGACCATGGATATTTGGGCCGGCGGAACAGCGTCACCCGGGCAGCGAAGCGCAACGCCCGTCCATTTCGGCCGTATGACGGCCCGTAAGGGAAAGAGGTGGAGCCCCATGACGAGGGAGAGCGGCCGCGTCCCCGGAACGTCCCCCGAGTTGGCGGGCCGACGGGCTGTGGTCACCGGCGGCAGCCGCGGGATCGGCGCCGCCGTCGCGCGCAATCTGCTCGACGCCGGCGCGACCGTCGTCACCTCGGCCCGCAGCGAGACCCCGCACACACCGCCCGGCGCCGCGTTCGTCGCGGCCGACCTCAGCAGCCCCGAAGGCGTGCGGGAGTTCGCCGACACCGCGCTGGAGCTGCTGGGCGGCGTGGACATCATCGTCAACAACGCCGGGGGATGCCGCTCGTTCCAGAGCGTGCTGGAGCTGGAGAACGACTGGCAGTACACGATGGACATCAACTTCCTCGCAGCCGTCCGGCTCAACGCGGCCCTCGTGCCCGCCATGCGCGAGAACGGCGGCGCCATCGTCCACGTGTCGTCGATCGCGACCGTCGCGGCCTACCCGAACCTCCTGCACTACGCCGCCGCCAAGTCCGCGCTGGAGACGTACAGCAAGGGCCTTTCCGCCGAGCTGGCACCGGACGGTATCCGGGTGGTATCCGTCTGCCTGGGCAACGTGGAGACACCGGCGTCGGAGATCGCCCGTACCCGGATCGTCGAACAGCACGGCGGAGACCTCGACGACCTCACCGGACAATGGGCCGCCGAGATCCCGCTCGGGCGGCTCGGTGAGCCCCAGGACATCGCCGACGCCGTGAGCTTCCTGGTCTCTCCCCGCGCGTCCTGGATCACCGGGAGCAACGTCGTCATCGACGGAGGGAAGACCGCGAGCCTGTGCTGAGCCCCGGCCCCGGCGCCTCGAGGCCCCCGGCACCCAAGAGCACACCACCGAACACCCGCGGCCGACCGCTCGGCAGCCCGGAAAGGACGGACACGATGACCGCCGCAGGACACGAGATACGGGCCTACCCGTTCGGTCCGGTGGACCGGCTCGACCTGGACCCCACGCTGTTCGAGGTCTGCGGCGAACACCCCGTGCTCCGGGTGCGCCTGCCCTTCGGGGGCGACGGCTGGCTCGTCACCCGGTACGCCGACGTCAGGACCGTCCTGTCGGACCCCCGCTTCAGCCGCGCCGCCGCCGCGGGCGACCATGTGCCCCGCACCGTCGCCGTAGCCCCGCCGCCGACCTCCATCATGGGCATGGACCCGCCGGACCACAGCCGGCTGCGACGCCGGGTGATGCGGGCGTTCACCGTACGCAGCATCGACGCGCTCCGCCCGCGCATCGAGGAGATCGTGAACGCTCTGGTCGACACCATGACGGAACGGGGCGGCCCCGCCGACCTGGCGGCGGTCCTCACGTGGCCGCTGCCGATCACGGTGATCTGCGAGATGCTCGGCGTGCCGCCCGCCGACCAGGACCGGTTCACCGAGTGGGTGGACGGCCTGCTGATCCTCGACGACCCCGAGCAGTCCGCGCATGCCCGCCGGCAGCTCGGCGACTACCTCGCGGAGCTGATCGAGCAGCGCCGCGCCGAGCCCACCGACGACCTGCTGGGCGAGCTGGCCGCCGACCGCGGGAAGGATCCGCTCAGCGAGGAGGAGCTGGTCAGCCTGGGCGTCAGCCTGCTCTCCGCCGGCCAGGAGGCCACCGCCAACCAGATCGGCAACTTCGTCTACACCCTGCTGACCCGGCCCGCCCTCTGGCGGCAACTCGTCGCCGATCCCTCACTCATCCCCCGAGCGGTCGAGGAACTCTCCCGGTTCATCCCGATCAGCGCCACCGCCGGCTTCACCCGCGTCGCCACCGAGGACCTCGAACTGGGCGGGCAGCTCATCCGCGCCGGGGACGCGGTGGTGGCCGAACTCGGGATGGCCAACCGCGACTCCGAGGTGTTCGACCGGCCCGGGGAGATCGACTTCCACCGCGAGCAGATCCCGCACGTCACCTTCGGGTACGGCATCCACCACTGCCTGGGCGCGCAACTGGCCAGGGTCGAACTGCGCGTCGTCCTCGAGACTCTCGTCACCCGCCTGCCAGGTCTGCGACTCGCCGTCCCCGCCGACCAGCTTGCCTGGCGGACCGAACGCCTCATCCGCGGCGTGGCCGCGCTGCCGGTCCGCTGGTGACGTCCGTACCACCCCAGGGCTGACCGCCGGGCCGCCGCCACCCCCGCACCGCCCCGCTCACCCCGCCCCGCTCACCCCGCCCCGCTCACCTCGCCCCGTCACGGAACCGCCACCGGAGGATCCACCATGGCCGAACCGCTGGACGCCACCACCGCGTCGGCGCACGATCCGGGCCAGGGGCTTGCCGAGGCCCTGGCCTCCGTCGACCCGGGCCGGGCGCTCGCCGAGGTCATGGCGTCCGTCCTGGAGAGCCACGGGGACCGGCCCGCCCTCGGCGAACGCGCCCGGGACCCGGACACCGGGCGTCTCCTCCCGCGCTTCGACACCATCAGCTACCGCGAGCTGTGGTCCCGTGTCCGCGCACTGGCCGGCCGGTGGCATCACGACCCGGAGTATCCGCTGGGCCCCGGCGACCGGATCTGCACCCTCGGCTTCACCAGCACCGACTACGCGACGCTCGACCTGGCGTGCATCCACCTGGGGGCCGTGCCCGTGCCCCTGCAGTCCAACGCCCCGCTCTCACAACTGGCGCCGATCGTCGCGGAGTCCGAGCCGACCGTGCTGGCCGCGAGCGTCGACCGGCTGGACACCGCCGTCGACGTGGTCATCGCGTCGAGCACGATCCGGCGCCTCGTCGTCTTCGACCACGGCCCGGGGACCACCGGCCCGCACGAGGCCCTGGCGGCGGCCCGGGAGCGCCTGGCCGGGGCCGGCAGCCCGGTCGCCGTCGACACACTGGCCGAGCTGATCGACCGGGGCAGCACCCTGCCACCCCCGCCCCTGTACACGGCGGCCCCGGGTGAGGACCCGCTCGCCCTGCTCATCTACACCTCCGGCAGCACCGGCGCGCCCAAGGGCGCCATGTACACCCAAAGCCTCCTGGGCACCGCGTGGTACGGGTTCAGCTACGGGGCGGCCGACACCCCCGCGATCAGCGTCCTCTACCTGCCGCAGAGCCACCTCGCGGGCCGCTACGCGGTGATGGGCTCGCTCGTGAAGGGGGGCACCGGCTACTTCACGGCCGCCGGTGACCTGTCCACCCTGTTCGAGGACATCGCCCTGGTCCGCCCCACGGAGCTGACCATGGTCCCGCGCCTGTGCGACATGCTCCTCCAGCACTACCGGAGCGAACTGGACCGCCGGGCCGGCGAGCCGGACGACATCGGGCCAGTGCTCAGGAAGGAGCTGCGGGAGGATTTCCTGGGCGGGCGGGTCGCCAAGGCGTTCGTCGGTACCGCCCCGCTCTCCGCCGAACTCGCGGCGTTCGTCGAGTCCGTCCTCGGCTTCCACCTCTACACCGGATACGGCTCCACCGAAGCGGGCGGAGTGCTGCTGGACACGGTGGTCCAGCGCCCTCCGGTCACCGACTACAAGCTGGTGGACGTCCCCGAACTGGGCTACTACGCGACCGACCTGCCGTATCCGCGTGGCGAACTGCTGCTGAAGTCGCACACGCTCATCCCCGGCTACTTCCGGCGCCCCGACCTCACCGCCACGATCTTCGACGCGGACGGCTACTACCGCACCGGTGACGTCTTCGCCGAGACCGGTCCCGACCGGCTGGTCTACGTCGACCGCACGAAGGACACCCTGAAGCTGTCCCAGGGCGAGTTCGTGGCCGTGTCCCGCCTGGAGACCGTTCTCCTCGGCAGCCCCCTCGTCCAGCACCTCTACCTGTACGGCAACAGTGAGCGCGCCTATCTGCTCGCGGTGGTGGTGCCCACCCCGGCCGCGCTGGCCAGGTGTGGCGGGGACACCGAAGTGCTCAGGCCGCGGCTCATGGAGTCGCTCCGGAGCATTGCCAAGGAGGCGGGACTCAACCCGTACGAGATTCCCCGCGACATCCTTGTCGAGACCGAGCCCTTCAGCCCCGAGAACGGCCTCTTCACCGAGAGCCACAAACTGCTGCGTCCCCGCCTCAAGGAGCGCTACGGGCCCGTCCTGGAGGAGCTGTACGACCAACTCGCCGACGGCCAGGACCGCCGGCTGCGCGAATTGCGGCGCACCGGGGCGGACGGGGCGGTGGAGGAGACGGTCACCCGGGCCGCCCAGGCCCTGCTGGGAAGCCGGAGCGTCGATCTCCGCCCCGGGGCGCACTTCACCGACCTCGGCGGGGACTCCCTCTCCGCGCTGTCGTTCTCCGAGCTGATGAAGGAGGTCTTCCACGTCGACGTCCCGGTCGGCGTGATCATCAGCCCGGCCAACGATCTGGCCGAGGTGGCGCGGTACATCGGGGCGGCACGCCGGCCGACCGGGACGCGGCGGCCCACGTTCGCCTCCGTGCACGGGGAACACCGCGCCGAAGTCCGCGCCGAAGACCTCACGCTGGAGAAGTTCCTCGACGCGCCCACGCTCGCCGCCGCTCCGCCGCGGCCCCGCCCCGACGGCGACGTACGGACGGTCCTGCTGACCGGGGCCACCGGCTACCTCGGCCGGTTCCTCTGCCTGGAGTGGCTGGAGCGGCTGGCACCCTCGGGCGGACGGCTGGTCTGTCTCGTCCGCGGCAGCGACGCGACCGTCGCGGCGAGGCGGCTGGAGAGAGCCTTCGACAGCGGCGACGCCGCCCTGCTCCGGCGCTACCGGAAGGCGGCCGGGAAGAGCCTGGAAGTGCTCGCGGGGGACATCGGCGAACCGCGGCTGGGCCTGGCGGAAGACACCTGGCGGAAACTGGCCGACACCGTGGACCTGATCGTCCACCCGGCCGCGCTGGTCAACCACCTGCTGCCGTACAGCGAACTGTTCGGCCCCAACGTCGTCGGCACCGCCGAAGTGATCCGGCTGGCGCTCACCGCGCGGCTGAAGCCCGTCAACCACGTCTCGACCATCGCCGTCTGCCTCGGAACCCCCGCCGAGACCGCGGACGAGGACGCCGACATCCGCGCCACCGGCCCGGTGCGGACCATCGGCCAGGGGTACGCCGCCGGGTACGCGACCAGCAAGTGGGCCGCGGAGGTCCTGCTCCGGGAGGCGCACGAGCGGTACGGTCTGCCGGTCGCCGTCTTCCGGTCCGACATGGTCCTGGCGCACAGCACGTACTCCGGGCAGGTCAACGTGCCCGACGTCCTCACCCGTCTCCTGCTCAGCCTGGTCGCCACCGGCATCGCGCCCGGCTCGTTCTACCGGGCGGGGGCCCGTGCGCACTACGACGGGCTGCCGGTCGACTTCACCGCGGACGCCGTCGTCGCCCTCGGCGCACGGATCACCGAGGGCCACCGGACCTTCAACGTGCTGAACCCGCACGACGACGGCGTCTCCCTGGACACCTTCGTCGACTGGCTCATCGAGGCCGGCCACCCGATCCGGCGGATCGACGACCACGGTGCCTGGCTCACCCGTTTCACCGCGGCGCTCCGGGCCCTGCCGGAGAGGCAACGGCAGCACTCGCTGCTCCCGCTGCTCGGCGCCTACGCGGAACCCGGCGAAGGCGCCCCGGGTCCGCTGCTCCCCGCCGGGCGCTTCCACGCCGCCGTGCGGGCGGCGAGGGTCGGCCCTGAGCAGGACATTCCCCGGGTGTCGCCGGCTCTCATCCGCAAGTACGTCACCGACCTGCGCGCACTGGGCCTCCTTAGCCCCTGACCGGTTCGCGACCGGCTGCCGGCAGCGTCACACGTCACCCCATCAGGAAGGGAAACCGCCATGGCGCACGACATCGACGACCGGGTGAGTCTGTTTCTGCGGAGTCTGGAGGCGTTCGACTTCACCACCGCCCGGACGATGTGCACCGAGGCCGCCACAGTGCGGCAGAACGACGGCCAGGGCGAACTGCCGATCGAGGAGAGCCTGGACCGGCTGAGGTCCTTCACCGCGGACGTCGACTCACTGAGATACGACGTGATCCGCCGGTTCCGCAACCCCGACGAGGTACTCCAGCAGCACGTACTGCACCTGGTCGGGATCGACGGGTCCCGCAGCGACGTCCACGCCGCGGTCTACTTCCGGTTCCATGACGGTCTCATCGACCGGATCGAAGAGTACGTCTACGCCGAGCCCGCCCTGACGGGGGCCCGGCCACGAGACCCGGCGTAGTCGTCCGCGGCATCACGTCAGGCGGCCGGTGACCAGGAGGTCCTGCGGGAGCGCGGCCTCGACTCCCAGCACCGCCGCCTCACCTGCCCGGGCCGAAGAGGACCGGCGGCCCCGTTCCGGCGGCGGCGCCGCCGAGTACGTGCTCGCCCCGGCCGGGTCTCCGGCCCCGGCGCCCCTGACGACCGAGCCGGTCGACGCCGCGGACCTGGCCACCGGCCCCCTCGGCGCGGGCGGCAGGGCGCTGTGGAGGGGATCCGAACCCATTGTCACTGGGGCCCTTTAGAGTCTCTCCCACTCGTCACGGTGCGTTGCCGTCGACGGGTCTCATCAGCGTGCCACCGGTTCGGCGGCCGTTCGGAAAACAGGGGAGAACAGCGCATGGGGTGGGTGTCGGCAGGCGACTACGAAGTCGCCCTGGAAGCGGGCAAGGTGGTCTGCCGCAACGGGAAGGGGCGGCGGCTGAAGTCCGTTCCGGCCAAGTTGAAGGACGACCCGGCGGTCGTGGGTCTGAGCCGGTTGACCGAGTGGACGGAGCGGCACGAACGCCGGTGCCTGACCGACGTCGAGCAGTGGATGGTGCGCTCGCTGCCCGTTCCCACGGCCGTGTTCGCCCGGGTCTGGCCCGACCCGGCATGGCAGGCGGCCCTGCGGGACGTGGTGGTCACCGGCGCGGACGGCGGGGTCGCCGGATTCCTGCGCGATGTCGATCCCGAGCGCGGTCTCGGCCTCGTCGACCTGGACGGCGACACGGTCCGCATCACCCCGGACGTGGTCAGCGTGTCCCACCCCGTGCTCCTCGAAGACCTCGACGAACTGCGGGAGTTCGCGGTCGAACTGGGGGTGCGCCAGAACGTGGAGCAGCTGTTCCGCGAGGTGTGGCGCCGCCCGCCGGGCCTCGCTCCTGAGACCACCTCCGTGGATACCTACGCAGGCGGCGTGTTCAAGGAACTGCGCTTCCTGCACGGCCGCGTCACTCAGCTCGGGTACCGGTCACGCGGGGGATACGCGGTCTGCCCCATGGTCGAGGACGGCGCCACCGCCGAGGCGCGCATCTGGATCGGCGAGCACGACGGATACGACGCATACGGCACCGAGACGGGCCCCCTGGGCTGGACCGACCCCGCGGGGCGCGCGCTGACGGCCGCCGAGGTCGGCCCCGTGGCGTGGTCGGAGGGCATGCGGATGGCGGCGGCGCTCTACGCCGGCCGTGACGTGGAGGACGAGGAGCGGGCGGCATGAGCATCACGACGACGAACACAGACGCCAACGCGGCGGCAGCGCACACGAACACGAGGACAGCGGACGCTTCGTTGCCTCCCGGCCAGGCCCGGGGCGAGAGCACCTCCGGCCCCGCCGCCGAGGCCCGCGCGAGGGCCCTGCTGGACGCGGGGGCGATACTCCCGGCCGGCACCACCGACCGGGACGACGCCGACGCGCTGACCGCCCGCACCTACACGCACACCGCCCTCGGCGACCGCCCCGTGGTCCGGCTCGTGCCCGGCACGCTCGGCGAAGCCGAGGACCTGGCCCTGGAGTTCCTCGGGCTGGCCCGGACCGCCGAGGCCCCCGTCGTGGGCCAGGTGCGCCGCGAGACGCTGGGCTTCCCGGCCTGGGCACTGGTCAACGACCCCGCCAACGGGCACCACGCCCTGGCCCTCGTCAAGGACATCGAGCGCCTCGGCCGGCAGGCCAGGAGCCGTGCCGGAGCGGCCAAGGAGGGCTTCGACGCACTCGGCACCCGACTCGGCCGGGCCGTGCCCCACTTCCTTCCCACCTACTACGAGCAGGTGGCACGCCTCTTCCTCCAGGCCGAGAACACCAGCTACGCCGCCTCCTTCTTCGGCAAGGCCCGTGAGGCCGAGCGGGTGCACGGGCTGGTCGTGGACGAGGAGCGGCAGCGGGCCGTCTTCCTGGAGTTCGCCCTCGTCGGAGCGCTGACCGTCAAGGCGCTCCGGCAGTACGTACAGGACTTGGTGGCCAGGCTCGCACCGGCGGACGCCTGGACACAGTTCCGCCGTCTGCTGGTCGAGCGCTGCGCGGCCGGCATGCCGCCGTACGCTGCGCTGCCGCAGGACGTACGCGCGCTGATCAAGACCGCCGGACTGGACCGCGAGGCCGCCGAACGTGAGCTGGTGGCCGACCTGATCGGCTCGCCGGGGGTCGTCCGCGCACCCGCCTCGTTCTGGGCGACCTACCGCTCCTCGCTCATCGACCTCGCCCGACGGGACGAGCTCGTGAGAACCCGGCTCCTCGGCTTCTTCCCGGAGACCTTCAGCGAGAGCGGCCGGAACGCGGAGGGCGAACCCGGCTGGCTCGCCCTGCTGGCCGAGTCCGGCGCCGAGGATCTGCTGACCGCTCTCCCGGACACCTCCGGCAACCCGGCTGCCGGCTCCGCCGCCCACTCCGTCTCCCCGGCGGACTGGCTCGCCCGCTGGGAGGCACACCGCGGGCGCAGCCAGGTCACCTCGGGCCGCTGCCCGGGGACCCTCGGCCTGGCCGCCCGGATGGCGGACCGGCTGCGCGCCGACGGGCACCCCGTCGAACTGTTCCAGGGCCGCTGGCAGCACACCGCCGACCTGGATCTTCTCGACCTCTGCCTGGCCTCCGGCGTCCCCGTCGCCGAGCCGGACGACCAGGACCCGGGCACCGCGAGGTCCCTCGGTGTCCCGATCGGTCCGTGGCTCATCGACACCACACCCGGGGCGCGGGATCTCACCGCCGTCGCCGAACACCCCGTCTTCCGCGACCTGCTGAGCCGGAACGTCGGGGGCCTCGGCGACGGACACGGCCAGCGGCTGAGCGACGCCGGCCTGGCGAGGATCGCGGCGCACCCGGTGCTCTCCGTCATCCTGCGCGAGTGGCTGACCGCCCGCGCCGAGGAGTACACGGCCGCGCGCGGGCTCCCCGGGCTGCGTGCCGCCCTCAACAGGCTCTCGGCGTTCCGTGCCGTGGTCGCGGACGTCGCCCCGGACGCCGTACGACTCCTCGACAGCCACGATGTCGTGCCGCTGCTCGCTTCCACCCTGCGCACCGGTCTCCTCGACGAACTGGGCTGGCCCGCGCTCGACGAGACCTACGCCGAACTGGCCGCCGAGGCCGGCGCCGCCGCGCGTCAGCAACGCCATCGGCGGGAGAGCGTCGGCGTCACCGGCGCCTGGCCCGCGCTGATCCTGAACACCCCCGAACGGGCCGTCGTCATCGGCCCGGAAGGCGTCCTGCTGCGACACACCCTGCGGATCCCCGCCGCCGTCGACCACTGGCGGACGATCGCCTTCCGTTACGTCGACGGCGAGTTGCTGGTCATCTGGTGGGAGGACGGCAAGCAGTGCGGCTACTGGTCGCACCGCCCCGCCGAGGTGTTCACCGTCGGCGGCGAGCAGATCCCCCGCTGGAGCGGCTCCGGCCCCACGGACGAGGTCTGCCTGCCGCTGCCCGGCGGCGGCCGCGCCACGGGCGGCAAGGCCCTGCACGCGGGAGACACCTCGCTCCCGCCCCGGCGCGCCGTCATCTCCGACGGCACAGGGCACTGGCGAGAGGGCCACCAGGGCACGCAGCGGGTGTGGCTGGAGTACGACCCGACCGGCGGCACGCACGGCCGCGCCTCGCTCCCCGCCTTCCTCCGCTCCGGGGTACGGGACGGCGCCCGGCTGCTCGCCGAGCACTGCCAGGTGCTGCCCCTCCAGCCCGGTCTGGAGACCACCCCGTTCGGCACGGACGGCACGGTCCTCGGCCGCTGGGTCCGCCGCACGGTCACCGGGACCGGCACGTCCGCGCCCGCCGACGGGCACCGCGTCATCGCCGGCACCCCCGACGGCCACACGGTCACCCTGCCGCACCCGCTGCCCGGTGGCGGCTCCCCGGTGCCGCTCGGCGCCCTCACCCTGCCCGGCGGGTCGAGGCCGGTCGTGGCCCTGAACCAGCGCTCCGTGGAAGCGCACCCGGCGGACACCGACGGCACCGGCGGCACCCTGTGGTCCATCACCCCCGACTCCTCCGGGGGGAACGACGCGGCGGGCACCCTCTACGTCCCTCCCGTCTCCTACTGGCACGCCCTGCGCCCGAGGGACGAGCGGGGCTCCCTGGCCCTGCGGAACCTGACGGACTCCCGGACGCAGGAGCTGTTCAACGAGGTCGCCGCCGCGGTCGCCCGGCACCTGGAGGCGTTCCGGGCTGTCGAGGAGTACACCGGCCCCTCCTCGCGGGAGCTGACCGAGGAGGCCGCCGCCCGGGTGCTGCCCGAGGTGTCCGACGCCCGGCTCCTCGCGGGCGTCACCGCGCTCGTCCGCACAGCGGTGGACCTGGCTGTCTCAGCCGCCCGGTATCTGGAACCGCCGGGGCCCGTACAGCCGGACACTCCCCGGAACACCGCGCGGACCAAGGGCATGTTCTTCGACCACGGGCCCGAGCACGGCGACGACTCGACGTTGCGGGATGCCTCCGCCTGGGGCTCCGAGCGGATGCACGGCAACTGGTGGGGAGGCGGGAACCGATGGACCGTGATCCGGCAGATCCTCGCCGTCAACCATGTTCTCGGCGGTGAGCCGGCCTTCGGCCCGCCCACGCCGTCGAAGGTCCCGTTCACCCCTGTGGACGGTTGGCAGCGGGACGAGTACACGGTGCCGGGCGACTCCCTCACCTGGATCTCCCTCCTCGACAAGTTGCCCGAACTGGCCTACCGGGCCGCCTCCGCGACCACCTCCACCGAGCACCGCACCGGGCTCCTCGTGCTGCTGGAAGCCCTCGCCGCGGGCCCGCTGGCCGACCCGGCGGGCACGGTCCGGCAGGTGGAGCTCGTCGAACCGCTCGGCGGAGTGACGCCCGGGCGGGGACGGCCCGAAGCCGTTCACCGCCTCGGCCAGGTGCTGCGCAGGGGCGCCCGCACGGTCGTGGTCCTCGCCGACCGCGGCCGGAACACCCGGGACGACGCGGCGTGCTGGCTCGCCCTGGACCACGACCCGACCGGTGCCTTCGGCCCCGTCCCCGGCTTCACCCTGGACCGTGAGCGTGTTCACCGGCAGGGCATCACCCGCGACCGGCTCACCCGGCTCACCGCCCGGGTACGGGAGCAGGGCCCGGCACTCTGGCGCCCGGACGCCGCAGAGGCGTTCCACACAGCCACCGGAATCGGACCGCTCCAGTCCGCGGCCCTGCTGTCGGCAGCCGTCCGGGAGCCCGGCGCCGAGGCGCTCGCGCTGCTCGGGGCGAAGGCACGTGCCTTCGAGGAGGCCGGGGCAAGGCTGGATGCCCTGCCCCGTGACGACCGGCACGCCCTGCTCCGAGCGCTGCTGCCCGAGGACCCGGCCGAGCTGTGGTCCACCGGCCCCGATGTCCGGGCCGCGGCCGAGGTCTGGCAGGAGCGCCTGGCCTCCCTCGTCCGCGTACCCGAGGAGCTGGACCTCGACCTCTCGGGCACCACCCCGGGCGACGTCGACCTGGTCCTCAACGCGGGCTCCCGGACCTGGCTCGCCCACGGCACCGCCGTCCAGGACGGCACCGGGCACCAGGGCCCGCGCGTGGCGGGCGCACGCGGTACGGTCTCCTCCGCCCTGACCGCCCTGCACACCCTCGCCTACACCCTGCCGTACGGGCACCCCCTGCGGGCGCACCTGCCCATCGGGCTCGCGGCCCTGCGCGGCCGCCTCGCCGACCCGGACCTGGTGCTGGACCTCGGCCTGCACTGGACAGATTCGGGGGGCCCGATCGGCGCCACGGTCCGGGCCGCCCACGGGCTCCCCGAGTCCGGTGGCGCCGACGGCGACGGACTGGTCCGGGCCGGCTCGGCGCTGCTCCTCGCCCCCGGCTACGGCGACAACGAGAAGCTGCTGATTCGCCCGGCCGGCCTGGCAGGCCCCGACGACCCGGCGTTCGGCCTTGTCGAGGGCACCATCCGCAGCCACGGCACCGGCGATCTCCTCGCCCTGCGCGCACTGCTGGGCGAGGAGACCGATCTGCTGGCCTCGGCGGGCGCCCCCGACGGCTCCCCGCACCACCCGGCCCAGGACCCGACACGGTCGGTGCCGCACCTGGTGGCCGATGCGGCCAACACCCTTGAGCTGAGCGCGGACACCGCCGCCCTCTACCTGATGCTGCTCGCCCTGCCCGACCCCACGGACCGCAACTGCGTCCGCTGGACCGAGTGGAAGCCGGCACGGATCAAGAGGGCCCGGGCGGAACTCGCCGCCACCGGCCTCGTCGTGGAGGCCAAGCGCTCCCGCGCCGGCCGCACCCTGTTCCTCCCCTGCGGCTGGCTGGAACGCGGCGCCCCGGGACTGCCTCTGGAGACCTGGAAGGAACGCCTGTACCCCGTGGCCGGGTCCACCCGGACCCTGCCTCACCTCCCCGTACCCGCGCTGTACACAACCGCTTGGGCACGGGTCCGCGACGGCGACGCCCCCGCCTTCGAGGAACTGGACACCCGCGCGACCCGGAAGGGCCGCCGCCGATGACGAACGACACCACGACCACCACGGGAAGCACCACCATGGACAGCACCACCTCGGACAGCACCACCACGGGCGTCATCCCCGGCCAGGCGCCGGCTCCCGGCCGGGAGCACCGTCAGATCACGCTCCCCGAGGACCGGTACGCCACCGAGCTGACCTTCCTGGCCGCCCACGACTCCGGTCCCCGGCCGCCCGGCTGGCTGCTGACGCCGCGCGCCGTCGTCACCTTCGTGACGGGCAGTGCGGGCGAGGCACTGGGCCTGCCGAAGGGCTCCGACCCCGGAGCCGGGGTGCCGCGCCGCCTGGTGATCGAGCAGAAGTTCGTCGGCGAACGAGCCCTGGTCGAACGGTGCGTGGTCACCCTCGCCGGAGAGCGCGGACTCCTCCTCGTGGGTGAACCAGGCACCGCCAAGTCCATGCTCTCCGAACTGCTGTCGGCGGCCGTCTGCGGGACCAGCGCCCTCACCGTGCAGGGCACCGCGGGCACCACCGAGGACCAGCTCAAGTACGGCTGGAACTACGCTCTGCTCCTTGCCCAGGGCCCCACCGAACAGGCCCTGGTGCCCTCCCCGGTACTCGCCGCCATGACCCGGGGGGCCGTCGCCCGCGTCGAGGAGGTCACCCGCTGCCTGCCGGAAGTCCAGGACGCTCTCGTGTCGCTGCTCTCCGAGCGGCGGATCGCGGTCCCCGAACTCGCGGGAAGCGACGGCGCCCAGGTACACGCGGCGCCCGGGTTCACGCTCATCGCCACCGCCAACCTGCGGGACAAGGGCGTCTCGGAGATGTCCGCCGCGCTGAAGCGGCGCTTCAACTTCGAGACCGTGGGCCCCATCGGGGACGTGGACGCCGAGATCGCGCTCGTACGGCGCCGGTCGCGGGCAGCCGTCGAACGTGTGGGCGCCGCCTACCAGGTGGACGACGCGGTCCTCGAAGCCCTGGTCACCGCCTTCCGGGACCTGCGCGAGGGCCGCTCCGCGGAGGGCTGGGAGGTCGAGCGCCCCTCCACGGTGATGAGCACGGCGGAGGCGGTCTCCGTAGCGGGCTCCCTGGGCCTGGCCGCCGCCTACTTCCCCGGCGACCGGGACGTGCTCTCCCTTCTGCCCGGACATCTGCTCGGTGTCGTCCGAAAGGACGACCCCGCCGACGCGGCACGGCTGCTGGGGTACTGGGACGGACCGGTGCGCAGGCGCGCCGAGCAGGGGTCGGCCACCTGGCGTGCCCTGTGGGACCTGCGCGCGGTGCTGGAGAACTGACGGATGAGCGAGTCGACCCTTCCCGAGACGCTGTCCACCGCGGTAGTGGTGCCCACAGCGGAGACGGTGCCCACCGCCGACCCGCCGGCCGCCTCCCCGGCACGGGGCCCGGCGGCAGGGCCCGCCACCACCCCGGTTTCCGGGCCCGCCACCGCGGCTTCCAAGCCCACCACCCCGGAAGCCGCGGTGGCGGCCCTCGCGGCGACCGGCCCGGGGTTGCCGTTCCTGATCGGGGTGCGCCATCACGCGCCCTCGCTGGCGGCCGCACTCCCGGTGCTGCTGGACGCGGCGGCCCCCGACGTCCTCCTCGTCGAACTGCCCGCCGAGTTCCAGCCCTGGCTGGGCTGGCTCGCCCACGAGGAGACCGAGGCACCGGTGGCGCTGGCCGCCGTGCCCGCCGACCTGCCCGGATCCGGTTCGGCAGGCGAACGGGGTCCTGCCTTCTACCCGTTCGCGGACTTCTCGCCGGAACTGGTCGCCCTCCGCTGGGCGTCGAGAAACGGAGTCCCGGCGGTGGCCTGCGATCTGCCACTGGCCGACCGGGCGTGGGCGCGGGGCGGCTCCGACCTATCCGCCCCGGTCCCCGGCGCCGACTCCGCCCCGGTGCCGGGGGAGGGGCTCGGGCTGTCCGCCGCGCTCCGGTCCCGGCTCACCGGCCGGGAGGGCGAGGACCTGTGGGACCGGCTGGTGGAGGCCCTCGCGCCCGGTTCGACACCCGAGGCGCTCCGCCGCGCCGCCCTGCTCACCGGCTGGGCGCTGCGCCACGAGGCGCAGGCGCGGGGCGGCGTGCACGGCACGGACCTGGTGCGCGAGGCGTGCATGCGCCGACATGTCGCCGAGGCCCTGGCGAGCGGGCGGCGGCCCGCCGTGGTCGTGGGAGCCTTCCACACCCCGGCGCTGCTGCCCTCCGCCGCCGCGGAGGGCCCCGCGCCCTACCCATCGGCGGCGCCGGAAAGGCCGGAAGCACCGGGAGAACCAGCAACGCCGGAAGCAGCGGCGGCGCCGGACCGGGCCCCCGCGCCCGAGCCGGTCGCGGACGGCCACCCGCACGGCATCGCGGGGACGACATCGTGCACGGTCTCCCTGGTCCCGTACACGTACCCGCTGCTCGACTCACGCTCCGGCTACCCGGCCGGCATCCGGGACCCGGAGTGGCAGCACACCGTCCTGGACGCCGCCGGGGACCCGGCGGCGCTGCACGAGGCGCTGATCCGCACCGCGGTCCGCGTCTGCGCCGCCCTGCGCGAACAGGGCCACCCCTACGGCCCGGCGGACGGCCGGGAGGTCGTCCGGGTGGCCGGTGACCTGGCCCGCCTGCGCGGCCTGCCCGCCCCCGGCCGCGGTGAACTCCTGGAAGCCGTACAGACGGTGCTCGGGCGCGGCGAGACCTACGGCACGGGCCGCGCCGTCGCCCGGGCCCTCGAACGCGTACTCGTCGGAGCCCGCACCGGGCGGCCCGCACCCGCCGTTCCTCGCAGTGGACTGGCCCCCGCCGTCGAGGCCGAGACCGCGGCGCTCACGCTCCCAGGGCCGAAGGACGCGCACGAGAAGACACCGCGCGACCTCAGGCTGGACCCGGCGCGCTCCCCCCTGGACCGACGCCGCGAACTGCTGCTGCGCAGGCTGACGGTGTGCGGCATCCCCTACGCGCGGGAGCAGGCGGTGGCCGGTGCGGCGGGCGGAGAAGGACTCACGACGCGCTGGCAGGTGCGGTGGACCCCGGCGACGGCCGCGATGCTCACCGCCGCCGGGGCCCGCGGCGTCACCCCGGCCCAGGCGGCCGAGGGCGTGCTGCGGCAGCGGCACGCGGCCGAGCGCGCGGAGGGCGGCCCGACGGCCGCCCAGGCCGTCGGCGGCCTCGCGGAGGCCGCCGAGTGCGGGCTCCCCGCCCTGGCCGACGAACGGCTGAGCGAACTCGCCGCCGTACTCCCCGCGAGCGGTACCCTTCCCGAACTCCTCGCCGGACTCGACCTGCTGGATCGCGTCGACGCCGGCCACCTGCCGGGCCTGGCCGCGCCCGACGGCTCCACGGCCCCGGACACCACCGCCCGTGCCGCCCGCACCGCGCACGCGGCCGAACTCCTGACCTCGGCCGCGGTACGCCAGGTCGACGGGCTGACCGGCGCCGAGGACCCCGAGGAGGCGCGAGCGCTGCTCGAACTGGCCCAGCGGGCCGACCGGGTGGGCGGCATCCGGCTCACCGACGCCCTCGCCCGGCTGGCCGCCGACGGCACCCCGTTGATCGCCGCCGCCGCCGGAGCGGTCAGGGTGCTCACGGGCCACGAAGAGGCGGGGGTCTTCGGGGGCCGCGTCGCCTCCTGGGTGGACGGAGCGGTGGACAGCACCTCCAGGTCCGCGCTCACCGCCCGCCTCACCGGCGTCCTGACGGTGGCGGGCCCCCTTCTGACCGTGGGCGCCGACGCTCTGGACCCGCTGCTGCACCGGGTCGTCGAGCTGGACGACACCGCGTTCCTGGCCCGGCTGCCGGCCCTGCGCGGTGGGTTCGACACCCTGAGCCCGGCCGCCCGGGACCGGCTGCTGGACACCGTCGAGGAGCGGCTCGGCGAACGGGTGGACACCCTCGACGCGGACGACCCGGCCGAGCTGGCCCGCCGGACGAGGGCCGACCTCGCGGCCCGCGAGCTCCTGACCGGCCTCGGCCTGCCCGTCCCACCACCCGCGCGGGACGACCGGATCGCACCGCCGCCCGGCCGCCCCACCGCGACGAGCCCCACCCCCGGACCCGATACCGAGGCTGCCACCGCACCCGACACCGCTCCCGTAGCCTCCGCCGAGGCCGCCCCCGCGCGGACCCTCGCGCCCGCCGACCGCTGGCGGCTCGTGCTCGGCCGACGTGCCGACCGACTGCCGTCCGGCGCCGCCCGCCTGGCGACCGCTCTGGACGAGCTCTACGGCGCGGGGCACGGCGAGGGATCCCGAGGCGGCCTGCCCGGTCGAGGCGGCGGCCGCGGACCGCGCGGCGGCCGGGAGCCGTCGTTCCCCGGCGTCCGCGAGTGGTCCGAGGAACTGGCGGCGCTGTTCGGCCCCGGCGTCCGTGAGGAGGTCCTCGCCGCCGCGGCCGTGACAGGACGGCAGGACGTCCTCGCCGAACTCGACCCGGCGGCCACCACCCCCTCCGTGGAACTGCTCCGGACGATCCTGCGGTACGCCGGCGGGCTCCCCGAAGCCCGCCTCGCGGCGCTCCGGCCCCTGGTCCGCCACCTGGTCGACGAACTGACCCGGCAGCTCGCCACCCGGCTGCGACCCGCCCTCACCGGCACGATGGCGGCCCGGCCCACCCGCCGCCCCGGCGGGGGGCTGGACCTGCCGCGCACGCTGCACGCCAACCTGGCCACCGCCCGCCGGACGGCCGACGGAACGATTCGGGTGATCCCGGAGAAGCCCGTGTTCCGCAGCCGCGCCCGCCGGTCGGCCGACTGGCGCCTGATCCTGGTCACCGACGTCTCCGGGTCCATGGAGTCGTCCACGATCTGGTCCGCGCTGACCGCCTCCGTGCTCGCCGGGGTGCCGGCCCTGAGCACCCACTTCCTGGCCTTCTCCACAGAGGTCGTCGACCTCACCGGCCATGTGCACGACCCGCTTTCCCTCCTGCTGGAGGTGAGCGTGGGCGGAGGCACGCACATCGCCGCCGGGCTGCGGCACGCCCGCGACCTGATCGTGGTGCCCAGCCGCACCCTCGTCGTCGTCATCAGCGACTTCGAGGAGGGCGCGCCGCTCGCCGGACTGCTGGCCGAAGTGCGGGCTCTGGTGACCACCGGCTGCCACGTCCTCGGGTGCGCGAGCCTCGACGACGCCGGCCGGCCCCGTTACTCGACGGGCGTCGCCGGGCAACTCGTGGCCGCCGGCATGCCCGTGGCGGCCCTCAGCCCACTCGAACTGGCCCGCTGGATAGGGGAGAAGACCGCATGAACGACGACCGGTTGCCACCCGTCGCGCCGGAGGTCACAGCCACGCTCGTGGAGGACCTCTCGCCCCGGCTGCGCAAGCGGCTGGACGCGGCGGTCACGAAGTTCGGCGCCCGTCCGAAGCGCCGCGACGGGGACACGGTGACGATCGAGGTCGACGACGAGACCGAGTTGCGCCTGCACGCCCCGGGCGGCGTGGTGGCGACGGTGGACGCCATCACCTGCGGCTGCCTTCTCGCCCCGGCATGCGTCCACCGCGCAGCCGCCGCCTGCGCCGCCCCCGCGGCGGACCCGCCGCCGGACCTCGCCGACCGGCCCACCGCGGCGGCCCCCGAACGCGGCTCCGTAACGGACCCAGCGCCCACCCCCGACTCCGCCTCCTCGCCCGAGGTGGCGAGCCCGGACCAGCGGGCCGCCGCCGACGCCCTGTGGTCGGCGGGCGCCGCCGTGCTGGAGGCCGGCGTCGACGGGGCCGGCGCCGTCACCCAGTCGGCCCTGCTCCGCGCCGCGCACACCGCCCGGCTCCGGCAGCTGCCGCGCGCCTCGGGAGCCGCGCTGTCCGTCGTCACGCTGCTGCGCGCGGCCCGCGCCGGTGACCCGTCCTACCGCACCGGCGACCTCGTTACGGCCCTGGCCGAACTCCTGGGCACCGCGCACCGGGTGGGGACGGCGTCCGGGGCGGAGCTGGCCGCCGTCCGAGGCCGCGCGCGCCGCCCGTACAGTCCGGACGGCTCGCTGCGCCTGTACGGCCTGTTCACCGAACCCGTGGTCACCGACTCGGGGCACGGCGGCGCCCGCACCTGGGTCGCCGGATCCGACGGCCGCCTCTTCACGGTCGGCGACGTGGCGCCCGGCGGCGTCGGGCGCGCCCTGGGAGTGGCCGACCGGGCTGTGCGCCTGGGAGACAGCGCGCTCACCCACCGGGAGCTGGGCCGGGCCGGCCTGGCGGTCTCGGGGGCGACGGTTTCGCCGGACGGCAGACTGGGCGCCGGGAAAGGCGTCAAGGCCGTCAGCGCCCGGGGTGCGGCGTGGACGGAGCCGCCGCTCGGTGCCCTGTGGGAGACGCCGCCGGCCGAGCAGGCCGCCCGCGCCCTGCGGTCCACCTCCCGCTACGCGGACCCGGACGGCGGCGGCAGTGACCTGCTCTTCCTGGACGTCGAACTCCTCGGTGCCGTAAGGGAGTCGGGCGGTTCCTGCCTCCTCGCGCTGTGCGAGGGAGGCCTTCCCGTCCGGCTGACCGTCGCCGACGACGACCCCGCGCTGGCCCACCGCGACAACGTGATGCTGCTGGCCACGGCGCCGGGGACACGCCTGAGAATCATCGGCCGCCTGGTGCCCGCCCCCCACCCCCGGCTCACCCTGCTCGCCTGCTCGCACCCCTCCGGCGAGGGCACCATCGACCTCGGCTTCGACCGCCTGCGCCGCGCCGACCTCCCGGACCCGACCGCCCCCCTGCGCCCCGCCCCGTCCCGGCCCGGAGGGTCCGGCGCGCACTCGCCCCTGTACCTCCTGGAGCGCAGGGTGGAACAGACGGTCCCGGCCGGCCGCGCGGCCCTCGGCCTGCTCGGCGACGTCACCACCGAGACCCGCCGGATCCGCCGCGCGGGTCTCCCCACGGCCGCCGGACTCCTCACCGCCCTGTGCGCCTCGGCGGCCAGACGCGATCGCGATCTGTTCGGCCGTCTGCTCCCCGCCGACACCGACGGCTTCGCCGCCCACTGGCTGGCCGCCGCCCGCTACACGGCCGCCGTGGCCGAGTCCCTGTGCTCGGCAGCCTGGGAACCGACGCGGGAGGGCGGTCGATAGGCGTTGCTCGTTCCGACCGTCCTGCCCGCCGGCCCCGAACCGGCACACGGCATCATGCAGGCATGATCACCATTCACCTGAGGTACGAGATCGACGCGGACAAACTCGAGGACTTCGAGGAGTACGGTCGCCGGTGGGTCCGGCTCGTCAACCGCTTCGGCGGAACGCACCACGGCTACTTCCTGCCGAGTGAGGGCGACAGCGACATCGCCTACGCCCTCTTCTCCTTTCCCGGCCTGGCCGCGTACGAGCAGTACCGCACGGACAGCATGTCCGACCCGGAATGCCAGGAAGCGTTTCAGCTGGCCCGTGACACCCGCTGCATCAAGCGGTACGAACGCCGCTTCCTCCGGCCGCTCGACGGCCTGTCCTAGCCCTTCCGGGAGGAGTACGTGAGCCAGGGCCTGGACCCGCACGGGCCGTCGAAGTCGAGGCCCTTCGCCCGGGAACGCCGTGCGAGCGCCTGGACATCGCGATCGAGCACCAGGTGCGCGACGTACCCCCAGCGGAACGTCCTGGCCCGCGCCGGGCAGCACGATCGGAACACGCTCCTCGGCGCCCAGAAAGCACTCGAATCTCACCTCCGGCGGCAGGACCCCGGCAACGGCGCCTGACGACCCACGTGCCGAACTTGGGACCCCTTCGAGCACCCGCTCGCCGCCCGATCACGTCCGTACGGGCCTGAGGTGGCGTGGGCGTCAGGCTGGTTGGCCCCGTGCGGCCCGCCGTGCTCTTCAACGGTAGGGCTTGGGCCAGGTCGCGCGACCCCCTTCGAGTGCCCATCGGTTGCCCGTGTTCAGGTGCAGATCCGGTCCGGGAGTCCGCCGGGCATGCCACGGCGTTCGTCCTGGGAGAGGTCACGGTCGACGACATCGCACAGGTGGCGTCTCCACAGGCCGGGATCGAGGCGGATCAGGTCCCCGCTGCCGTCGACGACCCGGACCAACGCCTTGCCGTCCCTGCTCGCGGCGACGAAATGCTGGTCCTCCGCGAAGTCGTAGGAGTCGAAGTGGCTGGGGTCGTCCGCCCGCTGGAAACGCACGGAGTTTCCGTTGGCCACGAAGAACTCGGTCCCGTGCCCGGTGAAGCCGAACTGGAACCCTTCCCCCCAGGACACGTCGTTCGCTCCCAGTGGCCCTAGCGGCCCCACCACTCTGTGAGCCTCCTGCCCCGGCCGCACCGACCACAGCTCCAGCATGGCCCCCTTCGTCTTCGCGGCCGCATACCGCCCACTGCTGTCGAGAAACGCGCGGTCGTTGTCCGGCGCGAGGCTGACATGCAGAGCCTTGTCCTCCTTGCCCGTGCGCAGATCGATGGCGTGCATGGTCGGGTAACCCCGGACCATGATCTGTACGTATCCCGGCTCGGGGCGCCTGTTCACCGCGAAGCCGGAGTCAACGGGCTTCGCGTCCGAGGTGTACAGGGGTGGGCTCTCCTTGGCGAGCCCGAGGTCACGCGCGTCCACCGGTTCTGAGAGCCGTAGGCCCTCCCTGGCGTTCCATCGCTCGATCCGGCTGCCGGACCGCGTAACGAGTTCGTTCTCTCTCGCGAAGAAGAGCGACAGCGGCTCCGGCTTCCCGTCCTTACTGACAGGGGGCCCGAGCGTGGTGATCTCCGCAACCTTGCGCAGGGACGGAAGACTTCGGACGAAGATCCTGTTGCGTCCCACCACGTCGGCTACCAGGGTCTCGGCCTCGTTCACCGCCAGTACCTCGCTGGGACTGGGGTCCTCAGGCGCGTCCGCTGTGGGCCGCCTCACCTCGTTCGTCACCTCGTCGGTTACCACGTCGTAGAGCACGAGCTTCTCAGCGGAGAGGCCGGAGAAGCCCCTGGCCCGGGTCACTTGGGCCACCTGGATACGGCCTTCGTCGATCAGCGCCGGGTTGCTGGCGACCATGTTGTACCCAGCGCCGCTTGGTTGTACGGAAAGTCCCCTTACTGTCGTGTCGTCCCAGGTGGTGACCACGGGATGGGCTGCGTCCCCGAGAAGCCGGTTGCCGAAATTCGCCGGCTTCGGCCCCAGCGCCTTCTTCTCTCCCCCGCCTTGTTGATTGTCACCGAGCACCCACTCGCTGCCGTAGACCGCGAAACGCTGCCCCGTCTCGTTCATGGAGACGCCGTCGCAGCTGTACGAATCGCTGGTATAGCGGTTCAGTACCCGTCCGTCACGCACGCGTACGAAACGGTACACAGCGTTGTCGGAGAAGCCGTCCTTGACAGGTTCCATCCGGCACCAGGCCAGGACCCCACCGTCGCCCGATACGCTGGCTGCGGGGGCGCTGTAGAAGTCGAGGGCGGGACTGAAGGTGCCTGTGCCGGTCGTCAGCTCGCGGATCCCGCCGGTGCCGGTGTTCACCGCCACGAACACGTACTTGTCGGCTTTGCGCCGCTGGGCCACGAGCGTCTCGCCGTCGGAGCCGAACCACACGGCCTCGAACGCGGGCAGCCCGGAGGGAAGTCCCTCATGCCGTCCCGTCCGCAGATCCCACAGCCGCAGGCGTCCGTCGCCGGCCACCGTGACCACCCGCCGGGCGTCCGGTGAGAAGTCCGCGGTGTGGAACTGATCGCTTCTGTACCCCTGTTCCTCAGCCCTGTCCATGAACTCACCGTTACGGATCGTGTGTGCCGGCCCCAGCAGTTCCGCCGTACTGTCCGCCTCCGGATCTAGGTCGTGCCATACCAGCGCGCCCGCTCCCGACGTATAGGCGATACGCCGCCCGTCCCTGCTGACCATGGGGCGGAAGGCCATCTCATGGAGACGAAGCCGCGTACTCATGACGCTCTTCCCGGCTCTGCGGACGAATAGTGACGCGCGCCCGAGCTGGGTCGTCGCCAGCGTCACCGTGCCGTCGGTGCTCATCGCCGTATCGACGATCTTCCCCTCGGTGCCGCTGAGTACCCAGTCGGCTCGCTTGAACTGGTCGTATCCGCGCAGCACGGCGTTGCGAGCCTCCTTCGTCGGCGCGATCTTGTAAGCCGCCACGGCGACGAGTGCGGCCTGTCCCGGATCACTCCTGTCCAGCTGGCCCGCGAGGACGGCCATGGCCCGGGAGCGTGCCTCCGCGTCCCGCTGTTCGCTGACCTGCCCCTGGTAGACGAGGAACGTACCGAGCCCGGCGATCACCGCGAGTACCACGGCGGTCGCGATCCACGCGGCGCGTAGCCGGTTCCGTCTCGCGCGGTGGCGCTGCCGGGTGAGTTCGAGGAAGTCCTTCTCGTCGGTGTTGAGTTCGTGTTCCCGGTCTTTCACATGGCGTTCCAGGCCCGCGAGTTGGAGCCCTCCGGGTAACAGCCCTGCCGCCTTGTCCCCGTCGGCCCACCGCTCACGCTCATGGGTGAGTTCCCACCGAGCCGCCAGGAACTCGCTGTCGGATCGCACCTGCTCCCGCAGGGCCGGCCATTCGGTGACCAGCGCCTCATGGGCCAGTTCGACGGACTCCGGCTCTCCCTGTCCGCCGTGGACGACGAGCAGTCGTCGCTCGGAGCCGGCGAGCCGGATGGCGATGTCCCATCGCTTGTCGCCCGCCTCCTGCCGGGTGAGCCTGCGGCGCAGCGGATCAGGGCTGCCGGGCAGTACTCGGACCAGCCCGGTGAGTAGCCGACTCGCCTCGCCGTCCTTCTGTTTCTCCTCGTCCGTGACGCACTCGTCCCAGGCCTGCGTGGCATGGCCTGCCAGCGCGCCGGAGACACCACCAGCCTCCTCGTACGTCGCCGTCCGGAGCCGACCGCCCTCCTTGCCGTTCCACAGCTTTTCCAGGACGAAACCGAGGAGCGGGAGGGCCCCCGCTTCGCTGCCGGCGTCATCCAGGATCCGTTCGACGAGCCCTGGTTCGTAGGTCATGGCGACGCCCGGGAGGTCACGCAGCGGTTTGGTGATCACATCCGTGAGCTGCTTGCGGGACATCGGAGTCAGCGGCAGGGTGTCTCCGCGCTGCAGCGCGGGACCGAGACTCGGGTGTCTGAGGGCGGCGTCGACGAGGTCGGCCCGGAGTGTAACGAGGACGCTGGGCGCGCCGACCGGACGGTTCTCCGGGAAGAGCGCATCAACCACCTGGGCGACCTCGGCGTCCTTGCCTGCGAGCAGGGCTTCGGCCTGGTCGAGTACGACGAGGAGTTTGCCGCCCGACTTCCCACGCAGGCGATGGAGGGTGTCCACGAGCCCCAGCCCCGTGAGCCACTGCTGTACGTCACCGGCGTTCCGCGCCCCGTGCCGTCCCGTGCTGTATGCCGCGTACAGCTCGGTGGCGAGCGCGGCCAGCGGCGAAGAGACCGGCCCGGCATCCACCACCAGGACGTCGTACCCTTCCTCGCGCATTCTGGGCACCACACCGGCCAGCGCCAGCGACGACTTGCCCGAGCCCGACGGCCCGAACAGGGTGACACTGGGACGCCCGCCCAACAGGGCTCTCGTCACCTTCGTCTTTTCGCGTTCACGGCCGAAGTAGACGTCCACGTCGGATTCTTGAAAGGCCCTCAGGCTACGGAAGGGCGACGGCGGTTCCACGGTCTTCTCGAGTTCGGGGATAAGCCTCAGCACCGTGCTCGCGCGGATCACGAACGTCTGCTGGGCCTCGTTGGCACCCCGCTGGGTTACCGCGACGAGGCCCACGACCGCGCGGCCGTGGGAATCCCAGACCGGGCTGCCACTGAAGCCTTCCTCGATGTAGGGCCTGGTCTCATCGGTCCGGGAGAGCTGTCGCCAGCCCTCCTCCGTCGGGCCGCCGAGGACTCCCCAATACCAGGATCCACCCGGCCGTGGCCCCGTGAATCCGACGATGCCGACTCTCTTGTCCCAGGCGGTCGCGGGCTCGGCCAGGGCCAGCGGACGGCCGCCCGGTATGGCGCCCCGTACACGCAGGACCGCGACATCCCCGGTGCGGTCGTCCTTTTCCTCGACGCAGTACTCGACCTCGGCGGTCCAAGAACGTCCCGCCAGGTTCGCGTCCAGCGGCAGGTCCAGCGTGACCGTGGTCCCGGCAGCCACTTTTGCCGTGCTGCATTCCTCCCCCGAGGCGTACGCCACCACATGCGCGCATGTCAGCACCACATCCGGTGCCAGGAGGAAACCCGTTCCCACGGGCTCACCGCTCTGTCCCTTGATCCGGACAACCGACGAGACCAGCGCCTCATCAGGCTCCTGCGGCTCCGGCTCCACCCCTGTCACATGGCCTCCGCTTCATCACGGCCCGACAATCCCCAACGGTTCAACTTCGCACGAATTATTGACCGTTGTCTCAGGATCGTCTTTCCTGTTCCATGTGAGGGTCACAGAAAAGTTCGCCGCAGTGGCGGAGCTCGCGATGACCACATCGGCCTCGGCCGACAGCGACACCCCGAACTCCAGGGTGATCTCATCAGGCGCGTTGGCCAGCCCCCGGAACCGTCCGACGAAGCTCTCCGCGACGGGCCGTACGGTGTCCAGCATCTCGCCGAACGATCTCTGGGCCCGCGTCACGGAACGGCCGCCGCGCCCCACCCGTACCAAAGATTCGTCCACCTCACGGATCTGCACCCGTATGGTCTCTTCGCCACCGTCACGGAGGGGCACCTCAACCGTGTGGACAGGGCGTTCACTCACTGCGTCCTCCAGAGCTCGGAAGCTGGAGAGTGTAACGAATCCCGCGCACGGTTCGCCGGTGGAAATCGTCGCCATAATCCCGCTTCGCGTTCCAGTTGCTCACTCATGACATGTGAACGTGGTGAAGCCCCACCCGAGTCGTATGCGGCCGGTGTGGCCGGTGTGGCGGGACACCCTGCCCCACCAACCCGAACCTCGATCCACCGCGTGATCTCTGATCACCCGGTGTGATGGGTTGTGGGTGGATTTCCGGTTTCGGGCAGGGCGGTCTTCCGGACGGCCGTTCCGGTGGTGGGTTCTCCGACGTCGTCCAGGTCGTGGGTGGGCGGTGGGGGTTCGGCGGGTCGGGTCTGCGTCCGCTGGCCGGTGGCTGTCCACAGGGCAGTGAAGTCGTCTGCGCAGCGACAGCGTTGGGGAAGGCCCGGCACCACGCGTGGTGCCGGGCCGGGCGATGCGGGCCGGGACGTTGAAGGGGTGGTGGCGGAGTCCGCGCGGACGATGACCATGGCGGTGATGCCCATGGCCCGCACTGTGGCCAGGGTTTCACGCAGCAGGGAGGCAGCACCCTTGGATGAGATTCGGCTCGCCGGAAGCGGCGAACACCCGCGCCGGGGTGGTGAACAATCTCACTGCGGAGGTGCCTTGCTGATCGTGCCCGATGTGAGCCTGGAGAACTCTCATTATCGCGGTTCACAAGGCACTTCTTTCCCCACTGGTCCCACCGGCGGTGCCGTCGACGCCGGCACCGAGCCCGCACCGGTCATGACCGACGACGTGGCACACAGCACCCGAACCTGTCCGAACATCAGGGCAGAGACCGTTGCGGTACTAGCCGCCGTAGTCGTCGTGATGGCGGACCCAGTCCATGGTCCCGGCCTCCTCCTGGCGGCCGAGGGGGGTCAGGTCCAGGTAGTTGAAGGTGCCGTTGAGGAGATCGGTGCCACGCGAGTACGTGGAGTAGGTGTGAAACACGCGGTCGTCCTCGCGGAGGAAGACGCTCAAGCCATGCTGCTCGCCGCTCAGGGCCCAGGATCCGATTCCGGCCTCCCTCAGTTCATCCTCCGTGCGGAAGTTGAAGAGAACGGGCCTCACGGATTCATCCATGGTGACGTGGAAATCGTAGTTGAACGACGTCCCGTGGGAGGAGAACCAGGGGAAGGTCCACTCCATGCGTTCACGGAACTTCGTGATGTTCGCGAGAGGCGCGCGCGAGACCGCGGCGAACGATGTCCGGGCCGCGTGCAGGTGCGCCAGGTGGCCGATGTTGTCGGCGAGGAGCGAACACCCGGTACAGCCGGCCTCCCAGTCGGGTGCCAGCATGAAGTGGTAGACGATGAGCTGACTGCGGCCGTCGAACAGGTCGACGAGGCTTGCCGTGCCGTCCGGGCCGTCGAAGACGTAGGGTTCGGTGACCTCGACCATCGGCAGGGCCCGGCGCCGTGCGCTGAGCGCGTCCCGATCCCGGTCGAACTGCTTCTCACGTGCCAGGAGTTCCTTCCGGGCCGCCAACCATTCTTCTCTCGACACAATCGCCGGACTGTTCATTTTCGGTCCTCGCTGTCGTCGTACATTTCCACCGGCCGGAACGTTACGTGAGGAGGCGGGCGCTCTGTCTGCCGTAGTGCTCGTTCATGGCCTGTACCACCGTCCCGAGCACTTCGGCAGGGTGGCGGAACCCTTGCGGACCGCGGGAATCGAGGTCGTCGTCCCCGAGCTCCACCGGGGCTCGCTGTCCGCCGACACCTCGGCGGTCCAGGCCGTTGTCGACTCACTGGCGGAGCCTCCGCTCGTGCTCGGCCACTCCTACGGCGGGTCGGTGATCACCGGAGTGCGCGGAGCGGGACATCTGGTCTATCTGACGGCCTTCGTGCCGGACGCCGGCGAAAGTGCGGCCATCCTGGGCGGGGCGTCACCGCGGAAACAGGGGCCGCCGGAGGCAGCGACCCGGCAACGGCCACGGGCTGACGACGAGGAGGACCCGACAGTTGAACGGCGGGGGCCGGACCGTCTCCGATCCGGCCCCCGCCGGGCACTCACCCGCTGGGCGCGGCCGTTCAGACGGTTCCGCCGACACCGCCGCCGGCGCCGGCCGCGGCCTTGATCCCACGGGTGATCTCGTCGAGGACGGACAGCTTCGGCGCGTCCTTGTTGACGTCGAATCCCGACCGGACCACGACGAGCATGTCCTTGGAGGCCGGGGAGGGGAACACCAGCGATTCCACGTAGCCGTCGTCGCCCTTCTCCGTCACCACCTTCCAGCGCACGACATAGCCCTTGCCGCCTGCCACCGTGACCGCCTCGGACTTCAGCTCCTCGTGCGAGGAGATCTTTCCGTAGCTCTTACCGCCGTAGGACTCCTGGGCGTTGAGGGTGATGTCCTTCTTGGCCGCCTCCTCAGGCGTCCCCGCGGTGAGCTTCATGGCAGCCGCCGGAGCGGAGAACACTCCGCCGCGCACGCAGGTCTCGGCAGTGTCGCCGGGGCACGCGTGCTCACCCGTCGTCAGTCCGGCGCCGACCGCCCCGGACGTTCCCTTCCACCCCTTGGGCACCGGAAGACTGACCCCGGCGGCCAGGTCCGTGGCGAAACCCGGCTCGGTCGGCGGGAGCTGGTCACCGGGACCCTGACGGTCGCCGTTCCCCTCGCCGCCCTCTTCGCCGTCCTTCTCTTCTCCGTCCGGAGCGCCCGGCGGATCAGGGACGGCGGACGGCGAGGAGGCCGCCGTGTCCGGCCGGCCGGCGCCGTCCTCGCCCAGCAGATACACGCCGCCCCCGATGGCGGCGAGCACCACCGCGCCCACCGTCACACCGACGCCGACGCGGATCCCGCGGCGGCGCGCCGCGCCGGGCGACGCGCGGACATGGCCGGTCCACTGCGCTCCGTCCCACCAGCGTTCCTGAGCGGGGCCATTGCCTGAGTACCCGGGGTCTGGATGCCAGCCGGGCGGGGTCATCTGGGTCACGGGGGCACCCTATGCGGACCGGGTGAGAATCACATGAACTGCCCGCGCCCCCGATCGCGTGGGGTCAGGGTTCGATCAGCCCGGCGCGGATCGCGTAGCGGGTGAGTTCCAGGCGGTCGCGCAGGCCGAGCTTCTGGAGCAGGTTGGCGCGGTGCCGCTCCACGGTCTTGACGCTGATGACGAGCAGCTCGGCGATCTCCTTGGACGAGTGGCCCTCGGCGACCAGCTTGAGGATCTCCTCCTCGCGCTCCGTGATGGCTCGCGCCGGCAGGTCCTCGCCGTCCCTGGCCCGGTCGAGGAAGTTGCGGATGAGCGCGGTCACCGCGCCCGGGTAGAGGAACGGCTCGTCGCGCATCGCCGCCCGGCAGGCCTCCACCAGGTCCCGGTCCGCGACCGACTTGAGGACGTAACCTGCCGCCCCTGCCTTCAACGCCTCGAAGAAGTACTGCTCGTTGTCGTACATCGTGAGCATCAGGATGCGCAGTCCGGGCATGACCCGGGACAGCTCGCGCGCCGCCTGGAGGCCGGTCAGGCGGGGCATAGCGATGTCCAGGATGACCAGGTCGGGCCGTTCGGCACGGGCCATCTCGATGGCCTCGGCGCCGTCGCCCGCCTCGGCGACGACCGTCAGGTCCGGTTCGCCGTCGAGGATCAGCCGGACGCCGCGACGCACGAGGGCGTGGTCGTCCGCCAGCAGGATGCGCGTCGGAGCGGTCGCGCCCCTGAAGGGCGTGACGATGGACGGCGAGGTGGGCATGGTCACTTGCTTCCGTTCGGGACGGGCACATCGAGACGTACTTCGGTGCCGCCCTGCGGTCCGGGACCGAGGAAGACCTCGGCGCCGATCAGCAGAGCGCGTTCGCGCATACCGCGCAGGCCGGCCCCCTCCGGGGCGTCCCCGAGGCCGCGGCCGTCGTCGCGGACGCGCAGTTCCACTCCGCCGGGGCCGCGCCCCAGCGAGAGTTCGATCCGGGTGGCGCGGGCGTGCCGGACCGTGTTGGTGAGTGCTTCCTGCGCGATCCGGTAGACGACCAGTTCGGCCTCGGCGCCCAACTCGGGCAGATCCTTTCCCATCCGGCGGCGGATCGTCAGCCCGTCCGGCGTCGGGGTCTCGTTGATCAGCGCCGTCAGCGCGCTCACCAGGCCCAGTTCCTCCAGCACCCCGGGCCGCAGCCGGCGCGCGATCCGGCGGATCTCGTCGAGCGACCCCCGGGTGATCTCCTGGACCTGGCGCAGCTCCCCGCGCAGCGGCTTCGGGGCGTGGTCGGCGACCCGCTTCAGTTCCAGCAGAACCGCGGTCAGCGTCTGCCCGACCTCGTCGTGCAGTTCCTGCGCCACGCGGCGGCGCTCGGCCTCCTGCGCGGAGAGCGCGCGGGCGCTGCTGGTGGCCCGCTCGGCCTCCAGCCGGTCCAGCATCGTGTTGAACGTCTCGATCAGCGCGGCGATCTCACCATGCCCCGCGACCTCGGGGCGGGGGCTCGGACGCAGCAGATCGGTGGTCGTCATCGCGCGAGTGACCCGCTGGAGCGGGAAGAGACCGAGCCGGAGCAGGGCGGCGTTGGCCGCGAGCATGAAGGCGATGCCGCCGGTCAGGATCATGGCCTCGGTCAGCAGGACCGGGGTGGAGATGGTGATCGGCCCGAGCAGCAGCAGGGCGCCGGCCGCTACCAGCACGGCGGCGTTGAGCAGGAAGATCCGCCAGAACAGGGACAAGATCGAACGGCTCCTTCGGAGGGCGGTGGTGCGGACGCGCTGACAGCCGCGGTGACAGCCTCCACTATCGCCGCTGTGCGGGAGGACGGCCGCCGCCGCCCGGACCCGCCTCTCCGACACCCCCGCGCGCCCGGTCTGCATGGTGCGCACCCGCGGATATGGGTGCTGTCCCCGATGGTCTGCGGAGGCTTCCCCCGGCGACCATGAGGCCAGGGCCCCAGGGCCCCAGGGCCCCTGCTCCGTGCCGCCTGCCGCACCGCGGGGGTCGGGCCGTTCAGGAGCCGAGAGGATTTCCGTGCCGGGAGGGAGACACCATGCCCACGTACGACAAGCGGCTGCGTGATCTGGAGGAGCGGCTGCGTCACGACGATCCCGGGTTCGCCGAGGCGATGTCCGGCGGTACCCCGCGCACCCCGCGCGAGTACCGCCGCCGCAACGCCTGGCTGTGGCTCGCTGTCGGGCTCGCCGCACTGGGCACCGGCATCGCCATGGGCCACGGTCTCCTGATCGCCGCCGGCCTGGTCGTGTCCGGAGCGGCGGCCCAGCTCTTCGACCCGCAGCGCGGACGCCTGCACGGTCGGGACATCCCCAGCACCCGTTGACCCGCACCCCGTCCTCCTGGCAGTGCCCGTATGCAGTGCCCGTATGCACTGCCCGCCGCCGCCCCCTTCCGGCAGGCGTCGAGGCCTCGTCCGTACCGCCGGGCGGGGCCTTCGCGCGTACGCAGGAGAGGCAGGGGAGGCAGGGGAGGAGTGATGTCCGTGCGGCCGGACCGCACGCTCCGAGGTCGGTCAACACTCTGAGGTCCGACCACATGCCCGGTGTGACATAGGCTGCATGCCCTGATCCGGCCGAGGCAGGGAGTGGCGGATGCCCGTCGAATGGCAGCCCGTGCGGCAGTCCCGCACCCATGAGCTCGTGCTCCGTAGCATTGAGGAACGGGTCTTCGCCGGAGAGCTCCGCGCCGGTGACCGGCTGCCGCCCGAACGGGAACTGGCTCCGGTGCTCGGCGTCAGCCGCTCCGCCCTGCGCGAGGCGCTCCGAGTGCTGGAGACCATCGGCGTCCTGGTGGCCCAGCCCGGCCGGGGACCCGATGCCGGGGCCCGCATCGTGCGCAACCCGGACGACGCCCTGGGCCGACTGCTCCGTCTTCACTTCGCCCTCGGAAGTTACAGCCTCCAGGACGTTCTGGAGGCCCGGGTGGTCCTGGAGCGGTCCAGCTTCGAGGCCGCCGCCCGCCACGGACCGCCCGAGGACCTCGACGAGGCGGAGAAGCTGGTGGCGGGCATGGCGGAGCCGGGCATCGAAGTGAGCGGATTCAACGATCTGGACACCCGCTTCCATGTGCTCATCGCCCGCAGCTCCGGCAACGCCCTGACGTCCACGCTCACCTCCGCCGTACGCGAGTCCGTGCGGCCGTTGATCCTGCGCGCCCTGGAGGCCGCCGAGGACTGGCCGACCACTGCTCGCGCCCTCAACGCCGAGCACGTGGCCCTTCTGGCGCTCGTACGGGAAGGGCGGGGCGGAGAAGCCGCGGACCTGGTGGAGCGGCATATCCGGGGGCTGCACGGGACGCTGGTGGAGGGCCCCATCGTGCCGTAGGCGTCCGAACGGGCGCCCGGTCAGGCCTCCGTGCGGCACGCAACGCCGGGCGTGGCGCGTCGCACGACGCGCACCTTCGGACTTTCCCTTCAATGGCCTACGCCTAGTATGGTCCGACCATAGAAACCTCATAGTGAACGCGACGGCCCCGGCCCGCCGCGAAGAACCCGACCGAGGAGGCTCCATGCGCATCGGACTCTTCGCCACCTGTCTGGGAGACACGCTCTTCCCCGACGCGGTGAAGGCCACCGCGATCCTGCTCACGCGCCTGGGCCACGAAGTGGTGTTCCCACCGGGCCAGACATGCTGCGGGCAGATGCACATCAACACCGGCTACCAACGCGAACCCGTGCCCCTGGTACGCGACTTCGTGGACGGGTTCGGCGACGCCTCGATCGAGGCGGTCGTGATGCCGTCGGGCTCGTGCGCCGGTGCCGTCCGGCATCAGCACCGGATCGTCGCCGACCGCTACGGGGACGCCGCGCTCCGCGCCGGAGTGGACGCCGTCGCCGCGAAGACGTACGAGCTCTCCGAACTCCTCGTGGACGTTCTTGACGTCACCAGGGTCGGCGCGTACTTTCCGCACCGGGTGACGTACCACCCCACCTGCCACTCGCTGCGGATGCTCCGGGTCGGCGACAAACCGCTCCGGCTCCTGCGCGCGGTAGAGGAGATCGACCTCGTCGAGCTGCCGGGGGCCGACTCCTGCTGCGGATTCGGCGGCACCTTCGCACTCAAGAACGCCGAGACCTCCACCGCGATGCTCCACGACAAGACGGCAAGTATCACGGCCACCGGGGCGGAGGTCTGCACCGCCGGGGACTCCTCCTGCCTGATGCACATCGGCGGCGGGCTCTCCCGGATCCGGTCCGGGACCCGCACCCTGCACCTCGCCCGGATCCTCGCCGCGACCCGCGCCACGCCCGACGTCCTGACGGAGGTCACCGTATGAGCACGTTCCTCGGCATGCCCGCCCCGCCGCCGCGCTCCCCGTACGGCACCGGCAACCTCCGCGGCGACAAGGCCTTCCCTCGCGCCGCCCACGACGAACTGGGCAACGACCAACTCCGCCGCAACCTCGGCCGCGCCACCGGCACCATCCGGGCCAAACGCCTGAACGTCACCGGCGAACTGCCCGACTGGGAGGCCCTGCGGGACGCGGGCTCCGCCATCAAGACCGACGCCCTGAACCGGCTGCCCGAACTGCTCGAACAACTGGAGCGCAAGGTCACCGAGCGCGGCGGCACCGTGCACTGGGCGCGCGACGCCACCGAGGCCAACGAGGTCGTCGCCCGGCTCGTGAGGGCCGCGGGAAGCGACGAGGTCATCAAGGTCAAGTCGATGGCCACCCAGGAGACCGGACTCAACGAGCACCTGGAGTCCGTCGGCATCACCCCGTACGAGACCGACCTCGCCGAACTCATCGTGCAGCTCGCCCACGACAGGCCCTCACATATCCTGGTGCCCGCCATCCACCGCAACCGGGACGAGATCCGGCAGATCTTCCTCGACCGGATCCCCGGCGTCGACCCGGAGCTGGACAACACCCCCGCCCACCTCGCCGCCGCCGCCCGCCGCTACCTCCGCGAGAAGTTCCTCTCGACGAAGGTCGCCGTCTCCGGTGCCAACTTCGGTGTCGCTGAGACCGGCACGCTCGCCGTCGTCGAGTCCGAGGGCAACGGACGCATGTGCCTGACCCTGCCCGAGACGCTCATCACCGTGATGGGCATCGAGAAGGTGATTCCGCGCTACCAGGACCTGGAGGTCTTCCTCCAGCTCCTGCCCCGCTCCTCGACGGGGGAGCGCATGAACCCCTACACGTCGCTGTGGACCGGAGTGACGCCCGGTGACGGTCCGAGCGACTTCCACCTGGTCCTCCTCGACAACGGCCGCACCGCCGCCCTCGCCGACGCCATCGGACGCTCGGCCCTCAACTGCATCCGCTGCTCCGCCTGCCTCAACGTCTGTCCGGTGTACGAGCGGACCGGGGGCCACGCCTACGGGTCGACCTACCCCGGCCCCATCGGCGCCGTCCTCACTCCGCAGCTGGCCGGAATGCACGCGGCGAAGGATGACCCCAACAGCTCCCTGCCGTACGCCTCCAGCCTCTGCGGGGCCTGCTTCGACGCCTGTCCGGTCAAGATCGACATCCCCTCGCTGCTGGTTGAGTTGCGCCATCAGCACACCGAACAGAGCGGCGTCACACCGGAGAAGCTGGCGATGAGGGCGGCCGCCGCCGTGATGCGCCGCCCCGCCCTGTACACCACCGCGCAGAAGGCGTCCGCCCTTGGCCGCGTCATCGCGGGACGCGACGGGACGATCTCGCGGCTGCCGCCACCGCTGAGCGGCTGGAGCGACAGCCGTGACACCGCGGCCCCGCCCCGGGAGACCTTCCGCTCCTGGTTCGCCTCCGACGAGGGCACGGCCGCCCTGCGGGCCGCGGCCGCCGAACACGACGCCGCGGCCCCCGGCGGCGAGCACGACGAGAAGGACGCGACATGAACAGTGCCCGCGACACGGTGCTGGGCCGGATCCGCGACGCCCTCGCGCTGGCCCCGGCACCCGCCGTCGTCGTCCCGCGCGACTACCGCACCGGACGTGTCCTGCCCGACGAGGAGCGCCTCGCCCTGTTCACCGACCGGCTCCTCGACTACAAGGCGCGGGTGCACCCCTGTACGGCCGATCGCACCGCCGAGGTCGTCGGCGACGTCCTGCGGGAGCACGGCGTTCGCCGCATCGGCGTACCGGCTGGGCTGGAAGCGCACTGGCTCGACCGGTACGAGGGTGAGGTGCGGCAGGACGACGGCGGTGTCCTGCCCGCACAACTCGAGACCCTGGACGCGGTGGTGACGGCGTCGGCCGCCGGCTGCGCCGAGACCGGCACGATCTTCCTGGACAGTTCGCCCGGCCAGGGTCGCCGGGCGCTCTCCCTCGTCCCTGATCTGCACCTCTGTGTGGTGGACCTCTCCACCATCGAGGCCGGCGTGCCCGAGGCGGTGGCGCGTCTGGTGCCCGAACGGCCGACGACGCTGATCAGCGGCCCGTCCGCCACGTCCGACATCGAACTGGAGCGGGTGGAGGGCGTGCACGGGCCCCGGACGCTGGTGGTGGTGATCCGCACGGACGCATAGCACTGGGGCCTCTCGTTCGGATCATGCTGGGCTCCCCGGCCCGGTCTGATCCGGACGACCGGTTTGGGCGGCGGTGTCCGCCGGCCCGTGATCCATCGTCACCGCAGCACCGCAGCACCGCAGCACCGCCGAACGTGAACGTGTCCAAGGTGCCGTTCAGCGTGGGCCTGGGCCTGATCGACGCCCGCTCCCTGCTGCTGTTTGTCCTGCCCGGCGCCTACCTGGGCCGGGCGTGCGTCGACCGGATCAATCAGAAGGTCTTCGACCGGATCGTCATCGGTGCGACGGCGATCGGCGGACTTCAACTGCTGCTGATCTGATGGTGCCGGGCCGCCGGGCCGCCGGGCTGCCGGGCCGCCTCCTCAGGGAAGCAGCAGCCAGTCCGCCCCCACGGCGGCCAGCAGCCCCGTCCCCAGCAGCCAGCTGGCCAGCCGGGTGCGGCCGTTCCTGCTCAGCTCGATCACCACGCCGCACAGGATGAGCGCGAGTCCGTAGACGCCGACGACGAGTACCGATGACCGGCTCGCGATGCGCAGCCCGAGCACAAGGGCCATCGCCGCCATGCCCACCGAGGAGAGCACGATCCGCAGCCGTCGGGCCTGGCGCGGGCTGAGTCTTTTCCCGTCCCGACCGTCCCGACCGTCCCGATGGTCCTGGCCGTCCTGACTGTCCCCACGTTCCTCACCACCGGGAACACTGATTCCGTCTGTCGCTGTCGTTGTGGCCGCTTCCGTCTCCGAGGCGGCGTCGGCTATCGGGGAGTCGGCGCCCCGGTCATCCCGGTCCCGGTCGGACTGATCGACGTTCGGCCCGTCCTCGCTCTGGTCCCGGTGCTGGTCCTGGTCAGAAGTGCTCATGGAGCCGGATCGTAGTAGCTGTACGGAGCCGGGACCCGCGGACCCGGTTCTTCCGCTTCTGCCCCCGCCTCAGCCCCGGCCGTAGGGCTACCCCCGCAGGCGGGGCGCCTCGGCGGCTGCGTCGACCGTCGGGCCTGCCCCCACCCGGTCCGCCAGCTGCCGAGCCCAGTCGGACAGCGCGGTGACCGCGATCCCGTGCGGCCCGGATCCGGCGAACGGGGCGAGGGCTTCCGCGCCCCGGCGCAGCAGTCGCGCCCCGCCCGCGGTGTTGCCCCGCGCGGAATGGGTCAGCCCCACCGCGAGCTGGGCGAGCCCCCGCCAGAGCTCGCGCTCGTCCTCCGGACCCGACTTCCAGGCGTCCTCGAAGACCTCGTGCGCGTGGAACGGCATTCCCGCGTCCAGCAGTCGCTGCGCCTCCCGGAGCGTCTCCGCGGGCGCGCGGACGACCCCCTCCGGCTGTCGTTCGACGCCGGGTGTCCCGTACGGCAGGGGGCGTCCCAGTCCGTCACGGGGGCGCGCGTTGCGCGCCCGGCCCTCGGCATCACGGTCTCTGCGCGTCTCGTTCACTACTCGATTGTGCCCCGCACCTGCGGAGAATCGTGCGAACCCTGTCGACGAGCACCCGCGCACGACTAGGCTCGACCGTCGAGAAGACTGCCTCTGTGGGAAGGGTGGGCATGAAGCCGTCCCAACCGTTGTACGAGCGTGAACCGGAACTCGCCGCCGCCGCCGAGGCGGTGGACGCCCTGTGCGGTGCGCAGGCCGTCGGCGGACTCCTGGTATTCAGCGGGGAGGCGGGGATCGGCAAGACCGCACTGCTCGCGGAGATCCGGAGGATGGCCGCCGACCGTTGCACGATCTGGTCCGCCCGGGGAGGTGAGACCGTCACCTCCGTACCGTTCCACGTCGTACGGCAGTTGCTGCATCCCGCACTCGACCGGTTCCCGCCCGACGAGACCCGCGCCCTGTTCGGCGACTGGTACGAGACGACCGCCCCGGCCCTGGGCCTCGCCGAGCCAGGAGGCCTGCAACCCGACCCGCAGGGTGTGCGCGACGGCCTGGACTTCGTCGTCGGCAGGCTCGCGTCCCGGCTCAGCCACCAGCCGCTCCTGCTCATCGTGGACGACGCGCACTGGGCGGACGGTGAGTCCCTGGCCTGGCTGGCCTCGTTCACCGCCCGCCTCGGTGAACTGCCGGTCCTGGTGGTGCAGGCCCACCGCCCGCAGGAGCTGGCCGAGCGCGACGCCAACTACATCGCCGACCGCGAGGCCGAGCGCGGCTTCGGCAACCAGAGCACGGTGACCAGGGTCGCCCTGCGGGCGCTGACCCCGGACGCCACCGCCGTACTGGTCCGCGCGGGCCTGGGTGACCATGCCGACGACCCGTTCTGCCGCGAGGTGTGGGCCGTCACCGGAGGCAATCCGTACGAGGCGGTCGAGCTGGTCGCCAAGGTCCAGGACCGCGAACTGCCTCCGGTGGAGGAATCCGCGGGCGAACTGCGCGAGCTCGGCGCGTCCGCCAGGGGCAGCGGGCTCGTCGCCCGCCTGGAGCGGCTCGGCACGAATGCCAACCGGTTCGCCTGGGCCGCCGCGGTGCTGGGTACCGACATCTCTCAGGAACTGGCCGCCACACTCGCGGGAATGAGCTCGGCGGAGGCCGCCGACTGCACGGCCCGGCTGCGCGACGCCCGTATCGTCACCGGCTTCGACCCACTGGAGTTCGTCCACCCGCTGATCGCGACGGCGGTCTACCGCTCGATCCCGTCGGCCACCCGCACCGCCATGCACGGGCGCGCCGCCTGGGCGATCACCCGGGCCGGCCTCGGCGCCGCCGCGGCCTCCCGGCATCTGCTGGAGGTCCACCCGGACGACGACCAGGAACTGGTCGCGCAACTACGGGAAGCCGCCGGCCAGCACCTCGCCGTCGGTGCGCCCGAAGCGGCCCGACGCTGTCTGGAACGGGCCATCGAGGAACCGCCGCGCCCCAAGGACCGGGCCGTCCTGCTGTACGAGCTGGGCTGCGCGACGCTGCTGAGCTCCCCGCCGACCACGGTCCAGCACCTGCGCGCCGCCCTGGACATGCCGGGTCTCGACGACGGGCTGCGGGTCGACGCCACTTTCCGGCTCGCAGCCGCGCTCGCCCACAACAACCAGCTCAAGGACGCGGCGCTCTCGCTGGCCGCCGAGGCGGCGCGCACCGCGCCCGGCCCCGGGCTGATGCGCCTGCAGGCCGCGCACTTCATGTGGGAGGGCATGCAGGCCACGGAGGACGACGGACCGGCCCGCTCGCGGCGGCTCACCCGTAACGCCGACCACCTCAAGGGCTGGGACAACTCGGAGCGGGCGCTTCTCACGCTCCGGGCCTTCGACGCCATGGTGCGTGGTGAGAACGCCCAGCTCATCGTGGACCTGTGCGAACGCGCCCTGATCGACGGCAGTCCCGCCCGGGGCCTCGGCTGGACCGACTCCGAGTGGGGCTTCGAGCTCCCCACCATGGTCGGCATCGCCTACACCTTCGTCGACCAGCTGGACCGGGCCGAGAGCCTCTTCGGCGAAGCGGTCCGGGCCTTCGAGATCTCCGGCTGGAGCGGGGCCCACCTGGCGTTCGCGCACACCCTGCTCGGCATGGTCCACCGCCGTCGCGGCCGCCTCGCCGAGGCCGAGGGCTTCCTTCGTGAAGGGCTCCGCCTCGCGGACCGCGTCGGTTCCGGACTCCCCGTGCACTGGGACGCGGCCTGCCTGCTCATCGACACCCTGCTGGCGCGCGGACGCACCGAGGAGGCCCGCCGCATCGCCGACCGCTACGACTTCGGCCCGCCCTACCCCAGCGCCATGGTCCTGCCCGACGCGCCGTGCATGCGGGGCCGCCTGTTCCTGGCGGAGGGCCGCAAGGAGGACGCGATCGCCGAGCTCGAAGCGGCGGGGACCGCTCTGGAGTCACGTGAACGCTTCAACGGCATCTGGGCTCCCTGGGCCGCCGACCTGGCGCGGGCCCTGGCCGAGGACGACCCGGCCCGCGCGGCCCATCTCGCAGCCCGGAACCGCGTGCACGCCGAGAGGTTCGGCACGCCCACCGCCATGGGCGAGGCGTTGCGCTGCGTCGCCCTCTTCGCACCCCCGGAGCGGTCCGCGCAGCTGCTCGCCGAGGCGGTGGGACACCTGGAGAAGTCCCCCTCCGCCTACGAGCACGCCCTCGCCCGGGTCGACTACGGCATCGCGATCGGTTCGCACCGGGAACTCGCCCGCGCGCAGAAGCAGGCGATGGCCTGCGGAGCCGAGGGGCTGGCAGCCCGCGCCCAACAGGCACGGGCGTCGATTCGGTCCTCGGAGTGAGGTAATGTTTGTCCTGCGCGGTCACCCGGGGCAACCGGGGGAACGCAGCGGGACGTGGCGCAGCTTGGTAGCGCACTTGACTGGGGGTCAAGGGGTCGCAGGTTCAAATCCTGTCGTCCCGACTTGTGTTTTCGCAGGTCGTAGGCGGTATCGGAGAAATCCGGTACCGCCTTTCCGTCGTTCCTGGGGGCCAGTTGGGGACCAGACGGTGAAGCGACGTCTCCCGGAGGGCGGTGCCCGGAGCGACCCCTGGGCGTGGAGCGCTCCGGGCAGGGATCTCCTGCGGCCGTGAGGGCCTACCGGGTCCGGTAGGCGTTGTGGATGGTCTGGGTCAGGGTGTTGCCTTGCTGGTCGATGACCTTGGCCTTGAGCGAGACGCCCTGGCCCGCGGGCGGGTTGGTAACGCTGACAGCGCCCTTGGCGACGGGGGTTCTCGTCCAGGTGGCGCCGTTGTCGTCGCTGGCGTACACGGTCAGGGAGGCGAGCGCGGAGCCTGCCGCCGTGCCGGTGACGGCTACGGGGATCTTCATCATGTCACCGGCCTTCGCCGTCGAGTCGAGGGCGAGTGCCGGGGTGAACCGGACGGCGGAGACCGGCAGGGCGGTACGGCTCCGGGTGCTGCGGGAGGAGAAGGTCCAGTCCGCGGTGACCTTGGTGGAGACGGTCGCCGTGGTGTCGTGGGTCAGGGAGGTGCTCAGCCGGTAGTCGGCCCTGCCCGCGGGGACGGTGAAGGCCGTGTCGCACAGAGGCTGCGGGCGGGAGGCGGTTTCGATGCCGTCGCGGTGGAGCGTGGTGGTGGCCTGTCGGTGTTCCGGGGTGGTGCGGTGACCGGCTCCGTCGGCGAGGAGCGGCAGACAGCCGCTGATCGTGTCGCCGGTGCGGAAGAGGCCGTCACCGGCGCCGAGCGCGGGTCCGTGGACTCCGACGCCGATGTCCCGGGGGTGGCGCTTGCCCGGTTGAAGGCGCAGCGGACCGGTGGAGTAGTCAAGGCCCCATCTGCCGCCCTCGCCGCCCCACTGCTCAAGGCGCAGAGCCCATTCGGCATCGGCGGCGTTGACCAGGATGTTCCGTTTCGCGGGCAGTGGCACTGTGGACATGAGGCTCAGGTCGTGGCCGTCGACGCGGGCGCTGGTGGTGAGTTGTCCCTCGGTGCTGGTTCCCGACGAGCCGAGCCCGAGGGCGAGTGTGGCGAGTTCGACGGCCTTGGCGTGCCGGGTGTAGCCGGTGGGGAATGCGGTTCCCCCGGTCGCGTAGGCGAGGTGGTACTCGGTGCCGGTGCCCGTGCCCGTGCCGGCGGTCCAGGATCCGCCGAACCGCTGGGAGACGGTGCCGGTGGTGAGTTCCGGGCCGAGGTGGGCGGTGCGCACTCCGGCAAACGAGGGGAACGCGACCCCGCCGGGATAGTTCACCTGGCCGTCCCGGACGGTGAACTGGATCATGGCGGAGGTGCTTTTGGCCGCGGGGTCGGGGACGGTCAGCCGGACCGGCTTGGTGGTGCGCGCGTCAAGGGTGACGGTGGTGTCGCCGGTGACGTCGAGTCGCGGCTGGGTGATCAGGTCGTTGCCGAGGGAGCTGTCGGCGGGGTCGGCGTAGATGGTGCTGCTGAGGATGTACCCGCCCTTGGGTACTCGGGCGGTGTAGCTGCCGCTCGGGTCGACCCGGTGGTAGGAGCGGCCCTTGGCGGGTCCGCTGACGCCTTCGACGCTGGTCCGGTAGTTGGGGGTCGGCTTCCCGTCCCGGTCGAGATGGCGCACGGTCAGGTCGTAGGACTCGACTTCGCGGTCCACGGCCGCGGGGGTTCGTACGTTCTGGCCGCCGCCGGTCGCGGTGAGCGCGGCACTGTAGGCGCCGTCGAGGGTCCCCTCGCGGGTGTCGGCGGTGACCTCGGCGGAGGCGGTGCCGCCCGCCGGGACGGTCAGCTTCGGCACGGAGACGGAGAAGAGGCCTGTGGGCGCGGGCTTGCCGTCGGGGCCGGCCGCGGTGACCGTGAGATCAAGGGTGACGGGGGCGGCGGCGTCGTTGCGGTAGGTGATGGTCCTTGTCAGGGGCTTGTCGTCGGTGTGTGGCCACCGCTGGATGCCGTACGAGAGCGAGGGCGTGTCGGTGGTGACCGTCTGCTCCAGTGCTCTGGCCATGTCGATACGGCCCGAGCCCTGTTCGAAGGCGGTGTACGGGCCGGGCTTGGCCGACCCGGTCAGTGCGGCCTTGAGCCGGTCGCCCTTCCAGTCGGGGTGGCGCTGTTTGAGCAGGGCTGCGGCTCCGGCGACATGGGGGGTGGACATGGAGGTACCGGTCTGGGCCGTGTACTGGTTTCCGGGAACGGCGGCGGTGATGTCCACGCCGGGGGCGGTGATATCGGGTTTGATCCCGCCGTCGCCGATCCGGGGGCCGCGGCTGGAGGTTTCGTGGAGCGCGTCCTGCCGGTCCACGTTGCCGACGGTCAGCGCGGCCTGCGCGCTGCCGGGTGTCTGGACGGTCTCCGCGCCGTACGTGCCGAAGTTGCCCGCCGCGACGGTGAAAAGGGTGCCCGTCTGTGCCGACAGCCGGTTGACGGTCTCCTCCAAGGGGCCGATCCCTGGCGAGTCGGGCCAGCCGATGCTCATGCTGACCACATCGGCGCCCTGGGTGACGGCCCATTCCATGCCCGCGATGGCGTGGGACTCGCTGCCGCCCCCGTCGTCGCCTATGACCTTGGCGTCGATGATCTTCGCACCGGGAGCGACGCCCTTGTACCGGCCCCCCGAGTGCGCTCCCGTGCCGGCCGCTGTGGACGCGACATGCGTGCCGTGGCCGAAGCGGTCCACGGCGTCGGGGGCGTCGGAGAAGTTCTTCTCGGCGATCTCCTGGGAAGCGAGATCGGGGTGGCTCTGGTCCACCCCGGTATCCAGTACGGCGATCTTCACGCCCTTGCCGTCGTACCCGGCCGACCATGCTTGCGGTGCGCCGATCTGTGCGGTGCTGCTCTCCAGTGTGGTCTTGAGAACCCCGTCGAGCCATACCTTCTCGATTCCGGCGGCGGTGGTGCGGTGTCCCCCGGACCGGTCGGTGAGGGCTTCCCACACCTTCGCCGCGTCCTCGGGTCCCGGCGCCCTCAGGGCCTGGGCGTCGAGCCTTGCGAGGGTCCGGCCGGCGTCACCGGCCCGGCCCAGCTCGGCTCTGGCGGCGCCGGCGGCCTCGCCCCGGTAGCGGACGATCAGATGGGGTCCGGAGCGCTTGCGGTACTCCGGGCGGCTGAGTTCGGTGAGGTCGAACAGCCTTGCGTCGAGGCGGCCCTCGGCGATGAGCCGGTGGGCGTCGAGCGGGACGACAGTCGTACGGCCTCCGGCCCGGCCGATCTGGAAGGAGACGCGCTCGCGCCCCTCGGCGCGCTCGATCCCGAGCACTCGGCTGCCTGTCGCGTCGACCGTCACCGTGTCCCCGGTGATCAGTGTGACGCGCTTCTGCTTCCCCCGCTCGCCCTGCTGCTGCGGGGACCGGTCCGCCTCGTGGGCCGCGGAGACCGGCGTGCCGAACCCGGAGCCGAGCGCCATGGCGACGGCCGTGGCGAGGGCGACGGCGCCGGTTCTTCTGACTGAGCGATGCAACATGTCTCCTCTTCCGGTGCTTCCTGTCCCATAGGAGGAGGGAGGCGGGGGCGCGGCTGTTGCCTCCGAGACGATGGTGCTCCTGTCAGATCCCTGTCAGATTCCTGTTCGGGACGGACGCTTCAGATAGATACGACCAGTGCGGACGGGTCCCCGCCACAGCGCCCGCGCCTCCCCATGGCCGCGCCCTGTCCGGTCTGTTCCCAGGTGTGCACGGTTCTGGAACCATCGAGAGGCATCGTTCCTGCAAGGACGTGCGCCCCTCAATCACGGTGTTCGCGGATGTGGCGTGTGTGAATCGACTCATGCGAATTTTTTCCCGGACAGTGGTGGCCACCACTGTGCGCCGCGGCTTCCGGGCCGTCGGCGCCTATGTGCGAGGCGCCCCTGGCACCTACGGTTGGCTGGTGCTGCTGTTCGTGACCACGGTCCTGATGCACCAGATGTCGCCGGAGTTCGAGACCGAGTTCTTGCGGCAGCGTTCGACGAACATCCACGAACTGTCCGATAACCCGGTGCGGGTGCTGATCTCCAGCGCCCTGTGGATCGACGGCGGTAGCTGGCTCCCCTACGCGGCCCTGTACAGCCTTTTCCACGCACCGGCCGAGCGCTGGCTCGGCACCCTCCGGTGGCTGGCCGTCGTCGTGGCGGCCCATGTGCTGGCCACGCTCGCGAGTGAGGGCGCGCTGCTGTGGGCGATCCGGCACGGCCTCGCCCCGGAGTCGTCGGTGAACACTCTGGATGTCGGCGTCAGCTACGCGCTCGCCGGGGTCGTCGCCGTGCTGACCTACCACATCGCGCCGCCCTGGCGGTACGGATATCTGGCGGGTGTCCTGGTCGTCTACACCGTCCCCCTGATCGTGGGGCGCACCTTCACGGACCTCGGTCACTTCACTTCCGTCCTCATCGGTCTGGCCTGTTACCCCCTCACCCGGCACCGGGGGTCCACCTGGAACCCGGCGGACACCTACCGTCGGGGGCTCCGGTCCATCCGCCGCCGAAGGTCCGCCGACAGCGCCACGCGGAACTGCCACGGGCCGACCTGAAGCCCGCCGACTGGTGCGGAGCGTCCCGTCCTTCGGTCTGTCCGGCCCGTTCTCCGGCGGGGTTGAGCCGATGCGGCCCGGCTGGGCGGACGCGTCGCGTATGTCGGCTTCGTTGATCCCGCCCGCCTGATGAGTATCGATGCCCGGCTGGAGCATGCCGCGGCCAAGCCGGTGATCGTCCCGGACACGATCGCCGTCGACCGCGGGAGGGTCTTCATCTCCGACACCTTCGAGGCCTGCCGGTCGTTGGGGGGCTCGGTCCAGCCCGCGCGGCCGGCCACCCCAACCGACAAGATTGTGGTCGCGCGCACCTTTCCTCGATCAACACCTTGTTCTGCCAGCACGTCGCCGGTTACGTCGGGTCCCATGTCACTCGTCGCGGCCAGGACGTCGAAGCCGTCTGGAGCATCGTGGAACTCGCCGACCTCTTCCAGGAATGGGTAATGTGCGCTGGCAGAACCGGCCCCATGACGGGTTGCGCAGTCCGTTCCTGCCCGGCCGGGCGTTGTCGCCGAACGACGTCTACGCGCTGCTGGTCTCCCGCTCGGGGCATCTGCCCATCTGCCTGAGTGGGGACGACTACATCGAGCTGCTGCCGGTGGAGTGGCGGAAGATCAACGACTACGGGATCACCCTCGATTACCGCACCTACGAATGCCGGGAGTTGGGCCCCTATCGGCGCCAGCCGTCCGGGGGCGACGTGAAGCGCAATCTCTGGGAGGTTCATCACGACCTTGACGACCTCTCTCACGTCTGGATACGCGACACCCGCGCCGGAGGCTGGGTCACTGTCCCGTGGACCCGGCTGGGCACGGTCTCAGCCCCGTTCGCCGACTTCACCTGGCACCATGCGAGGTCACTGCTGGCCGCGCGGGGATCGGACAACACCGACGAGGGCGCCATCGCGGCGTGCGCAAGAACGTCAGACCGGCAGAGGATCCGCCTTACCAGGTGAACCTGGACGCTGGCACCGTGCGCATCCGACGCACCAGAGGCGACGGACAAGAATCGTAGGTCTGCCGCGACCCAACCCGGCTGAGCAGGCTGCGCGGGCCTTCGATCAGCCTCCGTCGTCACGGGGCACCGGCCACCTGATCCGATACGAGGCTAAGGAGAGACAGGTCAAGCGGACTCAACCTTGCAGCTGAGCACCCCACTCACAGAAACTGCCACCTTCAGTGAGAACTGTGGAAGCAGGCGTCTCACCATCCTGACGAAGGCCAGGTCGAGAACCACCGCCCCCGCCATGGTCAACGAGACGCACACCTGAGGCTGTCGGCGCCTCTTTCAAGACGCAGTGCCTCCCCCTCCATGAATCGCAGATCAACCTGTCACCCAGCAGGTCAACAACCCCACCTCCGCAAGATCTCATGAGACGGGACACTCGCCTCGGGAAAATCGCTGGCGGGGGCGGAGCCCGCGAAGAAGGATCTCACCGTGACACTTCACAAGAACGAGATCCATGCGGACGAGGCGGTGGTCCGGTCGCTGCTGCGCCAGCAACGGCCGGAATGGGCAGACCTCACCATCTCGCCGGCCGGTGCGGGCACGGACAACACGATGTACCGGCTCGGCGACCGGCTACTCATGCGGCTGCCGCGCACCTCGGACAACGCGCAGGCCGTCCGGAAGGAGCAGACATGGCTGCCGCGACTGGCGCCACATCTTCCCTGCCGCATCCCGGAGCCGGTGCACGAGGGCACTCCGAGTTCCGCATTCCCGCTCGCCTGGTCGGTGTACCGCTGGATCGACGGCGATGAAGCCGGCCCGGGCTCGGTCACCGACTGGCCCTCCTTCGGGGCCGATCTTGCGGCGATCGTGCAGAGCCTGCATTCCGTCCCCCTGATGGGAGCCACTCGGCAGGACGCACTCAGCTGGTACCGCGGCGGTGGCCTGCGTGCCTGTGACCGCTGGATCAGCGTGTGCTTCGACAACTGCCTGACGATCGAGGGCGTCGACCTGGACATCCCTCACCTGCGACAGCTGTGGCAGAGTGCGCTCGCCCTGCCCGAGCCGTCCGGCCGCCAGGTGTGGCTCCACGGAGACCTCAAACCCAGCAACCTTCTGGTCCAGCAAGGCAAGCTGCACGGGGTCATCGACTTCGGATGCCTGTCGGTCGGCTTGCCCGACGCCGAGCACTCACCTCTGTGGGATCTTCCACCCCAGGCCCGACAGACGTACTGGGACGCCATGAGCCTCGACGATGTGACATGGCTGCGTGCCCGGGCGTGGGCCATCGCTGTCGGAGTCAGCGGGGTGTCGTACTACTGGGGCACCTACCCCCTCTTCGTCAGCGATTGCCTGTCGCGTCTTCACGCGATCCTGGAAGCTGCCGGCGAGAGATGAACAGGTCTCGGACGGAACATCGCCACGAGCTCCAGTTCCGCAGAAGCCGGCCCGCTCGAGAACGACATCCGACTCGATTCCCACATCACCTGGCAACCAAGCAGGTTGGAGACCTGCCGGCTGCCAGTTCAGAAGCGACGGGACAAGAGCGTTGCCGGGTCACAGAAGTTGGGCCAGAACCACTACTGGTGAATAGAGCCACCCGACGAAGGCGCAGACATAGGCGACCACGAGGGTGCGCGGTCGACCCAGAACGATCTCCGCGGTACCGAAGACCAGCAGCACCTGTGCCAGCGCACCTCGCGTCGGCAGTCTGAGCGCGGGCACGAAGAGCGAGGCCGGGGTGAGGAGCAGGGCGAGCCAGACCGGGTCCGTCGCACGGACGAACCCGATGTCCTGGACGAGGCCGTGACCCCACTCCTGATTCTGAATGGAGTCGAAGAGCGCGATGAGGGCCATCGAGATGAGCGTCAGCGGGATCGCCCGCCACCCCGGGCGACCAGCGCGTTCCGCGCGGCCTCGTAGAACGGTCCCCACTCACACCGGGTGAGCGAGGCCGCCCGGCTCAACGGCGGGTCTCCAGGTGTGCGCGATGCAGCCGCTTCGGTGGTCCGGTTGTCTCCAGAAAGCCCTCGGCCCGGGCGCTCGCCCCTCCGATCCGCGGCAGATCGGTGCTCTTGTCGGCGTACGCCTGAACGTGGCTCCGGCAAGAGGTTCGTAACCGGAGATAGTCCTGGGGCGGCGGCCAGCTGGCTTACTGGCGGGCAAACTCTAGCTGGGTTCTGTTGAACTGCCCTTGCTGTTTGCGCAGTTGGCCACTGTTTTGGTTGTTTCGGTTGAGGTTTCCGATTCTGTCGTGGCGGTTCGTGCCCGCACACGGTCCGGTGTTCCAGCGGCGTGTACGGGCTGCGGCCAGTCGAGCGAGTGGTGCCACAGCTGCCACGTGCGGCATCTCGCCGATCCCGCGATCGGCGTCCGGCCCGTCCGAATCGACCTGTCCGTACGCCGCTTGTACTGCGAGAACACGGCCTGTCCGAAGGTGCCCTTCGCCGAGCAGGTGCCCGGGCTGACCGTGCGCTACCAGCGGCGCACTCCGCTGTCGCAGCAGCTGGTCGAGGCCATCGGCGTGCTGCCGGGCGGCCGGGGCTCGGCTGCTGCGCGTCGCGCTTTCGCGGTCCACCGTGTTCTCCCCGCTGATGCGGGTGCCGCTGCCGCCGCCGGTCACGCCCCGGGTGCTGGGGGTGGACGACTTCGCGCCGTACAGCGGCACCTACTGCGCGCTGCTGGTCGACGCCACGACACGGCTCCCGCTGACGCTCTGGTAGGGCAGGGAAGCCGAACAGCTCAGCCGATGGCTGCGCGGGCATTCCGGCATCGAGGTCGCCTGCCGCCACGAACGCTCGCTTACAGGCAGGGGATCGCCGACGGTGCCCCCGATGCGGTCCAGGTCAGCGACCGCTTCCACCTGTGGCAGGGCCTGTCCCGGCGGTTCCAGAACATCGCCGCCGCCCACCGCGGCTGCCTGCCCGCAGCACTTCCTGCCCCCGATCCTGTCGGGCCGGGACCCGCTCAGGCAGTGGACGCCGACCCCGAGCCGGTGGACGCCCTCGCCGGTGGACACGCACGCCGGCTGTTCGAAGCCGTCCTCGCGCTCACCGATACGGGCCGGCCCTACGCTGCCGTGGCCCGTGAACCAGGCCGTGTATCGGAAGTACGTGGGGCCCCGATCTGGCGCCTCGCGTGGCGTGACATCCTTGGTCGGTGTTCTCATCCGATCATGCGGGCGTCGTGTTCTTCGATATCGATGGCACCCTCGTCCCAGGCACGAGCTCGTCGGTCTTTCTGGCCGGTTTCCTTGGCCATCAGGACGAGTTGGCCAAGGCCGAAGACGCTTACGCCTCCGGCGACCTGGACAATCGAGAAGTCTCCGAGCTGGATGCCAAGGGCTGGGCGGGCGTGCTGGAAGAACAAGTCTCCGGCTGGCTCGATGGGCTTCCCTTGGTCTCGGGCATCACGGAGACCGTGGGCTGGTGCCGGCGAAACGGGTTGGTGCCCGTGCTGGCAACTCTCGCCTGGTCGCCGGTCGGCAGCTACCTGACTGACCGCTTCGGCTTCCACGCGTTCAGCGGGCCTCGGCTGGAGACCACCGACGGCCGGTTCACCGGCCGCGTCGCCTGCCACTTCGACGAGTACAACAAACGAGACTTCGCCCTCGCGAAGGCACGAGAGCTGGGGTTGGCTCCTGGCTCGTGCGGGGCCGTCGGAGACAGCCGCTCCGATCTGCCCCTATTTGCTTCCGTTGGGCTGAGTGTGGCGTTCAATGCCTCGGCAGGAGCACAGGCGGCTGCAACCGTGACGGTGGACGACGGCGACCTACGAGGCGTGCTACCCGCCCTGGGCCGCTTGGTCACAGCCACTCGTCAAATCCGTTCTCCCGTAGCAACCTGCCCACAGTCGGCGCTGACGCGGGATGACCTTGTCGCGTCAGCGCCCCGGCCAGAGACCGCAGCGACTTGATCGTCCGGGCGCAGCGGCGACATTAGATCGTCCCGCTCATCCAGCTCGACCAGCGACAGCGACGCCGGAACGAGCAGCGGGAGTGTCGTGGTCATGGTCCCGCCTCTCCCGTGCTCTGCCCTGTGCCCTTTTCCGTGCCGCTCCTCCGGGCCCCTGCCCTGGTCTTTCCTGAGTGTCTACGGAGAGTCAACGGCTCGGGGAGCGTAAGCGCACAGGAAGGTGTCGACCGCGGCCCGCCCCACGGTGCGCAGTTCGGCGTCGGACACCTTGCGCGTGCCCAGCCGGGTGCGCAGCTCCATCGGGCCCGTGAGCAGCGCGAGGAACTGCTCGGCGGCCAGGTCGGGGGCGCTGGTGTGCAGGCGTCCGGAGAGCGCGAGGCGTGCCAGACGGTCGGCAAGTGCGTCGTGGAGGCGCTGCGCGCCCTCGCGCTGGATGGTCTCCAACAGGTCCGGAAACCTGGCGGCTTCGGCGTTGAGGAGCCGGCGCAGCGCCTGGGACTCCGGGTCGCAGTGGTTCTTCAGAATGCGGTGGCCGACTTCCTCCAGCATGGGGCGCACATCATCGTCAGGCTCCCGGAGCTGCTCGAGTGCCGCCAGTCCCGCGCCGCTCGTACGGCCGACGGCGGCCAGCATCGCCTCGCGGAACAGCGTCTCCTTGTCCCCGAGGTGGTTGTAGATGGTGGGTTTGGCCACACCCGCCTCGGCCGCGATCTCCCGTACGCAGGACTTTCCGTACCCCTCACGGGCGAACGTCCTGAACGCGGCTTCGAGGATCGCCTGCCGCTTGTCGATGCGCCCGCGCGGCGCCTCACGTCTGGTCACGTTATCCCGGACTGTTACGGCTCATCGGGGTGACCCTGCTGGGTGGGATCATGGGGATCCTCGACAGCACGATGGTCACCGTTGCGGCCTATACCCTCGCCGACGAGTTCAACACTTCGCTCAACTCCATCAGTTGGGCGACAACCGGCAACCTGCTGGCGCTCACGGTCACCATCCCCATCACGAGCTGGGCGGTCGGCCGGTTCGGCGTCAGGAAGCTCTGGCTGTTCGGACTGGTGCTGTTCCTGCTCGGCTCGCTCGCCTCGGCGCTCGCCTGGAACGTGGAGAGCCTGGTCGCCTTCCGGGTCGTCCAGGGTGCGGGCGCCGGCGTCGTCGACCCGCTGGTCCTGGTGATCCTGGCCCGTGCGGCGGGCCCCAGCCGGGCGCTTGGTGGCCGCGTCCACTTCCTGGGCCTCGATGAGTTTCCGTAGCTCCGGCAGGGTCTTCTTCGATGCCTGTTCGATGTAGAGGGTTCCGCCGGCCGGATGGTCCACGGTCACGGCGTAGACGGGGTCCACACCCTCGATCCCGTACACGGTTACCGGCTCCGAAGTCGCTTGCCGTTCCTTGTTGTTGGGAGTGTCCTCACACCCGGGGATAGTGCCTGCGCCCAGCCGTCTGCCCGCCCTGACGTCGTCGCTGTCGCCTTCGTCATCGGGATAGAGCCCGTGGCCGAGATAGGTGCGGCCCTCGTACTCGAGCCGGGCCGCGCAGGAACCCTTTGCACCACCTTGCGTGGTGCCTGCCCCCGCACAGGACGTGGACATGACCAGGGCCGCCGCCGCGAGCGCCGCCCGCACACTCACAGACCGCGCGAACCTTCCGCGCGCTGTCCAACTGACCGTCTGTATGCCCGTCATGAACCGACCTCCCTCAGCCGCCGCTGCCTGCCGCACCTTCGACGCCACAAGGCCGCGAAGAGTTCCCTCGTTCTCCTACGGCACGATGAGAGCTGTTGAACCATCCTCAGCAAGGGTGCCGACAGCTCCACCGGACGGTCGGCGAACTTCGACGCTGCTGCCGTCTGTCGAGCTCCGACCCTGAGGGCGCGGTGCTATGGAAAGGGATGGCCCATGCCCCTGGGAGTCAAAGGGCCGCAGGTTCAAACCCTGTCGTCCCGACTGGGGACAGTCGCAGATCAGGGCCGGTTTCGGAGCAATCCGAAACCGGCCTCGGCTGAACTGGGACCGCCGTCCGGCGTTTGGATGTCCGCGGCCGACGGCCACGTCATCAGCCATCTCCTGTCGCCTGGGCGACGGCCTCGCGGTGATTCTTCTCAGTGCGCGGCGGGGCACGCCACCGCACCCCGGTTCATGCGTCGGATGCCTCGCCCATCGCCACGGCGATCCTGCGCGGGCCTGTGAACGGCTCACGGCCGTGGGAGACCAGCATGTTGTCCACCACCAGGAGGTCGTCGCGCTGGTAGTCGAAGCGGGTCGATGCCTGGCGGTAGCAGTCGCGGAGGTGGTCGGTGACCTCGTCCGGGATCGGTTCGCCGTCGCCGTAGTACGTGTTGTTCGGCAGGCCGTCCTCCCCACAGATCTCCAGCAGCCCGCTGCGGGTGGGCGCGGGGAGGCTGCTGACGTGGAAGATGACGACGTGGTTGAACCAGACGGTCTCGCCGGTGACGGGGTGCTGGTGGACGGGTTCGCGCACCGCCCGGGTGCGCAGGCCGTCCTTCCCGATCCACTGCGCTTCGATGCCGCCCTTGGCGCAGAGCTGTTCGACCTCGTCGCGGTCCTTCGTATGGAAAGCCTGCCACCAGCGCAGCCCGATGTCGTCCCGGTAGTTGCGGACCGCCATCCACTTGCGGCGGACGAACTCCTCACGGACGGAGGGATCGATCAGGTCATGGACCGCACGAGTGGAGGAGAGCGGGGTGGCGCCCTGCGTCAGGGGCGGCTCGACGCAGTGGAAGTAGAGAACCAGGGGCCAGGTGGCCTGGTACGACATCTCATTGTGCAACGGGATCTCGGCCTTGGCCGGATACTCCGTCGAGGTGTAGACCTTGCCCTTGATGACGCTCCGGGGCGAAGACTGTTCCGTATAGGTGAGCGGGGGACCGGAGAGCTCACGTACCGCGCCTTCGAAGCCGTCCACCCCGCCGATGTCGAAGCCACGCAGGAGCAGTGCTCCGTGCTGGTGCAGCAGTTTCCGGAGATCCGCGCGGTCGTGGCGGAGGGTCTCGGAGACCGGGCCCCCATCACCTTGGATCGTCAGAGCGAGCGTCGAACCAGCCATCAACGTGTTCTCCTGTCGCCTTGGTCCGGCGGCGGTACGCCGCCGACGCCTTCGTCGGCTCATCCGCGCGATGAGCCGGCCGAGGTGCTTCGGGGTAGGGATCGGAGTCGGGGTAAGGGTCGGGATCGGAATCGGGCTGTCAGGCATGACCGGACTCTCAAGTAAAGTTAGCCTAACCTAAAATCGCCGCGCCTTGAAGGGGTGCGATCTTGCGGGGGTGGATCAAGTGACGTGCTCTGCACAGCCGTTGACGAGATGTCGGTAAGAGGGAACTGCCCTTCGGTCTTTGCCAAGGCGAGCCTTACCTGATTAGGGTCTGCCCCTGCGACCCGCACACCGTGGACGGAGCCTCACGCCGGAGGCCTCGTGCATGGGGTTTCGCACCTGAGGAAGGCCGCGTCCCACCGTCACGGTGTGGTCGGCGGTTCACCGCTTTGACACTCACAGACAGGGCTACGCCATGACCAGACCGAACGACCGCGAACTCTCGCTGAGCCGCCGAGGGCTGCTCTCGCTCGGCGCGGTGCTCGGCTCGACCGCGCTCCTCGCGGCATGCGGGAAGGACGAACCGGCCAAGTCGACCGGGGCCGGCTCCGCTCCGGGGCGGTCCGGAACGTTCCCTGTCACCGTCCAGGACAAGTTCGGCTCGGTGGAGATCCCGGCACAGCCGAAGCGGGTGCTCTCGCTCGGTCGCACCGACCACGACGTGCTGCTGGCGCTCGGCATCGTACCCGTGGGCGTGTGGCAGTTCCTTCCGGTGATGAAGCGCGGTGTGGGCAGTTGGGCGGAGAAGTCCCTGGGCGGACAGACGCCCGCCTTCCTGAAGCCGCCGTTCGACTTCGAGAAGGTGGCCTCGCTCGCCCCCGATCTCATCGTGAACGTGCAGTCCGGCGGAGACGAGACCGAGTACAGGACGCTCACCGACATCGCCCGCACCGTGGGGCTTCCCAAGGGGGTCACCCCCAACACCGTGCCGTGGCGGGACTCCACCAGGATCATCGCCGGTGCCGTGGGGCGTGCGAAGCAGGGTGATGAGCTGATCGCGGAGACCGAGGCGCTGCTGAAGGCGACCGCCGACAAGAATCCCGCGTTCGCCGGGAAGACGGTCTCCATCCTGCTCGCCTACGGCGGCAAGATCGGCGTCTACACGGTCGGTGACACCCGGATGCAGTTGGTCACCGCACTCGGCCTCAAGCCGTCGGAGTTCGTCCAGGGACTGGGCAAGAAGGAGTACTTCGTCGAGCTTTCCGCGGAGAAGACCGCCGACGCGGACGCGGACGTGGTCATCCTGCTGAGCCAGCAGCAACTGCCCCTGGCCCAGACCCTGAAGCAGTATCCGCAGGTCGCCGCGGTGAAGGCTGCCAAGGAGAACCGGCTGGTCTTTCCGGCGGACCCCTCGGTCGGGCTGGCGCTGTCCAGCGCCTCCGTGCTGAGTATCCCCTACGCGGTGAAGGGGCTTGAGCCGCTGCTCGCGCAGGTGCTGGAGAAGAAGTAGTCGCACTCGCCGCGGCGTCCGGCCGGCCCGGCTCGGCGGCCCCGTTCGGGGGCGCCGAGCCGGGCCGGCCGGTTCTCGGACCGGTGTCACTTCGGGGGAAGAGCCCCCTGCGCGACGAAGAACCGCAGGTAGAGATCGACCAGCCGGGGACCGGGGGAGGGCCGGAGAAGTCCGGAGCCGGCCAGCCCGGAGCGCAGCCGCTGGGTGTCGAACGGTTCGGGCACCCAAGGAGCCGGCGGCCTCGGTCCTCCGCCACGCAGCTGGGGCAGGAACGGGGCCACCGGGTTTCCCGGATCGTCTGCCAGCGCCTCGGCCCACTCCGCCGGTTCCGCCAACCCCACCGGCCGTCCGCAGTCGGCCATCCACGCTCCCAGTTCGCCCATGGAGATCGCCGGGGTGTCCGCGTGATGGAAGATCCCGCCCTCCGACTCCGGTCGCAGTGCCAGATGAACCATGCCCTCGGCCACCTGGTCGACCGGAGTCCACAGCTCGGCCGGTCCGTGCGCGGGCAGCAGACCCACCCGGAGCGAGCCGATCAGCAGCCGCGCCAGGAAGTCGTCCTCGGTCCAGGCCCCGGTGCGGCTGTGCCCGGTCACCCGGGCCAGCCGGTGGACGGTGGTGGGAACCCCGAGGCGACCGGCCTGCGCCACCAGCGCCTCGGCGGCCCGCTTGCTCAGCACATAGCCGTTGCCGGGACCGCCTACCTCGGGAAGCTCCGCCTCGGCCGGCCACCGGGCGGCTCCCGACTCCAGCCGGGGGATCACGGAGAGCGTGGAGGTGTGGTGCAGCCGCTTGAGCCGGGCGGTCATGGCGAACCGTACGATCTCGGCCGTTCCCAGGGTGTTGCCCGCACGCAGCGCCGGGTAGCCGCGGAGCAGACTGATCGAGGCCGCGTTGTGGAAGACGGTGTCGATCCGCTCGGCGAGGGCCTGGTGATCGGCGGCGGACAGGCCCAGACCGGGCCGGGAGAGATCGCCCGGGACGACGACGACCCGGTCCGCCGGCGGGGCCGGAAGTCCGAAGCGGTCCATGGTCTCCCGGAGGCGTACGGCCGCCCGCTCCGGATCCGCGGCCCGGATCAGACAGTGCACCCGGGCGTCGGTCCGGGCCAACAGGGTGTCCAGCAGGAAGGCCCCGACGAATCCGGTGGCGCCGGTGAGCAGGATCTCGCCGGGGGCGTCCGCGGCCACCGCTTCTGCGGCGGGACGGACCGGAGCCGGATCGAGCCGGGCGTCGAGCCGGAGCTGGACCAGCGGATCGTCCGTGCCGCCCGCTGCGGCGACAGGGCCCGGCGCGCGGACGGAAGCCGCCGCCTCCACCACCGCTGCCAGCTCCGCCACCGTAGGACCTTCGAAGAAGGCCCTGGTCTCCACCTCCGTACCCAGTTCGGTCCGGATGCGGGCCAGGAGCAGAGGCACCAGGAGCGAGTGCCCGCCGAGCGCGAAGAAGTCCTCGTCCACACCGACCGCGGGCAGGTCCAGCAGGTCGGCCACGACATCGGCCAGCGCCTTCTGCACCGGGTCGGACGGGCGATCCGCTTCGTCCCGGTTCCGCCGGGCGGGGGCCGGGAGCGCCGCCCGGTCGAGTTTGCCGCTGCCCGTCACCGGCAGAGCGTCGAGCACCACCACGGCGTACGGCACCATCGGGCCGGGCAGTACGGCCGCCAGAGCGGTCCGCAGTACCTCGGGGTCCAGGGCCCGGCTCCCGCCGCCGACCGCGTACCCGACCAGACGACGTCCACCGGGCAGGTCCTCCCGGACCGTCACGGCCGCCGACACCACCCCGTCGAGCGCGGTCAACGCCGCCTCCACCTCGCCGAGTTCGATCCGGAAGCCGCGGATCTTCACCTGGTCGTCCGTGCGGCCGACGAAGTCGATCCGCCCGTCGGGACGGCGGCGCACGATGTCACCGGTCCGGTAGAGCCGGGATCCGGCGGGGCCGTAGGGATCGGCGATGAACCGTTCCGCGGTCAGCGCGGCCCGGCCCAGATAGCCGCGGGCGAGCCCGGCGCCGCCCAGATACAGCTCACCGGGCACCGACGGAGGCACGGGACGCAGCGTGGCGTCGAGCACATGGGCACGGGTGCCCGGGTCCGGTATTCCGATGGGCACCGATCCGGGCACGGTGTCCGCGTACTCGCCCGGATCGCAGGCGCCGAGGGTGGAGTTGACGGTGGCCTCGGTCGGGCCGTACGCGTTGAAGAGCCGTCGGCCGGGCCCCCAGCGCGTGACCAGCTGCGGTGACACCCGCTCGGTACCCGCCAGCAGCACCGAGTCCTGTGGGAGCACGCATCCCGGTGGCAGCGCCTCCAGCAGCGCTGGGGGCAGGATCAGGAGGTCCGCCCCGTGCTCCACGGCGTACTCGGTCAGTTCGGGCCCGGCCACCCGGCGTTCCTTCGGCACCATGATCAGCCGCCCGCCGCTGCACAGGGCGAGGCAGAGTTCCCAGAACGCCACGTCGAAGGCGGGCGAGGCGAACTGGAGCACCCGGGTGTCGGGGCCCACGCCCAAGCGTTCCCGCTGGGTCGCGATCAGTCCGGCGACTCCGGCGTGGGTGAGCAGAACCCCCTTGGGGCGACCGGTCGAGCCCGATGTGTAGACGAGGTAGGCGGCGCTCTCCGGGCGTACCGGACCGCCGCGTTCGGCATCGGTGACGGTGTCCGACGCGAACTCACCGACCCGGGCGGTGACGGCCGGGTCGTCCAGGGACAGCGCCAGGGCACCCGGACAGGCCACGGCCGGATCGACCGCCGATCCGGCCGTGGTGATCACGACGACCGGATCGGCGTCCTGGAGCATCAAGGCGATGCGTTCGGCCGGGTGGTCGATGTCCAGCGGCAGATAGGCGCTTCCCGCTTTGACCACGGCGAGCTGGGCCACCGTCGTCTCGATGGAACGGGGCAGCGCCAGCGCGACCAGGCCCTCCCGGCCCGCTCCGCACGCCAGGAGCAGCCGGGCGAGGCGGTTGGCACGCTCGTCGAGCTCGCGGTAGGTGATCTCCTCCCGCTCCAGGACCATGGCGATGGCATCGGGCCGGAGCGCGGCCTGCTCCTGAAAGGCGTCGACCAGGGTGACGGGGGTCTGGACGGATCCCGCACCGCTCCATTCGCCCAGCAGCCGGGCGCGCTCGTCCTCGGAGAGCACGTCGATGTGGCCGATCGGCCGGTCCGGTTCGGCGGTGACCGCTTCCAGCACCCGTACCAGCCGTTGGGCCAGGGCCTCGGCGGAGGACGCGTCGAAGAGATCGAGCCGGTAGTCGATCCGGCCGCTGACACCGCCGCCGTCCTCGTACTCGGTGAGGTCCAGCGCCAGGTCGAACTTGGCGGTGCGCAGTCCGGTGTCGTGCTGGGCCGCGGTGATGCCCAGCAGGGTGGGTCGTACGGGCGGGGCGACCTGATGGGCGAGCATGACCTGGAAGAGCGGGTGGCGGGAGAGCGAACGGGCCGGGTTGAGCACGTCCACCAGCCGTTCGAAGGGCAGCTCCTGGTGGGCGTAGGCGCTGAGGCCGATCTCCCGCACGCGGTCCAGGAGTTCGCGGAAGCCGGGATCGCCCGAGGTGTCCGCGCGCAGCACGAGGGTGTTGGTGAAGGACCCGACCAGATCGGTGAGGGCTTCGTCGGCACGGCCGGCGACCGGAGTTCCGAGCGGGATGTCGTCTCCGGCTCCGAGCCGGGTCAGCAGCGCGGCCAACGCGGCCTGGAAGACCATGAACACGCTGGCGTCGCGACTCCGGGCGAGTTCTCCCAGAGCCCGGTGGAGAGCGGGAGGTACGGAGAAGGCGACGGCCTCGGCGCGGTGGCCGGCGGTGGCGGGCCGGGGCCGGTCGGCGGGGAGGGCCAGCTCTTCGGGGAGGCCCGCGAGCGTGGTGGTCCAGTACTCCTCCTGGCGGCGGCCGAGGCTGCCCGGATCGCCCTCGGGGCCGAGTAGTTCGCGCTGCCACACGGTGTGGTCGGCGTACTGGACGGGCAGCGGCGCGAAGGACGGTGCCCGACCGGCCAGGCGGGCGGAGTAGGCGGTGTCCAGGTCACGCAGCAGCGGTTCGCGAGAGGCACCGTCGGCAGCGATGTGATGCACGAGCAGGACCAGGAGGTGGTCATCGGGTCCGACGGTCAGCAGATGGGCGCGGAACGGGATCTCCCGGTCCAGGGTGAAGCGGTGGCTCGCGGCCGCGGCGAGGCGTGCGGGCAGCGCCGCGGGGGTGGTGTCCTCGGTGTGCAGTTCGGGACGGGCCTCGTGCGGTGGCAGGACGTGCTGACGCGGTACGCCGTCGGCGTCGGGCAGGACGGTGCGCAGGGCCTCGTGGCGTTCGGTCAGGTCTCCGAGGGCGGCCCGCAGCGCGGCGTGGTCGATGCGTCCGGTGAGCCGCCACGCCCAGGGGATGTTGTACGTGGTTCCCTCCAGGTCCAGCCGGTCCAGGAACCAGAGCCGCCGCTGGGCGAAGGAGAGCGGAATCGCCGGAGGCCGGACGACGGGAACGAGCGGCGTCCGGGTGGCGGGCCCGCCGTCCAGGACCCGGGCGAGCCGGGCGGGGGTGGGCGCGTCGAAGACGGCGCGCAGCGGCACCTCGGTGTTCAGCTCGGTACGGATGCGGCTGACCAGCCGGGTGGCGAGCAGGGAGTGGCCGCCGAGTCGGAAGAAGTGGTCGTCCGGTCCGGTGGCGGGCAGACCGAGGACATCGGCGAACAGCGCGCACAACTGCCGCTCGCGCGAGGTGAGGGGCGCCCGGCCCCCGTCCGCCGGGCGTCGGCCCGGGGCGGGAAGGGCGCGACGGTCCAGTTTGCCGCTCGCGGTGAGCGGTAGCGCGGCCAGCGCGACGAAGTCGGCGGGCACCAGCTGCTCCGGCAGGACGCGGGCGGCGTGGGCGCGGAGCGCGTCGAGGTCGAGCTCCTCCGCCGGGACGCCCGGGACGGGTACGGCGTAGGCGACCAGGCGGAGATCACCAGGGCGGTCCTCGCGGGCGACGACGCTGACCCGGGAGGCTCCCGGCGCGCCGGTGAGCGCGGCCTCCGCCTCGCCGGGCTCGACCCGGAAGCCGCGGATCTTCACCTGGTCGTCGGTCCGGCCGATGAACTCCAGGACACCCTCCCGGTCGGAGCGCACCAGGTCGCCGGTGCGGTACATCCGTGTCCCCGGAGCTCCGAAGGGGTCGGCGAGGAAGCGTTCGGCGGTGGCGCCGGGGCGGCCGAGGTAACCGCGGGCCAGTTGGGGCCCGGCGAGATGGAGTTCGCCGGTGACGCCGGGCGGGACCGGGCGCAGCGCCCCGTCCAGGACGTACACCCGCGTGTTGTGCACGGGGCGGCCGATGGGCACGGTCGCGGAGGGCGGGGCGGCGGGGTCGTGCGGGTGGGCGGTGACGTCGATCGACGCCTCGGTGGGGCCGTAGAGGTTGTGCGGGTTCAGTCCCAGCAGCCGGTGGCAGCGATCGGCGCTCTCGCGGCGCAGGGCCTCGCCGCTGCAGAGCAGCAGGCGCAGCGAGCGGCAGTCGGCCGCGCCCGGTTCCTCCAGGAAGGCGTCGAGCATGGACGGGACGAAGTGGACGGTGGTGATGTGTTCGTCGCGGATCAGTTCCGCGAGGTAGGCGGGATCCTTGTGGCCGCCGGGGCGGGCCAGGACCAGAGTGGCCCCGGTGGCCAGCGGCCACAGGAACTCCCAGACGGAGACGTCGAATCCGGCGGAGGTCTTCTGGAGGACCCGGTCGCCGGGACCCAGCGGATAGGCGTGCTGGGTCCAGTGGAGCCGGTTGACGATGCCGGTGTGCGGGACCGTGACGCCCTTGGGGCGGCCGGTGGAGCCGGAGGTGTAGATGGTGTAGGCCGGGTGGAGGGGGTGGAGCGGGGCGGTCCGCTCGCCGGGACGCAGGTCGTGCCCGGGATGGTCGCCGCCGGTGCCGGGGCCCACGGCCAGCCGGGGGGTCCCGGGGTGGTCGGCGTCGTCCGGGGCGTCGTACGGGGTGAGCAGCAGAGCGGGCCGGGCGTCGGCCAGCATCAGGGCCCTGCGCTCGGCCGGATAGTCCGGATCGATGGGCAGATACGCGGCTCCGGCCTTGTGGACGGCGAGGATCGCGGTGACCAGTTCGGGTGAGCGGGGCAGCATGAGCGCGACGGTGTCCTCGGGGCCGATGTCGCGTGAGACGAGGACCCGGGCGAGCCGGTTGGCACGGGTGTTGAGTTCGGCGTACGTGAGGCTGTGGCCCTCGTGCACGAGGGCTTTTTCGTCCGGTCCGGCGGCGGCCCGCGCCTGGAACAGCTCCGGCAGTGTCTCGGAGGTCGGCGGTGTGCGCTCACCCCGCCAGCTCTTCAGGACCCGGGCCGTCTCGTCGGGGCCGATGGCCTCGACGCGGGCAGTGGGACGCCCGGGATCGGCGGCCAGTTCGCCCAGTACTCGCAGGAGTTGTTCGCCGAGCAGCGCGACCTCGTCGCGGTCGAAGGTGTCCGGCCGGTGATCCAGGGTGAGGTGGAGGCCGCCCGGGGTGGTGCGGTCGGGGACGGCGGTGAGGGTCAGCGGATAGTGCGTGGCGTCCTCGCCGTCCAGACCGGTGACCCGTACGCCGGCCACCGGCTCCCCGGTGGTGGGCGGCGGGTAGTTCTCCACGATCGCCAGAGTGTCGAAGAGTTCGCCGCTGTCCGCCGTCGGAGCCGAGCGCCGGATCTCGGCCAGGCTCGGGTACTGGTGGCCCAGCAGACGGGACTGCTCGTCCTGAAGGCGGTCCAGCAGGGCGCCGACGGATTCGGCCGGGTCCAGCCGGACCCGTACCGGGACGGTGTTGATGAAGAGCCCGATCATCGACTCCACGCCGGGGATCTCCGGGGGACGGCCGGAGACGACCCCGCCGAAGACCACGTCACCGCGGCCGGTGCGACGGGCCAACAGCAGGCCCCAGGCGGCCTGGACCAGGGTGTTGGTGGTGAGCCCGCGACCACGTGCGAGGGCGTGCAGGGCGGCGGCGAGGGGCGGGGGAGTGGTGAGGTCGAGCCGGTGCGGGAGCACCGAGGCGCGGGTCGGGGAAGGCCCGGCGAGCAGGGTGGGGCCCTCCAGTCCGGCCAGCGCCTCGTCCCAGACGGCAGTGGTGGCAGCCCGGTCCCGGGTGTCGAGCCAGGCCAGGTAGTCACGGTAGGGGGTGACGGCGGGCAGGGGTGCCGGGGCGGGCCCGGCGGCGAATCCCTCGTACAGCGCGAGCAGTTCGCGCAGCACCAGAGGGGAGGACCAGCCGTCGAGCAGCACGTGGTGGAAGGTGAGGGTGAGACGGTGACGGTCCGGAGCAAGCCGGATCAGCGCCATCCGCAGCAGCGGAGGGGTGCGGATGTCGAAGCGGCGGGTGCGTTCGCGGTCAGCCAGATCGGCGAGGGCGGCGCGCTGCCCGGCGTCGTCGAGGCCGGACAGGTCGTGCTCGGCCCAGGGGAGTTCGACGGCCCGGAGCACCACGGCCATCGACCGGCCCTTGGCGTTGGTGCGGAACACGGACCTGAGGTTGGCGTGCCGGTCGAGCAGGGCCTGTCCGGCGCGGCGCAGGGCCTCGGCGTCGGCGGGCCCGGTGAGGCCGACGCCGAGTCGGACGGTGTAGACGTCGGGGCCCGACCCGTCGTCGAGCAGCGTGTGGAAGAGCATCCCCTCCTGGAGGGGGGTCAGGGGCAGGACGTCCTCGATGCGGGACTGCTGGGTCATGACGGCATCCTGTCGATGTCGATGGAGGTGTCCTCGGGTGTGGAGGCGCGGGCGGAGCCGGTGCCGGCGGTGCCGGATCCGGCTGCCGTGATGCCGCCGCCGCCGCCGTCGCCGTCGCCGTCCCCGTCGAACTCGGCTTCCAGGGCGTTGATGTCGTCCTGGGTGAGTTCGACGAGAGGCAGGTCCGAGGGGGTGTGCCCACCGGTGCCGGGCAGTTCGGCCCCCTCGACGACGGCCTCCAGGACGCTGAACCACGTGGTGGCGAGGGCATGGGCCCGCTCCCGCGTGAGCAGGGACGGGGCCCAGGTCCAGCGGGCGGTGAGCCGAGGGCCGGCGGGGGTGTCCCAGGTCGCCGCGTTCACCTCGATGGCGTGGGTGAGCGGCATACCGGGGTCGGCCCCGCCGCCCACCGGGCCGCCCGCGCCCCCGGCCGGGGCGACCGTGTCCGGGGCGGCGAACCTGCCCAGGTAGTTGAAGCCGAGGAGTGGTTCGGGGAGCGCGGAGAGGACGGGCGCGGTGTCGGCGTTGAGGTGGCGGAGGAGACCGTGGCCGAGGCCGCTGTCGGGGATGGCGCGCAGCTGTTCCTTGATGTCCTTGACCGCGCGGCCGAGGGCGGCCGGGTCCTCCCGCATCCCCTCGGAGGTCAGGGAGCCGGTGGTCAGCCGGACCGGGTGGACGGCGGTGAACCAGCCCACGGTGCGGGAGAGGTCCGTTCCCGGGAAGAGATGGTCGTGCCTGCCGTGGCCCTCCACGTCGACGACCACGGGCAGACCGCCTTGGGGCCACTGTCCGACGGCGATCGTCAGCGCGGCGAGCAGGATGTCCTGGATCCCGGCGTGGAAGGTACCCGGGACCCGGCCGAGCAGAGGTTCGGTGTGCCGGGCGGAGAGCTGGAGCTCAAGGCGCCCCGCGGTGCCCGCCGTGTCCCGCACGGGATCGGGGCGCCGCCCTTCGAGGAGGGGCCCGGGGTCGGTGAGCACCTCGGTCCACAACGGGAGCTCGGCGGTGCGCCCCGGACGGTGGGCCTCCTCGGCGAGGAGCGCGGCCCAGCGGCGCAGCGAGGTGGTGGGCGCGGGGAGTTCGGCGGGAGTGCCCGAGATGGCCGCGGTCAGTGCGAGTTCGAGGTCCGGTAGCAGGATGCGCCAGGAGACGCCGTCCACGGCGAGATGGTGCAGTACCAGCAGGAGTACGCCGGAACGGCCGGGCCCGGCGTCCAGCCATTCGGCTTCCAGGACAGTCCCGGCGCCGGGGGCGAGCCGTTCGCGGGCCGCCCCGGCGCGCTCCCGGGCGGTGCGTTCCAGCTCGGCGCGGGTCGCCCCGGCGCACTCCACGCGGCGCAGCCGGGGCGCGGCGGGTACCGAGCCGCGCTCTCGGACGTGCAGGGCCCAGCCGCCCGTGGAGCGTTCGGTACGGAGCCTGAGTGCGTCGTGGTGGTCGGTGAGGGTCTGGAGGGCGGAGGTGAGCTGCCGCTCGGTGGCTCCGGCCCGCACGGGGACGACGGCGGACTGGGAGAGACCGTCCACCGGACCGTCGAGTCCGCCGAGCCAGGCCGTGATGGGGGTGGGGCCGACCTCGCCCGTGCCGTCGTCCGCAGGTGCGGCGGCGGGGGCCGCGGCGGTCGCGGCTGCCGCGGCGTCGGCCAGGGCTGCGGGGGTGCGGCGGGTGAAGACGTCCCGAGGGGTGAACGGCAGGCCGGCCGCGCGGGCTCGGGAGACCAAGGAGATGGCGAGGATGCTGTCACCGCCGAGTTCGAAGAACGAGTCGTCGGGACCGGCCCGCTCCGTGTGCAGGACCTCGCGGAAGAGCTCGCACAGAACGGTCTCGGCGGGCCCGGCGGGCGGCCGGGTGGCCGTGCCTGTGCCCAGGTCGGGGGCGGGCAGTGCCCGGTGATCGACCTTGCCGTGCGGGGTGAGCGGGAGGGTGTCGAGGACAGTGAAGGAGGCGGGCACCATATGCGGCGGCAGCAGGGCCGCGGTGTGGGCGCGCAGTTCGGCGGAGGTGGGTGGGTGGCCGTCGGCGGTGGCGGCCCAGGCCACCAGCCGGGTGCCGCCGGGGCCGTCGTCACGGGGGAGGACGACACAGCGGGAGACGCCGGGGTGGGTGGCCACCGCGGTCTCGATCTCGCCGGGCTCGATCCGGAAGCCGCGGATCTTGACCTGGTCGTCGGCCCGCCCGGCGAACTCCAGGGTGCCGTCGACGGCGCGGCGGGCCAGGTCGCCGGTGCGGTAGAGACGCTCGCCGGGGGAGAAGGGACTGGCGACGAAGCGGGCCGCGGTCAGTGCGGGCAGCCCGAGGTAGCCGCGGGCGAGCTGGGGGCCGCCGAGATAGATCTCGCCGATGACGCCGGGCGGGACGAGGCTCAGCTCGGGGGAGAGCAGATGGGCGCTCAGCCCGGGGAGAGGATGCCCGATGACACTGGCCGCCGAGGCCGTCATTCCGGCGTGCAGGAGCTGGTAGGTCGCGTGGACGGTGGTCTCGGTGATCCCGTACATGTTGACGAGGTCGGGGGAGCCGGCCGCCCGTCCGGTGTGGTCGGCGTACCACTCGGCGAGTCGCGGTGGCTGGAGGGCCTCGCCGCCCAGGACGACGGTGCGCAGTGTGCCGGTGGGACGGCCGCGGTCGTGGACGGCGCGGGCGAGCTGGTGGAAGGCGGACGGGGTCTGGTTGAGCACGGTCACCCGGTGCTCGTCGAGGAGAGCGAGGAAGTCCTCGGGCGAGCGGCTCGTCCCCGAAGGCACCACCACCAGCCGGCCGCCGTGCAGCAGGGGGCCCCAGAGTTCCCAGACGGAGAAGTCGAAGGCGTAGGAGTGGAAGAGGGTCCAGACGTCGTCGGGACCGGGGTTGATCAGGGGGGCCGTGGCGGTGAAGAGCCGTACGACGTTGCGGTGCGGGACCAGGACGCCCTTGGGGGTCCCGGTGGACCCGGAGGTGTAGATGGCGTAGGCGGGATGGTCCGGGTGCAGCGGGGTGCGGCGATGCCGGTCGTCCGGGTCGTGGTCCGGGCGACCGCCGAGGTCGGCGAGCACGTCGGGATCGTCGAGCAGGAGGGTGGCGTCCGTGAGACGGCCCGGGAGTGCGCCCGGCGCGGTGCCGGAGAGGGTCAGCAGGGCGGTGGGCGAGGCATCGGTGAGCAGGAGACGGATCCGCTCGGCAGGGTAGTCCGGGTCGACCGGAAGGTAGCCGGCACCGGTCTTGAGGACGGCGAGGACGGCCACCACCAGCTCCGCCGATCGGGGCAGAGCGAGGGCGATGAGCTGTTCGGGGCCCGCACCGAGCTCGATCAGCCGGTGTGCCAGCCGGTTGGCACGGGCGTTCAGTTCGCGGTAGGCGAGCCGGTCGGCGTCGTGGACCACCGCGATCCGGCCGGGGGTGCGGGCGGCCTGCTCCTCGAAGAGCGAGGGCAGGGTGGCGCCGGAGGCCTCCGGTGTCCCGGAGGCCGTCAGGAGGGCGCGGCGCTCCTCGGGCGCGAGGACGTCGATGGTCGCGCAGGCTGCCCCGGGTGTGTCCACGAAGGCTGTGAGGACGCGGCGGAACCGGTCCAGAACGGCCTCGGCCTCGGCCCGGTCGAAGACGTCGGGGCGGTGTTTGAGGGTGAGCTCCAGACCGGTGGGGCCGGGCATCACCATCAGGGCGAGCGGATAATGGGTGGCGATGGGCCGGGTGGTGGAGACGGCGGTGAGGCCGGAGTCCTGTTGGGCCGCGCTGATGGAGTCCGCGTCGAAGGGGAACGACTCGAAGACGGTGAGCGTGTCGAAGAGTTCACCGGTGCCGGTGAGGCGCTGGATGTCGGCGAGGCCGAGCTGCTGGTGGTCCACGAGGGCGGCCTGTTCGGCCTGGACGCGGGTGAGCAGGGCGGCGACGGTCTCGCCGGGGTCGAGCCGGATCCGTACCGGCAGGGTGTTGATCAGCAGCCCGACGATCCGTTCGACACCGGGCAGCAGCGGCGAGCGGCCGGAGACGGTGCCGCCGAAGACCACGTCACGGCGGCCGGTCAGCCTGCCGAGCAGAATGCCCCAGGCGCTCTGGACCACGGTGTTGAGGGTGACGCCCCGGGCGCGGGCGAGTGAGGTGAGCCGCTCGGTGAGCTCGCGGGGCAGCTCCGCGACGACCTCGTCGGGCAGTTGGGGCCGGTCCGGGCGCCCCGGGGCGAGCAGGGTCGGCTCGGTCACCCCGTCGAGGGCGGTGCGCCAGGCGTTCAGCGCCGCGTCCCGGTCCTGGCGGGCGAGCCAGGCCAGGAAGTCGCGGTGCGGCCGGGCCGCGGGGAGGGCGGACGGGTCGCCGTCGGCCGCGTAGAGCGCGAAGAGGTCGCGCATCAGCAGCGGGGTGGACCAGCCGTCCAGGACGATGTGGTGGTTGGTCATCACCAGCCGGTGCCGGCCGGGGCCGGTGGTGATGACGAGGAAGCGGATGAGCGGCGGCTGCTCCAGGTCGAAGCGGTCGAGCCGGTCGGCCTCGACCAGCCGGTCGAGTTCGGCGGCGCGGCCGTTCTCGTCGAGCGCGGAGAGATCGATGTGCCGCCAGGGGACGGCGACCTCGCGGAGCACCACCTGGAGGGGCGTTTCGCCGTCGCGGACGAACCCGGCCCGCAGACAGGTGTGGCGGCGGACCAGGGCCTCGGCGGCGCGGCGCAGCCGGGCGTGGTCGAGCGGGCCGGTCAGGTCGATCAGGAGCTGGGCGACGTAGACGTCGATCGAGGTCTCGTCGTAGACGGAGTGGAAGAGCAGACCCTCCTGGAGCGGGGTCAGCGGGAGGACGTCCTCGATCGGGGAACGGGCGTTCATGCGGTGCGCCACCTCGATTCGAGGGCGTCGAGCCGGCTCTGGTCGATGGTGACCAGAGCGAGGTCGGAGGGAGTGTGGCCGCCCGCGTCGGGGCGGTCGGCGTGGGCGGCGAGAGCGGTGAGGGCGCGCTGCCAGTGCTCGGCGAGCGCGGTGACCTCATCGGTGGAGAGGACCCCGGAGGGGTGGCTCCAGTGGGCGGTGAGCCGGGGGCCTTCGGGGCCGTCCTCGGTGAGGGCGTTCACGACGACGGCGGAGGGCGCGGGCATATCGGCGTCGGACGCGGCGGTCAGCCCGCCGGGGCCGAAGCTCCAGGGGGTGGCGCTCTTCCCCGCGTCGGTGCGGAACCGTCCCAGGTAGTTGAAACCGATCTGGGGTTCGTGGTGGGCGGCGAGGACCGGCTCGGTCTCGGTGTTCAGATGACGGAGCAGGCCGTATCCGAGCCCCCGGTCCGGCAGCGAACGCAGATGTTCCTTGATGAGCTTGACGGCGGTTCCGGCGGCCGGCCCGCCGGAGAGCGCCTCGTCCAGGTCGACTCCCGTGGTGTCGAGCCGGACCGGGTACTGACTGGTGAACCAGCCGACGGTACGGGTCAGGTCCGTGCCGGGCACCACGCCCTCCTCGCGGCCGTGACCCTCCAGCGTCACCAGGGTGGTGGGTTCGACGATGCCCCGGTCGCGCCGCCAGGCGGTGACCGCCAGGCCCAGTGCGGTCAGCAGGATGTCCTCGGCGCCCGCGAAGTAGGCGGCGGGGACGGTCGTCAGGAGGGCCGTGGTGGTGGCGGTCGGCACGGTGGTGGTGACGGTCCGCACCGTCGACCAGCGGTCGAGGGCGGGGTCCGGACGCCGGGTGCCGAGCACCGGGTCGGGGCCGTCCAGGACGGCGCGCCACCGGTCGAGTTCAGCGGTGCGGGCGGGGCTCCGGGCCGCTTCGGTGAGGCCGCCGGTCCACTGGGCCAGGGAGGTGCCCACCTCCGCGAGCCGTGGCGTCCCGCCGGATCGCACCGACTCCCAGGCGGCGGCCAGGTCCTCGGTGATGATGCGCCAGGAGACGCCGTCCACGGCGAGGTGGTGGATGAGCAGCGAGAGCCGGCCGCCGGCCGGTCCCGCGTCGTACCAGACGGCCTGGAGCATGGTTCCGGCCCCGGGGTCGAGCCGCTCCAGCGCCGTGCCGTGCTCCCGTTCGGCGACGGCCGTGCGCTCGGACTCGGAGAGACCGGAGACGTCGACCCGGTGCAGCAGGGCCCCGGCCCGGACCTCGCCCCGTGGCCGCACGGTCAGCAGGGGCCCCGCCTCGAGTACGGAGCGCAGGGCGCCGTGATGATCGAGGAGGGCCTGGAGGACTGCGGTCAGGCCGGCGAGGTCCAGCTCGCCCGGAACATCGAGGAGCGTGGACATGTGGTGGCGGGGGAGCAGCCCACCGGGGCGGGCGTCGAAGGCCCGCATCAGGGGCGTGGGGGTGGCCGTCGCGGTGTCGTCTCCCGCGGCGGCCGTCGGCGGAGAGGGGGCGGGGGCGGTCGTGGCGAAGGCGGCGGCCAGCGCGGCGGGGGTGCGGTGGGCGAAGACGTCACCGGGGGAGATGGGCAGTCCCGCCGCGCGGGCCCGCGAGACCAGCGAGATGATGACGATACTGTCGCCGCCGAGCTCGAAGAACGAGTCGTCCACCCCGACGTGGTCGACGCCCAGCAGACCGGCGAAGAGCTCGCACAGTGCCCGCTCGGCCTCGGTCCGGGGCTCCCGCGCCGGCGCGGCGGCGGTGAAGCCGGGGGCGGGCAGGGCCCGGCGGTCCGTCTTGCCGGAGGGGGAGAGCGGCATGGTGTCGAGCAGGACGATCGCGGCCGGTACGGCGTGCTCCGGCAGCCGGGCCGTCAGATGGTCGCGGAGCGCGGCCTCGTCGACGGCGTTCGGGGCGGACGGGACCGCGTAGGCGGCGAGGTAGGTGCCGCCGGGGCCGTCGTGGTGGGCGGTGACGGCGGCCGTGGCGACACCGGGGAAGGCGGCGACCGCGGTCTCGATCTCGCCGGGCTCGATCCTGAATCCGCGGATCTTCACCTGATCGTCCGCACGGCCCAGGAACTCCAGGGTGCCGTCCGGGCGGCGGCGCGCCAGGTCGCCCGTGCGGTAGAGGCGCTCGCCGGAGCCGAAGGGGTCGGCGATAAAGCGGCCCGCGGTGAGACCGGGGCGGCCGAGATAGCCGCGTGCGAGCTGGACCCCGCCGATGTACAACTCGCCGGTGACACCGTCGGGGACCGGCCCCAGCGCGTGGTCCAGGACATGGCAGCCGGTGTGCGGCACCGGCCGGCCCACCGGGACCGGGCCCGGCGGGACGTTCTCGGCGGTGCCGAGGGGATGGAGGAGAGCACCGACGGTGGTCTCGGTCGGACCGTATTCGTTGATGACCTCGACGGATCCGTCCGCCGGAGGGCGCCAGTCCTCCAGGGCCTCGCCGCGCAGCACCTCACCGGCGATCACCAGGGTTCGTGGCCCTGTCTCGGAGAAACGTACGGACGGGAGCAGCGGCAGATGGCTGGGGGTGATCTTGAGGAAGCTCGCTCGTCCGGCCGCCGAGGCCAGCGCGTCCAGGGTGTCGTCGCAGAGTTCGAGGACGCCTCCCCGCAGGAGCGGGCCGTACATCGGGGTCACCGAGAAGTCGAAGGAGACGGAGGAGTGCATGAGCGTGTGCCCGCTCAGGCCGGTGAAGACGCGTGCGGCCCACTCCAGGTGGGCGGCGAGCGCCCGGTGGGCGACGAGCACGCCCTTGGGAGTGCCGGTGGAGCCGGAGGTGTAGATGACGTAGGCCGGATGATCGGGGTGGAGCGGGACGGTCCGGTCGTGGTCGCCGATGTCGTCCGCGCTGTACGCGGTCAGGCCGGCGGCGGTCTCCGGGGCGTCCAGGAGCAGCCGGGGCACCCCCTCGGCGCGTGGCAGTCCCGGGTCGGCCGCGAGGGTGGTGAGCAGCAGGGCCGGCGCGGCGTCGGTCAGCATCAGGCGGATCCGGTCCGCCGGATAGGCGGGGTCGACCGGTACGTAGGCGGCACCTGCCTTGAGTACGGCCAGGGCCGCGACGACGGTGTCCGTGGAGCGGGGTACGGAGAGGGCCACCAGGCTCTCGGGGCCGATGCCGCGTCCGATGAGGTGGCGGGCGAGCCGGTTGGCGCGGCGGTTCAGCTCGGTATAGGTCAGTGAGCCCTCGGGGGAGAGCAGCGCGGTGGCTCCGGGGGTGCGCCCGGTCTGCGCCTCGAAGAGGGCGGGCAGCAGCAGGCCGGACACGGCCGGGAGGCTCTCCCCCAGCCCGGCGGCGATGATCCGTTCGCGTTCGTCGTCGGTGAGCAGGTCCAGGGCGGAGATGGGGGTGTCGGGCCGCTCCAGCGCCGCGTCGATCAGAGTGTCCAACTGTTCGAGGAGTTGCCGTGCCATGGCGGCGGCGCCGTCGTCGGCCCAGTGATTGGCCTCGATGCCCACCTCGTCGCCGACGAACTCGGCGGCCAGGGTGAGATCGAAACGGGCGCTGCCGTTGTAGACGTGGCGACGGGTCGCGGTGAGTCCGGTGGCGGCGAAGGGTTCGAGGACGGTGCTGCGGAGGGAGAGGACGACGTTGAACAGACCCTGCTCGCCGTTGCGGCGGTGGGGATCGGCCTCACGGGCGACCTGGTCCAGCTCGACGTCCTGGTGCTCGTACGCCCCGACGCAGCAGGTACGGGCCTTGGCGAGCAGCTCGGTGAAGGTGTCGCCGGGACTGACCTCGGCCCGTAGCGCGAGAGTGTTGCCGAGGTAGCCGACGACCTCTTCGGCGCGTGGGAAGTCCCGGTTGACCACGGGTGCGCCGATGACGAAGTCCCGGGCCCCGGTACAGCGGTGGAGGAGGGCGTTGACCGCGGCGAGCAGCACCATGAAGGGCGAGGCGCCCTCACGACGGGCGAATTCCCGGATCCGGCGGCCGGTTCCGGGGCGCAGCCGGTGTGCCTGGTCGTCACCGGAGCGCCCGGTGCCGCCGCTGCCTCCGCTGAGCCGGGGCAGGCCGAGTGGCGGTGGCGGGTCGGCGAGCTGGTCGCGCCAGTACGCCAGCCCTTCGGGCCGGGCCGGGGCGGGCCTTTCGGGGGCGGCCGCCTCGGCGAACTGCAGGGCGGGCCGGCGGGTCGGCCCGGTGCCCGCGAGGAGGCCGCGGTACTCCTCCATCAGCTCGCCGAAGAAGACGCCGGAGGTGGCGTCGTCCCAGGCGATGTGGTGGGCGACCAGGACCAGGGTGAAGGTCTCGTCGCCGGTGCGGATGAGACGTACCAGCAGCGGGGAGTCCGTGCCGAGGTCGAAGACGTGGCCGGCGGCGGAACGGGCGAGTTCCTCGGTGCGGTGGTCGGTTCCGGCGGCGGGGAAGTGGCGCAGATCGACCTGGTCGTAGGGGGCGGGGAGCTCGGGGCGGACCCGCTGGACCGGGGTGTCGTCGGGGCCGGAGTGATAGGTGGTGCGCAGGATGTCGTGCCGCCGGGTGAGGCGGGCGAGGGCCTGCCCGAGGGTGTCACCGTCCAGCGGACCCCGCAGATCCAGGGCGATCAGCACGTTGTAGGCGACGCTGTCCGGGTGGAGCTGCTGGATCGACCACATGCGCCGTTGGCCGGGCGAGAGCGGCAGCTCCCGGTGGACCGGGACCGGTGCGGCCCGGGGCTCGGGATCCGCGGTGAGCTGCGCGCGGGCTTTGGCCCGGCGCAACAGCTCGCGCCTGCGCTCCAGTGCTTCTCGTTCCGTCCGGGCAGCATCGGTTGTCACGGGACTTCGCCTTCCATCGGCATAGGCATAGGCATCGGCATCGGCAGGGGCAACCGGCAGGGCACCGGGATCGGGCGGGGCAGGGGCACGGTCGGCGCCCCTGAGCGGTCGTCACAGCTCGCAGGGGGCGTGACGGATCCGTGGCGACAAGGGGTCCGGGACGGCGGGGGTCAGCCGCTGCCGTCGGTGAGGCGCAGGATCAGATCACGCTTGCTGATCTTGCCGACAGCGGTGAGCGGCAGCGTTTCGAGCACGACGAGCCGGTCCGGCCGCATGAAGGTCGCCAGACCGCGCTCGGAGAGGTGGAGACCGATCTCCCTGAGCGTGGGAGGAGCGCTTCGCGGGGTGAGCGTGATCACCGCGCAGACCAGCTCTCCCATGGTCTCGTCGGGAAGTGCCACCACCGTCGCCTGGGCGACGGCCGGGTGGGCGAGCAGTTGCTCCTCCAACTCGGTGGCGGAGACGTTCTCGCCACCGCGGTTGACGACGTCCTTGACCCGCCCCTCGACCATCAGATGGCCGGAGGGCAGCCGCCGGACCAGGTCACCGGTGCGGAAGAATCCGTCGGCGGAGAAGGCACCGGCGTTGTGGCGTGCCGCGCGGTAGTAGCCGCGCAGGGTGTACGGGCCCCGGGCCCACAGCTCACCGAGTACGCCCGGCGCCACCGGCTCGCCGTCACGGCCGAGGACGCGCACCTCGTCGTCCGGGGAGAGCGGCCGGCCCTGGGTGGTGGCGACGGTCTCGGCCGAGTCCTCCGACCGGGTGTAGCTGAGCAGCCCCTCCGCCATGCCGAAGACCTGTTGCAGTTCACAGTCGAGCGCGGAGGGGATCCTGCGGGCGAGTTCGGGATCGAGCCGGGCACCGCCGACCTGGAGCAGCCGCAGCGAGGACAGATCCTCCGGGGCCCACTCGGCCATCTCCGTCCACAGCTGTGCCATCGGGGGCACGAGGGCGGTCACCGTGACGCGCTCGCGTTCGATGAGCCCGAACGCCACGTCGGGGCTGGGGGCGGGGGACATCACGACCGTACCGCCGGTACCCAGCACGCCGAGGAGTCCGGGGCAGGCCAGCGGGAAGTTATGGGCGACCGGCAGGGCCGCGAGACAGATGTCGTCGGCGGTCAGCGAACACACTTCCGCACTGGCCCGGGCGTTGTAGGCGTAGTCGTCGTGGGTGCGGGGGATGAGTTTGGGCTTTCCGGTGGTGCCGCCGGAGACCAGCAGCACGGCGGGGGCGGCGGGGTCGGCCGAGGGCCGGGGCCCGGGAGTGGCCGTCACTTCGTCGAGGGCGATGAAGGGGCCGGGGTCCCCGGAGACCAGGATGTGCCTCAGTGACGGGACGGCGGCAGCCGCCTCGGCCGCGAGCCGCCGGTGGTCGAAGCCCGCGTGGCGGTCGGGGACGACATAGGCGACGGCCTCGGAGAGCTCGGCCAGATGGACGATCTCGGAGCGCCGGTGCGCGGGCAGGGCGAGGACCGGGACCGCGGCGCAGCGTGCCAGGGCGAAGAAGAGCACCACGAAGTCGGCGGAGTTGGGGAGCTGGACGAGGACCCGGTCCCCCGGGGCGATGCCGAGTCCGGCGAGTCCGGCGGCCAGGGTGTCGGCCCGGTGGTCGAGTTCGGCGTAGCTGAGACGCTGCTCACCCGAGACCACAGCGGTCCGGGTGCCCGAACGGGCGGCCCAGCCCCGGAGCAGGTCGCCGAGGGTTGTTCCCCGCCAGTGTCCGAGGTCCCGGTAGCGCTGGGCGTCCCCGGCGGGCCAGGGAGTGAAACCCGGTCCCGAGTGAAGGATTTCGGTGCTCACCGGTCACCTGCCTGGTCGAAGTCGAAGTCGGAGTCGGGGTCGAGGCCGGATCGGCGTGCTTCCTCGCCCTCGGCGGTCGCGGCGTCGAGGGCATGCGCCACTTCCTCGTCGCTCAGGGCCTCGATGTCGAGGAAGAGCCGGGCGAGCTGGTTCAGTCGGCCCGGGTCGGGATGGGCGGCTGACAGGGCGTCGGCGACTCCCGCGACGGTGGGCGCGCCGAAGAGCATCCGCACGGATATCTGGGTGGCGTCGAGCGCCTCGCGCAGCCGGGAGACGATCTCGGTGGCGCTCACCGAGTCGCCGCCGAGGGCGAACAGCTCTTCGTCGGCGGCGATCTCCCGGACGTCCAGGACCTGCTGCCAGACATGGGCGACGGCCCGTTCCAGCGGTCCGCTGGGCGCGGTCCGGTCGGCCCCGGGCTGTTCGCGGGCGGTGAGAGGGATGAGGGCGGCACGGTCGGTCTTGCCGTTGGCGGTCAGCGGAAGGGAATCCAGAACGGTGATCCGGTCGGGGACCATGTGCGGGGGCAGTTTCGACCGCAGTTCCTCGCGCAGGAGGTCCGGCAGTCTGTCCCGGGCAGCGAGGAGGCCGCTGTCCGCGTCGGTGCCGACGGGGACGACGGCGGCGGTGAGCGCCGGAGGGGTCCCGGTGGCCAGCGCGACCGCCGAGCGCACCCTGGGGTCGGCCGTGAGCGCGGCCTCGACCTCGCCCAGCTCGATCCGGAAGCCCCGGATCTTGACCTGATGGTCCAGACGGCCCAGGAACTCGATGCCGTCGACGGGCGTCCAGCGGGCCTGGTCGCCCGTGCGGTACCACCGCTGCCCCGCGTGCTGGACGAACCGGTCGGCGGTGCGCCCGGGGTCCCCGTGGTAGCCGAGGGCGACACCGGCGCCGCCGATCCACAGTTCGCCGGGCACCCAGTCGGGACAGTCCCGGTCGAGGTGGTCCACCACCCGGCAGGTGACGTTGCGCAGCGGGGTGCCGTAGGGGACCGAGTGCCAGTGCGCCGGAACCGCGCCCACCTCGCGGACGGTCGAGTGGATGGCGGTCTCGGTGGTGCCGCCGAGGGCGACGAAACGGCAGCCGGCAACGGCGTCGGCCAGTCGGCCGGGCAGGTCCGCGCCGACCCGGTCGCCGCCCAGCAGCACCAGCCGCAGACCGCTGCCGAGCGCCGCGGAGCTGCTCAGCACCATGTCGAGCAGTGCGGGTACGCAGTTGAGCACCGTGACACGGTGCCGGTGGATCAGCCCGGCCCAGCGCTCCGCGTCCCGGCGGTCGTCCTCACCGGGCAGTACCACGGCGCCGCCGGTGGAGAGCGGGGCGAAGAGGTCGAAGACCGAGAGGTCGAAGTCGAGTGCGGAGACCGCCAGCGTGCGGTCGTCGGGGCCCATGCCGTACCGCTCGGTCAGGTCGTCGATGGTGTTCACGGCCGCTCTGTGGGGCACGTCGACGCCCTTGGGCTCTCCGGTCGATCCGGAGGTGAAGAGCAGGTACGCGGGGCGCTCCGGGTCGTCGGGAGACAGCTCCCCGGGGAGCGGACCGGGCAGGGGCGGGGTACGGAGTGCCTCGTCCAGCGAGAGCCCGACGCACCGGTCGCCGGATCCGGTTCCGTCCTCGTACGGCCCATCGCCGCGCTCGTCGAGTACGACGCCGAGTCCGGCAGCGGCCCTGATGCGGGCGGCCCGGGCCGGCGGCTGGTCCACACCGACCGGTACGTAGGTGCCCCCGGCGGCCAGTACACCGAGGACCGCGGCGGCTTGGCCGGGCCCCTTCGGCAGGGTCACCCCGACCCGGTCGCCGGTCTTGACCCCACGCTCCCGCAGCGCGGCGGCCACGCGCAGGGACCGGTCGGCGAGCTCGGCGTAGGTCATCGTGCCGTGGTCGCCCCAGATCAGGGCGGTGGCGTCCGGCGTCTGTCGGGCCCGTGCGAAGTAGTCCTGGTGCAGGGGGCGATCGCGGCGCGGCGCCACGGTGTCATTGGCGGCCGTGCGGGCCGTGACCTGGTCGGCGGGCAGCAGCCCGTCCACCGGCAGGTCCCAGGCGGGGCCGTCCTCGGCGAGCCGGCGCACCAGTGCCTCGAAGGCGGTGAACATGGCCGGTGCCACACCGGGGGCGAGCGCCTCCTCCCGGATGTCCCAGTTCACCAGCAGGCCGCCGCCGAGCTCGGTGATCTGGGCGTCGAGCAGCACCTGGGGACCCTGGGAGACGATCCACACCGGGTCGCCGAAGGCGGAGCCCACGGCCGGGTGGAAGAGGTCGCCGAGGTCGAGGGCGCTGGTGAACACCACAGGTGCCAGGACCTGTTCTCCGGCGCGGCGGGTGAGGTCGCGCAGCACCTCGACACCGGAGTGGGCGGTGTGGGCCATGTCGGCGTGCATCCGGGCCTGAACCGTGTGCGCGCGGTCGGTGAACGGCATCGGCACGCAGAGGTCGACGTCGAGCAGGACGGAGCCGGTGAAGTCGCCGATGAGCCGGTCCACCTGAGGGTGGAGGGGCTCGCGGTCGAAGAGCGGAACGTTGAGCAGGAACCGGCGGCGGGCCGACCAGGCGCCGAGCACTTCGGCGAAGGCGGTGGCCACGGCCATCGCCGGCGTCAGGCCGCGCCGTCGGGCGGCAGCGGTGAGACGCTCGCGGGCGTCCGGGCCGAGGACGAAGTGCCGCCGGGTGACCCGTGTGGCGGGCGTGCGGGCCGGGGCGAGCGGCAGCTCGGGTGCGCCGGGCAGTTCCGGCAGCCGGTCCCGCCAGTAGCGTGCGGCCTCCAGGGTGGCATCGGCGCGGGCGCCGGGGAGCGCGGCCCGGTACCGGCGGTAGCTGTACTCGATGGCGGGCAGTTCGGCGTCCGGGTCGCTGTGCAGCCGGGCGAGGTCGGCGAGCAGTGTCCGGTAGCTGACCGCGTCCGCGGCGACCATGTCCACATCGAGGTGGAACCGGGTGCGGTCACCGGGAAGCAGACTGAGCGCGGTGGAGAAGACCTCGCCGCGGGCGATGTCGAGCAGTTGGTGGGAGAGCGTCTCCCGAATGTTGTCGAGCCGTTCCGCTGTGGCCGCCTCGTCGAGGGTGCGCAGATCGTGGACCGTCAGACCGCGCCAGCCGGACCGGTCCTCGATCCGCTGTCGGCCGTCCTCGGTGAAGCGGGCGCGCAGCATCGCATGCCGGGCGACCAGACGCTCCACGGCGATGCGCAGCCGGTCCGGAGCGACGCCGTCGCCGGGGGCGCTGTCGAACTCGGTGTAGAGATGGGCGGCGACGCCGCCGAGACGCTGGCCGTCGGTGCGGCCGATCCAGTAGGCGTGCTGCATCACCGCGAGCGGGAAGTCCGCGTGGGGGCTGTCCTGTCCCGCATCGGGGAGGGCCGCCGCGCTCGGCTGGGGGCGGGCTTCTCCGTCCGGCTCCGGTGCTCCCGCGCCGGCCTCCCGGAGCCGGGTGGCGACCAGTTCGGACCAGGCTCGTAGCGTGGGCTCCTCGGCCAGTTCGGCGAAGTTCACCGACAGCCCGTCCCGGCGCCACCCGCCGATCAGCCGCATCACCGTGACGGAGGCGAGACCGTACTCGAAGAGGTTGCTGTCCTCTCCGAGCGATTCCGGTTCCATGTCGACGAGTTCGGCCATCACCCGGCGCAGTGTGGCGGGCGTCAGTTCCTTGGGGTTCATCAGGGGGTCGCTCTCCCGAGTCGCGGATTGCACGGGATGCCAGGTGCTGCCTGGCGGCCGGCGGTGTGAAGGGGACGAGGGGGCGGAGCGCGCGGAGGAACCCGCCGGACCAGGAGGTGTTCGGCGGGTTCCTCCTGGCTCACGAACCGGCGTGCGGTGCCCCGCCGCCGGGCGGCGCGGCGGGGACGAGGAATCTGCTCGTGCTGCGCAGCTTCTCGCACGTCTCCTCGAACTCCCGCTCCGGAGTGGAGTGTTCGACGATTCCGGCTCCGGCCCGGAGCCAGGTCTGGCCGTCGCGCTGGAACACGGTCCGCAGAACCAGGGCGGCGTCGAGGGAGCCGTCGGCGTCGACGGTGAGGACGGCGCCGCTGTACAGGCCCCGGGGGGCGCTCTCATGCCTGCGGATGGCGTCACAGGCAGGGGCTTTGGGCAGACCGGACGCGGTCACCGCGGGGAACAGCGCCGCCAGGGCGTGCCAGGCGTTGCGGCCCGGGGCCAGTAGGCCGCCGACGCGGGAGGCGAGGTGCTGGACGCTGCCACGTTCGGTCACGTTCATGAACTCGTTCACGGTGACCGAGTCGAGGTCGCAGACCGTGGACAGTTCCTCGCAGGCGGCCTTGACCGATACCGCGTGCTCGAAGATCTCCTTGGGGTCGCCGAGCAGTTCCTCGCGGTTGGCCCGGTCGGATCCCTCTTCGCCGGAGCGTGATCGGGTTCCGGCCAGTGGCTGGGTGGAGACCCGGCCGTGCGGGTCCACCTCGACCACGGTCTCCGGGCTGAATCCCGCCGCTCGGTGCACTCCCAGGTCCAACAGGAAGGATCGGGCCGGGGTGTTGCCGCGGCGGCCCAGGAGGTAGGTGGCGGCAAGGTCGATCTCGCCGGGCACGGGAACGACCCGGGAGAGGATGACCTTCTGGAGTCGGTGTGCCCGGATGTCCTCGATGGCCGCGGCGACCGATTTCCGGTACTGCTCGGCGGGTTCGCCTTCGTAGAGATCCGCCGCATCGCCCGCTACCGGAGCGGGAGCCTCGGTCAGCAGGGCTTCCAACTCCGGTAGATCCAGCGGGTCCAGGGCCCGCAGGATCGTCTCGCCGTTCTCACGGCGGACCTCGCGCTCGGGCACGGTGAGGTGCAACAGGGGTTCTGGACCGACCGGTACCGGCAGTCCGTTCAGGAGGTACGACAGCTCGAATCCGGCCCAGCCGTAGGCGCGCCAGTCGTCCACCGGGCAGTCGGCGAGCAGGCGGGCTATCTGCTGAAGGGGTTCCGGGCCGGTCGGAACGGTGCGGTTCGCGTGCTCGCCGGGGCCGGAGCGCCATTCGATCCGGTCCGCGTACAGCAGAATCTCGAAGGCCGCCCCGGCCCCGAAAGCCCAGTGTCCGGTGCGTTCGTAGAGAACGAAGGGTGCGCTGGAACCCGCGGCGAGCCCGGCGGCGACGGCCGAGGAGTCGCCGTACGCTGCGGACACGCTGACGTGGTAGTCGAGTCGCTGGGAGGGATGGGTCACCGCACGCTCGCGGCATGTCGGTGATGCAACGTGGTCCGCATGGAGGGTCCTCTTCTGGCAGCACGAAGTGCGCCGTGTCGGAGTCGGGTCCTGGACGGCTCAGACGCAGGCGGTTACCTGCTGGTGCGGTGTTGGCCTCACTGCCGCTGGTCTCAGAGGTGTGAACGGCTCTGTGCGTCGCGTTCCATCTGTGCGATCAGGCTCTTGGGCCGCATATCGGTCCACTGCCGCTCGATGTATTCCACACAGGCGGTGCGGCTGTCCGCTCCGTGCTCCGAGGTCCACCCCTGGGGGACTTCGATGAAGGACGGCCAGAGGGAGTACTGGCCCTCGCTGTTGACCAGGGCGTAGAAGGTTCCGCCTTCGTCGTCAAAGGGGTTCGTCGTCATGGGCGAGTCGGTCCTCACGTTGTCGGTCTGCATGGCCCGTGCCACTAACCGGCCTGATCGGCTACTTAGGGAAGCGTAACCTAAGTTGCCCTGCGGGCACTACTGTGCATGATCCGAAATACCCATGGGAGGAAGGTAATTGGCGAAACATCGGGAGTGTCGATGCGGGCGTCGGAGCGTTGCCGTGCTGAGGAATCGCGGCCGGGAGTGTCCGACGAACGGAACGGCTCCGCCATGCGAAGGGGACGGCGCGGGCCAACGGGCAGCGCCGCGGCGCCCCCGCTGTGCGAGTGGTCGGACCTGGCTCAGCCGTGGTGCGCGGGCATGGGCCTCGTGGCGGGGACGGGGTGCGGGCGGCGCGGATCATCGGGCCGGGCGAGAGGCACCACCAAGGGGGTCCCCACCTCCGGGTCGGGAATGATCCGGCAGGAGAGTCCGAAGACCTCCTCCACCAGCTCTGCCGTGATGATCAGAGCCGGGTCGCCCTGGGCGGCGATCCGGCCGTCCTTCATCACGATCAGATGGGTGGCGTAGCGGCAGGCCTGGTTGAGGTCGTGCAGCACCAGGACCAGCGTGTGTCCGCGCCCGCGGTGCAGATCCCAGCAGAGGTCCAGCACCTCGACCTGGTGGGCCAGGTCGAGGTAGGTGGTGGGCTCGTCCAGCAGGAGAATGCCGGTCTCCTGGGCGAGCACCATGGCGAGCCAGACCCGCTGGCGCTGACCGCCGGAAAGCTCTTCGACGAACCGGTCGGCGAGCTCGAGGACGCGGGTCATCTCCATCGCCGCCACCACCGCGTCCTCGTCCGCGGTGGACCACTGGCGCAGCATCCGCTGATGCGGGTAGCGCCCCCGGGCGACCAGATCGCCGACCGTGATGCCGCCGGGTGCGGTGGAGGACTGAGGCAGGAGTCCGAGGAGCCGCGCCACCTCCTTCGCCGAGTACGAGGAGATCGGCGCCGAGTCCAGCCGGACCGTTCCGGCCCGGGGCTTGATCATCCGGGAGAGCGCCTTGAGCAGGGTGGACTTTCCGCAGGCGTTGGGGCCGACGATCACCGTGAAGGACCCGTCCGGGATGCTGACGTCCAGGGCGTCGGCCACCACCCGCTCGTCATAGGCCAGGGTCAGGCCGTCGCCGTGCAGCCGGTCGCCGTGCGTGGATTCGCTCATGTCATTCCTTGCCCGTTGGCCGAGTGGTACCGAGGTGATGCGTCCGCCCCTACCGGGCCGGCCCCGGCCGCTCCCGTACGGGCTACGCCCCGTGCCGCCCTCATCGCTTGCGCCATTCCCGGCCCAACAGCCAGGCGAGGTAGAGACCGCCGATCGCGGCGGTGCCGATACCCACCGGCAGCTGGGTCGGCGCCAGCGCTCGTTGCGCGGCCAGATCGCTCCCGGCCAGCAGCAGCGCACCCATCAGCGCGGCGGGCAGCAGACCGGAACCGGGCGAACCGGTCAGCCGGCGGGCGAGCTGCGGAGCGGCGAGCGCCACGAACGCGATCGGGCCGGCGGCGGCGGTCGCCACCGCGGCCAGGGCGACGCTGGTCACCAGGAGCGCCAGCCGGGTCGGTTCGGCGGGAACCCCGCGTGCCCGTGCGGTCTCGTCGCCCATCTCCAGGAGCGACATCCGGCGGCCGAGCGCGAGCGCGACGGGCACGAGGGCCAGCAGCGCGAGCGACAGCGGCAGGGCGTGTTCCCAACGGCGTCCGTTGAGGCTGCCGGTGAGCCAGAGCTGCGCGGCATGTGCGTCGACGAGGGCGGCACGGGTCAGCAGATAGGAGTTGAAGGCCGCCAGCATGGCCGAGATCCCGATGCCCGTCAGGATGAGCCGGAACCCCTGCGCCCCCCGACGGAAGGCGAGTACGTAAACCAGGGCGGCGGTCGTCAGCCCGCCGACGACCGCCCCCATCGCGACATTCTGCAGGCCGCCGCCGAAGAGCAGGATCACCACCAGAGCGCCGGAGGCCGAGCCCGTGGTGAAACCGATGACATCCGGACTGCCCAGCGGATTGCGGGAGATGCTCTGGAACATCGCCCCGCTGATGCCGAGGGCCACCCCGACCATGACGGCGACCAGCAGCCGGGGAAGCCGAAGCTGGTTGACGATGAAGTCGAGCCCGGGGGGGCCGCCACCGAGAACGGTGGCGATCACATCGGGGATCGTGGCCGCATAGCTGCCGGTGGTCAGGCTGACCACGCCCACCACCAGTGTGGCGAGGGCGAGACCGGTTCCCACGATGAACGAACGCCCGTGGAACCGGAAGGAGATGACCTCGCCCCGGGTTCGCAGCACCCGCCCGGTGACCGGCGCTGTGGGCCGCCGCAGCTTCTGCCCGGCGCTCACAGCGCGGAGATCCTGCGTCGGCGGATGAGGACGATGAAGATCGGTGCGCCGAGGAACGCGGTGACGATGCCGGTCTCCAGTTCCCCCGGCGCGGCGAGCAGTCTGCCGAGGATGTCGGCGCCCAGCAGGAGCACCGGTGCCAGAAGCAGGGAGTAGGCCATGACCCAGCGTTGGTCCGGTCCGGTGACCATACGGACGATGTGCGCAATCGCCAGACCGACGAAGGCGATCGGGCCGGCCGCCGCGGTGGCTCCGCCACAGAGCAGAGCGACCGCGACCGCTCCGATCAGCCGGGTCCGTTCGGTCCGCGCTCCGAGCGCCCTGCCGGTGTCGTCACCGAGAGCCAGGGCGTTCAGCGGACGTGCCAGGCACAGCGCGGCCACCACTCCCACGAGGATCAGCGGGCCCACCTGGAACACCACACCGAGATCGCGTCCGGCGAGTGAACCCACGTCCCAGAAGCGGAACTCGTCGAAAGTGCGGGCGTCATGGAGTATCACGACGGAGACGAAGGCGATCAGTGTGGCGTTGACGGCGGCCCCGGCGAGCACCATCCGGTCCGGTGTGACGGTCCGTCCGGTCGAGCCGAGCAGATAGACGATTCCGTACGCCGCCGCCGCGCCGAGGAAGGCGAACCACACGTACCCGATGGGTGATCCGACGCCCAGGAACGAGATGGCCACCACGACCGCGGCCGAGGCGCCGTTGTTCACCCCGAGCAGTCCGGGATCCGCGAGGGGGTTGCGGGTCAGTCCCTGCATCAGTGCGCCCGCGAGGCCCAGTGCGGACCCGGCCAGTACGCCGAGCACGGTCCGCGGGAGGCGCAGCTTCTCGATGATGAAGGCCTCGTCGCCGCCCCGATCGTGTACCAGCACATCCCAGACCACGTCGAGCGGGACGTGCTTCGCGCCGACGGCGAGGCTGAGCGCGCAGACAGCGACCAGCAGTGCCGTGGCGGCGAGCAGCCCGCCCCAGCGGATCGCCGTCGCGCGGCGGTGGCCCGGCAGACCGGGCCGGGGCGTGGGCGCGCTGTCCGACAGGTCTCCGGTGGGCGGCTTCCCCGCGGTTCGCGGCTGCGCATGAGCCGACCCCTGGCGCGGGTCGAATCGGCCGGCCGCCTTCGACGCGGCCCGTGCGTCCGACTTCACCGCCCGGCCGCCTTCGTACCGGCTGAGCGGCGCGGTGCTTTCGCCACCCGGTCTCCCCCGTCTTTCCCCAACGACCCATCGCTCGTCCTCACTGAGGAGAGCCTAACCAACTTTCCAACCCCCAATCAACGCGCCAGGCAGGCGCGTTGAGGGCGTCGGCAGTGCGCCAACCTTGCCAAGGAGAAAAGTTAGGCATACCTTACTCGATCGGTGCGGCTGAAGATATGGGAGGCAATCATGGGTGATGCCGTCGGGTCCGTCGGGTCCGTCGGGCCTCCCGCGGGCGGGAGCGCCGCGCCGGGTGTGATTCCGGGCCCCGGACGCAAGAGACACGAACCGGCGACGCGCACGACGCTGGTCCTGGCCTCGGTGTGCCTCTCCCAGCTCATCGTGGCGCTCGATATCAGCGTGGTGAATGTGGCGCTGCCGGAGATCAGCCGCGACCTCGGCTTCTCGGCCGGTTCACTGGCCTGGGTGGTGAACGCCTACACCCTGGTCTTCGGCGGTCTGCTGCTGCTCGGCGGACGGCTGGCCGACCTCTTCGGCCATCGCCGGACCATGGTCGCCGGACTGCTGTTGTTCGCCGTCGCCTCGCTGCTCGGAGGCTTCGCCCAGACCCCGGGCCAGCTGATCGCCGCCCGCGCGGGGCAGGGTCTGGCCGGCGCGGTGCTCGCTCCCATCGGTCTGACCGTGATCATGGTGACGTTCGCCGAGGGGCCGGCGCGCTCCAGGGCCGTCGGCACCTGGGCCACGGTCGCCGCGTCCGGTACCGCGCTGGGTGTCCTGGCGGGAGGGCTGCTGACCGACACACTCGGCTGGCGATGGGTGCTCTTCATCAATGTTCCGCTGGTCGCGATCGCGCTGCCGATCGTCCTGGTCTCGGTGCGGGACCGGCACACCGGTGAGCGCCCGCGGATCGACCTGCCCGGCGCACTGCTCGGGACGGCCGCGGTAACGGCGCTCACCTACGGGGTCCTGGAAACCGAGCGGCATCCCTGGAACTCTCCCCGCATCCTCGCGATACTCGGCACGGCCCTGCTCCTGGGCATCGCCTTCGTCCAGTGGGAGAAGCGCTGCGCCGCACCGATCGTCCGGCTGGGCATCCTCCGGAGCAGGACGGTCTGGGTGTCCAATCTGAACTCCCTTCTCGTGGGCGCGGGGATGGTGGCCGGCTTCTTCCTCGCGTCCCTCTATCTTCAGAACATCCTGGGATACCGCCCGTTGATCGCGGGCGCGGCGTTCCTGCCGTTCTGCTTCGGGGCGATGGCCGGCAGTATCGCCGGAATGCGCCTGGTCGGATGGGTGGAACGGCGGACCCTGATCGTCGGCGGGCTGCTCCTGGCTTCGGCGGGAATGGTCTGGTTCGGCGCGCTGGAAGCTTCTTCCACCTTCACCGGGGGATTCCTCGGACCCTCTCTGCTGGCGAGCGTCGGCATCGGGCTGAGCATGGTGACCAACACCTACATGGGCACCTCAGGGGTGGCCGCGCACGAGGCGGGCCTGGCCAGCGGCCTCCTCAACGCGGGCCGCCAATGCGGTGGCAGCGTCGGCCTCGCGGTCCTCTCCACCATCGCGGTCGCCGTCACCCGCACCGCCGATGCCTCCGGCGCCGCGACGGCCGATGCGCTGGCGGCCGGGTACGGGCGCGCCTTCACGGTCACGGGCTGCCTCCTGCTGGCCGCGGCGGTGCTCACGGCGGTCGCCGTTCCTCGGGCGCGTCCGGCGGACGTGGCGGAGCCGGTGTCCTGAGATTCTCCGCCGATCCAGCGGCTCGGGGCTCACGTCCATCTGTGCTGTGGTGGTCGCCGCCTGCCGCCCTGCTGTCCACTGCTCCGTGTGGTCGATCACATCACCGGCGGAGTAGCGGGCGTCGGCGCCCCGGGGCCACGGGACTCCGCCGGCCACCGCGCGTCGGCCGGCGCGATCCGGGACAACGAGGGTCCCTGTCCGTGCGGTTGCCCCGTCGCCATTACCTCTGCGGTAATCGCGTCCCGCGAGGCGAGCGGCACAGAATGTGATCACCGCGCAGGGCGCCGGGCATGAGCCCCGGCCCGCCCTCGGGATCAGCCCTCCGCGGTCCTACCGATCAGGAGATCATCATGAGGCGCCTCGCTTCCGCCGCCCTTGTCACCGCCCTCGGTGCCGCCGCCCTGGTGGCTCCCACGGGTGTGGCCCACGCGGACGCCACCTTGCTGCCCCTCCCCTCCACCGATATGAGCGTCACGGGCTTCGCACCGGACCGTGCGGCCCCGGGCGATCAGGTCACCTACCGGCTGACCGTGACCAACAGGGGCCCGGTGGCCGCGGCCCCGTACCTGGACGTGTCGCTGCCGGTGGGCTCCACCGAGCCGACCTACAACCATCGCCCGATCGAGGGCGGTTCCGTTCGTATCGACCCGATAGAGCCCGGCGAGGCCAAGCGGGTCTCCATCCGGGCGAAGATCGGCAGCGCCGACGGCGGGCCGGTCCTCGGCTCGAAGTTCGAGATCAGCCAGGGCCCCTACGACGCTCCGGTGTACCAGGACACGCTCTCGGCGAACAACTTTCTGAACCTGAACACGGTGAACGAAACGGCTACTCCGGACTTCGGGTACAGCGGCAGGCTCCATCTCACCGGCAGGGTCACCGGAGGATCCGACCCGGGACGACTGGTCCGCCAGCGGCTGGTCATCCACAACACCGGTCGGGACCGGACCGGTGAGGTCGCGCTGGTGGGATTGGTGAGCAAGGCGTCCGGCGAGATCGAGAAGGTCACCGGTATCGAGGGAGGACGCGGTGTGATCACGAAGGTGGGCCTGAACTACACTCTGCCGCCGCTGGATGCCGGAACCTACCGCGTCGTCACCATCGAATCAAGCCGCGGCCAAGCCGGCGAGATCGGCGGAAGCTACTTCGTGGGGGCCGACGCCGCTGGATACCCCGAGTTGGAACTCCGCGGCTGAGACGGTTCCCCACTCCATTCCACCTCACCCCATCCCGGCCGAAGAGCGCTCCATGGCGATGCCGTCGCGGGTCGCGCGACCGGCAGGACCAGGCCGCGACGCGAGAAAGGAGCGGTTCCGTCACCGCGCGGAGAGGTCCCCGGGGAGCAGCAGCCGCAGATCGTCCCTGCTCGGCATCGCGACGGTGCTCAGCCGACCGGCCTGCCGGGTCATCATCTGTTCCAGCGTCTGCCGTGCCAGCCGCGCGTTGCCGAAGGCCGTCCCCCTGGGGATGCCGTCGAAGTGGTCCCGCAGCGCTCGGGCCGTGCCGGGTGCGCACTCGTAACCGTTGTCGGCGGCGTGCAGGCGGACGATCGTGACCAGCTCGTCCGATGAGTAGTCGGGGAACTCGACACGTCGCGGGAAACGTGAGGCGAGGCCGGGATTCGAGCCCAGGAACCGGTTCATCTCCGCGGTGTACCCCGCCGCGATCACCACCAGCTCGTCGCGATGGTCCTCCATCAGCTTCAGCAGTGTCTCCACCGCCTCCTGCCCGAAGTCCGAGGAACCGGGGCCCGAGTGCGGCGTCAGGGTGTACGCCTCGTCGATGAACAGGACTCCGCCCAGAGCCCTTTCGAAGACCTCCCGGGTCAGCTGTGCCGTGTGACCGACGTAGCGGCCCACCAGGTCCGCCCGCGAGACCTCGACGAGCTGGCCGCGCGGCAGCACGCCCAAGGACGCCAGCAACTCGCCGTACAGCCGCGCCACCGTGGTCTTGCCGGTACCGGGCGGGCCGGCGAAGACCAGATGGTTGCTGATCCTGGGCGCCGGCAGCCCGGCCTCCTTCCTGCGCCGTGCGGTGCCCAGCAGATTGACCAGGTCGCCGACCTCACGCTTGACGGCCGCGAGACCCACCAGGGCGTCCAACCGCGCCAGCGGCCCCTCCTCCTGCGCGTTCTCCGGCGAGTCGGCCGCCACGTCGCCCACGTCCCCCGCGGTCAGCACCGCCAGTTCCCGCTCACCGGCCTCCGGCAGGATGGCGAGACGGGACGCCTGCCGGTCCACCATCTCCTCGAAGACCTTGCGGGCGGTACGGCCGTTGCCGAAGCCCGCGTCGCGGGGTATCCGCTCGAAGCGGGTGAGCAGAGCCGTACGGGCCGCGGGATCCAGCTCGTAGCGGTGGCCGGTGCACATCCGCTCCACGATGGTGACCAGCTCGTCGGAGGTGTAGTCGGAGAACTCGACGCTGCGCGTGAAGCGCGAGGCGAGACCGGGGTTGGAGGCCAGGAAGTCCGTCATCTCCTTCGGATAACCGGCCGCCACCACCACCACGTCCTCCCGGTGGTCCTCCATCAGCTTCACCAGGGTGTCGATCGCCTCGCGCCCGAAGTCGGCTCCGCTGCCGCCACCGTCGGAAAGCAGGGTGTACGCCTCGTCGACGAACAGCACCCCGCCGAGCGCCTTGGTGAAGGTCTCGGTGGTCTTGATGGCCGTCCCGCCGATGATCTGCGCCACCAGGTCCGCCCGCGACACCTCCACCAGATGCCCGGAGCGCAGCACACCGAGCGAGGCCAGGATGGACCCGTACAGCCTGGCCACCGTGGTCTTGCCGGTGCCGGGCGGGCCGGCGAAGACGAGGTGGCGGCTCATCGGCGGTGCGGGCATGCCGATGCTCGCCCTCCGCTGCGCCATCCGGTTGAGGTTGATCAAGGTCAGTACCTGCTGCTTGACCTCGTCGAGGCCGATCAGGGACTCCAGTTCGGCCACCGGGCCCGTGCCCCGCCCGGAGGGGGCCGCCGCCGGGGCAGCCCCGCCGGGCAGCCGCCCGTCGCCCGCCGCCTCCGCGTCCTGCGTGGTGCCCCAGGCGTCCGGGGCGCCGTTCTCCGCGCTGGCCAGCCCCTCCACGGTGAACCGGTCGCCGGGCACCGTCTGGCGCACCCCGCTGCCCCGGTTGCCGCGTACGGTGCAGCCGGTCAGGGACACCGCGTCGGTGCCTTCCACCCGTACGCCGTCGGCGCCCGAACCGGTCGCCTCGCAGGTGCCGAGGGAGGCCCGCGCGCCCGCGGCCACGAGCACGCCGCACTCGCCGGACCCCGTCACCACGGCACGTACGGCCGCCAGTTCGCCCTCGGGCGCGACATGGACGCCCGCGCCGCCCGAGTCCTCGATCCGGGTGTCGCGCAGCGTGAGCATGCCCAGCGCGCCGATGTGGACACCGGCCTTGCCGGACGTACGCAGCGTGCCCTTGCCGACGTAGAGGTTGCCGTGGCCCGAGACGTGCACCGCCGAGTCGCCCGACCGCTCGACGACGCCTTCCTCCAGCCGCCCCCTGCCGTCCTTCACGACCTCCACGCCGTGCGTGCCGGAGCCCGTGACGGTGGCCCGCATCAGCAGCGGATTGGCGCCGCTGCGGATCACGACGCCGGACGCGCCGCTGTCCCGTACCTCGAGGCGGTCGAACTCGGCGGCCGAGTCCTCGTCGAGCAGCACCCCGATGCCCTTGGCACCGTGGACGACGGTGTCCTTCAGCACCGGAGAGGAGAAGGCGGTGACCCGTACGGCGGGCTCCTCGGCGGTGGCGAACACACACGCCTCGAACGTGCCGCGGCTGCGCTCGGTCACCAACAGGCCGTGCCCGCCGGTCCGTTCGGTGACGCAACGGGTCAGACTCGGTGAACTGCCCCCGCCCAGGACGAAACCGTGACCGCTGACATCGCTGACGGAGACGTCCTCCAGGACCACCGGCCCGTCACTGTTCACGAACACGCCGACGGCGGCCTTGCGGACGGTGCCGCGCACCATCCGCACCGAACTCTCCTCCTCCACGGCGACCCCGGGCTTACCGGTCGCCGATATCGCGCACTCCTCCAGAAGGACATGCGCCTGTCCGTTGGTGAGGACGCCGTTGCCCTTGGTGTCCCTGAGCCGGCTGGAACGCGCGGTGATCCGTCCCCGCTCACCGGCCACCACGGCGGAGGTCCCGAGGTGTTCGACGACGCAGTTCTCCAGGAAGCTCTCGGCCTCGGAGGTGGACACCACACCCGCGCCCGCCGGGTTGCTGATCCGGCACTGGCGCAGCGCCAGCGATCCGCCGTCCCGCGCGAACAGCGCCGACCAGGCCGAACCGCGGATGTCGCACCGGTCCATCGCGAGCTGCCCGCGTGGTGCGTCGACCACCGGCAGTTCGTCGTCGTGTCCCCGCAGTACGAGGTCCCTGACCATCACCGCGTCCCCGGTGAGCGTCAGCGCCGTTCCGCGCCGGGGCGCCAGCTCCACCGTCCCCTCGCCCTCGGCGGCGGTCAGGGTGATCGCCACCGAGATCGTCAGGCTCTCCTCGTACCGCCCCGGAGCGATCCTGACGACCGCTCCGGCACGGGCCCGCGCGACGGCCTCCCCGACGGTGCGGTGCTCGCCCGTCCCGTCGGCGGCGACGGTGAGTATCTGACGTGACACGTATCTGACCTTCCGGACCCCCGCGCCGTGGGTACGGGGCGGAGGCGGCATGTGGGGCGGGGGAAACTGCTGGGCCCATCATGCCTGTTGCCGCAGGTCGCCCGCCATGGTGATCGCCGCGCACCGGCCGCCGGTCCATCGGCCCGCGACGCGTACCGGCGCGGATTTCGGCGGTCGCGGCGCGTACCGGGGCGGATTCCGGTGACGGGCGGAGCGTCGCTACCATCGGCGCATGCGATCTTCGAGGCCCCCGGTGTCCCACGCACTCGGACCGGCTGCACTGGCCGCCCTTCTCCTGATACCCGGCACCGCGACTCCGGCCGGTGCGGCGGAGGGCGCGGACAGTCCCTCACTGCCGGGCATGCCCGCCACCGTCGCCGACGGGCGTCCATGCACCAAGGCCTCCGCCAAGAAGTCGGCCCAAGTCCCCTGGGCACAGAGCTTCCTGGGGATCGACAGGGCCTGGGAACTGAGCCGGGGCGCGGGGGTGAAGGTCGCCGTCGTCGGTACGGGAGCCGACCTGGAGGCAGTGCCCGCGCTCGACGGCGCGGTCACCGGTGGCCCGGACGTGGTGGCGGGCGGCACCGTACGGGACGACTGCGTCGGATACGGCACCTTCCTCGCGGGCATCGTGGCGGGCCGCCGGCAGCCGGGTGTCAAGGCTGCCGGGGTCGCCCCGGAGGCCGAGGTGTTCGCGGTGCGGGCCACCGGCCGGTCCGGCGCGACGACACCCGGGGAGCTGGCCGAGGGGATCAGGGCGGCGACCGACTCCGGGGCACGGATCGTCCACGTGGCACTCAGCGTTCCCTCCGCGCCGAAGCAGCTGAAGGAGGCGGTCCGCGCCGCGCGGAAGGCCGGAGTCCTGGTGGTGGCGCCCGCCTCCGCACGGGAGTGGGAGAGCGGCGCGGCGGCGTCACAGGCGGCGAACGGCCCCGCCTACCCGGCCGCGCTGCCCGGGGTGCTCGCCGTCGCCGCGGTGGGGCCGGGCGGCGAGCCCGAGGCGCCCGGCCCGGAGAAGGGGCGGCGGACGCAGCCCGGACTCACCGCCCCCGGCGTCTCGGTGACGGGGCCGGGGCCCGGCGGTCGCGGTCAGTTCACCGGCCGCGGCGACGCGGTGGCTGGCGCCTTCGTCGCCGGTACGGCCGCGCTGGTCCTCTCGTACCACCCCCGGCTGACCGCCGATCAGATCGCGCACAGGCTGCGCTCCACGGCCTACGGAGCCACCGGCGACACCCCGGACCCGGGTCTCGGGCCGGGAGTCGTGGACCCGGTGCGGGCGCTGTCCGCCGTACTCCCCGAAGAGCACACGGGCGCCCCCGAGACAGGGAAGGACGCACCGGCGCCGGCTGTACCGCCGTTCGACCCGCCGGAGGCGCGGAACCGTGCGCTGGCCGTGGCAGCCGGGGCGGCCGGGGTGGCGCTGCTCGTCGCCTTCCTGGGGTTCGTCCTGCCCAGAGGGGTTCGCAGGGGATGGCGGCCGGGCCGGGCCGCGGAGCCCGTCACCGAAGCGGACTGACCCCCGGCCCCGGAGTCCACGACGAGGGGCGGGGCCAGCGAGCGCCTGCCCGGACCGCTCTCCCGGCCCGGGGTGCGCGGACCTACAGCGAGCCCTCGGTCTCCGGCAGCAGCGGGGTCTGCACCTGAACCACACCCCTGCGCGTAATCAGCTGCGCCCGACCCGGCGGCAGTTGCCTCGGCTTGGTGTCGTTGAACAGATAGCCCTCCGACGGCGGGCAGGAGAGCAGCGCCGCAGGTGTGTTCACCTCCAGCAGACGGCGCAGCAGCGGGTCGTTCATCGCCCGCGACGCGCCGTTGGCGCTGCGTGCGACGATCAGGTGCAGCCCGAGTTCCGCGCCCTGGGCGAGGTAGTCGAGCAGCGGCCCGAAGTGGTTGCTCATGGTGCCGCCGGACACCATGTCGTAGTCGTCCACGACCAGGAAGACCTGTGGGCCGTTCCACCAGTCCCGCCGCTTCAGCCGGGCGGGCGAGATATCCGCGCCGGGCAGGCGCTCCTTCATGGCCCGTGCGACGCCGTCCACCGCCTGCTTGAGCACGTCGACGGAGACGGCGTAGCCCAGCCGGTTCGCCTCGGGGACGCTCTCCAGCAGCCCGCGCCGGTAGTCGACCAGCATCACCCGGGCCTCGTCGGGGGTGTAGCGCTCGGTGATCGCCCGGCAGACCGAGCGCAGCAGGTTGGTCTTGCCGGTCTCCGCGTCGCCCACCACCACCAGGTGCGCGGTCTGGGCGAAGTCGTGCCACATGACGCCGAGCTGATTGGCCTCCAGGCCCAGCGGCAGGCGCAGATCGCCGTCCGTGCCGACCTCGGCGGCGGGCAGCTCGGAGGGTTCCAGGATCGTGGGCAGTGTGCGGACCGCGGGCGCGGGCGGACCCTGCCAGTGCTCGGCCACGCGGGCCACCGCGTCGGCGACGCCCGCCCCGAGGTCCGAGACGCTGTCGCCGCCGTCCAGCCGGGGCAGAGCGGTGAGGAAGTGGTGCTGGGAATCGGTCATGCCGCGGCCGGGCGTTTTGGGGATGGTCGCGGCGGCCCGCATATTGATCATGGAGTCCATGCTGTCGCCGAGCCGGAGTTCGAAGCGGGTGCCGAGCTGGTCCCGCAGCGCGGTGGGAATCTCCGACCAGCGCCCCGACGCGACGACGAGGTGCACCCCGTAGTTGAGGCCTCGCGCCGCCAGCGCGGTGAAGGTGTCCATGATGTCCATGAAGTCCTGGCGGACCGTGCCCCAGCCGTCGACGACGAGGAACACGTCGCCATACGGCTCGTCGGGCATCTCACCGGCGGCCCGGCGGGCACGCAGCGTCGCCATGGAGTCGATGCCCAGCTCGGCGAACTGCCGCTCGCGCCGGGCCACCAGCCCGTGCATCTCGGCCAGGGTGCGCTGCACCCGCTCCGGGTCCAGCCGCCCCGTCACCCCGCCCACATGGGGAAGGTCCAGGAGCGAACCGAGCGAGCCGCCGCCGAAGTCCAGGCAGTAGAACTGGACTTCGCGCGGGGTGTGCGTCAGGGCGAGTGACATGATCAGGTCGCGTACGAGTGTGGACTTTCCGCTCTGCGGGCCACCCGCGATACCGATGTGCCCGCCCGCGCCCGACAGCTCGGCCACCAGGGGCTCGCGGCTCTGGTCGAAGGGCCGGTCGATGATGCCCACCGGCACCGTCAGCCCGCCGTGCAGAGCGGTGTCCACGCTGGTGAGTCCCCGCTCGGGGTGCGGCTCCACCCCCATCAGCAGAACGTCCAGCGACAGCGGGCTGTCCAGCGGCGGCAGCCAGACCCGGTGCGCGGGCCTGCCGCCCTCCCGCATCCGGGAGACGGCCAGCGCGAGCAGGGACTCCTCGCTCTCCTCCACCACCGGCCGCGGGTCCGGGGCGGGAGCGGGGAGCCGGGGCGCTGTCCACTCCGTGCGGTAGGCGACCACCTGACCGGCGACGGCCGACGGTCCGACCCTGCGGACACCCTGGTAGGGCCCGGAGACGTACGCGGCCTTGAACCGGACCAGGGTCCCGGTGTCCTTCTTCAGGATGGCGCTGCCGGGGACCGAGGGCAGCTGATAGGCATCCGGTACGCCCAGGACGCCGCGGCTCTCCATCGAGGAGAACGTGCGCAGCGCGATCCGGTACGACAGGTGAGACTCCAACTGGGTCATCCGGCCCTCGTCCAGCCGCTGCGACGCGAGCAGCAGATGCACGCCCAGGCTGCGGCCCAGCCGGCCCACCATCACGAACAGATCCATGAAGTCGCGGTGCGCGGAGAGAAGCTCACTGAACTCGTCGACCACGACGAAGAGCGTCGGCAGCGGCTCCAGCTCGGCCCCCGCGGCCCGCGCCGTCTCGTACTCGTACGCCGACGTGTAGTTCCCGGCGCTGCGCAGCAGCTCCTGGCGGCGCATCAGTTCGCCGTGCAGCGCGTCCTGCATACGCTCGACCAGGGAGGACTCGTCGGCGAGGTTGGTGATCACGGCCGAGGTGTGGGGCAGACCGTCCAGGCCGAGGAAGGTGGCGCCGCCCTTGAAGTCGACGAGGACGAAGTTCAGCTTCTCCGAGGAGTGGGTGAGCGCCAGGGCCAGTACCAGGGTCCGCAGCAGTTCCGACTTGCCGGAACCCGTCGCACCGATCAGCACGCCGTGCGGGCCCATCCCGCCCTGCGCCGCCTCCTTGATGTCCAGCTCGACCGGGGTGCCGTCACCGGCGAGTCCCAGCGGCACGCGCAGCCTGGCCCGTTCGCCGCGGTCCTCGCGTACGGCGTCCAGGTCGACGGTGTGCAGATCGGGGAGACCGAGCAGAGTGGTCAGCTGCACGTCCGAGGTGAGCGCCTCGCCGTTGTCCGTGGTGATGCCCATCCGGTACGGGGACATCAGCGCGGCCAGCGCCCTGGCCCGCCGGGGGCCCAGCACGTCGGGCCTGCCGAGCGCGGACACGGTCTCCTTGCCCGACCGGTCGGTGCCGACCAGCTCCAGCCGCCGCCGCCCGATCCGGAGCCGCAGCGTGTGGCGGGACTGACGCCAGGGCAGGGAGCCTGCCACGTCCAGGGTCACCATGTTGCGGTAGCCGTCGGTGGCCAGCCGGGAGTCGGCGGGTGTGCGGGCGCTGTCCAGCACCACGACGCAGTAAGGCTCCTCGGCGCTCGGAGCGGCGTCCGCCTCGAAGGCGGGGCGGCCGGTCAGCTCCTCGCCGAGCAGGGATTCGAGACCCATCACGGAGTCGGTGACCAGCCGCACCGGGCCGCCGCCGTCGACGTCCGTCGGATGCTGGGCGTGCGGCAGCCACTTCACCCACTCCCAGGTGTCCCGGCGGTCGTGGTCCGCCAGCACCACGATCCGCAGGTCCTGGGGCGCGTGGAACACACTCAGCTGGGCCAGCAGGGCCCGCACCATCCCGTGCGCGGCCTCCTCCTCGGCCTGGAGCAGGACACGTGCGTAGGTACGCAGATAGACCGCGACCGGCTGGTCGGGCACCGTGCCGTAGGCCTTGATGAAGCGTCGCAGGGCGTGCGCGGACAGCGGCTCCAGATCCTCGACCGGGTTGGTGCTCAACGGCGTCAGCTTCGTCGCCAGTTGCTGTTCGCCCACCGCGATCCGCACCTCGGCGAAGTCCGCGTGCGCCGCTCGACGCTCCCAGAGCCTGGCCGTCGGCACCAGGCCCCACAGGGACACCGGGTCCGGGTGGGACCACGCCTGCGCCTCCCGCTGCTGGGTGATCACCTTGCGGATGCGCCTGCGGCTGATCGACAGGTACCGCATGTAGTCGCGCCGCTCACCGAGCAGTGCCCGCTTGCGGTCCCCGGACGCCCGGACGATCTGCGACACCAGCATGCCCACGGCCGACAGCGCCATCAGTCCGATGGCGACGTACATCATGGGGCCGCCGCCGCTGCCGGGACGCAGGAAGATGAGCACCATGCCGAGCGAGCTGAGCGCCATCGGCATATACGTGATCATGTTGCCCATCGCGCTCTGCGTCTCCGGCACCGTGGGCGGCTCCTGGAGGCTCAGTTCGCCTTGGGGCATCTCGGGGCCAAGACGCCGGGGAGGCCTCTTGAAGAGGACCACGCTCAAAGGGAATCGCCTTCCTGGGGGGTGTCGGCGGTTGCCGGGACGCGTCTTCTGGGTGACAGGGATTCAGACGCCCGGGGTACGGCCGACGGTGCGGGAATGCAGGCCGGGGCGGGCGGGGTGCGACCGCTGTTCCTGGCGGCACCCCACAACGTACAGACTGCACGCACAAGTTAATGTGATCAATCTGACCGCGTCGACCACTGTCCTGGAAGGCGATGAAACGCGCTTGACCGACATATCCGCGGCACCTCTGTGCCGCCTCACGGTGCTGACGCCCGACCGCTCCGTAGAGCTCGCCGTACCGTCCGACATCGTGCTCGCCGACCTCATGCCGACCATCGTCGACCACGGGGGCGCCGACCTCTACGAACGTGGCGCCCAGGCGGGCGGCTGGGTGCTGCAACGCCTGGGCCAGGAACCCCTCGACGACGAGAACACCCTCGGCGACCTGGGCCTGCACGACGGCGAGACGGTGCATCTGCGGCTTCGGGGGGACGCACTCCCCGAGATCCACTACGACGACCTCGTCGACGGACTCTCCACCCGGCTGAGAGAGCGCCCCGACTCCTGGCGGCCCGTGTGGTCGCACCACCTCATGACCGGCCTCGCCCTGAGCGCCCTCGCCACCGGACTGCTGCTCCTGCTGCTGCCCGGGTCCCCGGGGCTCAGGGCGGTCATCGCGGCAGCGACCGCGATCCTCCTGCTGGCCGGTGCGGCGGCCGCCTCGCGGGCGGTCGGCGACGTCGGCGCGGGCGGTGCGCTCGGCACGGCGGCCATTCCCTTCCTCGCCCTGGCCGGTGCCCTGGTGCCCCAAGGCGCCGCGTCCGACGCGGAACTGGGCGCACGTCTGCTGGCGGGCTGCTCCGCGGCGGCCGGCGCCGCCGTGCTCGCGCTGGCCGCCGTCGGCGCGTGCGCCCCGCTGTTCCTGGCCGCCGCACTGACCGCCGTCCTCGGCGCGGTCGCGGGAGCGGTGATGCTCTTCGGCGTCCCCGCCACCGGCACCGCCGCCCCGCTGATCCTGGCGATCGTCCTGCTGGGGAACTTCCTGCCGTCGATGGCGTTCCGTCTGTCCGGTCTGAAGGTGCCGCTGCTGCCCACCAACGCGGGGCAGCTCCAGGAGGGCATCGAGCCCACCCCGGACGAGCGGATCGCCGCCCGCGGCGCCGTCGCCGACGGCTATCTCACCGGCCTCTACGGCGCCACCGGGCTGGTCGCCGCGGGCTGCCTCACGGCCCTGGCGTTCGAGACGTCCTGGGCGCCGCTGACCCTCGCCGCGGTCCTGTGCGCGCTGATGTTCACGCACGCGCGGGGGATCGGCGGCGCCTGGCAGCGCCTCGCCGTCGTCCTGCCCGCCGCCTACGGTTCCCTGGCCCTGACGGTGCAGCTCGTCCTGCGTACCGATGAGGGCTCCAGGCCGCTGCTGCTCGCCGGTCTGCTGGCCGTCGCGGCCGTGCTCGCCATCACGGGCTGGACGCTCCCCGGGCGCCGCCTGGTGCCCTACTGGGGGCGCACGGTCGACCTGCTCCAACTGCTCTTCGCCATCGCCCTCGTCCCGCTGGCCCTGCTCGTCGCCGGTCTCTACGGGTACCTGCGGGGCCTCAACAGCTGAGCCGGCTCTCCGGCGTCCGCCGCCGGAAAGCCGGAAGATCCCGGGGGCCGCGGCGCAGAGCCCCGCACCCCCGGGCCCTCGCGCGCCGGGCCGACGCCCGGTCGGAAAGGCAAGGAATGCAGTCCAGGCGGGACCAGGTCCACGCGCATATGTTCGTCATGAGCCGGCTGTCACTGGGAATGCTCCGGGACGACCCGGACGCCCCCGAGTCAGCCCATCGGCGGACCACGAAGGGGTTTGTCATCGGTCTCGTGGTCGCGGCGCTGGCCGCGCTCATCGTCGCGGTGTACGGGTTGGTGGTGCCCGGCGGTTCGAACGCGTGGAAGACCACCGGAACGCTGGTGATCGACGAACGTTCGGGCGCCCGCTACCTCACCCTCGACGGGGTCCTCCACCCGGTCCTGAACGAGACCTCCGCCAGACTACTGGCGGGTGACCGGATGAAGGCCGTGAGCGTCGAGCCGGCCTCCCTCAAGGACGCGCCGCGCGGCGCGACCCTCGGCATCGTCGGCGCACCGGATCCGCTGCCGCGGGCGGACTCGCTCAGTCGCGAGGCCTGGTCGGTGTGCGCCACCCGGCCCGACGCCGCCGAGGACCCCCAGCTCACCCTGGCCGTCGGTCTGTCCGCCAAGGGCAGGCCCGTCGCCTCGGACCGGGCCACCCTGGTCCGTTCCGTCCCGGGCGATGACACCTACCTCCTCTGGCACGGCGTCCGGCTACGGCTGAGCACCGCGAACTACGCGCTCCAGGCACTGGGTTACGACCCGGACGGGGCCTACCCGGTACCCGACGCCTTCCTCAACGCGCTGCCCCCGGGCCCGGACCTGGCGGTGCCGGAGGTGACCGGACGCGGCAAGGCGGGCCCGACGCTGGCAGGGCGCCCGACGCGGATCGGGCAGCTCTTCGAGGGTTCCGGCGGCCGCTACCTGCTGACGGAGCGCGGGCTGACCGAGGTCACCGCACTGGAGGAGGCGCTGCTGACGGGCGACCCGCGCACCCAGCGGACGGCCTACGACGGCGAGACGGTGGTTCTTCCCAAGATCGGCCCGGACGACCTGGCACGCCACCAGGACCCCAAGCCGACCCGGCTCGTCGGGGCCGGCGGAGGTACCGTGCCGACCGGTCTGCCCACGCCCAGCCCCGTCGGTGCGGGCGAGGGCGTCTGCGCCGTCGTCGGCAGTGCGGACGGCAGGGCGACGGTCTCGGTCGTCCTGCCCCGCGCGGCCGCGGTGGGCGGCCGGCCGGTCTCCAACCAGCCCGGGATCTCTGTGGGTTCCGGAGTGGCGGACCTGTTCGCGGTGCGTCCGGGAGGCGGTGCGCTCGTCACGGCGCTCTCCTCCGCGGGGACGGGCACGGTGCACTACCTCGTGACGGAGTCGGGCGCCAAGTACCCGGTCCCCGGGGGCGAGAAGGGACTCCAGCGGCTCGGATACGGAGCCGATCGGTCCGTGCCCGTCCCCTCGGGGGTCCTCGGGATGCTCGCCTCCGGACCCGCGCTCGACGACACGGCTCTGCTGGAGCGAGGACTCGTGGAGACGTCGCGGAACACTGCGCCTCGATAGCCGATTCGCCCGCCGGTTCGTGGAATTGAGGTTTCTCTGAGGATGGGCGAGTCGGGGAGTACACGCTTTCTGCGGCATTCCCGCAGCTCACGACCGTACCGGAGGGAAGCGCTCAGATTGTCGGGGAGCACACGTGCCAAGACCCCGGACGGCGTATTAACCTGATCATCCGTCGACTACCGGAGGGTGTGCTTCCCGGTGCGATCGGACTGTCGTGCACCTGTGGTGCCGTCGTGTTACCCCAGCGTCCAGGAGGACCCCCATGTCTGATGTCTCCGGCTTCAACGTCAACTCGACCGACGGCCTGTCCAATGACGAGACAGCGATGCTGGAGACGCTGAAGACACTGGACCAGCATCTTCGCGATATGGATGAGGCCGGCCGTAAGGTCAAGACCATCCAGGGCCAGGTCCGGGCCGCCTACCAGGCGGTTTCCTCCGAGACCCACGCGGCGGGCATCGACGAGTGGCTCAGGACGCACGCCCGGGTCATGGAGCGTACGCAGTTCTTCCGCGAGGGCACCGCGATGGCCAACCGGCTCCTCGGGGACGCGGAGCACGAGGCGAACACCTACGCCTCCGGAATCGCCGGCACGATCAACCCCGGGTGACCTTCTCCGTATTTCTCCCCGCTTTTCGTTCCCCGTTCTCTTAACGCCTCATGAGGAGTTCCGCCATGTCCGTCAGAATCAGTCACCAAGGGGTCCAGGACGCCGTCAGGAACATGGACGCGGCCCAGCAGGAAATGAAGGAGGCGCTCGCGTGGATGGAGAAGAACTTCGGCTCCCTGCGCGACACCCTGAGCGGTCAGACCCGTACCTCCTGGGAGGATTTCCAGGCGGAGCTGGCCAAGATCAAGCTCCAGCTCGACGAGCAGTACGGCGTCGCCCGGACCACCCTCCAGCGCATGCACGCCCGGCAGATCGACGGCGACCTCGACGGCGGCCGCGGCCTGAGCAACCTCCAGGGCAGCTGACCCGACCGATCGAGTCCGACTTCCGTGAGGAGCGAGCATGGCCAGTGACGAGACCCCGGGCGACATCTTCCAGTCGACCGAGGGCGTCTATCTCAGGTACGCCAACCAGGAGATCCCCAGGTTCCGCCGCGATATCACGGTCAAGGCGGAGTACGTGAGCCTGGGGTCGAAGATCCCGCTGGCTGTCGGCCTCCCCGAGAGGTGCGCGCAGGCGAAGGCGCTGGAAGGCCAGTTGGAGGCGTACCGCGCCAGTATGCGGACCCGGTACGAGACGGCCGTCACGCTCATGAACAACTTCTCCGCGAGTCTGCGCGACGTGGAGACCAAGCACAAGGACGCCGAGGACGACTCCACGAACATCGGCGGCACCCTCGTCGAGGAGTTCTCCGAGATCCTGACCCCGAAGGGCAAGTGAGACCATGGTCGAGGTGCCTCCCGGGATGCCGGCCACATGGGAGGGCATCCTCGCCATGTTCCACGACGGAACCACCAAGCTCCCGGACCGGAATCAGGTGGCGGGCGCACCGTCGAAGAAATGGATCACCAAAGAGGTCAACGGCGCCTGGCACTCGGAATCTCCGGCGTCCAAGGCGAAGGAGTGGCAGCTGGACGGGTGGTATGCCTTCGACTTCCCCACCCGCGGGTCCGATCGCTATCTGATGTTCGGATTCGGTTACAACTGGACCGACTTCGGCAACGACGGCGGCGCGTTGGCAGAATTCACCGGTGCGACCGAACCGATACTTGGATCGGCCGTGTCCGGAGGGAACAAGGACACCAATCCGCTGATGTCGAGCCTGGCGTCCGACGTCTTCGAGAACATGGATATCTGGACCGGCGGATGGGTGGCCCAGTTCCATGAATGGGCCGAGAAGGTGGGCAACGGATCGGAAGAACTGGAAGGCGAATCCGCCGCCCTCTTCGAAGCCGTTCTCCAAGGAGTGAAGCGCTCGCTCCAAGAGACGCAGTCCTTCTACATGGCCGGTGCGATCAAGGACGATCTCGAAGCGGTGAGCGTTCAGTTGAAGGCCACCCTCAAACTGCTGCGAGAGAACTTCTGGGCCTGGTTCGACAAGCAGGGGACCGCGGTAAGCACACTTGACACATCCCCCATGGGGCCCGTCTCCATGGCGTTTCCGCATCTGCGTGCGGAGTTCCTGAAGGCGATCGGCGCCCGGAAATTCCTGTCGAACCACGATCCGACGGTCAGCGGTCTGGACTGGGGCGGCATAGAGAGCGCCGCGAAGAAGAGCTGGCTCACGGAAGTCGAGGCCGGCCTCGATGTCGCGTCCGCGCAGACGATGCTGGACCTGGCGACGGCGTACGACAAGGCGAGCGGGAAACTCTCCGACGCGAACTCCATCGTGAAGCCCACGTTCACCATCTCGCTGACCCCTGAGGAACAGAAGAAGTTCTACGGCGACGCGGGTGCCGGCGGCCCCGGTGGCGAGGGCGGAGCCGACGACTTCCTCAATAAGTTCAAGGAGATGTTCGGCGGCGGTGAGGGTGGCGGCGCGGGCGGTGGCGGTGCGGGCGCGGGCGGTGAAGGGGGCGGCCTCGGCGCCGGAGGCGGCAACACGGGTCTCGGCGGACCGCCACCGATCACCGGTCCGAGCGGGGGAATCTCCTCCACCAACCTTCCGAAGCTCCAGAGCCTCGGCGCCGGCCCGAATCCGGTCACCGGGCCCAGCGGCGGCACCTCCGGTGCGGGCAATCCCCTGGGAGGCGGTGGGCTGCCGGCCGGATCGCGCATCGACCCCAGGACCGGCGCCGTCACCGACGCCCAGGGCAAGCCGGTCCTCGGCGGGGACGGCAAGCCCCTGATCGTGCCGCCCGGCTCCACCATCGGCCCCGGCGGTAAGATCATTTCACCCGCGACCGGTGGACCGAAGCCACCGACGCTTCCGAGCGGTTCCACCTCCGGGAGTTCGACCCGTGGCTTCGGTATCGACGCCGAGGGCAATGTCATCGTTCCCAAGGGCACCAAGGTGGACGCTCAGGGAAACCTGATCGGCGCGGACGGCAAGCCCCTGACCAACATGTACGGCGGGAAGCTCAGCGTGCCGCCGGGCTCCCGGATCAACGCCGACGGCACCATCACCGATCCGCAGGGCAAGCACGTGACCGAGAGCAGCAACAACCTGAAGACCCGCAACCCCAGGACGCTCGACGAACTCCTCAACGGCCAGCGCCGTCCGTCCACGGCGAGCGGCGACCTCTTCGGCGGTTCGAAGAACGCCGAAGGCCTCCGCAAGATGGTCGACAGCAACGGCAACCCCGTCCGCGAGGCGACATCCGGGGTGTCCGGGCTCAGCGGCCGGGCCCGTGCCGCCCTGGGACTGCCCGCGGTGCCGGGCGTCCCGCTGCCGCAGGGCACCGTGCCCACCACCCAGTCGGCCGGAGCTCTCGGCCGGGGCGGAGCGGGCGGCGGCATGGGGACCGGCATGGGGACCGGCATGCCCTTCATGCCGCCGATGGGCATGGGCGCGGGCGGCGCTCCGGGCGGCGGCGCGGGCAATGGCGGCGACCGGCAGCGCAACGTATGGCTCTCGGAGGACGAAGAGGTGTGGGGCACCGAGCCCGACGCCGGAACGGGTGTGATCGGACGATGAGTTCCGCAGGCGCGAAGACGGACGGAACCTCCCTCGAGGGAGCGCTCTCCACGACCGGGGGCGAGGAGTCCGCGATGCCTCCGGTGCCCGACGACATCCGTGCGGCGGCGCGCACCGCACCCGAGCACTGGTTCGGCATGGTGGACCCCGCGTGGAGCGGGGACGGTGCGCCACCGCTGTGGGCGGTGATCGGGCAGTGGCGTTCGGACGCCGACGGCGAGATCGCCGCATGGCAGCGGAACGACGCGTACCGGCCCTCACCGGGGATGCTCGGCTGGCCCGAGCCGACCGACGACGTGGACGCCGCCATGCAGCTCGCGGCCACCGGCTACGGCCCCGTCGAGGCCGTGGCCCTGGCCGCGGTCACCGCCGAACTGGCCGTTCTGACCGCACCCGGCGGCGGTGTGGTCAGCGCCTGCACCCCGGACGGTGACCCGGTGGTGCCGGTGTTCACCGCGCCCGCCCACCTGGAACGGGCAGGAGCACTCGCCCACCGGGTACTGCCCGTCTCCGAGGCGTTCGCGCTCGTGCCCAAAGGCCAGGACCTGTACCTCAACCCGACCGGCCCCGTCGCCCTGCGGCTGTCCGGGGACGATCTGTCCCGCGCCGTCGACGTACTGGAAGCGGCGGAAAGCAAGGAGGAGCAGTACTGATGGTGTCGTTCCAGGAACAGCTCGCGGAGGCCATGGCCGGCCTCGCGGAGCAGACGAAGAAGATCCAGCAGGTCCAGGAGGAACTCGCCAGGGCATCCGCCTCGGTGACCTCCAAGGACCGGATGGTCACCGCGTCGGTCAACGCCCATGGCGAGGTTCTCTCCTTCAAGTTCCACACCGAGGGCTACCGCACGATGCCGGGGGCCCAGCTCGCCGAGGTGCTGAAGACCACCGTCAACGCGGCACGTCTGGAGATGAATTCCAAGGTCAGCGGCTCGGTGCGGCCACTGATGGGAAGCCAGGAGGAACTGTCGAGCGGGCTTTTCGGCGGTGGTCAGCTCGATGACCTGCTCGCCCCGCTGCGCGCGATGCATCCCGAGGGCCTGACCGAGACGGTGCTGGGGGACGGCAGGAAGAAGTCCGGGAACCGTGGCGAGGAGGACGAGTTCTATGGCTGACGGAACCCTCAGCGTTCCGGAGGATCTGCCGCGCAGGTTCACCCAGTTCGGCGCGATCTCACGGATCGTCGACGAACTCGGCGTTCTCAACGACCACATCAACGTGGAGAACAGGACCGCTGGGGGCAAGGACGACGTGTACGCGAAGGAGTACCACAAGTTCGTCGACTCGACCGGCAAGGGGCTCACCTACGGCCTCGAAGGTCTCTCCGATCTGCTCGAAATGGTCGGCATCAGTGGCAACAACGCCTCGGTCATCCTGAACGATGCCGAGAACGACGCCAACCACATCGCCGCCGGCTGAGCCGGCCGTACTTCGAAGACGCGGAACCACACGATGGCGATTGAGGTCTCCGAGGGGTGGGGGACACTCCTCAAAACCCTGACCGGCATGCCCTTCCCGCAGGCGAACGAGGACTCCCTGCGGCTGGTCAGCGACGAATATCGTCAGATGGCCGAGAAGTTCCGTGAGGTCGAGGAACTTCTGCGGCAGGTCGTCGGCCGCGTCGACGAGGACTTCGAGGGCGAGACCGCCACCCGGTTCGTGGCGTACGCACGGCAGTTCGTCGAGCGGACGAACGGCAACGAGAGCATTCTGGAACGGGCCTACGAGGACGCCCTCAAGCTGTCGAAGAACGCCCACACGACGGCCGCCGACATCGAGTACACCAAGTGGATGATCTTCGGCCAGCTCGCCTTGCTCGTCGTGCAGATAGCCCTGGCGCAGGCTCTGATGCCGGTGACCGGCGGGTTGTCGGAGATCTGGGCGGCGGCCGCGATCGCCGCGTTCCGGTCCATGGCGGTACTGATCCTCAAGTTCCTGCTGGCCCAGATCATCATGCAGACCATCACCGGCCTCGTCGGCGGCCTGCTGCTCGACTCCATCCTCCAGCTCACCCAGCTCGGCCGCGGTGACCGTACGGAGTGGAACAAGCAGTTCACCGGGGACGCCGCGAAGTTCGCCGCCATCGGTGGAGTGCTGGGAGGACCGTTCGCGCTGTTGGGCGGAGGTCTCGGCAAGCTCCTGGGCAATCTGACCGGCAAGGGCCTCGGCAAGATCCTCGGCAACGACGCGGGGAAGGTGCTGGGCAACGGGCTGGCCGGAGGCGGCAAGGGCGCTGGCGGCGCCGCGGCCGGTGCGGGCAAGGGCGCTGGGAATCTGGGCAAGGGTGCCGGAGGCGGTGCGGTGGGCGGTCTCGGCAAGGGCGCGGGCGGCGCCGGTGGCGGTGCTGGCAAGGGCGCCGGAGGCGGTGCGGGTGGCGGTGTCGGCAAGGGCGCGGGCGGCGCCGGTGGCGGTGCTGGTAAGGGCGCCGGAGGCGGTGCCGGTGGCGGTGCGGGCAAGGTTGCGGGTGGTGCTGGGGATGGTGCGGGCAAGGTTGCGGGTGGTGCCGGTGATGGTGCGGGCAAGGTCGCGACCGGTGCCGGCGACGGTGCGGCCGGGGCCGGAAGCAAGGCCGGGGCAGGCGCGGCGGGCCAGACGATCTCGGAGGAATCCGCTCGCAAGCTCGGTGAGCGCCTGGGCAACATCATGGGCCGGACCAACGAGTCCCTGAATCATCTGGGGGCGGACGGCGCCAGGGGCGCGGCCGCCGGTGCGGTCGGCCGGGAGGTCGTCAAGGACTTCGCGAACGCCTTCGAGAAGAATCTCGGTGGCTCCATCGGCAACGAGACCGCCCGGAACCTGGGACGCGACTACGGCGAGGCACTGGTCAAGAACTGGGGCGGCAAGGCCGACTGGCAGGGGCTGACCCATTCGCTGGACGACGCGCTCAAGCCGTACGTGAAGGACCTGGGGGAGAACGGAGTGCGGGCGCTCTCGCACGACCTGCCCGGTTCCTTCGTCCAGACCATCAGCAAGAACATCGAAGGCAACATCGGCTTCCGGATCGGTAGCTTCGTCGGTGAGATCGGCGGGGAGGCCGGCCACGCCGTCGTCACCGAGGGCATGTACAACCTTCTCTTCGGCCCCGAGAACAAATTCACGGTCAGCGGCTGGACGGCGGCCGCGGGCGCGGCGGGCGGCATCATGGGCCGGGGAGTCGCCCACGGCTTCCAGGCCCTTCACCAGGCGGTCCAGGGACCCCCGGCCGCGCCGCCGCCGCGTCCCCCGGTCTTCCCGACCGACTCGCCCACCCCGCCGTCCGCCGCACCGCGGCCGAGCACCGAGTCGACCGCGACGGCGCGCGACGGATCCGGCACGAGGAACGACGTCGACAACCGCACGCTCACGGATTCGTCCTCCGGCCTCGGTTCGGACGGTGTCACGCCGCGCGGCGGCGACAGCGCTTCCGACAGCGACAGCCTCTACTACCTGGACACGGACGGCTCCTCGGACAGCCAGACCCTGTTCCCGGGCGACGACGACGGGAACGCCGCACCGTACGAAGTGTCCGGAGCGTCCGCTCCCGCCTTCGCCACCAGTTCGAACGACACGACCTTCACGAACGACGGCGGCAACACCACCGGCGGCGACGTCACGACCAGCAGCACCGGCGCCACGGCCGATCCGGCCGCGACCCCTTTCACCTCCGGGCCCCCCGCGCCGCCGGTCACGACGCCGGAGCCGGACCTGCTGCTGAACGGTTCCACGGACGAACCCGGGACACCCAGCTCCCCGGACCAGGAACAACACCAGAACCAGAACCACGGTCAGGACCAGGACCGGCTTGCCGAGGCCGTGACGTATGACGAAGCGGACGTGGACAGGCTCCTGGAGAGCCTTGCGGACGTACCCCGGACACCCTTGGGCGCGGAACTGTCGCCGGAAACGGAGCAGCTTCTGGCGGGCATGCCCGACGTGTCACGGAACGGCTTCCCGGACACCTCGGGCGACGGCGAGAACGGGCTGTCCAACAGGAGGTCGGACGACTCCGGTCCGGAGCACCGGATCCCGGACGAACTCGACGCTCTGCAGGAACGCCTGGACCGGCTGAGGTCCGACGACTCCGGGCCGGGAAACCGGCCGTCGGACGAACTCGCCGGTTTGCAGGAGCGCCTGGACCGGCTGAAGGACTCGCGGAACTCCGACGACTGGGAATCCGACCTTGCGGCACGGCTGGCAAAGCTGAAGGAGGGAGACTCCGACGGCCAGGGCCCCACCGCACGGGTCGACGAACTCCGTGAGCGGTATCGCTCCGCCCTTGAGGACGAAGGATTGACCGGGCTGGAGCCCGACGGGACAAAGCCCGGCGTCGACGCCGACGGCGGTTCTCCCTACAGGGGCGAGGGCGGCAACATCACGCCGCCGGGCCCCGCACCGGCCGTGTCGAAGCCCGGTGGCGCCGGAACGGCCCCCGGTGGATCGCGGCAGCCGGCGCCCACCGACTCGTCCGCCCACGGGTCCGACCTGTCTGACCTGCGGTTGGCCGATGTGCCGCAGAACGTACCGGGCGAGGGAGCCTTCGCCGCGGACCGGCCGGACCTCGTGTTCCCGGACATTCCGAAGACCCCGCCCGGCATGGAGCCCCCGGCGGAGAGCCGACAGGCCCCGGAGCGGACCGAGAGCGACGGCCGGAGGCCGGCCACCGAGGAGTCGCGGAATCCGCTCCGTACGGAGACGCGTGACGACCTGCCCTTCCCCGAGGGCTTCGACCTGCACGACGACGGCGTCGACTCCATGATCACGCGCCTGGACGCGTTGGACGGCCCCGGCGGCGACCTGCTGAACCGGCTGGCGCAGACTCCCGACGTACCCGAGGGCCGGACGGCCCCGGAGCGGCGCAGGCTGACCAGGGACGTGGAGCGGGAGACCGACGCCCTGCTGGCCGATGCCCGCAGGGTGGGTGTCGACAGGGAGACGCGGCAGCGGCTGGGCGAGAGCATCAGGGCCGATGCCGGAGCGGGCCGGCACGCCGCCGCCGCCGACGGACTGCGGGAACTGGGCGACCTTGTCGCCGTGCACGGCATCGGTGATCGCCTGCGACAGTTCCGCGGTCATGTCGACGGTGGACACGAGGCGCGGGCCGCGCAGTTGGGCATGCGCCGCACCGAGTGGCTGCGACATGCCCTGAACATCGAGGAGTCGGCTCTCGGGGGGGATCCGCGCCGGACGACCCAGCTGCTGGACGAGTTCGAGAGCCGACTCGGCGCTCTTGGGTCCGACCTCAAGGCCCGTGCCGACAACACCGTTGAGGCGTTGCGGGAGCGGCTGGCCGACAGCCGGTGGGCCGGCGCGGAGAAGGCAGGCATGGACCGCGAGCGGTTCCTCGTATGGGAGGACCGTCGGCAGCAGTCGGAAACCCCCGAGGATCTCGACAAGGTGCGGGCCGACTACGACGCCGAGCTGACGGCGTCGCGACGGCTCACGACTCTGCGGGAGCTCGGGGCATCCGAGAGGGAACTGGACGCCTGGAAGAGCCGGTTCGAAGGATCCGGGCGTGAGAGCGAGATCGACGCCCAGTACGAACGCCGTGCCGCAAGTCTTGGGCTGGACGCCGACATCGCGTCGTTCCACGCGCGGTGGGAGGCCTTGGGAGAGGCAGGCGGTCAGCAGGACACGACGCAGCCGCCACCCCCGCCGCAGGACGGCGCCGGCAGTGACGGAGGCGACGGCACTCCGGTCGGGGACCGCTCCGAGGACACCCGGGCGGAGAGCGACCGGGTACGGCTCGACCGGTTGAACGAGGGGAGCGACATCGGTCTCTCCCGCGAGGAGCGACGGCAGTGGGACGAGCGGTACGCGAACGCCGAGGACGACACGGCGAGGCAGGCCGTCGAGCGGGAGCAGTACGACCGGATGGTGCGGCTGGACCGTGACCGTCGGCTGAAGGCCATCTCGGACGGCGATCCCGCCGGGGCGGAGCGAGTCCCCGAACGCCGCGTCGCATGGCAGCGCAGGCTGGAGGAGGCGGCGGACGACGGCCGGGCCCTCGACCGGATACTCGACGACCACGACGCGGAGACGGCGGAGCTGAGGCGCGAGGGCCAGGAGCGCCTGGAGCGGGAACTGCGCGCTCCGGACCGCTTGCGCGACCTCGACGGGCGTATCGACCGCTCGCTCGACCAGCTGCCCGAGAAGGTACGTGAGCGGGCGGCCCGGGATGCCCGCACGCTGGTGGAACGGCTGCGGGAGCTGGCGACGAGCGGCGACGAGCCGGGCACTCCCAAGGCGGAAGAGGTCGTACCGGAGAAGAGCACGGACGTCGGGGACACGGAACTGACGGGCCGGACCGAACTGACGGACGAGGGAGCCCTCTCGAAGGCCGGGCTCCCGGAGACCGTACGGACTCCCGCCGCCCGGACCGGCGTCGACGGGGAGACAGACAACGCGGCGCAGCCCGGGCGGCCGACCGGCTCCGGTAGCGACCGGCGTGCCTCGGCGCAGTTCGGCGAGCAGGTGTCGCAAGCTCCGCGGCGGCAGCATGACGCGTCGGAGTCCCGGAGGGAGGACGGGGACAGCGCCCGCTCGGTGGGCAGGGACGACCTGCCGTCGCCGAGCAGCCGTCGCCCGCGCACCCGGACCGAGGACGACTCGCGGTCCCTCACCGATACGTCGACCGATACGCGGACCAGCACGGAATCCGAGGCGAACGACGGCGCCCGCCCAGGGATCGAGGACGTGTCCGAGGCCAGGACCGACGGCGCGTTTGAGGCGAGAAGTGAAGACGCGTCCGGCCTCGACAGCGATCACCAGGTCGATAGCGAGGGGGAGACGCGGTCCGGCAAGGCGTCGGAGAACGATGACGCCGACTCCGTGGTCTCCGTCCCCGAGGACTCCGGGATCCCGGCGAGGGAGAACAGCGAGGGAAACCGGAACGGGGACGAGGACGGGAACGGGAAGGGGAAGGAGCCCGGAGCCCCGGGCGGCGACGACCCCTCGCAACCAGGCGCGTCGCACGCGTACCAGCAGCCCACGGCCCGCGACAGGGCCCTGAACGCGCTCCCGGCGGACGAGTACGAGCAGCGGATGTACCGTGCACGCCGCGATCGACCGGACCTGAACACCGAACAGGCCCTCCGCGACGAGGTGTTCCGCCGGATAGGGAATCCGGGCGTGAAGGTCGTCGAGGCGGATTTCGCCGACCCGCTGCTGGAGAGCGACGCCGCCCCGCCCGGACCGGAGCGGACCGGCGGGTTCGTCACGTATGACGACAACGCCATGCTTCCGAGGTCGCTGCGGGGGCACGGCCACGGGCGGATCACCATCAGAGGCGGCGACGCGCTGGTCGATTCCCTTGCCGCCGGGTGGCGGTTGCGGCCCGACGGGCTCGACGAGCTGAGGCGCGTGCTCACCCAGGGCCCGCACACGCTGCTCAGCCCCCGGACCTTCACTCTGCCGACCATGGACGGCGGTCACCGGGAGATCTCCCTCTCGGTGGAGAGTTATGGAAACTGGCGGCGCCACGCCGAGCCTTCGACCTCGGGTCCGGTGAAGGACAGCTCGACGTCCAAGGACGAGACGTCCAAGGACGAGACCATCGAGGCGGTCGAGGACGAGACCGGCGGGGGAGCCAAGGACGAGACCGCCGGCACCGCCAGGGACCAGGGCGGCGACTCCGAGGCCGGCGGGTCGAAGGACGCCGGGGTGAAGTCCGCCGAGGCGACGAACAGCGGGGTGACGAACAGCGGGGTGAAGTCCACCGATACCGACTCCGTCAAGGTCAGGACCGTCGAGGCGAAGACCACCGACGCCCCGGTCAAGGTCGATACCGAACTCCGCATCCGCCCCGGCGCCACGGAAACCAAAACCCTCAACGTGTCCCGCGCCTTCGCCGTGGCGATCCCGCTCGCCCCCTCCGTAGGAACCGTCGGCGCGCTCGCGTCGGTGTCCCTCAGCGGGCGGCGCATGGACGCCGGCTACACGTACACCCAGGAGAGCCGCGCCCAGAGCAGCGTGGCCGCCGTCGGCAAGGACGGCAGCCATCTGCATGTGAGCGATCTGCACATCGTCGTCGAGTCCACGCACGTCTGGGACAAGAAGCGCCGTGTGCTGCCCCCGGACCAGCAGCAGCCCGGCCCCGGCACGCGGCACTACCGGATACGGGACGGGGTCACCTGGCGGGTCCCGGACAGCGTCACCGACCCGGCGGTCCCGGACCGGCTGCCACACGCGATCACGTTCGCGCCGGGCGCCCGGCCTCATCTGCTCGCGCCGCTGGGCGTCACCACGGAGACCCGGCTGCTCGACTGGGCACGCGCGAACTTCCCCGAAGCGGCCCCCGGCACCTTCCTCCGTCACCAACTCGGCGACCTGTTCGGCGAGGACAGTCTGCGTGCCATGATCGCGCAGAGTTCCGGCGAAACGGTGGTCAGCGCTCCGCTCTTCGCCGGTCTCGGCGACCGGTCACTGGGCTCGGTGGAGCTCCGGCTCGTCCCCGTCGACGCCACCCTGCGCCAGGCGTCCGACATGACCGACGTCAAGAAGTCCGACGCGCAGCGCTCCACCGCCACCACCGAGAAGAAGAACACCCAGGGCGCCGCGCTCGGCATCTCCCTGGGCCCCCGGATCGCACTGCTCCAGCCCGTGGGTACCTTGAGCGCCCAGGTCGCGGGCTACGCGGGCCTGACGACCCAGCGCGCGGAGAGCAGCTACGCCGGCAACACGGCGGAGTCCACGCGGACACTCAGCAGCCGAGGACATTCGGGGCTCTACGACGTCCGGTTCCGGATCGAGTTGCGCAAGCAGGGCGGTGACTGGGAGTCGCCCGGGCCCGCCGCACAGACCGGCCCCGTCGTCGAGAACGCCCCGAACGGGGCAGAGGCGTTCCTCACCGCCTCGGTGCAGCTGCCACGGGCCGACGCGCGCAGACTGGCCGGCTGGGACGACGGCACCTCGCCCGTTCCGGGTGCCGAGGATCCCCCCGCCCCCGCGTATCTGACGTCGGAGGACCCGGCGACCTTCGGCCTGCACACGGTCCTGGACCTCGCGGCGACCCGCGCCCCGGAGACTGCTCCGTCCCAGGTCTCGCTGACGGACGAGCTGGTCGACCGTATCCAGGCCGGGCTCCACCGCGCCCACCCCGGGCTGGTGCTCCCGCCCCGAACGGCCACGGACGTCACCGGCGGCGGGAGCGACCGGAGGCACAACAAGGCGGTCGGCAACACCCACCAGCTGCGCCAGGCACTCGCCCGTACGGTGCTGGAAGGCTCCCTCGACCGTCTGACCAGCACCGGACTGCGGATCCAGCTGGAGCAGCTCGACTCCTTCAGGAAGAGCTATGTCGTCGTCACCGTGCGCGCGCAGGCGGAGAACCGCCGGTTCGCGGGTACTCATCACGACGTGGGCATGGCGAACAGCCTCCTGTCGACGCGCCGCGCGGACAGCGCGACCATCCGGACCCACGGTTGGACGATCGGCCTCGACGCGGGTCTTCTCGGGATCAAGGGCGTCGGCTCCATCGGAACCATCGGCTACCGGTACGGCGGGCAGAGCGCCTACGCCATGATGTACGGTCCGACGCTGACCCCGGAGGGCGGCATCGCCAGCTCCGGGGCGCAGCATCTGTGGTCCTACGATCTGACCTTCACCGCCGAAGCCACCAGCTTCACCCGGCCGCGTCAGATCATGCGGACCATGACCGGCGAACTGCTCAGTACCCGATGGTTCGTGAAGCCGGCCGACAGGACGGTCGACGTCCTCGCCACCGAGCAGGGCGCCGGAGCGACCACCGCGGGTTCCGTCCCCGGCCGGGTCACCCTCGCCGTACCCGCGTCGCTCTCCGTCGCCGTGCCTCCGCACGTCAACGTGCCGGACGCGGTCGCGGGCCCCCGGGAGACGGAGATGGCGCCGGTCCGGGCCGAGCTGCTCTCCTCCGGGAAACCCCTCTCCACGGACGACTGGACGCCCCACGCACTCTTCGACGGCCTGCACTCCGTGCAGAGCGTCACCTCGCCCGAGGTCGTGCTGCGCCACCTCAAGGAACTGCTCGCCTCCGTCTCCGGCGACTCCTGGATCTACACGACCGACGGGACCCCCGCCTCCAGCGCCCTGACCGAGGCGTTCGTCTCCGGCCGCAACGAAGCGGACTTCAGCGACGCGGCACAGAGCGGCAAGCACGTCAGCGACCTGTTCGGGAGGACGGCCGTCACCGACATCACCGCGTCGGTCAGCGCCTGGCCCGAGGTCCGCAGGACGCGTGTGCTCGCCGTCGTCGACTCCAGCGACCTCGCGCTGTCCAACGTGGGCTCGGGCACCAACGGGACGGGACACTCGGTCGCCCGCGTCCGCAGCCACACCGTCTCGGCCCTGCTCGCCTTCCGGGCCCAACACACCGACACGTTCCAGACCTCCGGCACCTACGGACTCACGGCGTCGCCGTACCAGCGCACCGCCACCGCGACCGAGGCCCAGGCACTGTCGGCGAACCCCGCCCACACGGTCCAGTACACCGGGCCGATGGTGCTGGTCGGCGCCGACGTGGCCTGGCACCTCGCGGCCCGGTCCCAGCCGTCCGGTCTGCTGGGGACGCCCATGGAGGCGGTGCGCGGCCGGCCGCCCCGGGGCCGCGTCGTGGAGATCCCCGACGGCCTGCTCGTATGGCTGCCGCTCGCCGAGGCGAGGAAGGCCGGGATCTTCGACGACGGTCTCGCCGCGCCGGCGCCGCAGCAGCGCTACACCGCCGTCGACGCCGCCTCGCACGCCACGCTCACGGTCGGCCGCATCGATATGAACCGGGCGATCGGCGAGTTCACCGGCCTCCTGCTGGAGACCCTGCCCCAGCACAGGAGCTGGCTCGGGCCCGAGAGCCTGCTGGCCGACCAGCTCGGCGGCCTCGCACGGCAGATGACCGCCCTGTCGCCGTCCGGAATCCGTGCTCTGCAGTCGGGCATGGAGAACGGCGGCACCTCCCTCCGCCTGGCCCGGAACAAGATCGGACCGGCCAAGGACGCCAGTCTCACCGTGACCCTGACTCGGGGCGGCTTCACACCCGGTGTGCTGCGCCACGACGTGAAGCCCACGATCGCCCGGCCCACGTTCACGGCGGAGACCGTGACGGAGAAGCTGGCGCGCGGGTACGAGGCCGGGTACCGGATCAGCGAGATGCCGACGGTCTCGGACCGTCCGGGCCTGCGGAGCGCCCTCGTCACCCTCGACGACAGCGTCGGGTCCTCCCGCTCGGCATCCCTCGCTCACACGGTCAACGACGCCGTGAGCGCCCAGGTGGCCTTCGAGGGGCCGGTGGTGACCGGCCGGACCGGGTTCGACGCCACCTTCACCCTTGAGCTGCCCGACGGGACCGTGGTGCGTCACACCTATCCCGTCGGCGATGCCGAGGTGGTGATGCCGCTGAGCCTCGCCCGACCGCAGGCAGCGGAACCACAGAGGACGGAACCACAGAGGACGGAACCGCAGTCGACGGAACCGCAGTCGACGGAACCGCAGTCGACGGAACGGCGGACGACGGAACCGCGGAGGACCGGGCCGGAGCAGCCCGCACGTCCCCTGCTGCTTCCCCCCGATCAGCGGCGGGCCGTGGTGCTCCGGGAGCGCCACGCGTCGGGCAGGGAGCTGTTCGCCACCGGCCCGGAGAGCGTCGTCGTCACCACCGTCGGCGGCATCACCGCCCTCCGGGACGCCGCGGCGTACGCCGTCGACCTCGCCGTCAAGGGACGTGGCACGACGACCGACGCCGAGACGCCGATGCCCACGGGCGGGGACGGCCGCTACGTGCGCGGGACGGTACTGACGCGACCCGGCACCGCCGCGGCCGAAGCCTTGAAGGGGGGCATCAGCACCGACGTGCTGAGCGCCTACTTCCCGCAGATGATCCGCGACAGCCTGACCGTGACGCTGCACGACACCACGTCGACGATCGGCGGGACGGACGCGACCCTGAGGATCTCCGTCGACGTCGATCTCTCCCGGGCCGCCCTGCTGGCAGTGGACCCGGGTGCGGGAATCGGCGGCAGCCGACGGACCTTGGACAACGACATCTACACCGGTGACATCACCGATGCGCACGCACCGGCGGCGACCGCGGGTCCGAGCTTCCAGACCGAGCCCACCGTCGGGACCCCGGCCACCGTGCCGGCCTGGGCGGACTCCGACGCGGCGGGCGGGGCCGCCGACCGCCGCAACTCCCCGCTGACCACGCTCAAGCCCTTCGCCGGCGGCGCCGTGCTCATCCAGGCGCCCCTGCACGTACTGCAGACCGCGACCGCATCGCACCGCATCGCCGACCTGCCGTTCGTCCCGCGGTCCCACAGGCCCGGTTCCCGGCCCCCGGTCACCGTCGAGCACACCGTGCGGGAAGGGGTGACGATGTGGGTGTCGTTCGATGTCGCCCGGGAGCACGGACTGCTGCCGCCCGAGGTGGAGGCTGCCGCGGCCATCGTCAAGGAGCAGACCGGGAAGTACACCAAGGCCGCCGCGACGGCGGACGGCACCGAGCGGCGTCTGCGCGCGATCGGCAGCGAGATCTCCTCCCTCCACGCGGAGCTCCACGGCCTCATGGAGACATCGGATCCCGTCGGCCCGGACGTGACCGCGGCACGGCAACTGCTCACCACGGCGCAGTCGCGGTACGCCGAGGCCCAGCAGGATCTGGCCAACCGGCGTCGTGATCTCGCAACCGCGGAACACCACCTCGCCGGAGCCTCCGAGGCCGCCTGGAAGGCCATCGACCACTACCCGGTCACCGGCACCCGCCCCACCGGCACCCCGCCGGTCCCCTGGAGAGTGACACCGGCCGTCGAGCCGGTTCAGGCCCCCGTCACCCTCGAGGGCTACCCCCCGCTCTCCGAAGCGCTCGACGTGCTCGACGCGCTCGTGGCGCTGCAATCGCTGCGTGACCCCGAGGCCCCGGTGCCCGCGCCGGACGCGGCTGCTGTCGTCTCCGGCCTGCCGGGCCTCGTCAAGCGGGAGGAGATCATCGCCCGTACGCAGGGCCGGCTCGACAACGCCGGGCCGCTGTCGGACGCGGAGGCGGTACGCCGCGAACAGGCCAAGGCGGCGGGCTGGGCGCAGCGCCTGCGCACGGCGGACGCCGCCTACCGGTCCTCGCTCGAGGCCGTTCTGGCCGCGCACTGTGGCCTCGACACCCCCGGGACGACCGAGCGACGGGCCGGGAAGTCACGCAGCGAGGGAGAGGCACAGAGGCACCGGGACGCCACGCGGGACGCCCGCTCGGTGTTCGACCGGGCGGTCGATGGCCAGCAGGCAGCCTTGCATGAACTCGCTCTCGTGCAGGCGAACTTCACAGCGGTGGACAGCTCCGTCCGCAGCCTCCAGGAGCAGGGGGCCCAAGAGCGCGGCACCGGGGTGCGGGTCATCACACCCTGGCATCCCGCACCGGAGCCCGAGGGTTACGTCCGTCCGTCCCGCATGAGGTCCCTCCCCGATCCCTACGTCGCCCAGGACGCGGACGCACACGGGCGGCCGGTCAGCCTCAAGGCACCTGACGGTCACGTCCTGCACCTCGTGGAGCCGCCCTCCACCGGTCCCGCGCACCTCGACGTCGGTACGAGCTTCCACCGCTCCCTGCTCGACGCCGTCGACCGCGCCCACCCCGAGATCCTCGCCGGGCTCGGTCTGAGCGGGCCCGGCAGGACCGTCTCCGCCGAGGACGTCGGGCACCTGAGGCAGCGGCTCGCCGACCGGCTGATGACGGACGGCGGTGAACTCGCCGGATTCCTCGCCATCGACCCGCAGGAGCGCTTCACCACCGGGGAACTGACCGACGCCGGCATCACGCTCAGCGATGCGGAAGGCATCGAGCACGCTGACTCGCGCCGACGTCTCCCGGACACCGTGGCCGCCCGGCTGACCGACGTACAGCGCCTGGAGCTGGCCCGTATGTCACTGCTGCGCCCGGGCGACGAGCAGATCGGCGACCGCAAGGACACCGGCTGGAACCACTCCGCGGGCGACCTGGCGGCGCTGCTCGCGGCCCGGGTGCTCGGCATACCCGTGACCGTCGTCCAGCCGGACCTGAGCCATCTGACGTTCGCCGCCCCGGTGACGAGCCCCGGCGGGACCACGCGGCCCGGTGTGGTGCTGCACCTCTCCGACGGCCGCTACCGGTCCGCGGTACCGCAGGACCTGCTGCTCAACGCCGACGCGGAGACCGTTTCGGCCGACCTCGGCCCGATCCACTACGTGGGCGAGGGAAGGGGCCCGCTCGCCGCGGTGCCCAAGGAGATCAACCTCACCTGGATGGGCGGCGAACTGACGGAGGCCGCCCGCACCAACATCGAGGCGTGGGCCGGCAAGGCGCGAGAAGCGGGGTGGAGGCTGAGGATCTGGACGGACGAGAGCGGCAGCAGGAACAACAAGGAGTTCCTCGATGCCCTGGTGGCCGACGGAACCGTCCAACAGCGGCCGATCAAGGAGCTGTTCAGCAAGGACAAGAGCGCCGGCGGGGACAAGCCGCCGCCCAAGGTGCTCGCCCTGTACGAAGCCGCGCGGGCGCAGCGGAGCTTCGCGATGGCCTCCGACATCGTCAGGTACGCCCTGCTCCACCGGCACGGCGGGGTGTACCTCGACGTGGACGTGAGCCCCGGCGGCGTGGTGCTGCGTCCCGAGGGCGTGATGCTGGGCAGGGGCGACGACACCCTGCCGATGCTCGGTCCCCTGCTCCAGGATCTGGGCAGCGTGCGAAGGGCGCTCCGGCTCGCGGACGACGCCCCCGTGGCGGACCGTGTTCAGGAGGCCGCCGACGCCGCTTACGAGGAGGGTCTCTTCGGGACCCAGATCATCATCGCGCATCCCCGGAGCCGTTTGATGAAGCAGGTCCTGGACAATCTGCCGGACACCAAGGACAAGGACCCCTACGTCAGGGGAACCCTCAAGGCGACCATCAAGTCGAAGAACGTGGCCAGCAGCACCGGTCCGGGGTTCCTCCTGCGGCAGTACGACGTGCTCGTCAAGGCCCTCGACACGGAGCCGGTCACGCACCGCGGATTCAGGCCGCCGCCCAACCGGTTCCGTGTCCGGGCGGCCGCCTGGGAGGACTGGACACGTCTGGACTGGGTGACCGCCGAGAGCGAGAACCAGGAAGTCCCCGAGCCGACGCCCGGCCTCTCCCGCCGGGGAACGCTGTCCGAGCGGCTCGGGGGCACCGTGAGGAGGATCAAGGGCTCGATTTCGTGGGGCACGGGCAGGTCGGGTTCGAGCACCGTGCTGCCGAATGAGGGGACCTGGCTGACCGGCATCGACCCGGCACCGGACCGGACGGAACCGGGCGGCGGCAGCCCGAAGGACGAACTCACCGGCAAGGACGGCCGGAAGGTCTCCTTCGAGCAGGCGCGGGGGAGCCTGCGGACCATCCGCGACGCGACGGGCCAGGCCATCGGGTACGCGTCGCACAGTGACCGGGACTGGGGGCCGCGCAAGGACTTCTACGCCACGTACCGGGCGGACGAGACGTCGTTCACGGCCTACCGGGAGACGAGCGGCGGCAAGCACCTCCGGGTGGCCGGGGACGGGACCTCGCCCAACACGGTTCCCTGGAGCACCGGTTCGGGCACACCGTCCGGACAGCGGCAGCCGGGGCCGGTCTTCTTCGACGCGCACGGCACCCGCGACGGCGTCAAGCTCCACATCGGCGAAGGACAACCGCTGGAGGTCGACGGCGCGCAGTTCGCACGGTTCATGGAGACGCTGAGGGACCCCGGCAAGCCTCCGGCGCCGGTGGTGCTGGTCGCCTGCCGCACCGCGAACATCCGCTCCACGGACGGTGGGAGCGTCGTGATGGACGCCGCACGCGCGGTTCCCGGGCGCCGTTGGTACGCACCCGACGTCATGGTCGGTCACGTGGCGTCGGCGGCCGGCTCCGCCACGGGAGTGCTGGCCCTTGTCCAGGACCGGGCGTCGGCGGGACAGGGACGGTGGGTCAGCGCACACGAGACCGCCGAACCGGCGGCCCGGCTCGCGGGGGAGGACCGGCGCACCGAGGAGACGGGCGGGAACGGGAAGGCCACCGAGGGTGCGGGGGAGCGTTCCGAAGGCCCGGCCCAGCTGTCCCGGGCGGACGAGCTGCTGCTGAACGTCCAGCCCCGGGGGGAGCAGGCCGCCGAGCCGGGCGGGCTGCGGATGGGCGGCGGCACGGGGGAGTCCGCACCCATTCCCAAGAAACTGCACTTCGTCTGGCTGGGCGGCGATATGACACCTGCCGCCCGGACGAATCTGCGCAGCTGGGCGGTGAAGGCCCAGGAGACCGGGTGGCAGATGCAGGTCTGGACCGACCCGGCGGGCGGCGAGGCCAACCGGGCCTTCCTGGAAGCCCTGGGGCGGGAGCACCTGGCCGTGACGGAGTCCGCGCCCTCGGTGTTCGACAGGAAGTGGCCCGCGTCGATGTTCGACGACCGGCTGACCAAGGCCAAGGTCCTGTACGAACTGGGCCAGGACCGAAGGAGCCTCGCGATGGCCTCGGACGCCGTCCGGTACGCCATCCTCTTCAAGCAGGGGGGCGTGTACCTCGACGTGGACCTGGCGCCCGGTGGGGTCAGGCTGCCGAGTGACGGCGTGCGGATGCCCGACGGCGATGCGCTGCCCATGTTCGGGCCCCGGCTGAGGGACGAGAACAGCGTGCGCGGTCGTCCTGGTACCACCGGGACACAGGAACCGGGGCAGGGCGTGAGCGCGGAGGACATCCGGGCCGCGGCCGTGGACTGCTACGCCAACGGCGAGTTGGGCAACCAGCTGATCGCCGCCCACCGCCAGAACCCCTTCGTGGGATATCTGCTGAACAACCTCCTCGACTGGAAGGCCCTGTCGCCCCTGGAGAAGGGGGCGAAGGGCAGGGATATCGAGGACCGGAACGTGGCCGGCATCACCGGCCCGGGCTTTATCGACACCAAGATGAACGACTACAACAGGAAGTGGCTCCGCGAGAATCCCTCCCCGACGCCGTCCGGGCTGAGCGGATCACGCAGATTCAGTCCTACGGACGCGACCCGGGACACCTGGATCGATATGGCCTGGGTGACTCCGGAGAGCGCCAACCAGGAGACCGCGCCCCCGGTGCGGCCGGACCGGTCGGCGCCCACTCCTCCTGAGCGCTCCGCCACCCTGCGGGAGAAGCTGAGGAAGTTCACCGGCACCCTGAGGGGAAGCACGACCGGTGGCGGCTCTTTCTCCGGCACGCGGGACCTGCTCCCCAACAGCCGCACCGAGGCGCTGTCCGGTGAGGCCCCATCGGTGGCGACGTCGCCATCCTTCACCCGGTCGAGCGAACCGCTGCCCGCGCGGACCGTCGCCGGCCGGACGCCGGACGCCGTGCTCACGGGCCCGGACGGCCGCCGGGTCACCTACGGCCAGGTCTACGAGGGCCTTCAGCTGATCCGCGGCGCCGACGGCCGCACGTTGGGCTACGCCTCGCACACCTCGCGGGACTGGGTGTCCCGCAGGGACTTCTACGCGGCGCACCGCTCGGACGAGGCGCTGTTCGCGCACTACCGGACCGGGGAGAAGGGGGAGAGCCCCGTCCTCGACACCGACCTCCCGGCCGGCGGGGTCCCCTGGCGGGCGAACGCCCCGGCGGGGGAGAGGAACGAGCCGGCCGAGCCGCTGTTCTTCGACGCGCACGGTACCGAGAACGGCATCGAACTCCAGGTGGCGGGCGGAAAGCCGCTGGAGGTCGACGGCGCCCAGTTCGCCCGTTTCATGGAGACGCTCAGAGACCCCGCGCTCCCCCTGGCCCCGGTCGTCCTGGTTGCCTGCGAAACGGCGAAGGTCCGGAGCGGCGACGGCGGGAGCGTCGTGAGGGACGCGGCGGACGCCCTGCCCGGCCGGCTCTGGTACGCCCCCGATGTGCGGGTCGGCCATGCCGGACCGCCGATCGGTTCCGATGGCGTCTTTGGTGTGCTGGGTCTGCTCGCGGACCCCGTCACCCGGCACCGCGGTGAGTGGGTCGTGGCGGGGAGGTCCACCGGGTCCGGTCCGGACGTCCTGACCGTCGCGGCCGGGTCCGGTCCGGACGTCCTGACCGTCCCGCCCGTCCCCGCGCGGACGGATCAGCCGTCCGCCCGCACGTTCTCGGACCTGATCTTCGCAACCCTGAACGTCGGCACGCCCGCCCCGTCCGAGACCCTTTCGGGCGGGCCGGCTCCCTCCGAGCCGGTACCGGTCGCTCCGGAGCCCGAGCACGCCCCGGTCGCTCCGGACCCCGAGCCGGCCGGGCAGGAACAGGCCGAGGCGACACTGGGTCTCCTGCTCCTGAGCGAGGGCCAGGAGCCCCGGCCGGTGCGCCTCGGCGAGCCCGACGAGGTGCGCGCGTACGTATTCGACGCGCTCGGCCGAGGCAATCACGACGCCATGGACCTGGCCCTCCACCGTCTGGGGGCGCTGAGCCCTCCTCCGGACTACCTGGCCGGTCTGCTGGAACAGGTCGCCGAGGTCAGGGCCAACATCCCGGCTCCCGACGAGATTCCGCGTGAGCTCCACTTCGTCTGGCTCGGCGGCGACATATCGGAGGCCGCGCTCACGAACATCTCCGAGTGGAACAGGCGCGCCCGCGAGGGAGGTTGGCGAGCCAACCTGTGGACCGACAGCGGCACCAGCCTGGGCTGGCGGAGCACCGCGAGGATACGGACCATGCCGGGACTGGTGCGGCAATCCATCGAGGCGGTCATCGACCCGCGGCTGGCGGACACCTTCGCCACGGCCAGCCGGGGCGGGGCCTATCCGTTCGCCTCCGACCTCGCCCGGTACAGCGTCCTCAAGGCGCACGGTGGCGTGTACGCCGATGTGGACCTGGGTCCGGGAACACTCCAGCTCAAGGGCGTCGACGCTCCCAGACTGGGGACGCAGGACGTGCCGGTGCTCGGCCCCCTCATCCGCGACCAGGACGGCTTCGACAAGATGCTGAAGGTGCTGAGGGGCACTGCGGGCGAGGAGGAACTGGCTCTGTTGAACGGCTCGGCCCAGGACCGGCTCCACGCCGGTGTGGATCATCTGCTCCGCATCGGTGGCTATGGCAACCACTTCGTCGCCGCACAGCGGGACTCCGTCTTCATCGAGCACCTCATCCAGAGGATCGCCGAGACGACCGGTCACTACGAGACCGCGGAAGAGATGCAGAACGACGGGCCGGCCGCCTCCGGGCCCTTCGCGGTCATGCGGCTGTTGAACAACTACGTGCGGACGATGTATGGGGTGGAGGAGCTCGTCGAGGGAGAGTTCTCCTGCTTCCAGGGCCAGGGAAGGCGCTTCTGGGACGTCATCGACTGGCTGACGGCCGAGAGCGAGAACCAGGCCTACGAACGGGAGTGACGTGACGTCACCTTCCCCGCCGGGGAAGGGAACCAAGCCCTCCGCGCGGCAATCGAAGAGGATGAAGAGAGTCCATGGCAGGGAAAGAGGGGCGATCCATGAAGCGAGAGCGGTCCAGCGAGGCGAGTGAGTCCGCGAACGGTACGGAGGGGATGCCTCCGGGGGGCATAGGCGCCCCGTCCGCACCGTCCTCGGGCACGGTCGCGGAAGGCGGCGGCCTTCCGGTCGCCGGCGACGGGAAGGCCGGCTCCGCGCCGACACCGACCTCGTCGAGGACCGGCCCGGAGGAGCCCGAGGAGACCCCGGCCGCCGCCCCGGCGGTCGTGCACGCGGTCGGTGTCTCCATCGGCAGGGCCACGACCGGGCCCGGCGGGCCGGTGGGCGGTGAGACCTCCGCCGTCGCCGGGGAAGAACCGGCGCCGACAGCCGGGAAGGGGGCCGCGGCGTCCGTCGCCGGGGCCGTGTCCGGACCGGTCACCGCGTCGTCCGCCACGAGCACCGGGAAGCCGGCCACCGCGGGTGAGCCCGCCACGAGTGAGTCCTCCGCCGCCGCGGCGAGGCAATCCACGGCCGAGGAGTCCGCAGCCACGCCTACGGGGGCGGCCTCGACGGAGACGACCGCCGCTGCGGCGGGAGCCGTTGCCGCCGAACCCGCCACGGCCGCGTCCGCGGCGGCCACTTCCGGTCCCCCCGGCAGCGCCGCGGCGGGGGAGGGCGGTGAGCCGGAGCGGCCCGGCCGGGTATCGCGTCCGATGGTGGTCGCGGCGGCCTTCGCCGGAGCACTGCTCCTCGCGACCCCCTTCGTCGTCGCCTCCGCGCAGAAGGACGACCCCAAGCCCGAGAGCCAGGAGGCCGCGGCGGCCTGGAAGGGCGACGGCGGGGCCGGCGGCTACGTACCGGGCACCGACCCCGAAAGCCGCAAGGACATGAAGGCTGTTGGCGCCGACAAGCCGGGTGACACACCTGCCCGCGGTGCCAAGGGTCCCGCCGGTGACGTACGTCCGGACGCGGGAGGAGAGCGGAAGCCCGTGGACGGGGCCGCCGAGAAGAAGACCGAGGGCGGCAGCGGAGCGGCCGACAGGACGACGAAGAAGGCCTCCGGCGACAAGGCTCCCGCCGACACGGGCTCGGACACCCCCACCAAGGCGCCAACGGGCGGTTCCGCGGCCAAGGCGGCACCCGCCGTCGTGTACAGCGGCGTGTCCGGGCCGGAGTGCCCCACCCAGCGCTTCCAGAAGTCGGGCTACTACAGCGACGGCAAGGAGGGCTGGGCCACCCACAGCGGAGGGTTCGGCGGCTACGGCTGCGCCGGGAAGTATCTCTCCATGCCGATGTCCGGCAGTTCCTCCACGGACTCCGGTGGATCGGCGACCTGGATCTTCGACCTGCCCGCCTCCGCGAGGAAGTGCGGCATCTCCGTCCACGTACCGGGGAGTTCGGACATCTCGCGGGTGGGCGGCGACCCGAGTTACTACACCGTCTACGACCGGTTCCTGCCCCGGACCAGTAACCTCGTCGGCTCCTACTACGTCCGTCAGCAGGACCGTCGCGGCAGCTGGTACAACGTGCCTGGCACCTTCCCCGTGGACGCCTTGAAGCTCTCCGTGCGGTTGCACGACCGGGGCGAGGACCGCGACTACGAGCACCATGCGATATCGGCACTGAAGGTCACCTGCACCGGCTGAGACACCGGTCCGCCACCCGTAGGACGCCGTAGGCACGGGCAAGGCCCGTGTCCTCCCGAGGGCCGCATGGCCGGGTCGGGCCGGTTCCGGAGCCTTCCGGAACCGGCCCTTGATCGTTTCCGCCGCTGTCGCGCCGGCCGCCGTGCCGTCAGGCTGTCGGTCCCGGGTCGACCGGGTGATCGGCCAGGGCGTGCACGGTGACGTCCATCCAGGGCCAGACCGGCAGCGAGGAGATGATGGTGTGGAGTGCGGTGGGGTCCGCGGCACGCCACAGTCCCCAGTTCTCGGTCCGGCCGGGCACCCGCCACATCCGGACCAGCGTTCCGGACGCGGCTAGTTCCACGGCGCGGCGGCGCTCGTCGTCGGAGACCTTCGCCTTGACGTCGGGGTCCATGGCTTCGGGCCAGGTGATGTGGATGTTGACGAGGAATTCCATGGACGCGTCCTGTTCCTGAGACTGAGGGATTCGGGGGGCGGGCCGGCGTGTGGGTGGCCGGCGGGGAGGTGCGGGTGGCCTCAGTGGGCGAACGGGTCGGCCGGGGTGCCGTGTTCGGTGATGACGGACTTCGTCTGGAGGAACTCGGCGACGGCCTCGACGCCGTTCTCCCGGCCCAGGCCGGACTGTTTGTAACCACCGAACGGCACGCTCCAGTGCAGCAGCCGGTAGGTGTTCACCCAGACCACGCCCGCCTCCAGCCGTCGTGCCACCCGGTGCGCGCGTGCCGCGTCGCGGGTCCAGAACCCCGCGGCCAGGCCGTACTCGACGGAGTTGGCGAGCGCGACCGCCTCGTCCTCGGTGTCGAAGGGGTGCACCGTGACGACCGGCCCGAAGATCTCCTCCCGGCAGACCGCGAGCTCCGGCGCGGCGTCGGCCAGCACGGTCGGCTCGTACCAGAAGCCCGCCTCGGCCGGCGCGGCGACAGTGGCCCGCTTCCCGCCGGTGACGGCCCGCGCTCCCTTCGCGAGAGAGTCGTCCACATACCCCTCGATCCGTTCCAGAGCCGCCGCCGAGGCCACCGGCCCGACGTGGGTACGCGGATCGCGGGGGTCGCCGACCCGCAGCCGCCCGACCGCCTCCCCGTACCTGCGGAGGAACTCCTCGTACACCTCACGCTGGACGAGGACGCGGGAGCCCGCGACACAGGTCTGGCCGGCCGCGGAGAAGGCGCCCTGCCGGGCCGCGACGACGGCGGCGTCGAGGTCACCGTCGGCGAAGACGATGTGTGCGGACTTGCCGCCGGCCTCGCAGACGTAGCGCTTCATCCGCTCGGCCGCGCGCGCCCCGAGCGTCCTGGCGACGGCGGTGCTGCCGGTGAAGGTGACCATGGCGACGTCGGGGTGCTCGGTGAGGCGGCGGCCCTCTTCGGCGCCGCCGATGACGACGCTGATCACCCCGGGCGGGAACCCCGCCTCCAGGGCCAGTTCCGCCAGGCGCACCGAGGAGGCCGGGGCTTGCGGCGGCGGCTTGAGGATCACGGTGTTGCCGGCGGCCAGCGCCGGGGCGAGCTTCCAGGAGCCCAGGGAGAGCGCGCCGTTGAAGGGGGTGAGCGCGGCGACGACGCCCAGCGGTTCCTGGGTGATGAGCGCCCTCGCCGTGCCGCTGAGTGGACGTGAGACGTCCTCCATGGTCTCCGCCACGGCCGCGAAGTAGCGGTACCAACGGGCCAGCGCGCCGACCTCGCCCCGGGTGGCGGTGAGGGGTTTGCCGTTCGCCCGGGTTTCCAGTAGCGCGAGTTCCTCGGTGTGCGCGACCAGTACATCGCCGAGGCGGTGGAGCAGGTCGGCGCGGGCGTGGGCGGGAAGCTCGTTCCAGGACGGGGCGAGGAAGGCGGTGCGTGCGGCGTCGACGGCGGCGTCGACGGCGTCCGGGTCCTGGTGCGCACGGGCCCAGAGCTCCCCGGTCGCCGGGTCGGTCAGCGGCACCGCCGTGCCGGCCGGCGCGCGCCGCGCCCCGCCCGTGTGGGAGGTGTAGTCCTCCATGGCCGACAGGCCGCCGGGGGTGTTCTCGGGGGCGTTCATGGAGCAGTGGTCCTTTCCGGGGACGAGGATTCCGAGGAGGGGGTTTCCAGGGACGGGGTTCTTGGAGGCAGGCTGTTCCGGGACAGCGCGGCCCGTACCTCGGCGGCGTCGGCGTGATGGCAGGCCACGGTGTGTCCGGTCGCTCCGGCGGTGACGGTCGGGGGCGGCGCGCCTTCGCGGCAGATCTCTGTGGCGAACGGACAGGAGCGCTGGAAGCGGCAGCCGGGCAGCGGATCGGCCGGGTCCGGGGGTTCCGCCCGGGTGCGGATCTCGCCGCGGAGGCCGGGGGCCCGGGGATCGGGCACGGGCACGGCCGCCAGCAGCGCGTGCGTGTAGGGGTGGCGGGGCGCGGAGAACACCTCGTCGCAGGGGCCGCTCTCCATGATCAGACCCCCATACATGACGATGACGTGGTCCGAGATGTGCCGCACCACGCTCATGTCGTGGGAGATGAACAGGAAGCTGACGTCCTGTTCGCGGCGGAGGTCCTTGAGGAGATTGACGATCTGGCCCTGGATGCTGACGTCGAGCGCGGAGACGATCTCGTCGCAGACGATGAAGCGGGGCTCGACCGCCAGGGCGCGGGCGATGGCCGCGCGCTGGCGCTGGCCGCCGGAGAGTTCATGGGGATAGCGGTCGGCCGACTCCGTGCGGAGGCCGACCTGCGCGAGGAGCTCCTCGACCCGCTCCCCGGCCTTCTCGCGGGGCGTCGTCCGGTGAACGGAGATGACCTCGCGGATCATCGCCCTGATGGTCATCCGCGGGTTGAGGCTGGCGTACGGGTCCTGGTAGACGATCTGGGCGAGCCGGGGCAGCGCCCCCGCGCGGCGGATCTTGTCCAGGGGCCGGCCGTGGACGCTGACCTGACCCGAGGTGATGGGCGAGAGGCCGACCAGGGCGCGCCCGGTGGTGGTCTTCCCGCTGCCGCTCTCGCCGACGATGGTGACGATGCTGCGGGCGGGCACGGTGAAGGAGACCCCGTCCACGGCGTGCGCGGTACCGGTGACCCGGCGCAGTACCCCGGTACGGAGGGGGAAGTGGACACGGAGGCCGGTGACGGCGACGGCGTCGGGTGGTCCGGCGGTGGCGGGGACCGGGGAGTCGGCGGCGTTCATGTGCGCTCTTCTCGGTGGTCCGCCCCGACGAGGACCGGTGCTGTGTAGGGGCAGCGGACGAAGTGGCCGGGGGCGGTGGAGGCGACGGGGAGGAGATCCGGGACGGAGTCCTCGCACGTCGAGCGGGCGGCGGTGCACCGGGGCTGGAAGGCGCAGCCGGGCGGCGGTGCGGCGGGGTCGGGCGGGAAGCCGGGTATGGCGGGCAGGCGCTCGACCCGTTCCCGGTCCATCCGGGGAACGGACTCCATCAGCGCTCGGGTGTACGGGTGGCCCGGACGGTCGAAGAGCGCGGTGGTGGGGGCCGTCTCCACGATCCGGCCCGCGTACATCACCGCGATCCGGTCGGTGACCCCGGCGACGACCCCGAGGTCGTGGGTGATGAGGATGAGGGCCATCCTGAGGTCCTTGCGGAGCTGGTCGATGAGCTGGAGCACCTGGGACTGGATGGTGACATCGAGGGCCGTGGTGGGTTCGTCGGCGATCAGGACCTGGGGTTCGCGGCTGATGGCCATGGCGATCAGAACGCGCTGGCGCATGCCGCCGGAGAGTTCGTGGGGGTAGCTGCGGAGCCGTTCGCGGGCGGCGGGGAGGCCGACGAGGTCCAGGAGTTCCGCACAGCGCGAGGCGGCTGCCCGCCGGCTGAACCCGTCGTAGTGGATGAGGGGTTCGGTCATCTGCCTGCCGATGGTCATGGCCGGGTTGAGCGCGGAGAGCGCGTCCTGGGAGACGAGCCCGATGCCGGAGCCCCGGACGGTACGCATCTGCCGAGGAGTGAGCGCGGTCAGGTCCTTGCCGTCGAAGGTCACCCGGCCGGAGATCTCGACGCCGGCGGGGGCGAGCATCCGCAGGACCGCCAGCATCGTCTGGCTCTTGCCGCAGCCGGACTCACCGACGACGCCGAGCGATTCGCCGGCGGCGACGCTGAACGAGACGTCTCGCACGGTCTCCAGAGGGGCGTCGTCGCCCTGGTTCTGGCCGCGGTGGGCGACCCTGAGGTGTTCGACTTCCAGTACGGTCACGGTGACGTCCCCTCTAAGCCAGTTTGATCTTCGGGTTGAAGTACGCCTGGAGCACGTCGACCAGAAAGTTGATCAGCACGAACGCGATGGCGATCACGAGGATCCCGCCCTGTACGAGGGGGATGTCCCGGGCGGAGATGGCCTGGTGGAGGGCGAGGCCGATGCCCGGCCACGAGAACACCGTCTCGGTGAGCACCGCGCCGCTGAGCAGGAAGCCGGCCTGCAGGCCGATCACCGTGATGACGGACGGCATGGCGTTGGGCAGCACATGGCGCACGATCACCCGGAACTCGCCGACACCGCGTGAGCGGGCGGTGCGGACGTAGTCGTTGCCGATCACCTCCAGCACCGAGGAGCGGGTCATCCGGGCGATGACCGCGAGCGACCACGCGGCGAGGGTGATCACCGGCAGCACCATGTGGGCCGCCACGTCGAGGGCTCCGCCGCCGCCGATGGAGGTCATCCCGGTGGCGGGAAGCATCCGGAGCTGCAGGGAGAAGACGATGATGAGCACCAGCCCGAACCAGAACGACGGTACGGAGTTGAAGAACAGCACGCCGACGGTGAGGCCCCGGTCCCGGGGCGAGCCGGGTCTCTGCGCGGCCCAGGTGCCGATGGCGACGCCCACGACCGCCGCGACGACGATCGCGGTGCCCGACAGCAACAGGGTGTTGAGCAGTCGGTCGGAGAGGACTTCGGAGACGGGCCTGCCGAAGGAGAGCGAGCGGCCCAGATCGCCATTGAACAGGCTGCCGAGGTAGGCGAAGTAGCGGGAGACGGCGGGTTGGTCCAGGCCGAGGTCCTCGCGGAGCGCCTGGCGGTCCGCCTCGGAGGCGGTGGGGCCGAGCAGGGCGCTCGCCTGGTCACCGGGGATGATCTGGCCGAGGCCGAAGGTGGCGATGGTCACCCCCAGGACGACCGGGAGCATGTGCAGCGCACGGCGCAGCGTGAAGGTCAGCATGGCGAATCTCCAGGGCTGTTCATGACCGGCTCCACCGGGTCCGCAGGGTGCGTCCGCCGCCGCGCGAGGCCCCGGACCTGCGGCTGCGCGGGTCGAGACGGTCGCGGATGCCGTCCCCGAGCAGGTTGAACCCGACGGCGAGCACGACGATCGCCAGGCCGGGGATGGTGGCGACGTGCGGTGCGGTCACCAGCAGGGCGCGTCCGCCGCTGAGCATCTGGCCCCAGTCGGGGGTGGGCGGCTGTGCGCCGAGCCCGAGGAAGGCGAGGCTGGAGCTGAGGATGACGTTGCGGCCGGTCTGGAGGGTGGCGAAAACGACCACGCCGCCGAGCAGGTTCGGGGTGATGTGGCGGAAGGCGATCCGCAGATGGCTGTAGCCGAGGGCGCCAGCGGCCTCCACGTACTGCTCCTGGCGCAGGGCGATGACATTGCCGCGGACGATCCGGCCGAACTCGGGGACGGTGACCACCACCATGGCGATGACCATCGAGGTGATGCCGGGCCCGAGGGCGACGCCGATGCCGAGGGCGAGCAGGATCCCGGGGAAGGAGAACATCACGTCGAAGACGCGCATCAGGGTGCTGTCGAGCCAGCCGCCGACGTAGCCGGAGAGCAGTCCGAGGCAGCCGCCGATGGCGAGCGCCGCCAGGGTCGGCGCCACGGCGACCAGCAGGGCGAGCCGGGTGCCGTACATCAGCCGGCTGAGGATGTCGCGGCCGACCTCGTCGGTGCCGAGGAGGTGACCGTCGCTGAGGGGGCCGAGCCCGATGGAGGAGGGATTGGTGGCGAGCGGGTCGTCCGGGGCGATCAGGGGCGCGAGGAGCGCGACGATGATCGTGGCGGCGACGATGGTGCCGCCGATGAGGGCGGTGGCGTTGCCGGAACCCAGCAGCGCGCGGAGGCGGGTGCGCCGCCGAGGGGGCGCGGCCCGCACGGCGGCGGGGCGGGGTGGTGCCGCAGTGGCCTTCATGGCTGTGGTCTCCTCACCGGCGGCGGATGGTGGTGTAGTCGATGTAGACGGAAGCGGCGGGCACGACTCCCTCGACCGTCCGGCTCAGGAGGCGGGGCAGCCGGTCCTGGTAGAGGAACACCCAGGGCGCGTCGGCCGCGATGCCGTCGGCGGCTTCCCGGTAGAGCGCCGTGCGGCGGTCCGGGTCGGGTTCGCCCCTCGCACGGTCGAAGAGGGTGTCGACGTCCGGGTTGCGGTACCAGCCGCGGTTGACGCCGTCGGGGGGATGCAGTTCCCCGCTGAACATCCGCTCCAGGAAGTCGGCGGCGTCGGCTCCGGTGGTCCATCCGTTGAACGAGCCGTGGGTCCGGTCGTCGTAGCCGTTGCCTTCCTCGGCGACGAGCGAGGCGAACTCCATGTACTGGGTGTCCAGGCGGACACCGACCGCTTTGAGGTCCTGTTGGATGAGCGACATGATCTCGGTGGCCTGGGAGAAGCCGGGGCCGCTGTCGGGTGCGAGCATCCGCAGCCGTACGGGGGTGGGCACCCCGCTCTCACGGATGAGTCGGCGGGCCTCTTCGGGATCGTAGGAGTCCGCGGCGGCACCGGGACTCTCCTGGTACGCCTCGTTGCCCCGGGGCAACGGCCCGGTGGACGGGGCGACCTGTTGGCCGGTGAGGGTGGCGATCGCCCGACGGTCGACGGCGTGGTTGAGCGCCCGTCGGAAGACGGCGTTGTCGGTGGGGGCGATCTTGGTGTTGAGACGGATGAAGTACTGATTGGCGGGCTCGGGATACTGCACGGTCATGGTGCCGCCGCCGGCGAGTTGCTGGACCTGCTGGGCCCCGGCGCTGAGGATCGCGTCCACCTCACCGGTCTGTGCGGCGATGGCGAGGGTGGTGGGGTCGGTGACGGACTCCACGATGATGGAGGGGGTCCTGGGGGATCCGCCCCAGTAGGCCGCGTTCCGCTTCAGCGTGATGCGCTTGCCGCGATCGGCGGACTGTTGGGTGAAGGGGCCGGTGCCGACGGGGTTCAGGCCGATGTCGTCGGGCCGGTGGGCGCGGAGCGCCTTGGGGCTGATGATCGACATCCGGCGGTCGGTGAGCACCCGGGGGAGCCCGGCGTACGGTTCGGTGAGTCCGAGGACGACCGTGTGCCGGTCGCGGACGTCGACCTTCTTGATCCAGCGGGTCAGGAACTTCATGTTCCCGGCGGCCGTCGGGTCGTGGAAGGCGGAGTCCTCGTCCATGATCCGGTCGAAGTTGGCCTTCACGGCGGCGGCGTCGAAGGGCGAGCCGTCGGCGAATTCGACCCCCTCGCGAAGCTTCAGGGTGTAGGTCCGCGCGTCCGGTGACGCTTGCCAGGATTCGGCGAGCGCGGGCCGGAGTCCGGGTGCCTGGGCCGTCTCGGTGCCGAGGTCCTCGCGGATCAGAGGATCGAAGAGGGCGTCGATGACCCGGAGCACCGGGGTGCCGGACGCGCGGTGCGGGTCCAGGGTGGGGATCTCTCCCTCGGCACCGATGACCAGCGTCCGCGCGTCGCGGCCGAAGGACGGATGGGCGCTGCAGCCGGTGAGCAGGACACCCACCACGGCCACACAGCCCACCGTCCGGCCGAGTATTCCTGTGCGTGGGCTCTGCGGCCCACCGCGGCGCGAAAGCCTCATGCTTGTCGCCTTTGCTCGTGGTGAAGGTCGTGGAGCACCGCTCCGGCCGTGTTCCTGCCAGGTGTTCCGGTGATGTAGCCGCCGGGCCAGGTCCCGGCGCCACTGACGTAGAAGCCCTGGAGCGGGGTGCGGTAGCCGGCGACCTCGGGGTGCGGGCGGGCCCCGAAGAGATTTCCCGGCAGCATGTCCCCGTGGGTGATGTTGCTTTCCAGCAGACCCAGTTCGCTCTCGATCTCGACCGGATTCATGAACCGGTGGTCGACGACGCGGTCGGCGAGTCCCGGCATCAGCCGGGAGAGTTCCTCGACGCACCGCCGGCCGAAGCGCTCCGTGCGCTCGGCGTCCCAGGGGCCGTCGTGCGGTCGGTAGGGGGCGTGCCAGGCGTTGACGCTGATGAGATGGGTGCTCCCCGGGGTGAGGCCGGGAGAGGTGAGGGTCGGTATCAGCCCCCACATCAGGGGCTGTTCGCTCGTGTGGCCCAGCAGCGCCCGGGAGATCGACTCCTCGATCTGCCCGAGGGAGGAGCCCACCCGGAACTGGCAGGCCCGGACCTGCTCGGGATCCGCGTCCTCGGGGAGCCCCGCGTAGGCGGGCAGCGAGTCCACCTCCAGGACGATCTTGAACGCTGATCCGCGCATCGCGGTGCCCGTGACCTCCGCCCGGATCTCGGGACCCATCGCCGCGTCGTCCAGCAGATCGCGAAAGAGGTGGACGGGGTTGACCGCCGACACCACCCGGTCAGCGGTGAACTCCTCGCCGGACGCGGTGACCACGCCTCGGACCCCGGCGTCCCCGTGCAGGATCCGTACCACCGGGGAGCCGGTGCGCAGGGTGACGCCGTGGGCGCGGCAGCACTCCTCCAGCGCGTCCACGATCGCGCTCATCGACCCGACCGGGAGACCGGTGGAGCCGCGGAGCGCGACCCGCTCGGCGGCGTCGCCGGAGTGGGGTGCGCCCGCCGCGGCCAGGGCGAACGGGCGCATCATCAGTCCGACGGCGCTGCCGGGCGTCGAGGGCGGTACGAGCTGGGCGTTCAGCGCGAGCAGGGCCAGCAGCGCCTTGGCCTGGTCCGACACGAGACGCTCGTCGAGCAGCCCGGTGAGGCTGCCCTCGAAGACGGCGGTGAAGAGCTTGTGCTCCTCCGGGTCGGTCAGCCGCTCCCGGAGGGCGGAGAGTGCGGGCGGGGGGTCGTCGAGGGACACCCGCAGGCTCGCGCCGAGGCGTTCCAGACCGCTGATCAGCTCCCGGTAGCGCTCGGCCTCGCCCGGCGCGAAGGCATCGAGCTGCCGGTCGACGCGGGCGGGATCGCGCCAGCCGAGGAAGCACCGGCCGTCGAACTGCTGGACCACGGTCGGGTCGGCCCGGACGAACCGGAGACCGTGGTCGGCGAGCCGGAGTTCGCCGACGACCGCCGGGTTCAGTGACCCGGGCGAGTTGGTGAAGGCCAGGCTGCGGCCGGGCAGGAACTCATATCCTCCGCAGGGCCCGCCGAGGCGCTGCCGGGATTCGACCACGGCGACGCTCAGCCCCGCCCGGCCCAGATAGGCGGCTGTCACCAGCCCGTTGTGGCCGCCCCCGACCACCACGACGTCAAACCGGTTCATGCCCACCACTCCTCTCCGTGTCCACGCCGTCTTCTCCGCGGCCGTCAGTTCCGGGGATCGGCCACGAAACCGGCGTCGAACATGCGCAGCCAGTTGCCGCCGGCGATCCGCTCGACCTCGCTCTCGCTGAACCCGCGCTCGCGCAGGTGCTCCAGGACAGTGGCGTAACCACTGCCCGCGGCGAACCATTCGGGGAATTCGACCGGTCCGGAGATGGGGACCATGGGCTTACGGCTCCAACGGCCCTGCCGCCACCAGTGAAGTTCTTCGTCGCCCTGGCCGGCGTAGTAGTCGGAGCCGAGCCCGACGTGGTCGACGCCGATGAGGTCGACGGTGTAGGCGACCATGTCGCAGAACTCGCCGACGGTGCAGCCGACGCCGCTGGGAGCGATTCTCGGGTACATGCTCAGGCCCACGACACCACCGGATTCGGCCGCCTTCTTGAGGACCGTGTCGGATTTGTTGCGGAAGGCCAGCTCTACGTTCTCACCGACGAAAGCCCGGGGATTGGCGTGCGTGATCGCCACCGGTCGTTCGGACGCCTCCAGGGTTTCGAGGGAGGTGCGCTCGTTGCAGTGGGAGACATCGATGAGCATGCCCACCTGGTTCATCTCCCGGATCAGATTGATGCCGTAGGTGCGGGACAGGCCGGCGTCGTCGCTCTCCCAGCAGCCCGCGCCGGCGGAGTTCTGGGTGTTGTAGGTGAGTTGGCAGATTCGCACCCCGGCCTGGTGGAAGGCACCGACCAGGTCGAGATCGTCCTCGAAGGGGCTGCTGTTCTGGAATCCGAGGATGACGGCGGTACGGCCGTCGCTCCCGGCCGCGCGGACGTCGTCGGCGGAGCGGCCCTCCGTGAGGAGGTCGGTGTTCTCCGCGAGCAGCCGCTGCCAGCGGCCGACCTCGCGCATGGTCTCGGTGGAGTCCTCCCAGATGGCGACGGTGGCGTGGACGCCGGCTATTCTCGCGGCGTGCCACTCCTCGAAGCGCTCGCGGGCGGGCTTGACGAACTGCAATGCGTCTACCAGCACGTGCATTCCTCTTCGGGCAGGTGAGCCACGTGGTCCGGGCGGGGTGAGAGCCCGGCCGTGCGACCCGGTGCGGACGATGGGTGCGGTGGGCGGTGCCACCGCTGTGCGGCGGTGCGTTCGGTCCGGTGTCAGATCTCGTGGCCGAGGCGGCCGAACTGGGGGATCTCGTCGCGGAGGCCCAGGGTTCGCAGGGCGCTCCAGAGAGACGCCTGATTGCTGGTCACCACGGGTCGACCGGTGTCCATTTCGAGGTAGGGCAGGATCTCGAAGGTCCGGTAGGTGCCGCAGGAGATCAGCAGGGCGTCGGCGTCGGGGGCGGCCTTGTGCAGCCTGCGCCCGAGCCGGTAGGCGCTGTCCGCGTCGTGGACGCTGGCCTCGTAGGGGTCGGTCATCTGGAGCCCCTCCATCACGGGCACCTCGAAGCCGACGGCGGTGAGGTAGGAACGCAGCGCCTCGTTCACCTCGTCGGTGTAGATGCTGCCGACGGCGACGGAGGTGGCGTCGACGGCGCGCAGGGCGTCGACGGTCGCCTGCATCATGGTGATCGCCGGGATCCCGGTCTCGGCCTTGATCTCGTCCGTGACCTTCTCGTCGGTGCCGGGGCCCGGAATGAAGGTGCCGGGCGCGCCGCACTGCACGATCAGGTCCACCTTCGCGGTGGCGAGTTGCCGGGAGGCGTCGAGCACCTGGCTCATCATTTCGCGCAGGCCCTCGGCGTCGACGCGGGGAACGATGGTCCGGGCGTCGGCGAAGGCCACTCCGGTGGGCGCGACCGAGCGCCACTCCTCCGCTCCTTCGATCGCGGTCGCCGGGCGGATCTGTCCGATTCGTGCACGCCAGCCAAGCATCATAGGGCATTTCTCCTGAAATGGGCTGTAGATACGGAAGGGTGAGATGTCGGGAGAGCTCGCGGTGGCTTGAAATGGTGAGTGGATTCTTGCTGCGCGAACGTCGCCCGTACAGCGGCGAAAGTCCCGTTCTCCCCGGCGATCAGCCGAGGTCGGCGCTACCGTCGAACAATCTGGGACAGTGGACCAGATTGTTTGGGACAATGTACCTACGCGTTTTGGTCAGGTCAATGGGTAGGTTTTCGGCTCGAAGAAGTGCCGCCGGACGCGCGATGCCGACACAACGGTGGCCCGCCGCGCCGGAGACGCGCGGCGGTACGGCGGGCGGTACAACAGGTGAAGTGCAGGGGTGCAGGGGTGCGGGTGGCGCCTGGATCGGGGTCGCCCCTCGGTCAGGCGTGTCCGGCACCCCGTGCGTCGGCTCGGCACAGGGCCCGGCCGTCACACGACCCTCCCGACGGCGGTCGTCGCCCGGCCGGTTCGCCGTGGAAACGAATCAGGGTGCTCGGATCAGGCGGGCTGGCGCCAGCGGATGGCGATCTGGGCCGCGGCCGACTGGAGAAGCGGGACCAGGTCGGCCATCCGCTGATCCGCGAGCCGCGCCTCGGGGCCGTAGATGCTCAGTGCCGCGGTGACGGTGCCCTGGGTCGCGATGGGTACGGCCACCCCGCACCCTCCCATGATCCACTCGCCGCGACTGAAGGCGTAGCCCCGTTCGCGGGCGGCGGCTACCCGGTCGACGGTCTCCGTCGCGTCCGTCGCGCCGGTCGCGGAGACATGCTCGCCCACCAGGTGCCCCAGATGGTCTTCGGGCAGCATCGACAGCAGTACGCGGCCCGTCGCGCCGGAGAAGAGGGAGTAGGGCCGGCCGACCCCCGTGATCAGCCGGAGCGGCTGGGAGCTCTCCACCTCGTACACCGTCACCCGGCGCCCGTCCACCACGGCCGAGACACACGCGGTCTCTCCCGTCGCGGCGGCGATACGGGCCGTCGCCTCGGACGCGGCACTCACCAGGTCGCTGTTGGCGGCGTGCCGCCAGGCGAGGGTGAGCGCGGCCGGCCCGATCACGTACTTGCGGGAGTTCTCGTCGACGACGGCGAGCCCGACGCGCTCCAGCGAGGCGAGAATCCGCTGGGTGGAGCTCTTGCTGATCTCCAGGTCCCGGCTCAGCTCACGCAGCCCGCGCGGCCGGTCGGCCTCGGCGATCGTCTTGAGCACCAGCAGGGCGTGGTCCACGATCTGCACCGTGCTCGCGGGCGGCGTCCGCTTTCCGGCCGTGCCCGCCGCCGGCGCATCGGACGGCGAGGGAGTCTCCGTAGGCTCCGGCCCCTGTTCGTTCACCATCGGGCCGGTCCTCTCCCTGGGGAAACAGGGCCCGGTGCGGAGTGCTCCCGCAGGACGGCCCCGGACCCTGTCCGCGCGTTGCATGAATGATCGCTCGCGATTATCACACAGTGACCACACCCCGTCATCCACGGCGACACCCGCCGGCTGTCGCGGCGGAGAGGCGGCGAGGCGATGGAACAGCCGGTCGGCGAAGGCCTCCCACTGAGCGGCCCCCTTCTCCCGCGGGTACCGGTCGTGTGTCCGCGGCGGTCCGTCACCCGGGTGGTGGCCGACACCGAACCGGCGGCCGTCGACCCCGACGTCACGGTCGGTCTCGATGAGGCCAACCTGTGCGCGGTACTGCTCGGTGCCGTCCCGCCGGACGAGCTGCCGGGACGGCCGGACGTGGAGATGATCCGGGATATCCGGGACATCGGGGCTCTGGCCGGACTCCTTGGCCATCTCGGCACGCCCGACACCGTGTTCGCGGACGTCACCCCGTAGCGCCCTGACCCGGCGAACCGGCCTGCGGAACCACCGGCCGGTGGAACCCGCGGGCCGCTGGTCACCGCTCTTGCTGGGCGGCCATGACGTGGTCGCGGGCGCCTTCGACATGCGCGACGATCACGCTGCGCAGTGCCGTCGCGTCACGGTCGCGCAACGCGTCGACCATGCGCTGGTGCTCGTCGTCGATGCGTTCCAGGTCGTGTCCCGAGCGCGCCCAGCGTCGGCTGTACGGCTCGACGAGGTGCAGCAGTTGGTCGACGAAGCGCAGCGTGAGCCGTCGTTCGGACAGGGCGTAGACGCGCCGGTGGAACTCGTAGTTCAGGGAGGCCCGGCCGGCGGCGTCCGCACCGGCGCGGCACATGTTGTCGGCGATCTCCTGGAGTTCGTCGATGTCCCGGTCGCGGCAGCCGCGCACGATCTCTTCGGCCAGCGGCGGTTCCATCTGAAGGCGCAGTGCGAAGAGTTCGGCGATCTCGCCGTGGCTGAGCTCCGCCACGAGCATGCCGCGCTGCGGCTGAACCTCGATCAGGCCTTCGGCCGCCAGGGTGTGCAGGGCCTCGCGCAGAGGAATGCGGCTCACCTTCAGCTCGGTCGCGAGCTTCTCCTGCACCAGGCGGGTGCCGGGGAGCAGTCCGCCGTCGCGGATGGACGTACGGAGTCGTTCGGCGATGACGGCGGCGCCGTTCCTCGTACTGCTGGGGGTCCGGGCTGGTCGGGTCACCGCCTCACTCTATCTCTTGTGCACACTCGCAGCGGCTGTATACATTCTCCCCACTCGCAGCGAATGTATACAGCCGCAGCGAGGTCTTGTTTCGCGCCACCAGAGAGCCACCAGAAAGGCCGCCGGATGTCACGTGCCATAGATGTCGCCGTCATCGGAGGAGGGCTGCTCGGACTCGCCACGGCGCGGGCGCTGCTGCGTGCCCGGCCCGGTCTGTCCGTCACGGTCCTGGAGAAGGAGGCACGCTGGGGCGCCCACCAGTCCGGGCACAACAGCAACGTCATCCACAGCGGCCTGTACTACGCGCCAGGCTCCCTCAAGGCCCGGCTGGCCCGGGCCGGTGGCGAGGAGATGATCCGCTACTGCGAGCAGCGCGAGGTGCCCGTCAAGCGCACCGGGAAGCTTGTGGTGGCCACGTCCCTGGCCCAGCTCCCCGGTCTGGAAGCGCTCGCGGAGCGAGGCCGGGCGAACGGCGTCACCGTGCAGCGGCTGAGCCGCGCGGAGTTCGCCGAGCGGGAACCGCATGTCGCCGGAGTGGCCGCCCTGTCGGTCGCCGACACCGCCATGACCGACTTCGGCCAGGTGTGCCGCGCGCTGGCGGCCGAGCTGACCGGACTCGGCGCCGACCTGCGCACCCGGTCACCCGCCCTCTCCTTCGCCGAGGCCGAGGGCCGGACCGTGATCCGCACGCCCGGCGAGGAGTACCGGGCCCGGGTCCTGGTCAACTGCGCGGGTCTGCACAGCGACAGGATCGCGGCCGCGGTCGGTGACCGCCCGACGGTACGGATCATGCCCTTCCGCGGCGAGTACGCCGAGATCAGGCCCGGCCGCCGGGGGCTGGTCAACAACCCGGTATACCCCGTGCCCGACCCCGAGCTGCCCTTTCTCGGCGTGCACATCACGCCCATGCTCGACGGCTCGGTCCATGTGGGGCCCAACGCCGTGCCCGCGCTGGCCCGCCAGGGCTACCGCTGGCGCGACGTCGACCCCCGCATGGTGGGCGAGCTGCTGCGGGACCCCGCCCTGCGCGGTCTCGCGCGGCGCTTCTGGCGACACGGGGTCACCGAGATCAGCCGGTCGCTGATCTGGCCGCTGTTCGTCCGCGACGTGCGCCGCCTGATCCCGGAGATCGAGAGCAGGGACATGCGGCGGCATGGAAGCGGCGTGCGCGCCCAGGCGGTCACGGCGGACGGGCGACTGGTCGACGACTTCGTCATCAGCCGCACCCCGCGCGCCGTCCATGTGCTCAACGCGCCGTCGCCCGCCGCGACATCGAGTCTCCCCATCGGCGGCCGGATCGCGGCCGACGTCTTCGAGCAGCTCGGCCACGAGGAGTCGGCCCGGATCGCGCGTGAGGAGTCCGCCGCGGCCTGACCGCTCCCCGCCCCTTCCCCTTTCCCCCTCACCCCCATCCCCATCCCCCTCTCCTTCAACGGTGATCGAGGACAGCCCATGGCGAACGCCCCGCACACAGACGCGCACGACCCCGGACCATCCCCCGCCATCGCCCGCCGCCGCGTGGCCACCGCCACCATCGTGGGCTCCGCGCTGGAGTGGTACGACTTCTATCTCTACGCCTCCATGGCCGCCCTGGTCTTCGGCAAGATCTTCTTCCCGCAGGCCGACGGTACGACCGGTACGATGGCGGCCTTCGCCACCTTCGCGGCCGGATTCCTGGCCCGCCCGCTGGGCGGCATCCTGTTCGGACACCTCGCGGACCGCATCGGCCGACGGAACGTCCTGATCATCACCTTCGTCCTGATGGGCATCTCCACCGGGCTGATCGGGCTGCTTCCCACGTACGGGACCGCCGGAATCGCGGCCCCCGTCGCCCTGGTGATCCTGCGTATCTTCCAGGGCCTCGGCGCCGGAGCCGAGTACAGCAGCGCGGCGGTCGTCGCCTACGAGCACGCCGACGAGAACCGGCGCGGCCGCCAGGGTGCCTGGCCGGCCCTGGGGCTCAACCTCGGGCTGCTGATGTCGTCGCTGACCGTCACGGTGCTGACGACCATGGACGAGGAGGCCCTTTTGACCTGGGGCTGGCGCATCCCGTTCGTCGCGAGCTTCGCCCTCGCCGGCGTGGGCCTGTGGGTCCGGCGCCGCGTGCCGGAGTCGCGCGACTTCCACGACAGCCGGCAGAAGCAGAAGCAGGAGAAGGACACCGCCCCGCAGATGCCGTTCGTCACCCTGCTGCGCAAGGAGCGGCGCGGCCTTCTCGTCGTCCTGGCGGTCTCGTTGGGATACAACGCCCTCAGCTACATCTTCAAGACGTTCTCGCTGGCCTACCTCTCGGATTTCCAGGACGTCTCGGCGAGCGTCGGCGCGTTCGGGGTCACCCTGGCCAGTGCCACGGCCCTCGTCACCGTGCCGATCTTCGGCTGGGCCAGCGACCGCTTCGGCAGCCGCCGGGTGCTGGCGGCCGGAGGCATCGCCTCGGCGCTCTTCGCCTTCCCGTTCTTCGTCCTGCTGGACACGGGGAACTCCATCCTGATCTGGCTGTGTCTGATCATCGCGACGGGCTTGCTGGCCCCGGCCATGTTCGCCCCGCAAGGCTCTTTGCTCTCCCGCCAGTTCCCGCCGGACGTCCGGGTCAGCGGGGTCGGCACGGGGCGGGAGATCGGCGCCGCGCTCTCGGGTGGACTGGCCCCGCTGGCGGCCCTGGCCATTGTCGGGGCCAGCGCGACCAACGCCACCTGGGGTGTCTCCCTGATCCTCGTCGCCGGAGCCGTCGTGGTCGTCATCGGCGCCGCCTTCGACCGGGGCGCCGGCCCGGCCTCGCCTTCCGTACGGCGGAACGCCGAAACCGACCTGCCTCCCGGCCCGACACCGGACCGGGACGATGTCCGCGCCGGCCAGGCCCACTGAGGGCCGGACCGGGGAGCAGCCACCTGATATCGACGAGTTCCTGAACGGGTCGGCCCGGACCGAGCGCGGTCCGGGCCGCCCCGTTCAGCTGCGAAGCCACCTGGCACCCGACGCGGGGCGCCCGTTCAGGGCCCCGGGATGCGGGCCTTCTCGGTGGCGAACTCCTCTTCGGTGAGAGGGGCGAGGAAGGAGGACGGAACCGGCCGGGAACGTCAGACCGAGGGCGTGACCGTGCACCGGCTCTGGGTGGAGAGGCGCCGCAGCGCCGCTTCCGCGAGCAGCGCGACGGACGCGACGGCGAACAGCGGTTGCAGGGGGGCCCAGTAGCTCAGCGCGCCGGACGACCCGAGGAGGACGAGCACGAGCTTGTTGCACACGGGGCAGCCCACGGCGAAGAACGAAAGCACCCCGCCGAGTGCGCCCATACGGCCGTCCCGGACGGCGCCGGGAGGCTGCGTGGACGGGGACGCTGCCGAGGGTGCGATCGGGGATGCGACCGCTGGGCGGACGTACGTGCTCAGTACGAGGCCGGCCAGAACGGCGGTGACGGCGAGGGCGGGGTAGTTCCACCACTGCACGGGGACCGAGCGGCCGAACAGGGGGGTGGGCACCACATCGGTGGGCACGCCGACGGCGACGGCCGTGGCCAGGGCGCCGAGCCCCGCCACCAGCCACTGCCTGGCCTGCCACGCGCGCAGCGCCTTACCCGCCCGGCTCAAGGAGCGCCTGGAAGAGGACATGCGGAAATCTCCGTTTCGGGATGGAAGAGATCAAGGACGCGACCGCGAGGGCCGGCCTACATCCGCAGAACGGAGAAGGTGGTGATGGGATGCGGTGGCGCGGGGCCGCCGCGGCAGACCGAGGCGCCCGAACCGGCCGTCGGCGCGGGGCCGTCCGTCCACTGCGGCGAAGCGGGCGCCGGGGCGGCCCCCGCAGCGGCGTCGGAGCGCGGCGCGACGTCCAGGGCGACCGGTAGTTTCTTGCCGCACGGAGCGGAGCCCTCATCCACCGGGGGCTGCACTGCGGTAGCCGCTTGCGATACGGAGATCGAGCCGGAAGGGGCCGCGTCCCACGGCGAGGACCGGCCGAGCAGACACACCATGCTGACCGCGGCCACCAGGAGCACGAGCAGACCCCGCAGCGCGACGGTGGCCGCCGCGGGGGTCGTCGCTCGCCTCATGTGTGCCTGCTCTTCCTGGGAGGTCACCCCACGATAGAACACGCGAGCCGGGCTCCGGCCCTCGGCATCGGGCGAGGGCCGGAGCCCGGTCTCAGGCGAGCAGCTTCGCCTTCGCCCGCTCGTACTCCTCGGGGTTGAGCGCGCCCTTGTCCTTGAGCTCGGCGAGTTTCGCGAGATCGTTCACGTGGTCGCTGCCGCCGGATCCGCCCTGGCTCGTCGCGGCCTCGCGCACGTAGTTGCGGAACGCGGCTTCCGAGTCCTTGGCCAGCTTCGCGTCGCGTTCGTGCATGCTGCGACCGCGGACGATCAGGTAGATCAGTACGCCCAGGTAGGGCAGCAGGATGACGAGAACCAGCCAGCCCGCCTTGGCCCAGCCGTTCAGCGAGTGGTCCCGGAAGAGGTCGGTGACGACCTTGAACAGCAGGAAGAACCACATGACCCAGAGGAACAGGTACAGCATGGTCAGGAAGACGTTCAGGAGCGGGTAATCGTCCATGGTCCTACTCCCTATCGCATGGATGGTCCCCTATTCATACAGTGAGTCCGATTGGTTCGCATCTGTAGGCCTGTAGGCCTGTAGGCCCACAGGCCTACAGCGTCTGTACGTTTGCTGGTCGGTACGTTCGCCGGTGTGGGGGAGGTGCGTGAGCGTAGGAGCGGTACCTCAGGCGCGGTTCTCGTCCGGGGCGATCCGCAGCACGTGCGCGGGAGGGTGGGTGATGCCCAGCTCCGGTCGCCAGGCCGCGAGGATCTGTGCCGACGGGTCGAACAGCGGGGTCGGCAGCTCCTCGGGTGCGATCCACCGCCAGGCGCTGATCAGGTGCGGCTCGGTCACCTCGGGAACGCCGGAGGCGAGCCGCACGACGGCCGCCATGCTGACGCGGTTGATCCCGCCGATCACGTCGTGGACCATCGCGATGACGTCCACGGCCGCCTCGTCGACCATCAGGCCCGTCTCCTCGCGCAGCTCCCGGGCGCCCGCCGCGGCGATCGACTCGCGCGTCGCGTCGACCTTCCCGCCCGGCAGCTCCCACGTACCGCTGTGATGCCGGCCCAGGAGTACGCGTCCCCGGCCGTCCTCGACGATCACGCCGACTCCGAGGGCCGCCTGCGCCATGGGCGGGCGGGTGTTGCGGGCGGGCTCGGTGACAGGGTCGGCTGACATGGTGCTGGTTCTCCGCTCTCCGGTGCCGGGTTCGGACCACCGTAGCGAAGCGGCCGGGGCGGACGCGGGCGGGTCCCAGGAGGGCGGGCACGCTCACGTCACCAGGTGCAGCGATCTGTCCGCGATGCCGAGCCGTACGCTCTGACCCCAGGTCAGCTCCAGGGTGTCGGACTCCATCCCGTCCCCGAAGACCACGAACCGGTCCGACTCCACGGTCAGCCGCAGCCCCTGGCCCCGCCCCAGTTCGCCCGCGACTCTCGACGTCCCGGTCGCCGGGGAGGGCCAGGCCTCGCGCACGAACCACAGAAGGCGCCTGTCGCACGGTTCCGGCAGCGGCAGGGTGCCGCCACGCTCCAGCCACAGCGAGCGGAGCCAGCCGGTGGCGCCCGTACCGGTGCCGACCAGCACCCCGGAGGACGCCTGGGCTTCGCCGGGAGCCGTCTCCCCGTCGGGGCCCAGGCGGTAGCGGGCCGTCTGGTGGCCGGGCGGCCCGAGGTAGATCTCGTTGAGCGCGAGGAGGCGCTGGGTGTCGTCGGCGACGGCCTCGACCATGGTCAGCTCTTCGGCACTCCCTACGGCGCCGGTCGCGGCGCGCAGCAGGGCGGCCGCGTCGGCGTGGCGGTGGCGGACCAGGACGCCGGGGTTGCGCCCCGGGTCGGTGTCGATGCCCACCACCGGCTGCCCGGACAGGTACTTCGCGGTGTTGGCGACCAGCCCGTCCTGGCCGACCACGACCACCACGTCCTCCGGGGCGAACAGGAAGCGGTCCAGGTCCGCCCGCTCCACCCGGGAGCTGCGCCAGGTGAGCGGCACCGCCGCCGCCACCTCGCGCAGCGCCAGCCGGGTGTCCTCGTGGCGGCGGGCCATCTCGTCGATCGAGCGGCCCCGGCCGGCCAGGAAGAACGCTGCCTGGCCGTGCGTTCCGTGCCGGGCGAGCAGCTCCTCGTACTCCGTCCGCCGGTGGACGAGTACCGCCCGGGGCGCCAGGCTCACGCGCCCGCACCGCCCGCCGGCCGCCCGAGCCTGGTGAGCAGTCCGGTGAGCACGTCGGGGGAGAGGGTGATGCTCTCGATGCGCGGCAGGCTCTCCGCGAGTCGGGTCGCCGCCAAGGCGTGCAGGACGGCCGGATCGACCTCGCCGTGCACCCGCAGCCAGGCGGCCTGGGCCTCGGCCCGTGCCGCGCCCGTCTCGCGCGTCGCTTCGGCTTCCGCACGGGCCAGGCGCACCTTGCGGGCGGCCTCCGCCTCGGTCCGCACCCCATCGGCCGCGGCCTTCTCCTCGGCCTCGCGGCGGGTGTTGGTGCCGCGCTGGTCGACCAACTGCTCCTCGCGCCGGGCCAGTTCGATCTGGCTGGCCAGCTCGTTCTCGGCGATGGCGCGTTCGCGCTCGACGGCCACGGCCCGCCGTTCGTAGGTGGCGCGGTCCGCTTCCTGCTGGATCTGCTCGCGGGCCGGGGTGCGCAGGGCGCGCTCGACCTCGGCCTCGGGGCGGATCGCGACGACGCGCACGGCGACCACGTCGATGCCGGTGGCCGGGAGGCGGGGCTCGGCGGTGAGACCGGTGGCGACCCGTTCGCGTACGGAGGCGACGCCGTCCACCAGGGCCGCCGCGAGCGGGGTGCGGGCCAGTACGTCCAGCGTGTGCTGCTGTGCGGTCTCGGTGAGGAGGGTGGCGATCTGTTCCAGCGGTGCGCCGCGCCAGCTTCCGGTGTCCGGGTCCACGGAGAAGTCGAGCCGGTTCGCCGCCTCGGCCGGATCGCTGATCCGGTAGGTCACGGTCGCCTGCACGGTCACGTCCTGGAAGTCGGCCGTACGGGCGTGGAACGCCATGGCCAGCTCCCGGTCGTCGACCGGTACTTCGGAGAGTGCCGCCGACCGTGACCGGTACCAGAAGCTGAGCCCCTGACCGTCGTGGGCCGGCCGGCCGCGGTGGTGGTGGCGGATGTGGGCGGTGGGCGCGGATCTCAGGTGGCGCCAGCCGAAGCGCCGGGTGATGTCGGCCATGATGAGGACCCCCTCGATGTCGTCATTGCGACGATAAGGGGTGGGGTGAATAGAGTCAAGGTGACGAGAAGGGGTGTTCGGTCCGGAGCGCCGCATGCCTGGCCGGGATCTCGCCTCCCCCGTGGACGGCGAGATCCGCTCCATTGACGTACGAGGAGAGGTCGCAGGCCAGCCAGAGGCAGGCCCGCGCCACATCGTCCGGTTCGGCCGGCCGACCCATCGGGATGATGTCCGCCACCGCGGCGCCGCCCTCGCCGTACAGCGCGGCGGCGTTCTCGGTGCGGATGAGGCCTGCGGTGATGTGGTTGACCCGGACCCGTGGGGCCCATTCGAGGGCCAGCGCCCGGGTCAGCCCGAGCAGGCCCGCCTTGGCCGCGGAGTAGGCGGCGGTGCCCGGCTGCGGGTCGTGGGCGGAGACGCTGCCGATGTTGATCACGCACCCGCCGTCCGGCTGTTCCCGCATCACCAGGTTCGCGGCCTGGGCCGTGTAGAAGGGTGCGAGGAGGTTGAGCGCGACCACCTTCTCGACGAAGCGCGGCGAGACGGTCGCCGCGTCGGCGTCCGGGGAGCCGCCGGCGTTGTTCACGAGCACGTCCAGCCGGCCGAACCGCTCGGCGGTCGCGCTGACGAGATCCGCCGCCGCCGCCGGATCCCGCAGGTCCGCGACCCGGAACGAGGCCTCGCGCCCGTCCGTCGACGGCGGCGCGGCCGGTGTGCCGCGCCCGCAGACCATGACGTCGGCGCCGCCCGCCAGGAAGGCTTTCGCCAGCGCGGCCCCCAGGCCCCTGGTGCCGCCCGTGACCAGCACCGCCCGCCCGGTGAAGTCCATCTCGTGGTGGTGGACCATGTTCCGCCCTTCGCCCCTGGTTCCGGAGCTCGCCCGGCCTCGTGGCCGCGTTCACTCCCGCTGAAATCTACCAAGCGCTTGTTAGGGAAGGAAGGGGGCGAGTCGCGGCCCGGTCAGGCCGGTGCTCGCCCGCTTCGGTACGGCGGCGGCCGTGCGCGGGGTGATCCTCCTCGGCCGGGCCCAGTCGCGGAACACGAGCCCGCCCGCCCAGCCCGAGGTCACCGCACGCGAGCGGCTGACCGGCCGCGGAAGCGGGAGGGCGACAGAGGTGTCCCGCGGAGTGGGAGGCCGCCCGGGCCACCCGGCTCGACCCCTCAGCCCTCCAGCGCTCAGCCGTCCAGGTCGGCGATGGCCCGGACCAGCCAGCTGATCCAGAACGTCTCCAGGTCGATGCCGCCCCGCAGCACCAGATAGCGCAGCCGATCCTCATCGGTCGTCGGCGCGGGGGTGAAGGTCCGTTCCTCGATCTCCCGGTACTCCGCCAACTGGCTTTCGTGCAGGGCGAGGTGACGGCGCAGTTCCACGCCCACACCGTCCGCCCCGACCACCGCCGCCGCCCGCATCCGCAGCAGGAGCGGATCGCGGACCGGCCGGGGATCCTCGGGGAGGGCCACCCAGGCCGCCAGTTCCTCGCGGCCGGCGGGCAGCACCTCGTACTCCTTCTTCCGCCCCCGTGCCGGCACCGCCGCGGGCAGCTCCCTGATCCGCCCGGCCCGCTCCAGTCTTCCCAGCTCGCGATAGATCTGCTGGTGCGTCGAGGACCAGAAGTAGCCGATCGACCGGTCGAACCTGCGGGTCAGTTCCAGACCCGAGGACGGCTTCTCCAGCAGAGCGGTGAGAATCGCGTGCGGCAGTGACATGGGGTGCATCCTAGGGACGTACGGAGACCGGGGCGCGCCGTCTCACGCGGGCGCCCGGGCCCGGGCCGAACCGGGCGTTCACAGTGCGGCGGCCAGCTCCGTGCCCTGGCGGATGGCCCGCTTCGCGTCCAGCTCGTCCGCCACGTCCGCGCCGCCGATCAGATGGACCGGGACGGCTCCGGTGCGCAGCTCCTCGTACAGCTCGCGGCGCGGTTCCTGACCTGAGCACAGCACCACCGTGTCGACCGGCAGCACCCGCCGCTCGCCGTCGACGGTGAGGTGGAGGCCCTCGTCGTCGATGAGGTCGTAGGAGGCTCCGGCGATCATCTCGACGCCCCGGTGGCGCAGTTCGGTGCGGTGGATCCACCCCGTCGTCCTGCCGAGCCCGGCGCCGACCTTGGTGGTCCTGCGCTGGACCAGGTGGACCGTGCGCGGCGACCTGGGACGCTCGGGAGCACGCAGCCCGCCGCGCTCCGCGTAAGCGGTGTCCACACCCCACTGCCGGAAGAACGTCTCCGCGTCCAGGCTCGCCGCCTCGCCGCCGTCGGTCAGGAACTCCGCGACGTCGAAGCCGATGCCGCCCGCGCCGACGATCGCGACCCGGTCGCCGACCGGCGCCCCGTCGCGCAGCACGTCCAGGTAGCTGACGGCCTTCGGGTGGTCCGTGCCGGGGATTCCCGGGATACGCGGCTCGACGCCGGTGGCGAGCACGATCTCGTCGAAGCCGTCCAGCGAACCGGCGTCCGCCCGGGTGGCCAGGCGCAGCTCGACATCCAGCTCGGCCAGCCGCGTACGGAAGTAGCGCAGCGTCTCGTCGAACTCCTCCTTGCCCGGCACCCGGCGCGCCACGTTCAGCTGCCCGCCGATCTCGTCCGCCGCGTCGAACAGGGTCACCGCGTGCCCCCGCTCGGCCGCCGTGACGGAGCACGCGAGGCCCGCCGGACCGGCTCCGACCACAGCGACGCGTTTACGGGTCCGGGTCGGGCTCAGGACCAGCTCGGTCTCGTGGCAGGCGCGCGGATTGACCAGACAGGAGGCGATCCTGAGGCTGAAGATGTGGTCCAGGCAGGCCTGGTTGCAGCCGATGCAGGTGTTGATGGCGTCCGCCCGGCCCGCCGCCGCCTTGGCGACGAACTCCGGGTCGGCGAGGAAGGGCCGGGCCATGGAGACCATGTCGGCCCGGCCTGAGGCGAGGATCTCCTCGGCGATCTCGGGGGTGTTGACGCGGTTGCTCGTCACCAGCGGCACGGAGACCGCGCCGCGCACCTTCTCGGTCACCCAGCTGAACGCGCCGCGCGGCACGGAGGTGGCGATGGTCGGGATCCGCGCCTCGTGCCAGCCGATGCCGGTGTTGATGATCGTCGCGCCCGCCGCCTCGATCTCCTTCGCGAGCGTCACGACCTCCTCCAGTGTCGAGCCGCCCGGCACCAGATCCAGCATGGAGAGCCGGTAGATCAGGATGAAGTCGTCGCCGACCCGCTCGCGGACCCGGCGCACTATCTCGATGGGCAGGCGCATGCGGTTCTCGTACGAGCTGCCCCAGCGGTCGGTGCGGTGATTGGTGGCGGAGACGATGAACTCGTTGATCAGATAGCCCTCGGAGCCCATGATCTCGACGCCGTCGTAGCCCGCGAGGCGCGCGAGCCCGGCCGCGCGCACGAACTCCTCGATGGTCTCCTCGACCTGGTCGTCGGTGAGCGCGATCGGGGTGAACCCGCTGATCGGGGCTTTGAGCGCGCTCGGCGCCACCAGGCCGGGGTGGTGCGCGTACCGCCCGAAGTGCAGGATCTGCATCGCGATCCGGCCGCCCGCCGCGTGCACCGCCGAGGTGATCTCCCGGTGCTGCTCCGCCTCCGCCTCGGTCGTCATCTTGGCCCCGCCGGGAAAGGAGCAGGCCCGCTCGCTGGGGGCGATGCCGCCGGTGACCATGAGGCCGACGCCGCCCCGGGCGCGCTCGGCGTAGAACGCGGCCATCCGTTCGAAGCCGCGCTCGGCCTCCTCCAGACCGATGTGCATCGATCCCATGAGCACCCGGTTGGGCAGGGTGGTGAACCCGAGGTCAAGGGGGTTCAGCAGGTTCGGATACAGGCTCATGAGGTCTCCTCCGCACAGGGTCGTCGGGTCAGTTGTAGACCACCGCCAAGCGCTTATGCAACAAGTTGCATAATGATCTGCGTCGCACCCCGCCTTTGCGGCGCCGGGCCCGCGCCACGGACGGCGTACTCGGCCGTGCCCGCCCGCCAACCGCCGACGAGAGTGGGATCCGTACCCGAAACCCCTCACCCCGGGAGTCCTCATGGTCTGCGTCAACCGGCGTGATCTCGGCCTGCTCGCCCTGCGCGTCGGCACCGGCGCGGTGCTCGCCGCCCACGGCAGCCAGAAACTGGCCGGCTGGTTCGGCGGCGGAGGCATCCAGGGCACCACGGCCGCGATGGAGGCGATGGGGTTCCACCCGCCCAAGCACAGCGCCGTGGCCGCCGGGCTCGGCGAGGCGGGCGGCGGCGTCCTGCTCGCGCTGGGCCTCGCCACCCCGGCGGCGGGCGCGGCGGCCGCCGGGGCGATGGCCGGGGCGGTGGCCGTGCACGCCCCGGCGGGCTTCTTCGCCCAGGGAGGCGGCTACGAGTACCCGGCGTTCCTCGGGTTCACCGCGGCGGCCATCGGGCTGACCGGTCCCGGGCGCTACTCCGTGGACCACGCCACCTGTCATGCCTTCGACCGCCCCTGGACGGTCGCGCTGGCCTTCGTGGGCAGCGCGGTCGCCGCAGCGGCGGTGGTCGGCAAGCGCGCGAAGGCGACCCGGTCCGACCCGCCGCTGGAGGAGTTCTGATGAGCGAGAACCCCTCCCGGGCCGCCGACCCGTCCGGCCCCGACGATCCGACGTCACCGGCCGGCTCCGCGCAGGGGCCCCGGTCCGGACCCGGTCAGGGGGACGCGCCGTGGCAGCGCGCCGACGGCCCGGCCGGCCCCGCGCCTGCGCCCGATCCGGACAGCCTCTGGGTGACCGGCGGGGTGCTCTTCGCCGGGATCCTGATGCTCTGCCAGGGCGTCGTCGCGGCCTTGGAGGGCATCGCGGCCCTCGCCGACGGGGACGTCTACGGCGACGTCGGCGAGTATCTCTACCGGATCAGCCTCACCGGTTGGGGCTGGATCCACCTGCTGCTCGGCGTCTGCGTGGCCCTCACCGGGGCCGCACTGCTCAAGGGGGCGGGCTGGGCGCGGGTGGCCGGCATCCTCGTCGCCTCACTGAACCTCTTCGCGCACTTCCTCTTCCTGCCGTACGCGCCCCTCTGGTCGGTGATCGTCATCGCCCTGGACATCTTCGTCATCTGGGCCCTGGCCGCCTACCGGGACCCTGACCCGGCCTCCCCGACCGTGCCGCGCTGACCGTCCGCCCCTTCCCGGCTCAGGGCCCCCGGCCACCACGCCTTCGGCCCGATGTCCCGCACCAGCGCCGGGACGAGGAGCGACCGGACGACCAGCGTGTCCAGCAGGACGCCGAAGGCCACGATGAACGCGATCTGGAGCAGGAACGCCAGCGGGATCACGCCCAGCGCGGCGAAGGTGGCCGCCAGGACGACACCCGCCGACGTGATGACACCGCCGGTCGTGGTGAGCCCGCGCAGGATGCCCTCCCTGGTGCCGTGCCGCAGCGACTCCTCCCGGACCCGTGACATCAGGAAGATGTTGTAGTCGACGCCCAGGGCGACCAGGAACACGAACCCGTACAGCGGCACCGACGAGTCCGTGCCGCTGAAGCCGAACACATGGGTGAAGACCAGCGAGGAGATGCCCAGCGTGGCAAGGAAGTTCAGCGCCACGGTCGCCACGAGCAGCACCGGCATCAGCAGCGACCGCAGCAGGAGGACCAGGATCACCAGGATGATCGCCAGCACCACCGGCACGATCAGCATGCGGTCGTCCTCTGCCGTCCGCTGGGTGTCGTACTGCTGGGCGGTGTAGCCGCCGACCAGCGCATCCGCTCCGGGTACCGCGTGGACCGCGGTGCGCAGCGCGGCCACCGTCTCCTTGGCGCCGTCGCTGTCGGCCGCGTCCTTGAGGGTGGCGTCGACGCGGACCCTGCCGTCGACGACGAGCGGTTCGCCGCCCGGCCGCCCGCTCTCGCTCACCGGCGCGACGGACGCCACTCCATCGGTGCGGCCGGCGGCCTCGCTGACCTCGGTCAGCCGGTCGGCCGCCGCGATGATCACCGCCGGATTGCCGGACCCGCCGGGGAAGTGCTCGCTCAGCGTCTGCTGGGCGGCCACGGACGGCGCGTCGTTGACGAAGATCTCGTCCAGCGGCACGCCCTTGGAAGTGAGCGTGGGGGCGAACGCGGCACAGGCGATCAGGGCCGCCAGGGTGATCGCCCAGACCTTGCGGGGCGCCCGGTCGACGAGAGCGGCCACCTTGTGCCAGATGCCGTGGCCGCCGGAGGCCTTGTCGTCGGCGGGCTTGGGCTTCGCCGGCCAGTAGGCCTTCCGGCCCAGCAGCACCAGGGTGGCGGGCAGGAAGGTGAGCGCGCTCAGGACGGAACAGACGATGCCGATCGCGCCCACCGGCCCGAGGGCCCGGTTGTTGGTGAGGTCGCTGAGGAGCAGGGCGAGCAGGCCCGCCGCCACGGTCGCGGCGCTGGCCGTGATCGGACCGAAGGACTCGCGCACCGCGATGCCCATCGCGGTGAACCGGTCGCCGTGCAGGGCGAGTTCCTCCCGGAACCGGGCGGTGAGCAGCAGCGCGTAGTCCGTCGCGGCGCCGATCACCAGGATCGAAAGAATGCCCTGCACCTGACCGTCCACGCGCACGATGTCATGGTCCGCGAGGACGTAGACGATCGCACTCGACAGGGCGAGGGCGAACACGGCGCCGAGGATGATGACGAAAGGCAGCAGCACACTGCGGTAGACCAGCAGCAGGATCACGAGCACCGCGATCAGAGCGACCCCGAGCAACAGCCCGTCGATGCCCGCGAAGGCGTCGGACAGGTCGGCCTGACTGGCGGCGGGCCCCGCCAGCCGGACCGTCGTGCCGGGCACCGACGAGCCCGCCGTCTCGATCCTCTCCAGTACCGCGGGCAAGGCGTCCCCGAGGTCGGGGCTCAGCTGCACGATGCCCTGTAGGGCGAGGCCGTCCTTCGAGGGCAGTGCTGGGGAGGGCGCTCCGACGACGCCCTCGCCCCCGGCGAGCGAGGCGAGGGCGCCGGTGGCGGCCTCCCGCTGCTGGTCGCTCACCGGCGCGTCCTTCTCCGCCGAGGTCCAGACGACGATGGCCGGCAGGGTCTCGTTCTGCTGGAACGCCTTCTGCGCGTCGATGACTTGGGTGGACTCGGCGTTCTGGGGCAGGAAGGCCGCTTGGTCGTTGGTGGCGACCTCGCCGAGCTTCCCGGCGTAGGGGCCGAGCCCGCCGCCGATGCCGAGCCAGGCGATCAGCAGCACGACGGGGATCAGCCGGCGGATCGACCGTGCAGGGGTGGACATGTCTCTCCCGGGGGTGGAGATATCTCAGTAGCGAACAATCTCAATCGTTGAAATACATTACGGGCCGCTCGCGCGGGCGACCGCAGGGGGTGGGTCGGCGGCCACCCGTCCTTTCACGGACGCCCCCGGCCGCCGAAAAGCTCAGCGCCGCGCCGGGGGAACCTCGCCCAGCTCCTCGTTCATGGCGGCGAGGAAGCGCAGGACGGTCGCCAGCTCCGTCTCACTGAAACGTGCCCTGGCTCGTGCCGTGGCCTGGGCGAGCGGCATGAAGTAGTCGCGGGCCGCCGTCCGGGCGCTCGCCTCGTAGTACACGTGCACCACCCGGCGGTCGGTGCTCTCCCTGGCCCGGCGGACGTGACCGGCCCGTTCCAGCCGGTCCAGGCAGGCCGTCACCGCGCCGGAGGTGAGGCCCAGGTGCTCGCGCAGCGCCCCCGGTGTGAGAGGCGACGGGGCATCGAGAATGGCCGCGAGCGCGCTCACGTCCGTGGGGTGCAGCTGCTGGTTCGCCGCGAAACCGTGGGTCATCCGGTTGATCTCGCCGTTCATCCGGCGGAGCTCGACCGCGAACGCCTGGAGGCCCGCGAGCGGCGCCTCGGGTTCGGGGGCGCCGCTGCGGGGCGATCGGTCGTCGGCGCTGGTCACGCCCTCAGCGTATAGAACGGGCACGCGGGGGGCCGTGCCCGGACCGGCGCGAGGCCCGGGCGCGGGATCAGCTGTGCCCGGGCCCTTCGTCGTGAGGCCGCCGCCCTCCGTCGTCCGGAAGGTGCCGTCCTCCATCTGCTGGGTCTTCTCCTTCTCTCCCACGCTGACGTGCGTCCGCCCGGACCGACCGCCGCGTCGTTTCCGCACCGAAAGTCACCTCTCGATGCGCTCATGACATTGATCCGCAGGGCCGGGGCAACCGGGATACATGAATACCCGTTCAGTAGCAGCGCAGGGGCGCGGCCAGGCCAGGAGAGCCGCGAACAGCACCGCGATGGAGGCAGGGGCCCGCGCGGGCTTCGTGGCCCGTGGGGTGATCTACGTGCTCGTGGGTGCCCTGGCCCTGCGGATCGCGTTGCCCGGAGGCGATGGGAAGCAGGCCGATCGGGGCGGCGCGATCGGAGAGATAGCTGAGAAGCCCTTCGGGGAGATCCTGTTGTGGGCGCTGGGCATCGCCCTGGTGGGGATGGCGCTCTGGCGGCTGTCCGAGGCACTGTTCGGCGCGGCCGGTCCCGACGGCCGACAGGCCACCAAGAGGGCCATGGCGGCGGGCCGTTCCGTCTTCTACGGGTTCGTCGCCTACTCCGTACTGTCCTTCGCCGCCGGTGATCCGGGAAGTGGGGGCGGATCGTCCGACCAGCAGTCGAAGGACATCACCGCCAAGGCGCTCGGCTGGCCCGGGGGCCAGTGGATCGTCGGGATCGCCGGTGTGGGAGTGGCCTGCGCCGGTGTCTGGATCGCGGTCCGAGCGCTCCTGCGGAAGTACCGCAAGCATCTGAAGATGTCCGAGACGTCCCAGTGGGTCCGCCGGGCGGTCGCCTTCACCGGAGTCTTCGGCGGAACGGCGCGCGGCATCGTGTTCGCCACAGCGGGAGGATTCGCGGTGGCCGCCGCGATCGAGCACCAGCCGGACAAGTCCAAGGGCATGGACGACACCCTGCGCTCCTTCGCCGACACCCCCGTCGGCCCGTGGCTCCTGGTGGCCATCGCCCTCGGCCTGGTCGCCTTCGGTGTCTTCTCCTGGTTCAACGCCCGCTACCGCAAGGTCTGAGCGCCTCCCCGTCCGAACTGTCCGCCCGCCGCCGCGGATACACCGTCGCCGGCCGGTGATCGGCTGGGAGTACGCCGCCTAGTCGCCCGCCCCCGGCGCACCGGACCCGACGTGGTGGACGCACTGGCGAACCCGGTGCGCGGTGACCGCAGCCGCCCGGGCCGTCACCGCAGCCAGGCCGACCATCCCGTCACAAGGCGCTCCACGTCGTCCGTGTCGTTGTACGCGCAGAGCCCGACGCGCAGGCCGCCGCTGTCACCGAGTCCCAGGTGGCGGGAGGCCTCCAGGGTGTAGAAGGAGCCGGCGGGCGCGTGCACCCCCGAGGGAGCGGTAGGCGTCGGCCGCGTCCCGGCCGTCGAAGGGGAGCAGCAGGGCGGGGGTGCGTTCGGCGGCACGGGAGTGGACCGTCACCCCGCCCAGTTCGCCCACAGCATCCTCGATGCTCTTCCGCAGCTCCCTCTCGTGGGCGCCGATCGCCGCGTACGCCGACCGCAGCCGCATCCGGCGCCCGCCCGCCGCAGCCACGCCGGCGCCCAGCCCCGCGAGGAAGTCCACCGCCGCGCGCCCCCGCCCGCTCGGCCGCGCACACCCAGGGGCGGATGTTGGCCTCGCGGTCCAGTCGGCTGACCACCACCTCGTCCCCCGGGCTCCAGGCCCTGGACAGGGTGCGCGAGAAGTCGTAGGTGAGCTGGGTGGCGCTGCGGCCGAACACGATCCCGCGCGGTCCGCGCCCAGCAGATCCGCCATCGCCTGCCGGAACCCGCGGACGATCTCCTCCGCGTTCACCTCCCCGGGCAGGGCGGCGCCCCTGATCGACAGGGGCCCGCACGTCATCGCTGTCATCATCGCAGGGCGGTGCCCCGCGGTGGAAGGAGCGGGAGCCCTCGGGAGGATCAGGAATCCTGGGAGGAGCGGTAGTCCTCGGGAGGGGCGGGAGCCTTCCGGCGGAGAACCGCTTCGGGGGGAGCTTTCGGGGGTGCTGGTTCCGCGCCCGGCGCACCGACCTTCACCGAATGCGCGCCCGGGCGTGTGCCGGTGTCCGGCGCGCCGGAATGCGCCGTCTTCAAGCGTCGCGATGATCCTACGAAGAAATTGTTCGCACAAGTGAACTCGCCTCGGTTGTGCGATCACTCTCGCATTCTCTCCTGGATGAATGCGCCGGACCATTTCTGTGAGCCGGTCGCGATTAAAGCCGTGGGAACGGGAAATAGATGATCTGGGCTGATGGGTCGGGGGCATCGGTTCACGCCACGGCCGAATTCCATGAGGGTCGGGTGTCTGAAAGTCGCCAGTGCGGGGGCCGTGGCCGCCGCCCGGAGTTTCCTGTCACGTCCCAGGGTCTGCCCTGGCCTGCTCTGATGCGATGTGAAGGTCTCTCTCCCCGTTGCTGTCACTTGTGGAGGGTCACGGATGGACGAGCATGAGAGCTCTGCCGATGGCGAAATCTATTCGCCCGCCTTTTCGGTTGGCCGGAAGGCGAGGGGCGGTATTTCCCCCGTCCGGATCCTCCGTGTCCTCGCCTACCCGGTCCTTCTCCTCTCGGTCATATCCGTGGGTATGGCCTCGCTGTCGCTGCGGTGGGATCCCGCGTGGGTCAGTTCGCTTTTCCTGATCGGGGTCATCGCCTATCTGGCCCTCCTGGAGCGGCTGATTCCTTATGACCGGAACTGGCACCCCGGTAAGGCTGAATGGCGCTGGTACGGCGTCTACTTCCTGCTCACCATGGCCGGAAGCGGACTGGCGCAACTACTGGTCGCGCTGGTCGTCGGCCTGATCTCGCCGGAGGAACCGCTCCGCAGCCTCTGGATCGAGATCCCGGGCGCGCTCCTCGCCGGATCGCTCGTCAGCTATCTGGTGCACCGACTGGGTCACCGGAACGCACTGCTGTGGCGACTGCACGGAGTGCATCACGTGCCGGACAAGGTCAACGTCGCCAACAACGGCGTCAACCACGTGCTGGACATCGTCCTGGCACAGAGCCTCGTCCAACTGACGCTGGCCCTCGTCGGATTCTCCCGCCCCGCGGTGCTGGTGGTCGGGCTCTTCGTCGCCGCCCAGGGCTACTTCGTCCACGCCAACATCGACGTCCGCATCGGACCGCTCAACCATCTGCTGGCCAGTCCCGAGCAGCACCGCCTGCACCACAGCACCGATCTGTCCGAAGCCGGCCACTACGGCTCCGACCTGTCGTGCTGGGACCGCCTCTTCGGCAGCTTCACCTGGTACCCGGGCCGTGAACCCGCCTCCGTCGGCCTGCACGACCCCACGTCCTTCCCCGGCACCGGCGAGATTCTCGCCGCCCTCCTGCACCCCTGGCGACGCCGACCGGCACCGGGCCGCCCGCCGGAGTGACCACCGCCCCCTGACGCTCCACCACGACTTGAGGAGTTCGACATGGCCGACGCGAACAACCGGGCGTTACGGAACAAGGTGGCGATCATCGGGATGGGCTGCCGCCTGCCCGGCGGCGCCTCGGACCACCGCACGTACTGGCGCAACCTGGTGGAGGGCAAGGACTGCATCACACCCACACCGCCCGACCGGTACGACGTCAGAACGCTCGGCAGCCGGTTCCGGGACAAGCCAGGGCGCCTCGTCGGCGGCCGCGGTGGATATATCGACGGCTTCGACGAGTTCGACCCCGCGTTCTTCGGCATCAGCCCCCGCGAGGCCGATCACATGGATCCGCAGCAGCGCAAACTGCTCGAAGTGGCCTGGGAGGCCCTGGAGGACGGCGGCCAGCGGCCCGCCGACCTCGCCGGAGGCAACGTCGCCGTCTACGTCGGCGCGTTCACCCTGGACTACAAGATCCTGCAGTTCGCCGACCTGGGCTTCACCTCGCTGGCCGCCCACACCGCGACCGGGACCATGATGACGATGGTGTCGAACCGCATCTCGTACTGCTTCGACTTCCGTGGCCCCAGCCTGTCCATCGACACCGCGTGCAGTTCCTCCCTGGTCGCCGTCCACCTGGCGTGCCAGGCGCTGAACAACGGCGAGAGCGACCTCGCGCTGGCCGGCGGCACCCTGCTCCACATGGCCCCGCAGTACACCATCGCGGAGACGAAGGGCGGGTTCCTGTCGCCCGAGGGCCGCTCCCGTACGTTCGACGCCGCCGCCGACGGCTACGTACGGGCCGAAGGCGTCGGGCTGGTCGCGCTGAAGCGGCTGGACGACGCCGTACGGGACGGGGACCGGATCCACGCCGTGATCCTCGGCAGTGGCGTCAACCAGGACGGCCACACCAACGGCATCACCGTGCCCAACCCCGACGCCCAGGTCGACCTCATCCGCCGGGTCTGCGCCGAGGCCGGTATCACCCCCGGGGCGCTCCAGTACATGGAGGCGCACGGCACCTCGACCCCGGTCGGCGACCCGATCGAGGCGAGCGCCCTGGCTCGCGCGCTGGCCATCGGGCGGGCCCCGGGCGCCCCCGCCTACGTCGGCTCGGTCAAGACGAACATCGGCCACACCGAATCCGCCGCCGGGATCGCCGGGCTGATCAAGACCGTCCTGAGCATCAAACACCGCACGATCCCGCCCCACATCAACCTGGAGAACCTCAACCCCGCCATCGACCCGGCTACCCTGCCCTACGAGATCCCCACCCGGCCCACGGCATGGCCCGAACACGAAGGGCCCGCCCGCGCCGGGGTCAACTCCTTCGGATTCGGCGGCACCAACGCCCATGTCGTCCTGGAGGAGGCCCCGAGGACCCTGCCGGACATCCGCCCCGCCCCGCCCGCCGGGCGACGCTGGAGCATCCTGCCCCTCAGCGCCCGCAACCCCGACGCCCTGACGGAGATGGCGGCCGGCATCCGCGGCGAACTGGCGGGCGACAACGGCCCGGTCGTGGACCTCGACGACCTCGGCCATACGCTGGCCCACCGCCGCCAGCACCTCCCCGAGCGGCTGTCCGTCGCCTACACCTCCCGCGAATCCCTCGACGAGGCCCTGGCCGCACATGCGCGCGGCGAGGCCCACCCCCGGGTCGTCCATGGCCGTGCCCGGGACGGCGCCGACCGGCGGCTGGTCCAGGTCTTCACCGGCATGGGCCCCCAGTGGTGGGGCATGGGACGCCAACTGCTGGAGGAGGAGCCGGTCTTCCGGGACGCCGTCGCCGCATGCGACCTGGCGCTGCGGGAGTTCGCCGACTGGTCCCTGATCGAGGAGATGACCGCCGACGAGTCCGTCTCCCGGATGGGGGAGACCTGGCTCGCGCAGCCCGCGAACTTCGCCGTGCAGGTCGGCCTCGCCGCCCTGTGGCGGTCCCACGGGGTGGTCCCCGACGCTGTGGTCGGCCACAGCACCGGAGAGATCGCCGCCTTCCACGCGGCGGGCGTCTACTCCCTGCGGGACGCGGCCAGGATCGTCGTGCACCGCAGCCGCCTCCAGCAGACCCTGGCCGGCACGGGCGCCATGCTCGCCGTCAGCCTCTCGGAGGACGAGGCGGAGCGCCGGGTGCGCCCCTACAGCGACCGGGTCTCCATCGCCGCCGTCAACAGCCCCACCGCGATCACCCTGGCCGGGGACGAGGCCGCGCTGACCCTGCTGGCCGAGGAGTTGCGGGCCGAGCAGCAGTTCGCGAAGTTCCTCACCGTCGAAGTGCCTTACCACAGCTTCGTGATGGAGCGGATCAAGGACGAACTGCTCGCCGAACTCGCACCGTTGGAGCCGCGCCCGGCCCAGCTGCCGCTGTATCTCACGGGCGTCGAGGGAACCGCCCGGGGCGAGGAACTGGACGCCGCGTACTGGTGGAAGAACGTCCGCGAGCGGGTGCGCTTCCGCGCCGCGGTCGACCGCATCGCCGACGACGGCCACCAGGTGTTCCTGGAGATCGGCCCACACCCGGTTCTCGGCCACGCGATCCGCGAATGCCTCGACGCGGGCGGTACGAGCGGACTCACCCTGCCCTCGATCCGCCGCCGGGAGAACGAGAGCGAGCGCTTCGCCGTCTCCCTCGGCTCGCTCCACAACCTGGGCGTCGCCATCGACTGGAGCGTCCTCCAACCGGCCGGCCGGCCGGTCACCCTGCCCCGCCACCCCTTCCGGCGCGACCGCCACTGGACCGAACCCCGGCCCGTCGCCCAGGTCCGGCTCGGCCACCGGGACCACCCCCTCCTGGGCCGCCGCACCGACCGTACCGAGCCCACCTGGCAGGCCCGCCTGGACACCGAGGACCTGCCGTACCTCGCCGACCACCGCATCCAGGACACCGTGGTCTTCCCCGCCGCCGGCTATCTGGAAATGGCAGCCCAGGCCGTCCTGCGGCTCACCGGCGGCACCACCGCCGTCCTGGCCGACATCGATCTGCGCAAGGCGCTCTTCCTGCCCGACGGCGAGGACCGGACCGTGGAGGTGTCGCTCTCCCTGGAGAACGCCGCCTTCACCATCGCCTCCCCGACCGGGGAGGACGGGGAGAGGGCCGTGCACGCCGGCGGGATCGTCCGCACCGGGCAACGCCGCCGCACCGCCCCGCCGCTCGACGCCCCCGCGATCCGCGCCAGGTCCCTCCGACGGCTCGAAGGCCCCGACTGCTACACCGCCCTGGCCGCCCTCGGCTACCACTACGGCCCCGCCTTCCAGGCCATCGAAGAGGTCTGGATCGGCGCCGGAGAGGTACTGGCCCGGATCCGCCCACCCCGGGCGATCGGCGACGACGCCGCCGGCCACCACCTCCACCCCGTCCTCCTCGACGCCTGCTTCCAGGCCCTGCTGACCCCGATGATCCTGGAAGGACCCGCACCGGACACCGGGATCAGGCTGCCGCTCTCGTTGGACGAGGTCGCCCTCGAACCCATCGGCGACCAGCCCTTCTGGGCCCACGCCACCCTGCTCCCCGGCGACGCCGACACCACCATCGGGAACATCGCCCTGTACGCCGACGACGGCGCACCGCTCGGCCGAGTCCTCGGCTTCCGAGCCGCCGACGTGGAGAAGGCGGCCACCGCCGTCGCCCGGACCACGATCGACTCCTGGCTCGCCGAACCCGTCTGGACCGACTGCCCCGCACTACCCGCCGAGGACGCCGAGGACCTGACGAGGGACGTCAACGACGATGACGTACGCGGCGAATGGGCGGAGAGCGCGACCGATCGCCGGCCGGTACCCGCCACAGCGGCACGGGACCACGACTGGCTGGTCCTCGCCGACACCGGGGGCGTCGCGGACGCCTTCGCCGCCCTGGCCGCCGCCCGGGGCGAACGCTGCCGCCTGGTGCGCCGGGGCGCGGCCTACACCGCGTCCGCCGACGGCGCCACGTTCACCGTCGACCCCGCGTCCGACGCCGATCTGCGCCGCCTCCTCGCCGACCTGGACCGCGACCGAGGCCCCTTCCGGGGTGCCGTCCTGCACCTGTGGAACCTCGACGCGCCCGCCCTCGCCGGGTGCGACCGGACCTCCCTCCACGACCACACCGGCGCGGGAGCGTACTCACTGATCGCCCTCGCCCGGCTCCTTCTCGCCCGGGACACCGGAGGCCGCCTGCACATCGTCACCCGCGGCGCCCAGCCCGCCCTGCCCGGCGAGGGTCCCGAACCCCTCGGGGCACCCGCCTGGGGCATCGGCCGTGTACTGCGGCACCAGGAACTGATCGAACACCCCGGCAAACTCATCGACCTCGACCCCCGGCGACAGCCGGGCCCCGACGGCGACCGGGCCGAGGCCCAAGCGCTCCTCGGCGAAGTGCTCAGCGACGACGAGGAGGAGATCGCCCTGCGCGACGGAGGTCGCCGCACCAGCCGCCTGCGCCCCGCCGAGAACCTGACCCGGCCCCTGCCGCTGCGTCTGCGGGCCGACGGAAGCTATCTGGTCACCGGCGCGTTCGGCGCGCTCGGCCGACTGCTGTGCCGCACCCTCGTACGCCGCGGGGCCCGTCGGATCGTCCTGGTCGGGCGCACCCCCGTCCCGGCCCGGGAGAAGTGGGCCGGGACCGACCCCGCCACCGCCGAGGGCCGGGCCGTGGCCCTCCTCCGTGAACTGGAGGCGCTCGGCGCACAGCCCGTCCTCGCCACCCTCGACATCACCGACGAGGACGCCCTGGCCGGCTGGCTCGACGCCCACCGGCGCAGCGGGGCGCCACCCGTACGCGGGGTGTTCCACCTCGCGGGACAGGTCCGCGACACGCTCGTCGCCGACCTGGACCGGGCCGCCTTCGACGCCGTGCACGACCCCAAGACCGTCGGCGCCCACCTCCTGCACCGGCACCTTCGGGACGAACCCCTCGAACACTTTGTGCTCTTCGCCTCGATCGCCTCGCTGCTGACCACGGCGGGTCAGACCAACTACGCGGCGGGCAACGCCTTCCTGGACGCGCTCGCCCATCACCGCCGCGCCCAGGGACTGCCCGCGCTCAGCCTGGACTGGGGCCCCTGGGCCACCGGAATGATCGAGGAACTCGGCCTGGTCGACCACTATCTGCACAGCCGCGGCATGAGCTCACTGTCCCCGGACGCCGGCATGGCCGTGCTCGAACGTGTCATCGGTCAGGACCACGCCCAACTGGTCGTCGCCACCGTCGTCGACTGGCCCGTCTTCCTCGCCTGGTACCCGTCCCCGCCGCCGCTGGTCGCCGACCTCGCGGCAGCCGCCGCCCCGTCGGCGGACGCCGCCTCGGGCAACGGATTCCTGGACACCTTCCGCGCCGCCGACGAGGAGGCCCGCCGCGCCCTGGTCGCCGAGCGGTTCGCGGCGCTCTCCGCCACCGTGCTGCGCACCGGCACGGACCGTATCGACCCCGCCACCGGACTCGGCGAACTCGGGCTCGACTCGCTCCTCGCCATGGAGCTACGGGCCCGGATCCACGCCGAACTCGGCGTCGCCCTCCCCGTGGTCGCCCTGCTCAGCGGCACCTCGGCCGGGGAGCTCGCCGCCCAGCTCCACGACGGCCTCACCGCCCTGGCCTCGGCCGACGCCCCCGACGGGGCCCCAGGAGCGGTCGAACTCCACAGCGACGAGCGGCAGTACCCGCTGACGCAGAACCAGAAAGCGCTCTGGTTCCTCAAACACCTCAACCCGGACGGCTACGCGTACAACATCGGCGGGGCCGTCGAGGTGAACGTCACGCTCGAACCGGACCTGATGTTCGAGGCCGTCCGGCGGCTCATCGCCCGGCACCCCGCGCTGCGCACCAACTTCCTCCTGGTGGACGGGCAGGCCGTGCAGCGGGTCTCCGAGGGCGCCGCGACGGACCTCGCCCTCTTCGACGTCCAGGGCGAGGACTGGGAGTCCATCCACGCGACGATCATCCAGGAGTACCGCAAGCCCTACGACCTCGCCCACGACCCACTGGTCCGCTTCCGGCTCTTCAAGCGGGGCCCGGACCGCTGGATCATCATGAAGGCCGTCCACCACATCGTCTCCGACGCCATCTCCACCTTCACCTTCATCGAGGAACTCCTCGCGGTCTACGAGGCGTTGCGCCGCAACCAGGAACCCCATCTCCCACCGATCGAGGCCCGCTACCTCGACTTCCTCAACCAGCAGAACGCCTTCCTGGCCGGCCCCGGGGCGGCCGGCATGCTCGACTACTGGCGCGCCCACCTGCCGGCCGAGGTCCCGCTCCTGGACCTGCCCGTCGACAAGCCGCGTCCGGCGGTCCAGACCCACAACGGGGCCTCCGAGTTCTTCGTCCTGGACGACGCCCTCAGCGCCCGCGTCCACGCCCTGGCCCGCGCCCACGGCGTCACGCCGTTCATGGTGCTGCTGAGCGCGTACTACCTCCTGCTGCACCGCTACTCCGGGCAGGACCACATCGTCGTCGGCAGCCCGGTGACCGGCCGCACCCGGCAGGACTTCGCCGCCGTCTACGGCTACTTCGTCAACCCGCTGCCCCTGCACGCCGACCTGTCCGAGGACCCGACCGTCGCCGAACTGCTGCAACAGGTCCGCCGGACCGTGCTCGGCGGCCTGGACAACCAGGAGTACCCCTTCGTCCTCCTCGTCGAGGAGCTGGGCCTCCAGCACGACCCCAGCCGCTCCGCCGTCTTCCAGGCGATGTTCATCCTCCTCACCCACAAGGTGGCCACCGAGCAGTACGGCTACCGCCTGGAGTACATCGAACTACCGGAGGAGGAAGGGCAGTTCGACATAACGCTGTCCGCCTACGAGGACGAGGCCGAGGGCCGTTTCCACTGCGTGTTCAAGTACAACACCGACCTCTTCCTCCCCGAGACCATGCGTCGTATGGCCGCCCACTACACCCGGCTCCTCGACCGGATGACCCGGGTACCGGGCGAGCAGCCCGCCTCCCGGCTGCGGATGCTCGGCGACCGGGAGCGGGAACGGCTCGTCGGGGAGTGGAGCCGCCCCGCCCCACTGCCCGCCGGACCCGGCGAGGAGCCGTACATCCCGGTCCAGGCGCTGATCCGCCGCATCGCCGCCGAACACCCCGCGGCCGTCGCCGTCACCATGCCCACCGCGCACGGCGGGGCGCACCGGCTGACCTACGCGGAGCTGGACCGTCGGGCGGCCGACACCGCCGCCCGGCTGCGGGCGCTCGGCCTCGGCGAGGGCTCGGTGGTCGTGCTGTGCCTGGACAAGTCTCCCGAGCTGATCGTCGCCCTGCTCGGTGTGCTCAAGGCCGGCGCCGCCTACCTCCCGCTCCGGCCCGACCAGCCCGCCGACCGGCTCGCCCGCCTCGTGACGAGCACCGGCGCGGGACTCGTCCTCGTCGCGGACGACGCCGCTCCGGAGCAGACCGGGGCCCTGACCGTCCCGACACTGACCCTCGCCGCCCTCGCGCACACCGAACCGCACCCGGACGGACCGCCACCCGGGACCGACCCGGACGCACCCGCCTACATCATCACCACCTCCGGATCCACCGGCCGCCCCAAGGCAGTACGCGTCAGCCACCGCAACCTCGCCTCCGCCCAGGCCGCGTGGCGCGCGGAGTACCGGCTGGATACGGACGTCCGCGTGCACCTCCAGATGGCCGAACCGTCCTTCGACGTGTTCACCGGCGACCTGGTGCGCGCCCTGTGCTCGGGCGGCACCCTCGTCCTGGCCGACCGCGACCTCCTCTTCGACACCACCCGGCTCTACCGCACGATGCGACAGGAACGCGTCGACTGCGCGGAGTTCGTGCCCGCCGTCGTCCGCGGACTGATGGACCACTGCGACCGGGACGGGCTGCGGCTGGACTTCCTGCGGCTGCTGGTGGTCGGCTCGGACGTCTGGAGCGTGGGGGAGTACCGCCGGCTCGCCGAGCTCTGCGGACCCGGCACCCGCCTCGTCAACTCCTACGGCCTCACCGAGGCCACCATCGACAGCGCGTTCTTCGAGGGGCCCGTCGACGACCTGGAGCCCGGGGCGATGGTCCCGATCGGCCGGCCCCTGCCGGGCAGCACCCTCCACGTCCTCGACATCCACGGCGAACCCGTCCCGCCCGGCGTGCCCGGCGAACTCTGGATCGGTGGCGACGGTGTCGCCCTCGGCTACGCCGGGGACCCCGAGCAGACCGAGGAGCGCTTCGTCACCCGGACGCTCGGCCGGGCCGCCGACGCCCGGCCCGAACGGCTCTACCGAACCGGCGACATCGCCCGCTGGGACGCGCACGGCCGGGTCCATCTGCTCGGCCGCACCGACGGCCAGGTCAAACTGCGCGGTCACCGTATCGAGATCGGCGAGATCGAGGCGCAGCTCGCCCAGTGGCCCCCGCTCGCCCGTGCCGTCGTCACCGTACGCACCGACACCGGGGGAGACGCGGCGCTCTGCGCCTACTGCGTACCGGCGCCCGGCGCCGCCCTGGACGTCCGGGCCCTGCGCCGCCACCTGGCGCGCTCGCTGCCCTCGTACATGATCCCGTCCCACTTCACCGAGGTGCCCGCCCTGCCGCTGACGGCCAACGGCAAGGTCGACACGGCCGCCCTGCCCGCCCCCCGCGCCGAGGCGGGGAACCGGCCGCACGAGGAACCCGTGACGCTGTACGAGGTCAGCGTCGCCCGCCACTGGAAGACCCTGCTCGGACGCGAACAGGTCGGCCTGGAGGACGACTTCTTCGAACTCGGCGGCAGCTCGATCAAGCTCATCGAACTCCTCCACCACCTGCGCACCGAGTTCGGCGTCGGCGTCCCCGTCAGCAGGCTCTACCAGGTCACCACCCTGCACGGCATGGCCGCGACCGTGGAGGACGTCCTGCTCGGTACGACCGCCGACGAACTCCCGAGCCTCACCTTCAACGCCGGACAGGCCCCCGCTCTCTTCTGCTTCCCGCCCGCCGGCGGCCACGGGCTCGTCTACCGGGGGCTGGCCGCACAGCTCCCCGACTACTCCGTCACCGGCTTCAACTACCTCCCCGGCGACGACAAGGTCACCCGGTACGCCGACCTGATCGAGGCAGACCGGCCCGACGGCCCCTACCTGCTTCTGGGTTACTCCCTCGGCGGCAACCTCGCCTTCGAGACGGCCAAGGAGCTGGAGCGGCGCGGCCGCCACGTCGCCCACGTCGTCATCCTCGACTCCCGCCGCATCCTCACCGCCTACGAACCGGACGCCTCGGGCATCGCGGCCTTCGAGACCGAACTCGCCGAGCACGTCCGCAAACACACCGGATCCGAGGCCGTCGCCCGCGAGACCCTCGCCCACGCCGCCGAGTACCTCGCCTTCAGCGGTCGCACCCCCAACACCGGCACGGTCGCCGCGACGGTCAGCGTGATCACCGACGAGGAGAAGGCCGCCCTCTACGCCGCCGGCGAGCACGGCACCTGGCACGGCAGCTCCACCGACGCCACCGCCGTACTGCGCGGCTCCGGCATCCACGCCGACATGCTCGACGCCAAACACCTGCCCCGCAACGCCGAGCTGGTGCGCTCCGTCCTGAGGGGAGACGCGGCCCATGGCGGATGACGACTCCACCGACTGGACCAGCAGGGAACGCGCCCCGGGCACCCCGCCCCGCGTCATCGTCATCGGCGCGGGCGTGGCCGGCCTCTCCACCGGCGTCTACGCCCAGATGAGCGGAGCCAGGACCCGCATCTTCGAGAAGCACGTGCTGCCCGGCGGCTGCTGCACCGCCTGGTCCCGCGACGGGTATCTCTTCGACTACTGCATCGAGTGGCTCATCGGCACCGCCCCGGGCAACGACGCCCACCGGGTGTGGAGCGAACTCGGCGCGCTCGACGGCAAGACGGTCACCAACTTCGAGCTGTTCAACAAGGTCGAGGACGCGTCGGGCCGGTCGGTGACGTTCTACAACGACCCCGACCGCCTGGAGGCCCACCTGCTGGAGGTCTCACCCGCCGACGCCCCGCTCATCCGGGCCTTCGTCCGGGACCTGCGGCGCTTCATCGACATCGAGCTGTACCCGTTCCTGACCGCGCCCGCGCTGCGGACCGTACGGGAACGGGCCCAGACCCTGCGCACGGTGCTCCCCGCGTTCCGGCTGTTCTGGCGGACCGCGGCCACCCCGATGCACGTGTTCGCCGACCGGTTCCAGGACCCGCTGCTGCGCAAGGCGTTCCGCAACATCTTCTTCCAGGACCCCGAGGGCTTCCCGATGTTGCCGTACCTCTTCAACATGGCGGCCGCCCATCACGGCAACGCGGGCTTCCCGCAGGGTGGTTCGCTCGGCCTCGCCCGCTCCGTCGAGGAGCGCTACCGGAGCCTGGGCGGAACGATCACCTACCGGGCCCGCACCGAACGGATCCTGGTCGAGAACGACCGGGCGATCGGCATCGAACTCCGCGGCGGAAGGAAGTACTTCGCCGAGCACGTGGTCTCCGCCTGCGACGGCCACACCACCGTCTACGGACTCCTGGGCGGCCGGTACACCGGCCCCCGGATCGACAAGCTCTACACCGACCTCCTCCACCGCCCGGGCACCCTCTTCCCCGCCGTCGTCTCCGCCTTCGTCGGCCTGCGCGGCGAACTGGACCCTGCCGAGGCGCACAGCACCACGCACCTCCTCGGCCCGGACGACGCGGCCCACCTCCCCGGAGCCCTCCAGGACAGCCTCGTCGTGCAGGCACGCTCCCGCTACTCCGGCGGCTTCGCGCCGCCGGGCCACTCCGTCCTGCACTGCACCTACTTCAGTGACTACGCCCACTGGAAGAACCTGCGCACCAGAGACCGCAAGGAGTACCGCCGGCGCAAGCGCGAAGTCGCCCACTTCGTGCGCGACTTCCTGGAACGCCGAACCCCCGGCATCGCGGAGCGCATCGACATCGTCGAGGTCGCCACGCCCGCCACGACCCACCGCTACACCGGCAACCTCAACGGCTCCATCCTCGCCTGGAAGGCGTTCTCCGACGCCGACGACGTCGCGGCACGCCTCGTCGGCAAGGACCGGATGCGGCTGCCGGGACTGAGCGGCTTCTCCATGGCCGGACAGTGGGTCGGCATGGGCGGCCTGATCCGCGCCGCCTCCACCGGCCGCTTCGCCGTCCAGTACCTCTGCCGTGAACTGGGCCTGGAGTTCCGGGCCTGGGAGAGCAAGGGCGCCGAACCCTGGCATCCCGGGATGCTGGGGCACCTGCCCCAGCTCGACCGGTGGTCCGCACGGGAGAGCGAGGGCTCATGAGCGGCGGGACGAACGGGCCCCGGCCCGGCGGCACCCGCCGGCCCCGGGAGACGATGATCATCATCGGGGCCGGTCTCGGCGGGCTCTCCACCGGCTGCTACGCCCAGATGAACGGCTACCGCACCCGCGTCCTGGAGATGCACGAGATGCCCGGTGGCTGCTGCACCGCCTGGGATCGCGGCGGCTTCACCCTGGACGCCTGCGTCAGCTGGCTCCTCGGCAGCGGCCCCGGCAACGAGATGCACCAGATCTGGCTGGAGCTCGGCGCCCTCCAGGGCAAGGAGATCCGCCACTTCGACGTCTTCAACATCGTGCGCGGTACGGACGGCCGGGCCGTCCACTTCTACTCCGACCCCGACCGGCTCGAAGCCCACCTCATCGACATCTCGCCCGTGGACGCCCGGCTGGTGCGGAAGTTCTGCGCGCAACTGCGCAGCTTCCGCAAGGCGCTTGCGGTCTACCCCTTCCTCAAGCCCGTCGGACTGATGGGACGCCGGGAGCGCTGGCGGATGCTTGCCTCGTTCCTGCCGTACTTCAACTCCGTACGCACCACGATCACCGTCCTGATGAGCGACTTCTCCGCGAAGTTCAAGGACCCCCTCCTGCGACAGGCCTTCAACTTCATCCTCTACGAGAAGCACCCGGCCTTCCCCGTCCTCCCCTTCCACTTCCAGCTCGCCTCGCACGCCAACCTCTCCGCCGGAGTCCCCGAAGGAGGCTCCCTCGGTCTCGCCGAGTCGATCGAGGCGCGTTACCGCCGGCTCGGCGGCGAGGTGTCCTACAACACGAAGGTCGAGACGGTGATCGTCGAGGACGACCGGGCGGTGGGCGTCCGGCTCAGCGACGGCCGGGAACTGCGCGCCGACATCATCGTGTCGGCCTGCGACGGCTACACCACGACCATGAAGTTCCTTCAGGGCAAGTACCTGGGCGAGGACTACCGCAAGCTCTACACCGAGACCATCCACGAACCCGGCATGGTCTTCCCCGGCTACTTCACCCTCTTCCTCGGCCTCTCCCGCCCCTTCCCCGACGGAGACCCCTGCACGACGTACCTCCTCGACGAGGCCACGGCCGCCGAGCTGACCGGCATCCGCCACGCCAGCATCAACGTCCAGTTCCGCAGCCGCCACTACCCCGAACTGTCCCCGGACGGCACCACCGTCGTCTACGCCACCTACTTCTGCGACATCGCCCCCTGGCGTGCCCTGGACGAGGGCCCCGAACAGATCACCCGCACCCGCGGCGGACAGGAGCTGCACACCCTGCCCGTACGGCACGGGCGCGGCTACTACGCGGCGAAACGGCGGGCCCGCGAAACCCTCGTCGGCTTCCTGGAACAGCGCTACCCCGGCCTGCGGGACGCGATCGTCGTCCGTGACGTCTCCAGCCCCCTGACCCAGGTCCGCTACACCGGCAACTACGACGGGACCGTGCTGGGCTGGCAGCCCTTCGTCGAGAGCGGCGAGACCCTCGAAGAGCTGGTCAAGAAGCACGGCCCCGGCCTCCCCGGCCTCCGTGACTTCTACCAGTCCGGCGTCTGGGCCACCACCGGCGGGCTCATCCGGGCCGCCGCCGCCGGACGCCACGTCATGCAGTTCGTCTGCCGCGACGACGACAGGCCCTTCACCGCGTCGCTCGACCTCACCGCACCACCACCGACCCACCGGGTCATCCCCGTACCCGCCCGCCCCGCCGCACCGACGCAGAGGAAACCATGAAGATCGCGAAATGGGTGGTCCGCGAACACGTCGAAGGAGTCCCCGACGTGGACCGCGTCTACGAGAAGGTCGTCGAGAACATCGACGTCACCCTCGCCCCCGACGAGATGCTCCTGCGCACCCTGTACGTCTCCGTCGACCCCTACCTCCAGGGCATCGCCCTCGACACCCCGATCGGCCGGCACATGGGCGCCGACTCGATCATGGAGGTGGTGGAGGCGGGCCCCCGTGCCGCCCACCGCGTCGGCGACCTCGTCCAGGGCTTCGGCGGCTGGCGCACCCATCTGATCTCCACCGGCGTGCCCGAACTCTGGCAGACCGGAACCTTCCCCATGGTCTTCCCCGCCTACCGCAGGCTCGACCCCCGGTGGTACGACGACGCCCTGCCGCTGCCGACCGCCCTCTCCGTGATGGGCGGCCCCGGCATGACCGCCTGGGGGACCCTGACCAAGTACATGACGATCAACCCCGGCGAGACCCTCGTCATCAGCGGGGCCTCCGGCTCGGTGGGCGCCCTCGTCGGCCAGCTCGCCGCGCTCGCCGGCGCCCGGGTGATCGGCACCACCTCGTCCCCGGAGAAGGCGGACTACCTCACCGGGCTCGGGTTCGACACCGTGATCGTCTACCGCCACGGGGACGGCGCGGACACCGTCCGCGCGGCACTCGCCCGGGCCGCCCCCGACGGCGTCGACCGGTACTTCGACAACCTCGGCGGCGCGGTCACCGACGCGGTGTTCTCCATGCTCAACATCGGCAGCCAGGTCGCGGTGTGCTGGCAGTGGGCGACCCAGGTCGGCAAGGAGAGCACCGGGCCGAGGCTCCTGCCCTATCTGATGTTCCCGCGCGCCACCGTCCGCGGCATCTTCTCCCTGGAGTGGTTCACCGAACAGAACTGGCAGGACCTGCACACGGAGCTGGGCGGGCACGTGCGGCGCGGCGAGGTCGCGTGCGACCACACCCTGCACCACGGCTTCGACAGTATCCCCGCCGCCTACGGCAGCCTCTACGGCGACCGGGCGGCCAACCGCGGAAAGGTCCTCGTCGAACTCTGAGCGAGGCCAGCTACCCGGCCCCATCCAACGCCCCTGCCCAGGAGGCATGTTGACCATCAGCGATCCCAAGCGACCGGCCCCGGAGCCGATGCACCGCCTGTTCTTCGAGGAGCCCGGCCCGCCCCGCCCCGCCGAACTGCCGGACGGCGGCCCGGCCTGGCTGGTCAGCCGGTACGACGATGTCCGCCAGGTGCTCTCCGACCCGCGGTTCGGCCGGGCCCAGCTGTACGCCACCGACGCGCCCGCCCTCTCCGGCGTACCCGACCTCGTGAACGACCCCGACCTGATGTTCAACCAGGACGGCCCCGACCATCTGCGGCTGCGCCGCACCCTGCGGCGCGCGTTCACCCCGAGGGCCGTCGCCCGCTGGCGACCGTGGATCGCCACGATCGTGGAGGAGCTCCTCGACCGGCTGGAGACGCGGCAGCAGCCAGCCGACGTGGTCGCGGAGTTCACCCTCCCGCTACCGGCGGCGGTGATCAGCCGCCTCATGGGGCTCGACGAGTCCACGTGGGACCGGATGAGGCACTGGAGCGAACACGCCTTCTCCGACGGCACCCACGAGGGCGAACAGGTGGCATCGGTACTCAAGGATTTCAGCGCGTTCGGCGCGGACCTCCTCACGGAGCGGCGCCGGACCCCGGGCGAGGACCTGATCAGCAGTCTGGTCGCGGCGGCCGACGAGGAAGGGGGCGTCCCCGAGGCCCAGTTGGTCAGCCTGGTGTGCGGCCTGGTCGTCGGCGGACACGACAGCACGATGACCATGCTGGGCAACGCGCTGTTCTACCTCCTGGGTGAACGCCGTGAGACCTGGCCCCGCCTCGGCACCGACGAGGAGGCCGCCGGGCGCCTTGTGGACCGCCTCGTCCACCTCGTCCCGCTGGGCGACGACCGGGGCAGCACCCGCCACGCCGCCGAGGACGTCGAGGTCGGCGGGGTGATGATCCCGGCGGGCGCGATCGTGCTCGCCGACTGCGGCATGGCCAACCGCGACCCGGAGGTCTTCCCGCCCGCCACCCTCTACGACCTGTACGCCCCGCTGGAGTCCCCCACCCTCTCCTTCGGTGCCGGCCCCCACTACTGCCTCGGCGTCTGGCTGGCCCGCACGGAGCTCCAGCTCGCCCTGCACCACCTGGCCGCCCGCTTCCCGGACCTGCGTCTGGCCGACCCCATGGACACGGTCGCGTGGCGGACCGGGACGACCTTCCGCAGCCCGCAGCGGCTCGGCGTCAGATGGTAGGGCCGCCGAGGGCCCGCCGCAGCACCGCTATCTGCTCGGCGGCGGCCCTGCGCGGGAGGGAGAGGTGGGGGAGCGTCCCGTCGAACCCGTGGAACGCCCCCGGCCACAGATGGAATTCGGTGGACACCCCGGCGGCGACCAGCCGGAGCGCGTACCGCGCGCACTCGTCACGGAACACCTCCAGCTCCCCGACGTCGACATACGCGGGAGGGAGCCCCGACAGATCGGTGGCGCGGGCCGGGGCCGCGTACGGGGGAACCTCGTCGCCGCCCGAGAGCGGGCCGAGCAAAGCAGCCCAGCCGTAGAGGTTGTTGGCGCGCGGCCAGCTGACGGCCTCCGTGAACTCCCGGCTGGACTCCGTGGTGTTGCGGTCGTCCAGCATCGGGCAGAGCAGGAACTGCAGGACGAGGGGCGGCCCGCCGCGGTCCCGGGCGATCAGGGCCGTGGCGGCCGCGAGGCCGCCGCCCGCGCTGATCCCGCCGACCGCGAGCCGCTCCGGGTCGACGCCGAGCGCCTCCGCCTGCTCCGCCGTCCACCGCAGGGCGCGGTAGCAGTCCTCGACGGGCGTGGGATAGGGGTGCTCGGGCGCGAGCCGGTAGTCCACGGACGCCACGGCGCACCCGGCTTCCTCGACGTAGGCCGAGACCCGGGCGTCGTTCATCTCGGGCGTGCCGAGCACCATGCCGCCGCCGTGGATCCACACCAGGCAGGGCAGCGGCCGGGACGGGGCCTCGCGCGGGCGGTAGAAGCGGACCCGGACGGGGTCGGGGCCCGGCAGCAGGTGATCGGTCACCCGGACGCCCTCGGCGGGCGGCGGGAAGGCACTGTCGGCATGGGCGGCGCGCAGGGCGGCCAGCTCCTCGCGGTCCAGATGGTGCAGGACGGTGGGCGGCAGCGGCTCGGCGGCGAGTGCCGCGGCCATCTCCGGGTCCAGACGAGGGTCTTCGGGCATGGGGGGAACGTTCCTCGGGGTGGACTGCGGCAAACAGAGAAACGGTGACAAGGAGAGGGACAGCCGGGGTGCACCGGCTTCGTCCGGCGCCCCCGGCCGCCGTCAACCGCGTACGAGGGCGGGCGACATGGTCGGTGAGGTGGCTGACGTCGTCCGGCTCCCGCCCGTTCACGGTGGCGTGGCCCAGGCCGGTGAGCCCTTCGTCGGTCGCCGGCTTCAGGGTGACGACGTTACGGCCGCGTCGGTCGCGGCCCGGCGGGCATCTCCGGTACCGCCCGGGCGCGAGGAGGCGGCGTGTGCGGCGGAGGCCGAAACGGGCCCCGCGCCGCCGGGACCCCGCCGAGGCGTCGGGTGCGTTCTGCGTGCTCCGTCCCCTTCTCCCCGTGCTTGGACAGTTCCTGCCCTATGGCTTCGCCCCCGGCGGTGCCGCGATACTGCGACGAGCCGTTGACCCGAAAGGACCCACGTGACGCACCAACTCTCCGTGACCACCAGGCTCGGCCTCGGTGGCGTGGCGCTCCTGCTCGTCCTCGCGGGCCCCGCCCTGCCCGCCGCCGCGTCCCCGGCGGACACCGCTCGCACCCCCACGGAGAGGTCCGTCGAAGAACAGCGCCTCGATCGGGCGGCCCCGCAGGAGATCCTGCGGAGCAGCGGATTCGACTCCTTCGCCCCACGCTTCGAGCGTGCCCTGCGGAGCTCCCGCGGTTACGCGCAGGCCGAGCGGACCGTGACCCGCCACGCCTCGGAGCTGTGGCGGCGGGCCGTGGACCGCGCCCAGGGCCGAGGGCCCGCCACGGGCGATCCGAGCCGGGGCGATGACCGCCCGTTGTACTGGGCCCGACTCGCTCTCAGCCGCGAACTACACGCGTGGCAGCCCCGGTTCGGGCTGACCGGTGAGCAGCGCAGGACGTTGCGCACTGCCCTGGAAACCTCCTCGCGCGGCCAGGACGACCTTCGCTTTCCGGGCCACCGGGTGAAGCGCGTCCTCGTCACCGGCTTCGACCCGTTCACGCTGGACAGGGACGTCCGGATCGGTAACCCCTCGGGCGCGAGCGCGCTCGCGCTGGACGGCACCCTGGTGCGGACCGCCGACGGGCCGGCCCGGATCGAGACCGTTGTCTTCCCGGTGCGCTGGACGGACTTCGCGGAGGGAACCGTCGAGCGGGTCCTCGCCCGGCACCTGCCCCACCTGGACCTGTTCACCACCGTCAGCCAGGGCCGCCAGGGCCGCTTCGACGTGGAGCGCACCAACGGCGCCTGGCGCGGCGGCTTCCCCGACAACGAGAACGCGTCGAGCACCGGGACCGTCCCCGTCGACGACCCCGGCTCGCAGCCGCAGTGGACGACCACCACACTCCCGTACCGACAGCTCACCGCAGCGGAAACGGGCCGCTTCCCGGTGTATGACAACACCGAGGTCACCGAGATCCCGGCGGGCGGCACCCAACCGGTGGCCAGGCCGGACGGACCCACGCCCGGCTCGTCCTCGCGGGCCGGAGGCGGCGGTGACTACCTCTCCAACGAGATCGCCTACCGGGCCACCCTGCTGCGCGACCGGCTGGGGCTTTCGAAGCTGCCGGGCGGTCATCTCCACACCCCGGTACTCCAGTTCGGCGCGGAGAACACGAACCCGCGGACGGGCACGGTCACCGACCCGGACTTCGAGCGCAACCGGGCGGACATCGTGCGCCAGGTTAGGGAGCTGGTGAGGACGGCGGTGGGGAGCACGGCTCCACGCCCGTAGCCCTCGTCACGCGCGGCCGGCCGGACGCATCAGCGACTGCGGCGGTTCGATCAACGTAAGGAACACCACCAGGACGGAAGCACAGGAACAACAGCCCCTCCCTCGAGTCGTGTCGCCGCAGGAGTGGCTCGCCGCGCGCCGTGAGTTCCACGTCGAGGAGAAGGTGTCAGCCGTTCCCGGGACGCCCTCAACGCCCAGCGCCGCGAGCTCCGCATGATGGCTGTCGGTTCTTGCCGGAGATGCGGTGGCCCCGGTTCTTGTGGCCGACGGTCGGGCGGCGGAGACGGATCTCGGTACTGCCGACGACGCCGGTACTCCCGGTCGCGCCGAGATGGTCGACGACCTCGGCCAGGGTCCGCGGCCGGTGGTCCGAATGCGTGGATGGCCCACAGGGAGTGACACCGGAATGTGACGCCCTGAGCCTTTTCCAACCAGGTCGCGGCAGTCACGAGTGGGACGCTCCTGCGCAACGACGAAACTCCTGGTAGACGGTGTCACGACCAAGATTCACCGTGCTGCCAGGAGCCTCGCGTGCTTGTCCACCGGTCGTCGATCGACCTGTCCAGTCGCATCCTGCGGTATCCGGACGGACAACTCACCTCCCGGCGGCAGGAGACCGGTACGCGGTGGCGACGACTGACACCCGTTCGGACGGCTGCTCCGGGCCTCGCCGGCTCTGCCCGGATCGACTCACGACCTGGCCTCCGCACGCCACCACGGGATCATCGAAGCCCTCGCCGACGCGGACCTCAAATGCTGGGCGGACAAGGCGTACCAAGGAGCCGGCGGACCTGTCCGGGTGCCCTTTCGCGGCCGTCGCCTCAAGCGATGAAAGCGTCATCACGTCAGTACCCACGCCAAGATCCACTGCCTCGGTGAAAGCGCCATGGCCACCCTCAAGGGCTGGCGCCTCCTGCGAAAGCTCCGCCGCAGCACAAACCGGATCACGGATGTGGTGAAGGCCGTCGCCATCCTTCACCACGTCTCCACGTGAGGTTGGAAAAGGCTCCCTACGCTTTCCCGCGGGATGTGGTGAGCCCTTCGTATGGTTGACCGAGTCAGGGCCCGGGCGGTGTGTCACTGCCGCGACTTCGGACGGCGAGGGGGTTCGGGATGGTGGGCGGTGGGCGGTGGGATGGGCGTGAGCTGAGTGCGGGCCCTCTGTGCTCAGTTGTAGTAGGCGATCTTGTCGTCGAGGACTTCCATGGCCCGGGACAGCGCCGCGACGCGCTGCTCCAGGGCGGCACGGCGCTCGCGGAGGAAGGCGACCCGGTCCTGCGCAGAATGTTCGGCGCGCAGGATGGCGACGAACCCCCGCAGGTCCGCAATGCCGAGGCCGGCCTCCCGAAAGCACGTGACCAGACCGATCCAGAAGACGTCGTCCTCGGTGTACTCCCTGCGTCCACCGGGGGAGCGCCGAATCGGGCCGATCAGCCCTTCGCGCTCGTAGTAGCGCAGCGTGTCGAGGGAGACGCCGGTGCGGTCGGCAGCTGCTGCCGGAGTGAGGAGGGTGGTCACGGGGTTCCTTTTCTGACCGCTGCTACCGCGCTTCGGCGAAGCGCGTCAGGTGCTCGTCGCCGAGCCGCACACGGCGTGCGGCGAGTGCCTCCTCGATCTGCTCCACCCGGCTCGCGCCGACGATAGGGTCGATCCCCTGCCGCATCAGCCATGCGAGGACGACCTGGTTCCTCGTGGCCGACAGTTCGCCGGCCACGTTGTCCAGGACCGAGAGCACCCGGGTGGTACCGGGGTGATCATAAGTCTGCGGAAGCGGTTTGTCCGCGCGCACGTAGGAACCCCACATCAGCGAGCTGTACGACCACATGGTGAGCCCCTCCGACTGCGCGAGGTCCAGGTCCTCGTCGGCGAGCAGGCGATGGCCGGCTTCCGCGAGGGAGGTGAGCGGGCGCGGCTGGACGAGTGAGTGGCGCAGTTGCAGGGCCGTCCACGGTTCTACGCCCTGCTCCCGCGCGAGCGACCGGGCGCGCTCGACGCGCCAGGCAGCGTGGTTCGCCGCCCCGACCCGCAGAGCCGCTCCCTTAGTGACCAGCTCGCCGAAGGCACCGACGGTCTCCTCCAGCGGCACGGTGCGGTCCTCGGCGTGGGCCCAGAGGAGATCGACGTGATCGACTCCGAGACGCGTCAGGCTCTCCTCGATGCCGGTTCGTACGGCGTGGGCGGATAGTCCTTCGGCGCTCTGTGGCCAGGAGTGCGGGACGAGCGGATTCTGTCGGACCTTCGTCGCGATCCGCACCGCGTCGCGCGCGCCGGGGCGGGCGCGGAGCCATGCGCCGATGACGCGCTCGCTGGCGCCGCCGACGCCGCTCGAATCGCTCCAGAAGGAGTAGCAGTTCGCGGTGTCGAGCCAGACACCCCCTCCGGCGACGAAGGAATCGAGGATCGCGAAAGCGTCGTCCGGGCCGACGCGGGTGCCGAAGTCCATCGTGCCGAGGATGAGCTGGGGGTCGGTGGTGTTGATGTCCATGCCCCTCATCCTCGGATCTGGAGCGCGCTCCAGGTCAAGTGTTGTGGAAACACATCGGGACCTGGCCTCCGGTAGTCGCCGCGTGTGACGACCGCCCCACGGACGGCAATCCTGGGCGCCCGGCCCACCACACAGGTCAACACTGAGGCGCGCCGCGGCTGCCGTGCAGCTCAGCTGGCCGATGGTGACAACAGCAGTGCCTTCGTGCTGCTGGTGACAAGTACCACGCCGACCAGGTGACAACTGCCGTGCCTCGCCGCGCCGAAACCGCATATCGGCAGCGGCCGTTGGTGATGCCTATCGTGCCTCGGCGCATTACTTTGGCGGGCCGAGTATTCGTTGCCTGATGCGGCGGCCCTCGTCGGTTTCTGGCCTGCCGTACGGCAGGCCAGGACGGCGGGATCCGTTGACCTTGCCGGGGTGGTCAGCTGCCGAGAATCGACCTCAGCACGGCTATGTAGTCGGGGCCGGTGTTCAGCGGTGCGTACGCGGGCGGGTCCGCCGGACCGGTCAAGGCGTCCAGGGGCCTGACGACGACACCGTAGTCGGGCCGGTGCTTGTACCGGATCGACATCCGGTCACGGTGCACCGTCCTGACCCGGTGCGGGGCCGCCCGGTGCAGCCCGTTCGACCACCGCTGCACATAGTCGCCGAGGAAGAGGAACAGCGCGCCGGGAACGATGGGGACCTCCAGCCACTCACCGTCGCGGTCACGGACCTCAAGTCCCGGTTCGTCCTGGTCAAGGATCGTCAGCAAGGACAGGTCGATGTGCGGCGACATCGCGTATCCGGCACCGGAGCCGATATCGGAGGGGTGACTCGCCCCGTAAGTGATGGTGCGGGTGTCGTCGCAGGTGGCGGTCGGCAGGGTCGCCTGGGCGGTGACGGCGGCGGTCCACCGTTCGTCGGCGGTTGCGTCCGGTGCCCGCTCGGCGCCCGGTGGGTCAGCGGCGGGGTCCGCTGTCCGACCCGGCGTCACCTCACGTCGCTGATAGCGATCTTCTCCCGCCCGCCTGCCGCGCTCGGGTTCCGCACCGCGTCCACCTCGTCGGCGCCCTCTACGAGAACCTCGACCATCTCGGTGCTGTCCTCAAACGCCGTGCGTGCTGACCTTCACGGCAGGGTGGAAGCGGGTTGTGCCGGTGATATGGATGCCGGATTCGTCGCCGGGGCGGACCGTAAGGAGGGCGGAGGTGCGGACGGTGACAGGGATGTCCACGGCCGGGACGTCGAGCAGTATCAGGGCGTCGTGGCCGTGGTAGCGGATCTCGCTCACACGGCCCCGGGCCGTGGACCCCTCCGGGGAGGTGAGGCGGAGCTGTTCGGGGCGCAGGGCCACCGTGCCCCGGGCGGTGCCGGTGACCGGGGGCCCGGACAGGGGGACCCGGCCGAGTGCGGTCACCGCGTGGCCGGACTCGGCGGTGGCCGGCAGGACAACCGCGTCGCCGACGAAGGCGGCCACCCACTGGTCGGCCGGGTGGGCGTACAACTCCTGCGGGGTGCCGGACTGGACGACTCTGCCGTCGCGGATGACGGCGACCCGGTCCGCCGTCGACAGCGCCTCCTCCTGGTCGTGGGTGACGAGCAGGGCCGTCGCCCCGGCGGCCCGCAGTGCGCCGCGGACATCGGAGCGCAGGCCCGCGCGCAGGCCGCTGTCAAGAGCGCTGAACGGCTCGTCCAGCAGCACCAGCGCGGGGCGCGGCGCCAGCGCGCGGGCCAGGGCGACCCGCTGTTGCTGACCGCCGGACAGCTCGTGCGGCATCCGCTCGCCGTACTCCCCGAGGCCCACCAGCTCCAGTAGTTCGGCGGTGCGGGCCCGGCGCTCGGCCCGGCCCGCAGAGCTGAGGCCGAAGGCCACATTGCGGGCGACACTCAGATGCGGGAAGAGCGCGCCCTCCTGGGCGACGATCCCCACGCCGCGTCGCTCCGGCGGGACCTGGACACCCGGTCCGCTGACCGTGCGCCCGCCGACCGCGACCTCCCCCGCGTCGGGGGCGAGGAACCCGGCGACCACCCGCAGCAGGGTGGTCTTCCCGCAGCCGGACGGGCCGAGCACAGCGGCCAGCTCACCCTCCGGAACCGTGAGGTCCAGCCCGTCGAGCACCCGGACGCCGCGCCTGTACGAAGTCGTCACCGAGGTCACGCGCAGTCCGGTCATGAGCGCCTTCCGAGGAGATAGGAGGGGATCGCGGCGAGCAGCACGATGGCCGCCGCATAGGGGGCGGCCCCGGCGAACGCGCCCGCCCCGGTCTCGGTCCACAGCCGGGTGGCCAGGGTGTCGGTACCGGTCGGGCGGAGCAGCAGGGTCGCCGGCAGCTCCTTCATGATCACGACGAAGGTGAGGGCGGCCCCGGCCCCGATCCCGGGAGCCGCGAGCGGCACGGTGATCTCCCGCAGCACCCGCAGCGGGGAGCGGCCCAGAGAGCGGGCCACCTCCTCCAGGACGGGCGGCGACTGGAGAACGGCCGCGCGCGCGGAGGCGACGGCCACGGGGAGGAACAGCACCACGTACGCGGCGATCAGGAGCGGCATCTCCTGGTAGAGCGGATAGGCGTACCGGACCGAGAAGAACACCAGGGCGAGGCCCACGGTGATCCCGGGCACGGCATGGCCCGCGTACACGGACTGTTCGAGAAGTCGCGCCGCGCGTCCCCGGTGCCGGGCGGAGAGCACCCCGACCGGCAGGGCGAGCAGGGTGGTGACGGCGGCCGCCATGGCGGCGACGGTCACCGTGGCGACCGTCGCGGACCACAGCCGCTCGGAGTTCCAGTCGGCGGAGTTGCCGATGGTGAGCCAGTAGCCGAGGGTCGCCAGCGGGAACGCCACGGTCGCGGCGGCGACCGCGCCGGCCCAGGCCAGCGCGGGAACCGTCCACCGGCCGAGCCGGAGCCGGCCGGGCGGGCGCGCGCTGCCGCGGCCGGTGCGGGCATGGCCCGCCCGGCCCCGGGTGCGGTTCTCCGCCAGCACCAGCAGCACGGTCATGGCGACCAGGACACAGCCGAGAACGGCGGCTGGGGTCCGGTCGAAGCTCGCCTGGTACGAGGAGTGGATCGCCCGGGTGAAGGTGTCGTACCGGGTGATGGACACCGAGCCGAAGTCGGAGAGCGCATAGAGCGCGACGAGGATCGACCCGCCGGCCGCGGCGGGTCGCAGCTGGGGCAGGGTGACCCGCCAGAAGGTGCGCAGCGCACCGTTGCCGAGCGAACGCGCCGCCTCCTCCTGCGCGGGGTCGATGCCGCGCAGCGCGGCGGCCACCGGGAGAAAGACGTAGGGGAAGCAGGCGCAGGTCAGGGTGATCGCCGCGCCGGGCAGCCCGGCGAGCGAGGGCGCGGCGGAGATCCAGGTGAAGGCCGCCACATAACTGGGCACGGCCAGCGGCAGGGTGGCGAGAACGGCCCACGCCGAGCGTCCGGGAAGGCTGGTGCGGACGGTCAGCCAGGCCAGGGAGACCCCCAGCACCAGACAGCCGGTGACGACGATGGCGGTCAGCCCGAGGCTGCGGCCGAGGAGCTCCAGGGTCCGCGCTTCGGTGATCAGGTCCCAGGCGTACCCCCATCCGTGTTCCAGGGCGCGCACGCCGAGATACCCGAGCGGCAGCAGCGCGAGGAGCGCCGCCGCCGTGGCCGGGAGCAGCAGGACGAGGGGCGGACGCCGCCGTCCGGCCACCGCGAGGAACGCGGCGACAGGACGGCGGGCGGTCCGTGAACCATGAGTGCTCATACGAACGGAATGCGGAGGGGTCAGACCATTCCGGCTTCCTTGAGCATGGTGAGGGTCTCCTGGAGGGACTCCAGCTTGCCCAGGTCGATCTCCGGGGCGTCCAGCGAGTCGAGCGAGGGCAGGCCCTTCACCGTGCTGGTGACACCGGAGGCCAGCGGGTACTCGGAGGTCTCCTCGGCGAAGTACGTCTGCGCCTCGGCGGAGAGCAGGTAGTCGACGGCCTTCTCGGCCGCCGCGCTCTGCCCGCCGTTCTTGAGGACACCGACGCCGGCCGCGTTGATCAGCGCGCCCGGGTCGCCGCCCGGCAGGAAGTGGATCTTGGCGTTGACCTTGTCGGCGCCGACCTCGGCGACCTTCTCGTACCAGTAGTAGTGGTTGATCAGGCCGAGGGAGACCTCGCCCTTGTCCACCGCGTCCAGGACCACACCGTTCTTGGCGTATGCCTTGGCGTCGTTGGCCTTGAGGCCCTTGAGCCACTTGAGGGTGACGTCGTCGCCCTCAAGGACGCGCATACCGGTGACGAAGGCCTGGAAGGAGGCGTTGGTGGGCGCGTAGCCGACCTTGCCCTTCCACTCGGGCTTGGTCAGGTCGTGCACGCTGTCCGGGGCCTTCTCGGCCTTCTTGGGGTTGTACGCGATGACGCGCGAGCGTCCGGAGACGCCGACCCAGTCGTCCTCGCCGCCGCGGAAGGCCGCGTCCACCTTGTCCAGGGACTTCTGGGGGAGCTTCGCCAGCATCTTGGCCTGCGAGAGCGCGCCGAGGGCTCCGGCGTCCTGTGAGAAGAACAGCCCGGCCTTGGTGCGGTCGCCCTCCTCCAGGATCTGGGCGGCGAGCTCGGCGCTGTCGCCGTAGCGGACCTCGACCTTGGTGCCGGTGGCCTTCTCCAGCTTGTCCAGGATCGGGGAGATCAGCTCCTCGTTGCGGCCCGAGTAGACGACCAGCTCGTCGGAGCCTTCCTTCGCCTTGGTCGCACCCTTTTCGTCCTTCTTGTCGTCCGTGCTGCCGCAGGCGGCGAGGACGGGAAGGAGCAGCGCGGAGAGCGCGAGCGCGGTGCCGCGGCGGATGGACGGGCGTGACATGTGAAGCCTCCTGAACGGCCCGCGGGAGCGCCGGATTGCGAGAGCACGCCGACGACGACACGGGACTACTGCGGAACCCCATAGAAATATGGTGAGGCTTGCCTAAATGTCAATTCCGGCCACTGGCCCTTACTCGGGGGTGGTAGCGGTTTCGCGGACTTCGGTGATCAGAAGGGCAACTGGGCTCTGCGTGGAGATGATTGGGCCCTGAAGGGCAGTCGAAAAGGCTGCCCCGAGTCGGAAGTGTGGAGCATGGGAAAATATAGGAAAACGCCTTAAAGGGGCAAAGGTTCTGGTCCTCGGGACTGGCTCAGTTCATTCGCAGTGCCCGAAAGAAGTCCGGCTGTTCTCGAGTCGTGACCGGACATGGCGCGTCAGCCGCCGATCCGCTGTGCCGGTGCCGGCGCTGTGGGCGTAGTCCGCTCCAGGCTGAGAACCCGCCTTCACGATCGATCCCGTCGAGACGCTGAAGATTGCAGGGGAAGCGGCAAAGCGCTGGGTGGCGTCCTGACATTTTGGACGGTTCAACCGGTCCAGGCAGGGCCGGTGGGTGTTCGGGGACCGGGAGGGCCCCCCGTTCCGTGTTGCTCTGAACAGCCGTCGGACGGGCCGTGGTCATGGGCATGGGCATGGTCATGGTCATGGTCCCGAGAGTCGGTGGCTTCACTGAACCGTGATTCGTTGCTGGGTTGCCGTGCCAAGCTCCCGCGCGGCCGGTCCTCCGGTAGCCGTGAGTATGCAACCGCTGCCCGCTCGTCGATGTGATGGCGATCACAGGTGCTCGGCGAGAGAGCTGTGCGGGCCTCTGTAGACGTCCCGGTGGAGCGTGGAGCGTGGAGGGTGAGGGGAGCCCTTTGGTGTTGCCTGACGAAGCATCAGGGAAGTCGGCAATTGGTCAGCATGAGTCCTGAGAAGCCTGGGGAACGCTGCCCGGACATGCGCCTCGTTGTAAGGTGAGGAAACAGCCCTTGACCTGCAAAAACGCAGGCAGGGAGCCTAGGGTCAGGAGTACCTCGATGATACGTACGATGTTCAAGTCCAAGATTCACCGGGCCACCGTCACCCAGGCCGACCTGCACTACGTCGGCTCCGTGACGATCGATGCCGCCCTGATGGAGGCCGCCGACCTGCTGCCCGGTGAGCTGGTCCATATCGTTGACATCGACAACGGCGCCCGCCTGGAGACGTACGTCATCGAGGGCGAGCGCGGCTCCGGTGTCATCGGGATCAACGGCGCGGCCGCCCACCTCGTGCACCCCGGTGACCTGGTCATCCTGATCAGTTACGCACAGGTCGACGACGCGGAGGCCCGTACCCTCGTGCCGCGGGTCGTGCACGTGGACGCGGGCAACCGGATCGTGGCGCTCGGTGCTGACGCCTCGGCGCCGGTTCCCGGGACCCGTACGGAGCGGAGCCCGCAGGCCGTCGTAGCAGGCGGCTGAGGCCGGCGTCCGCGTTTCCGGACGAGCGCCGTCCACGCTTTCGCATCGATGGCGCCGGTCGCGGATCCGGACGGATCCGGCCAGGTCCGGGCAGCTCGCCGGAGTCCTGCCCCCTCTGGACGGCCCGGCACACATCGGCTCGCGCCGCTGCCGCTGGACGCATGTGTGGACTCGGCAGGCGCGGGCAGCCGCTCCGGGAGACGGTGGAGGAAAGCTCCAGCTGTCCATTTCGTACCGTTGTGGAGGATCGCGATGACCCACCCGTACCCCGACCCCGTACCGCCTTCGCCGACGCCTCCGCCCGTACCGGGCCCGCCCACTCCGGTGCCCAGCCCGCCGCCCGTGCCGCCGGGCCCCGGACCGGTGCCGCCCGGACCCGCGCCCGACCCGATCCCGCAGCCGCCGGCGCCGGGCCCGGATCCCGTACCGGATCCGGAGCCGCAGCCCGCCGGGACATGACCGGCGGCCGGGTCCGGTCCAGGCCGGCGCCGGTGCTCGGCCGGGCCGTTCGGTCGGGGTGAGGAGTGCCCGGGCCGTGATGTACGGCCCCGTTCTCCGCAGGCCCGCCCCGCGGAGAACGGGGCCGGCGATGTCCGTCGGCCGGCCGGCCGCACCGCCCGGGGCGGCCGGCCCGCCTCGGCCGTACCGGGCCCGTCCGCTCAGTCGCCCGGCCCGATCAGCGCGTCCGCGTGCGCGAGACCGCTTTCCGCCGCGATGTCGTCCAGCGACTGAGCGTCCCGCACGGTCACGAATGTCACCGGTCCGTCGTGTCCCGGTCCGTGGTCTCCCGGACCGTCCTCCTGCCCCGCCACCGCCCGGAATCCGTACACCGCGGGACGGGGCAGACTGTTGTACGCCCACGGGGTGGAGAAGTAGTACGCCCCCGTGTCGTACAGCACGACCACATCGCCCTCGGCCAGCTCCGGCAGCTCCCTGCCGTACGCCACCACGTCCCCCGCGAAGCAGCACGGCCCCGCGATGTCCTGCGCCAGCGAGGGCCCGCCCTTGGGAGTGCCGTCCGGGCCGAACGCCCCGATCCGCAACGGCCAGGCGTCGGGCATGAGGACGGTACGGGTGGCGGTCTGCGCTCCCGCGTGGGTGAGCGCGATCCGGCGGCCCCCGGCGTCCTTCGTGTACTCCACCCGGGCACCGATGAACCCGTTCTTCGCCAGCAACGACCGGCCGAACTCCGTTACCAGGGAGTAGCGGCCGGAGAAGAGGCCGGGGGCGGCCGCCGTCAGGGCCGCCACGTAGTCGGCGTAGCCGGGGCGCACGGTCTCGTCGGCGAAGTTGACCGGAAGGCCGCCGCCGATGTCCAGGCTGGTGACCTGTCGGACGCCCAGCGTGGCGTTGATCTCCTCGGCCAGCTCGTACGTCTGTGCCACCCCGCCCGCGATCAGCTCCAACGGGCAGCCCTGGGAGCCCACATGGGCGTGCAGCCGGGTCAGCCACGGTCGCTCCCGGAAGGCCCTCACGATCGCCTCGCGGGCCCCCGGGTCGCGCAGCGCGACCCCGAATTTCGACGTGTCGGTCGCCGTGCTCATCGGCCCGATCGAGCCACCGCCCACCTGAGGGTTGACCCGCAGTCCGAGGACCGATGCGGTGTCCGGGTTGCGGAGGGCGTCGATGCGGCCTAGTTCGTCGAGGCTGTCGGCGTTGACGGCGACGCCGAGGGCGAGCGCCAGCCGGATCTCCTCGCGGGTCTTGGCGGGGGAGTCCAGGACGATACGGGACGCGGCGAACCCGGCCTCCACGGCCAGCCGCAGTTCACCGGGGCTCGCCACCTCGCATCCCATCCCGCGACCGGCGAGCAGCCGCAGCACCGGTACGAGGGAGCAGGCCTTGGCCGCGAAGGTGTGCAGCACCCCGGGCGTCGCGGCGAAGGCGTCGTGCAGGGTCCGGACGGAGGCGCGCACGCCCTCCGTGTCGATGAATCCGGCGACCGGGCCGGCCTCGCCCAGCAGCCCCTGCCCCACGGCCGCCCGGACGACGGCGTCGAAGCGGGCGGCCGGTGGTGCCGAGCCGCCCTCGTGGTGCGCGGAAGTCGTCTGCGTCATACGGCCAGAGTCCCTGATGGTGGCCCCCAGGTCTTCGGCGGAACGGGGGCGCCCGGTCGCCCGGCCACGCGCCGGTGAGCGCCCCCGGAGAGATCAGGCGATCAATCCGACCACGGCCTCCGGCGTCAGCATCCGGAAGGTGAAGGCCTGCTGGAAGTAGAGGTGGACGCTGGTGGCGTCGTGGTCCGCGTAGCCGATCGACAGGTCCTGACCGAGGCAGAGCTCGAAGTCTCCGCCCCGGGTGGAAAGGAGCACCCCGCCCTTGACCGCGGGCGCCCACAGGATCTCGTCGTCCACCAGGCGGCTCAGGTGCGTCTTGACCGGATACCCGTGGTCCGAGGTCTCGGCCGCCTCGGTGAACGCGTCCGCGCCGAGCAGCAGCCGGTACGGTCCGTCGACACCGGCCAGCCGCAGCCGCGTCACGGCCTGGCTGACCGCCACCGGATAGTCCCGCGCGTCGGCGGGCAGCGGCAGCGGATCGTGCGAGGAGCCGTCCCGCAGGCCGGTGATCCCGGCCGCCCCGTACCCGTCGATGATCGCCATGTCCTCGGCGAACGCACAGGTGCGGGCCGCGTCCTTGACGGGCTGCCAGTCGCTGTCGGCCGAGCCGCGCTCCACGTCGTCCACGGCCTGGCGGGCCACCGTGAACGGCACCCGCCACTCGATGACCGGCGTCGACGTGCGGGCCCGGGCCACCACGTCCGGGGTGGGCGGATCGATGTCGGTCAGATGGCCGTCGCCCACGGCGGCCAGCGTCGGACCATCCGGCTCGGACACATCGACGACGCGACGGCCGACGACATGACGGCGGAAGGTGCGCCGGGCCTCCTCCTCGATCTCGACCCAGGCGGACGGAGTGACCGGCGCGAGTTCGCGGTGCAGATTGTTCATCACTGGGAGCTTTCTCGCAGGCTGCCGATGCGCAGCGAACCGTGGTCCGCCCCGGCCGCGAGAGGCTCCTGCCGGACCGGTGCGGGCACCGGTTCCGGCCGGTCCCCGGTGCGGGTCAGGACGGGCGGGGGCGGCGGAGCGTCGAGGAAGTCGGCGCGGGGGGCGAAGAAGAGGGAACCGGTGACCGCCGTGGAGAAGTCGAGGATACGGTCGTGCGTCCCGGGCGGATCGCCGAGGAACATGTTGCGGAGCATCCGCTCGGTCACGTCGGGATCGGCGGCGTACCCGATGAAGTACGTACCGAACTCGCCCTTCCCGAAGCTCCCGAACGGCATGTTCGCCCGCAGGATGTCCCGTTCGGTGCCGTCCGGGTCGGTGATCGTGTTGAGCACGAGGTGGGAGTCGGCGGGCTTCTCGTCGTCGGGGAACTCCACGTCGTCCAGCTTGGTGCGGCCGATGACGCGTTCCTGCTCCTCCACGGAGAGCGCGTTCCAGGACGTCAGGTCGTGCAGGTACTTCTGTACGACGACGTAGCTGCCGCCCTCGAACCCCGGGTCGTCCTTCGCCCCGACGAGCGCCGCCGAGCGGGCGTCGTCGCCCACCGGGTTCTCCGTACCGTCCACGAAGCCGAGCAGGTCCCGGTGGTCCAGGTAGCGGAAGCCGTGCGTCTCGTCCACGATCCGCAGGGCGCCGCCGAGCTTGTCGAGCAACTGGGCCGCCCACGCGTAGCAGACGTCCATCCGCTCGGCCCGGATGTGCAGCAGCACGTCGCCAGGGGTCGCCGGGGCATGGTGAAGAGGCCCCCGCAGCTCCGGGAACGGGTGGAGGCGAGCCGGGCGCGGCCCGGCGAAGAGCCGGTCCCAGGCGCTGGAGCCGAAGCCGGCGACACAGGCGAGAGCGGACTCCGGGTACCGGAAGCCGAGCGACCGGGCGACGGCCGCGAGTTCCGGCAGCACGTCCCGCACCGCGTTCTCGCCGCCCGGCTCGATCGTGCCGACCAGGAACAGCGCCGCGTTGGTCAACGGAGCCACGACGGGCTGGACGGAGACGGGGTCAGGGACGGCGTCGGGCATGCGCGCACTCCACTACGACGGTGTACGGACGGCGGTGAATCGACGGTGGTGGACAGTCGGGGCCGGGCATCACGATGAACAGGGCTCGCAGCCACTAACCCACGTCCCGTCCCCGGCCGCACGCCGGGCGCGCCCGGCCGGGGGAGCGCACGGGCGCATGGCGAGCGAGCAGTGGCGCGCCGCGGACGGGGCGATCACCCCGGGACGCTCCGAGTACCAGCGCGGTCGCATCGAGGCCCACGCCACCACCAGGCTGAACGGAGACATCGCGCACCTGCCGGCACCCGAAGGCCGGGACACCGAGACGGACGGGAGTGCGTCACAGACCGTACCGACGGCGTCGCCCGCGGGCGCGTCACCTTTCGACTTCGGTCCTGTCACCGCCCCAGAGGGTGTGGAACGTGCCGTCGCGGTCGGTGCGGTGGTAGGTGTGTGCGCCGAAGTAGTCGCGCTGGCCCTGGGTGAGGGCGGCGGGGAGACGTTCGGCTCGCAGCGAGTCGTAGTAGGCGAGGGTGGCGGCGAAAGCCGGGGTGGGGACGCCCTGGGTGACCGCGGTGGCGATCACGGTGCGCCAGTCTCCCTGTGCGGCGGCGATCTCCTCCCCGAAGCTCTTGTCGGCGAGGAGACTCGGCAGCCCGGGCCGGGCTGCGTAGGCGCTCGTGATCCTGTCGAGGAACGCGGCCCGGATGATGCAGCCGCCGCGCCAGATCGAGGCGACCTCGCCGAGATCGATGTTCCAGTCGTACTGCTCGCTGCCGGCCGCGATCTCGTGGAAGCCCTGGGTGTAGGCGACGATCTTCGAGGCGTACAGCGCCTGCTCGACCTGGTCGGCGAATGCCGCCGCCTCGTCCTTGCCGAGCTTGTGAGCGGTCGGTCCGGCCAGATGGCGTGAGGCGGCACGGAGGTCGGCGTGACCGGAGACGGAGCGGGCGAAGACGGCCTCGGCGATCCCGGAGACGGGAACACCCAGGTCGAGGGCGATCTGCACGGTCCAGCGGCCGGTGCCCTTCTGTTCCGCCCGGTCGAGCACGACGTCCACGAAGGGCTTCCCGGTCGCCTCGTCGACATGCGAGAGCACTTCCGCGGTGATCTCGATGAGGTAGGACTCCAGGCGCCCGGTGTTCCAGGTGCGGAAGGTGTCCGTGATCTGCGCGGGGGAGTACCCGGCCACGTCGCGGAGCAGGTGGTACGCCTCGCCGATCAGTTGCATGTCCGCGTATTCGATGCCGTTGTGCGTCATTTTCACGAAGTGCCCGGCTCCGTCGGGGCCGATATGCGTGACGCACGGGGTGCCGTCCTCGGCCTTCGCGGAGATCTTCTCCAGCATCGGCCCGAGGGAGTCGTACGACTCCTCGCTGCCGCCCGGCATGATGCTGGGTCCTTCGAGCGCGCCCTCCTCGCCCCCGGAGATGCCGGTGCCGACGAAGTGGATGCCCTGCTCGCGCAGCTCGCGCTCCCGGCGGCGCGTGTCCTCGAAGTGCGCGTTACCTCCGTCGATGATCACAGCGCCGGCTTCGAGGAGAGGCGCGAACTCCGCGATCACCGCGTCCGTGGCCTCCCCGGCCTTCACCATGATGACCAGGCGCTGCGGCCTTTCCAGGGCCGCCACGAAGTCCTCGGCGCTCTCGGTCGCGATGAAATCACCCTCGTCGCCGAACCGTTCGACGAGTTCACGGGTGCGAGCGGCTGTGCGGTTGTGCAGAGCGACGCTGTATCCGTTGCGGGCGAAGTTCCGGGCCAGGTTGCGTCCCATGACGGCAAGTCCGGTCACGCCGATCTGAGCAGTGCCGCTCATCTGTGTGCTCCTGGGGATCCGAGTACGTTCGGTGCGTTCGGCCTTCGTGGTGCATGGTGCGTTTGGGGCAGGGGTGTACGGGCCCGGGGACAGCCGTGTTCAGGGCCGGGCGCTCGCCGACGGGCCGCTCAGGGCGAGGGCGAGGCGGACCCCCCACCGGTGGCGGGTCCGGTTCCGGGGCCCGGACCGGCCTCCAGGGGCGCTTCGTCGTCCCCCGGCTCGGGGATCACGTGCATCGCGGCCTCCTCGGCCGACGCCGCCGCACCGTCGATGCCCACGTCGCTGGCGGTGAGGGTGGCCGGGACACTTCCGTCCGCCTGCTGGGTCAGCCGTCCGGCGCGGGCGACGCCGACCTCGTCGTCCCAGGGCTCGCCGTCGCCGCCCGCCAGGTCGCCCACGCCGTCGCCGGCGGTACCGTCCGGCTCGGGCACTTCCCTGGTCAGCCGGGCTTCCAGGGACTCGCCGGTGTGCCGCTCGTTGCCCGTGGTACCGAGGCCGTCGACCACCCAGGGGCGGTCCGGCGGTGCGTAGCCCTCGTCCAGCGGGTCTCCGGTGCCGGACGGATCCATGAGAGTGTCCCCGGCATCGAGCTGTTCGTCGGGGTCGGAAGCCTCGGGTTCCTGGGGCTGGTAGACGTCGTCCCCCCAGTCGGTGTCGCTCATGGCGCGTCCTTTCCTCCGGGAGTACCGAATGCCGCTGTCCCCTGTACGCAATTCCACTCCGGTCCTGCTCCGGCCGCAAAGGGAAGATCGGATCTCGGGGCCCGGACCGGGCGTCGCGGACCGGTCCGTATGCAGGTCGCGGCCCGTTCGCCGCACATCCGGAGAGCCGGGCCGGTCCGGGGAGTGCGGGCACAGATCGTTCGAATCGGCCATGAGGCCGGCCGCCGGGATCACCGGGATCACCGGGCTCACCGGGAGCGTGGTGACGACCACCCGACCGGTGTCGACGGCACGGGCCGCTTTTCCCACGACGGCCGGGCGACCGGTTCGCCTTCGAGGACCCGGCGGGCGAGACGGTCTCATGGACGTTCGTCGGCGTCCGTGGAGTCGACGACGAGGCTCCGGAATCGGCCGTGCGGAAGAACCTCAGCACCGTCCGGCTGGTTGACAGCACACCCTGACGCCCGACCCCCGGACCGGGGCCTTTCCCACCGCACGTACACTCGGCCCATGGGACGCGGCGCCGAACCGGGGTTACGCCCGCACCAAGCCGCCTCCGCGCTGCCCCCGGCCGCCACCCGTGCGGCTGTGCCCCCGGCGCCCGAGGACGCGGCGTCCGGAACGGGCCGTACCGCACTGCACGGCCACGGTTAGCGGTCCACGCGGCGGTTCCCGACCGCAGTAGCCCGGCGATCCCGGCCCCGGCGAGCGCCGGACGGAGCGGCAACGGAGGAGCGGGAGCCATGGACGTCTTCACGACGAAGTCCGGGAGGGTACGGGGGCGACGCGCCGCCCGGGACCGCGGCATCGTCGCCGTACTCGGACTTCCTTACGCGGCACCGCCGTTCGGCGTCCGTCGGTTCCGGGAGCCGCAGCCGGTGGAACCCTGGGACGGTGTGCGGGACTGCACCGCCTTCGGGCCGGTGGCCCCCCAGTCGGCCGAACTGCCGGGCGCGCCGACCTGGGCGCCCGGTGACGAGGACATCCTCACGCTGAACGTCTGGACGCCCGCGGACGGGCCCGGCGACCTGCCCGTGCTGGTCTGGATCCACGGCGGCGCGTACGTCTTCGGGTCCTCGGCCCAGCCGGACTTCGACGGCACGGCACTGGCGGGCCGGGGGCTCGTCGTCGTCACCCTCAACAGCCGCCTCGGCTTCGAGGGGTTCGGCCACGTGCCGGAACGCCTGGACGCCGACAGCGGCATGTCTGTGCCCGACGTCGACGTTGGCATGCCTGTGCCCGATGCCGACAGCAGAGCCGCGGCCTTCCCCGACAACAGGGGTCTCCTCGACCAGATCGCCGCCCTGGAATGGGTCCGGGACAACATCTCCGCGTTCGGCGGCTCGCCCGACCGGGTCACTCTGGCCGGACAGTCGTCGGGCGCCACCTCCGTGGCCTGCCTGACGGTGGCCGACCGGGCGCGCGGCCTGTTCCGCCGCGCCGTCCTGCACAGCGCCGTCAACGCCTTGGCCACGGTGGAGCAGGCGTCCCGCACCACCGCCGAGGTCGCGGCGGCGGCCGGGGTGCCCGCCACGCGCGACGGGCTGCTCGCCGCCCCGCCCGAGGCCCTCGTGGCCGCGACGGACCGGGTCTGCGAACGGTACGCACAGGACCCCGGCTCGGGGCGGCGTCACTACGACCCGGCGATCTACGGCCCGGTCGCCGACTGCGTCCTCCTGACCGGTGACCCGCTGGAGGCACTGGCGGCCGGAGCGGGCGGCGCGGTGGAGCTGCTGGTCTGCCACACCACGGAGGAGTACTGGCTCCTGGACGCGGTCGGCAGCAGTGCGAAGATCACGTCGGAGGAGCAACTGGCCTCTTTCGCGACCGACTTCGGGCTTCCGGTATCGCTCGTCGAGGGCCACCGCGAGCGTCTGCCGGACGCGTCGGTTCTCGATGTCTACCTGTCCCTCTACTCCGGCCTCCTGTTCGCCGAGTACAGCACCCGCCTCGCCGAGGCGCACGCACGGGCGGGCGGGCGGGTCTTCCTCGCCCGCTTCGACCGCCGCCGGGACCCCGCGGGGCGGCGGGTGCGCGCCTGGCACTGCGCGGACATCCCGTTCGCCTTCGGCAACCTCCACGAGGAGAGCGTCCACTTCCTCGTCGGTGGCCCGCCCGGCGCGGCCGACCAGGAACTCTCCCGGCGTATGACCCGTGCCTGGGCCGGGTTCGCCGCCCATGGCGACCCGGGCTGGGCACACCTCGACGGGGCCGCCGGGAGCGGGGCGACGGTACGGATCTGGCGTACGGCGGCGGAAGAACCCGGGGCGGAGCACGACTTCCGCGATCTGTGGCGTACGGCCGGACTGCCGTCGCAGGCGCCCTGAGGGTCCCTCGTAAGATCCACCGTCCCGGCAGCGGCGGGCCCCGCCGACGCGAGCCCGGGGCCGGGCTCCCCCCTGCGCGGGGCCGGGCCGGGCTCTCGTCCCCCCGAAGCCGCCCGAGTGGACCGGCCTGCGGCCCGCGTGCCGTGCCCCTCACACAGGAGCAGGGCGTGACCGCATCGCGGACACGGCACGGTTCTGGCCGCCTCTTCCCGTGCTCCGCGGCGCATCTCAGCGCCGGGCAAGGGCGAGCAGGCTCAGCCCGAACATCAGGACTCCCAGGGGGAGATGGACCAACGGGAGGTGCGCGATGCCGACCACGACCTGGACCGAGGCCAGGGCCAGGAAGCCGGACGCGTGCAGGACGGGCCGGGGCGAGCCGCCACCCGGCCTCCAGGCCAGTACCGCCGCGAGCACGTACAGCATCGACGCCCCGTACATCACCCGTGCGCCGACGCTGTGGAGCGTCTCCCCGTAGGGCGAGGTCAGCAGCAGTCCGGAGGAGACCGCTTGAAGGAAGATCGTCAGAGTCTGCAGGGCGATCGCGATCCGCAGAAACGAGAACGCGCGCCGTGTCGGCACCGGAGTGGCCATGCCACGCCCCTTTCCGCCCGTGGGCAGTCGATCGATAGGGTTGTACCAACCTGACGACGCGGGCCGGCGGAAGGTAAGGCGAGGGGGTCGGGAGCATGGGGGCGGAAGGGGCGGGCGCCGAGGGGGCGGCCGGTGAGCGCGGCCGACTGCTCAACGTGGCCTACCGGTTGCTCGGGTCGCTCACCGAATCCGAGGACGCCGTGCAGGAGGCCTTCGCACGCTGGTACGCACTGCCGCGGAGCCGGCGGGACGACATCGCGTCGCCCCCCGCCTGGCTGACGACGGTGACCGGCCGCATCTGCCTGGACGTGCTCGGCTCGGCGCGGGTCCGGCGCGAACGCTACGTCGGCGCGTGGCTGCCCGATCCGCTGCCCGACCCCGTCGAACGCGGCGAAGGCCGAGGCTCCGACCCCGCCGACCGGATGGTCCTGGACGAGTCGGTGACCATGGCCTTCCTTGTCGTCCTGGAGACGATGACCCCCGCCGAGCGCGTGTCGTTCGTCCTGCACGATGTCTTCCGCTACCCCTTCGCGGAGATCGCCGACGTCCTCGGCCGGACCCCCGCCGCCTGCAAGCAGCTCGCGTCCTCCGCCCGGCGGCGGGTGCCCGACGCGGGGACTCCGGTGGCGGCGGACGCGCGGCCCGATGTGGTGCGGCGCGTCAAGAAGGCGTGGGAGAGCAAGGACATCGCGGCCCTCGTCGACCTCCTCGACCCGTCCGCCGTGATGACCACCGACGGCGGCGGTCTCGTCGGCGCCGCCCTGCGCCCGATCGAAGGAGACGCGCGTATCGCCTCGTACATGGTTGCCGTCGCCGACCGGGCCCCGGGGCTGGAACTCCTGGAGCGGTCGGTCAACGGTGCGCCGGGCCTGGTGGCTCTGCGGGACGGTGTCGTCCTGACCGTCGCCTCGTTCGACGTGACCGAGGGTCATGTCGCCCGGATCTGGGTGGTCCGCAACCCGGAGAAGCTGCGGCCGTGGGCGTCCCGCCAAGTCGACGATCGCCTCTACTCGCGCAGGTCGAGCCGCATCAGGACGCGAGGGTGACCGGCCAGTACCGAGGTGGTATCGGCGGCGTGGGCGAACCCGGCGCGCTCGAAGTTCTTCCGGATCCCGGGGTACGCCATCGTCAGGTCGACCTTGGCGTCACCGTTGTCGAGCGGGTACGCCTCGATCGCCGGCGCACCGTGGGCGCGGGCGAACCCGACCGCACCGGCGATCAGGGCGTGCGAGATCCCTTTCCCGCGATGACCGGGGCGAACCCGGATGCACCACAGAGACCAGACCGGCAGGTCGTCGACGTGCGGGATCTTTCGGCTGCGGGCGAAGGAGGTGTCCGAGCGAGGCGCCACGGCGGCCCAGCCGACCGGCTCGTCGCCGTCGTGGGCAATCACCCCCGGCGGGGGCTCCGCACGGCACAGTCCGGCGACGTACTCACCGCGGTCCGGACCGCGGAGCTCGGTGTTGAGCTTGGACGGAATCCGGTAGCTCAGGCACCAACAGACATGTGCGCCGGGTGACTTCGGGCCCACCAGGGTGCGAACATCCTCGAATACCGAAGCCGGACCAACTGCGATAGTCATGGCGCCACGATGCCACGACACACTCGGTGACGCCCGCGGGGAACCGCTCGCGCCCTCGCCGGGCGCGAACACGGGCGGGTGCCCTCGCCGAACGCGAACCGGGGTCCCGGGGTGCCCCGCCCTCGGTGCGGCGGCAGCCGCAGCGCCTCGGAGCCTTCGCGCACGTCGTGCACGAGCCGGATCCTCCCCACCGGACTGCCGTGCTTGTCCGTGGTCACCAGGGCCGCGTCGTCGTTGTTGAGGCACCGCCCGCGAGCGTCCGGCCCGGGGCGGAACAGGACGTAGCCGCTCCGCCGGTCGACGCGGCCGCCCCCGCCCCCGCCTCCGTTCCCTTGACCGTAGGACCCGTGCCTGCGGGCAGGATGAGTACGCCTGATCGACCCGGCACGCGGCATCCTCGAGCACCGCTTACCAGCCCTTTCCGCCATTGGCATGGACCTGATCATCGAACTCCGCTACAGTCCGGGACGGCACATCTGAGAGCGCTCTCAAGCGGCACGATCAGCATGCGCTCCCGGACGCCTCCCGTTCCACCCCCACGTCGCTGGAACAACAGGAAGGGTCACTCCCTTGAGACATGCAACCGTGTTACGGACCGGCCTGTCCGCACTCCTGCTCCTCGGTGCCTGGGCCGCTGCCGGTCCGTCGTCAGCCTCCGCCGCCCCCGCCGGTTCCGCGGAGACCCCCGCCTCAGCGGCCCTGCTCACCGCTATGCAGCGCGACTTCGGCCTCACCGAGGGCGAGGCCGTCGCGAGGCTCGCCGACGAGAAGGCGGCCACCGCCCTGGAGCCGAAGGCGCAGCGCGCCGCGGGTTCCGCCTTCGGCGGGTCCTGGTTCGACGCGAAGACCGGCAAGCTGGTCGTCGCCGTCACGAACGCCGAGAAGGCCGAGGCCGTACGGGCCGCCGGCGCCGACGCCCGGCTCGTCGAGCACTCGGCCGAGCGGCTCGACGCGGCGAAGGCCCGCATCGACGCCCTGCCCGCACCGTCCGGCGTGAGCAGCTGGCACGTCGACCCGGCGACCAGCAGCGTCGTCGTGAACGTCGTCGCCTCCGAGAAGCGTGACAACGATGTCCGGTCTTTCGTCGCCAAGGCCCGTGAGGCCGGCCCCGTGACCGTGGAGATGACCGCCGAAGCGCCGGGGACCTTCGCCGCCGGAACGGTCGGAGGTGACCCGTACTACACGGGCAACGTCCGCTGCTCGATCGGCTTCTCCGTCCACGGCGGCTTCGTCACCGCCGGGCACTGCGGCGGGGCCGGCCAGTCCGTACGTGGCTGGGACGGCTCGGCCATCGGCAACTTCCAGGGCTCGTCCTTCCCCGGCAACGACTACGCCTGGGTGAACGTGGCCAACGGCTGGTGGACCGTGCCGGTCGTCATCGGCTGGGGCACCGTCTCCGACCAGCTCGTCCGCGGCTCGAACGAGGCGCCGATCGGTGCGTCGATCTGCCGCTCCGGCTCCACCACGCACTGGCGCTGCGGCAACGTCCTCGCCAAGAACGAGACCGTCAACTACAGCCAGGGCGCGGTGCACCAGATGACCAAGACGAGCGTCTGCGCCGAGGGCGGCGACTCCGGCGGCTCGTTCATCAGCGGCGACCAGGCCCAAGGCGTCACCTCCGGCGGCTGGGGCAACTGCTCCGGCGGCGGGGAGACCTGGTACCAGCCGGTCAACGAGATCCTCAACCGGTACGGGCTGACCCTGCACACCGCGTGATCCGGGGGAGTCGTCCCGCCGTCCTCCCCGGTGGGGCGGCTCCCGCCGACGGGTGAGGGTGAGGGCGCCGAGGTCGCGAACGGCCCGGGCGCCGGATCCCGTCGGCCCGGAAAGTATGAGTGGGCGGTCCCGCCGTACGCGGGGCCGCTCGCTCGTGCGTGCTCCCGGGGCGCTTCGCCCCCGTCGCCCAACAGTCCTCGCGCGCTGCATCGTTCACAGACAACAGCCCGCCGGTCATCAGCGGGATGACCGTTGACAACGCCTCAGCCGTCCAGGCGGGCAAACCGTTCACGTTCAGCGCCTCCGTCTCCGGCCCGGACGGCGACGCGCTCACCCACCGGGTTCTGGTCACCTCCAAGTACATCGACGACAGCGGTCAGTTGGTGGACGCGGCCTTCACCGATCGGGGTGACGGCACCTTCCAGGTGACCGCGCCGGACAAGCTCGGAGTCTCGCTCTACGAGTTCGGCGTCCACCGGAACTGATCCGGCAGGGCCGCGAAGCCCTCCGAGCCGCCCCATCCCCGCTGTCGGCCCGGAGAGAGCCCGTGGCGGCCACGGACATCCGTGGCCGCCACGGGCTCGTCATGGCGACGGCAGCCCGTATATGCGGCGGCACCCCGTCGGCACGTTGTTTTCCGGCGTTGCGGGGGTAGCGTCCTCGACATGGACCTTCGTACCACCGTCGAGCGCGCTCAGCGCCTCAAGCAACTGCACGCCGACCACAAGCCGCTCGTGCTGCCGACCGTCTGGGACGTCTGGTCCGCGCGGACGGCAGCTGATGCCGGGTTCCCCGCGCTGACGGTCGGCAGCCATCCGCTCGCCGACTCCCGGGGGGCCGCCGACCAGGAGGGACAGACCTTCGAGGAGGTGCTCGCCGCCGTCCGGCCGATCATCGCGGCGGTCGACATCCCGGTCTCCGTGGACCTGGAGGCGGGTTACGGACAGAAGCCCGCGGATCTCGTCGCCGGTCTCATCGAGGTCGGCGGTGTCGGCCTCAACATCGAGGACACCGTCCACTCGGAGGGCGGACGCCTGCGCACCACGCAGGAGCACGCGGGCTACGTCGCGGGCCTGCGAGCGGCGGCCGACGACGCTGGGGTCCCGGTCTGGGTCAACGGGCGCACCGACCTCTTCCTGCACGCGGAGAACGCCTCCGGCGTCCTCGACGAGGCCATCGAGCGGCTGAAGGCCCTGGAACAGGCCGGTGCCGACAGCGTCTACCCGGTGCGCATCCAGGACGACGACGAGCTGCTCGCGGCGGTGACCGCCGCCGTTGCCGTCCCCGTGAACTCCACCGCCCATCCCGTCAAGCACGACCTCGAACGCTTCCGCCGCCTCGGCGTCGGCCGGATCACCTACGGCCCCCTGCTGCAATTCGCGATGTCGGACGCGATGAAGGACATGCTCGGGCCGTGGACTCCTTAGGGCCCTTCGCCCGGATGCCGTCCCGCGACGCGGCGCGATAACCCTCCCGCCGCGGCGTGCGATTCGCCGCGGCCGGAGGGTGGCCGGAAGGAACGGGCAGAGGCGCTGGCGCGTGGTCAGGTGGCCGGCCGCCCGCGCCACGTCCTCCAGGGTGGGCGCTCCGGCGGAGCGGAAGTTCGCACCCGGCGGGTTGGTCGGAATCCGGCCACGGACCGGCCAGGGGTGGCCGAGTATCACGTTTTGCTTGTGATCAGCCACGGTGCGGACCTACGTTGCCCCTTGCGAGATGACCCAAAGCCAGTGGGGGAGCCACGTATGGCCGCGAACGGACGGCACCGCAGATACCAGCCGAGCCGGATCAACCGTGCCTCGCTCACGGTGACGGTGGGCGGCGCGGGCATCGCGCTCCCACTCATCACCGCGGCCTCGGCGGGGGCCGCACCGGTCGAGGTCTGGGAGAAGGTCGCCGCCTGCGAGTCCAGCGGCGATTGGACGGTCAATACGGACAACGGCTATTACGGCGGGCTGCAGTTCAGCGGCTCCACCTGGGCGGCCTTCGGTGGCACGCAGTACGCGCCGCGCGCCGACCTCGCCACCCGGGACCAGCAGATCGCCATCGGCGAGAAGGTGCTCGACGGCCAGGGCCCCGGTGCCTGGCCCACCTGTTCCGTACGGGCGGGGCTCACCCGGGGCGGGGACGCTCCCGGGACCGCCCCGGAGGCCGGGACCGAAGCGCAGAGCGCCGGAAGCCGGACCGTCCGGGCCGCGGCCCCGCAGAGCGCGCCGCCCAGGAAGCTCCAAGCGCGTCCCGAAGCGGCGACGCCCACCCATGTGCCGGGCAAGCGCGATTCGTACACCGTCGCGAGCGGCGACTCCCTCTCCGGTATCGCGTCCGCCCAACGGGTGCGCGGCGGTTGGCAGGGCCTCTACGCGGCCAACCGGACCGTGGTCGGGGGCGACCCGGACCTGATCCTCCCCGGACAGCGGCTGAGCCTCGACCAGAGCCGAGTACCGAAGACGGGGGAGGGGAAGAGCTCCCCAAGCCCCGAGCGGAAGACCGCCCCGAAGCCCTCCGCGGCCACGCCCGAGGCGAAGAAGGCGGACCAGCCCAAGGACCGGCCCAAGGCTGAGCCCACCAAGAAGGCACCCGCGCAGGCCGCGCCCAAGAAGGAAGCCCCCGAGCAGCGGGCGCCCAAGAAGGAAGCACCCAGAAAAGAAGCGCCGAAGGAGCGGCCCGCTCCGGAGCGCGCCGTGAAGCACTCCGGATTCAGCGCCCCGGTGTCGGCCGGCACAGGTACTCCCTACCGGCAGGCCGGCGGCTGGTCCAGCGGCTATCACACCGGGGTGGACTTCCCCGTGCCCACCGGGACATCGGTGAAGTCGGTGGCTCCGGGCCGCGTCGTCTCGGCCGGCTGGGCCGGAGCGTACGGCTACGAGGTCGTCATCCGGCACAGCGACGGCAAGTACAGCCAGTACGCCCATCTCTCCGCGCTCCACGTGCGCGCGGGGCAGTCGGTCTCCGGTGGGCAGCGCATCGCCCGCTCCGGCTCCACGGGTAACAGCACAGGACCGCACCTGCACTTCGAGATCCGTACGGGTCCCGGCTACGGCTCGGACGTCGACCCGCTCGCCTACCTCCGGGCAGGCGGCGTCAGGGTCTGAACCGTCCGCTCGGAGCGGGAGCGCCGCAGGGTGGCTCCGCCGCTCCGCCGCTGTTCCGTGAGCGGGCCCGGCGCGCCGAACTCCACCCGCGGCACCGCCTGCCCCGGCGGCAGGGGCGACGACATGCGCGTCATGGGCAGCCGCCCCGACGCGGGTTCCGGCACGACCGGTGACGGCCCGGGGTGTCCGTCCTCCACGACCGGTGACGGCGAGGGCCGTCCGTCCTCGTGCCCTTCCGGTCCGGGGACCGCGTCCCCCGGACCGTAACCGGCGGCCTGGCCGGCGCGCCGCGTGCCGGGAGTCCACGCTCCGGCGTCCGTGCGCGGCTCCTGGGCGTGCTCCGTGCGCAGCCGCTCCCGCGTCAGCATGATCAGGCCGCCGGCGGCCAGTATCCCGCAGGAGAGGGCCAGGACGGTTCCCGGGACGCCGTGGCGGAAGTGCTCGCCGAACAGCGTGATCCCGATCGCGGCGGCCACCACCGGGTTGACCACCGTCACCGTCGCGAGCGGAGCGGTGAGGCCCGCGCCCCGGTAGGCGGCCTGGGAAAGGAACAGGCCCACCGCCGCGAGCCCGGCGATCACCAGCAGTGGCAGCGCGCCCGAGCGCACCGATCCGGACGTCCACTCCACGGCGACGGTCTTGGTGAACACCGAGGCCATGCCGAACGCCACTCCGGCGCCGGTGGCCAGGACGATGCTGCGCAGGACCGGCCGGCGCAGCGTACGTGCGAGCACGACGAGCGCGCCGACGGCTCCGAACGTCACCGAGGCCAGCAGCACCTGCTCGGGACCGTCCAGAGTGTGCGGCTCGGCGTTTCCCGTGAGCGCCAGCAGTCCGCCGAGCCCGGCCGTCGCCATCAGGGCGCCGCGCCAGGCCGTCGCCCCCGCCCTCCGCCCGACGAACAGGGCCGCCATCGGCAGCGCGAAGACGATCGTCAGCGCGCCGAGCGGCTGGACCAGGCTGAGCGGACCGTACGCGAGCGCCACCACGTGCAGGACCGCACCGGCCCCGTTGAGGAGGACGGCGACCCACCACACGCCGTTGCGCAGCAGGGCATGCAGGGAGTGGTCACAGGTCGCGGCCACGCGCTCCTGGATGATCGCCCCGGCCGCGTAGGCGACCGCGGAGATCAGTGACAGCAGCACGGACAACGCAAGGGAACTCATGTACACCACGATGTCCCGTCCGGGGCCCCACGTCGTCGTCCTTGAGACTGCATTTCGGCCTACTGCCCCAGTAGTACGCCCGACGGACCGACGTCCTCCTCCCGACGGTAGTCCTCTCGCCCCCAGCCGTCAGAAGTTACCGCCCGGCGGATACGGTGAGCCGCGAGGACGACACCGCCGGTGTCCGTAAGGACGATCACGGGAGCGGGCCCGGAGGCGGGCCGGGAACCGAGGGGGACGGGGCATGGACCTGGTGCTACTGGGATCGGTCGGGGGATTCTTCGCGCTGCGGACCACAGCGGTGCCGGGCGGTGGGCACCGTCCGCTGCGGGAGTTGTACGCGGGGGACAACGGCCCTCTCGCGGCGCGTGTCGACAAGGTCGCGGACCGCCTCGCGGCCCCCGAGCGCAGGGTGGCCGCCTCCATCGCCCATCTCGGGCTGGCCGCCCGGATCTGGTCCCTCGCGCTGGGCCCGGCCGCGCTCTTCGGGCGGATCCCCGCACTGACGCCCGACGCCCTCCACTGGGACCCGTCGGCCACCTCGCCGGACGATCTGTGGCTCGCGGGGATGTCCGAGCTGCCCGGCACGGCGGCCCGGATCCGCGAGGAGGTCCAGTACGGGCATCTGGACCCGCTGTCCGAGGCGTTCCGGCGCGACGGCAACATCTCCCCGCAGCTGCTGCGGGGAAACGCGGGGTCCGCGCTCGCCGGAGCCGTACGTGAACTCGTCGCCTTCGCGCGCGCCCACGACCGGCCGGACGTGGCCGTACGGGCCCGCACACTGGCGGCCGAGCTCTTCGACGACGAGGCACTGCGCCGCACCGGGGCCCCGCACGGTCCGGCGTTCCGGAGGCGCAGCTGCTGCCTGTACTGGCGCTGCCCGGGCGGTGGGCTGTGCGGGGACTGCGTGTTCGACCGGGCGCCCGGGCAGGGGGCGCAGGGGCGGTAGCCGTCCCTCCGCCCCTGCCCGGGCGGCCCGAGGGCGTCAGGAAGGCAGTACGGCGTCGATGGCGGCGTCCACGGACGGCAGGACGGGCAGGGCGCTGTCGAGGCCGATGATCTCGATCAGGCGGCGCATGAACGGGGACGGGGCGGCCAGCCGCAGCCGGACGCCCAGAGCGGTGTGTCCCTGAAGGAGCACATTCACCGTCGTCGAGTCCGCGAAGCCGACGCCGGACAGGTCCACGACGACCGGGCCGGAGCCGTCGTCGGCCGCCGAGGCCAGGGCGAGGCCCAACGGCGTGACGCTGTCGATATCGAGGTCACCCGACACGGTGAGGACCAGGGCGTCCCGCTCCTGTCGGGTGGTGATTCTGACGGCTCTGTCTTCGTTGGGCGATGAAAGCACGGAAGGCACCTCGGGCGGATCGGAAGGGGCGGAGAGCCGTTCTGCCGGACGGGTCGGCATGGTTCCGTCCCTGGTCGCGGCGGGGTACGGCATAACGATAGAAGTAACAGTTGCCATTTGACAACATTCTCCATCGGGTAACAATCTGATCCCCTACGGTTGCCCGGCCGGTCTGCCGAAGGCGGAGAACCGATGGATGCGGAAGCAGGAGCTGGATGGAGCTAGGCGCTGTCCGCGACATCATCGCGGAGTGGGGAGGCGGCTGTATCCCTTTGCGGGGAAAGGCGCTCCGAAGCGGCGGTGTGGAAGGCCGCGAGTCCCTCGGCGAGAGCGGCGAGGGCGGCGGGATCCATCCGCTCCAGCACGGCGTTCAGTTCGCCGGCACGCAGGGCCCGGTGTTCTTCCAGAAGGGTGCGACCACGCAGACTCAGCCGCAGTTCCACTTCGCGACGGCTGGTCGGGCTGGGCGCCCGCTGGACGAGCCCCATCGCCTCCATCCGGTCGCAGAGCCTGCTGACGGAGGGGGCACGCGAGCCCAGGGCTTCCCCCAGCGCCCGCAGATTGGTGCCCTCCTGCTTCTCGATCACGAGCAGGGCCCGAAGCTGGGAGGGCGATACGGTTCCCGAAGCGGCGGATTCCTGGCCCCGGCCCCACAGCACCTCCAGCAGCTCCGAGGCGGCGACGGCGTCGGCGGACGCCTGTTCGCGACCGCTCGGGCGAAATCCTCGGTGGGGCATTCAGCCACTGTGTCACCCGTCAGGCCTGCTTGTCAGCCCGGCCCCAGCCCCTACCACGTCGCAGGACGAAGATTGCGCGAGAGACCGTGAACAGACGAACGGACATCGAGGCCGCCGTACGGGCCGCAGCGCCGCACGCCCTGCTGGCCACCCTGCGCACCAAACTCAGCAGCGCCTACGGGGCCCTCGCGGTGGAGCTCCACCTCGCCGACTACGGTCTGCGGGTCCTTAAATCCCTGGACCGGCCCGACGACGAGAACGAGCCCCTGTCCCTCCACAACAGCCCCGAGGGCCGGGCGTTCGGCAGTCAGGAGCCCCGCGAACAGCAGGTCCGGCACGATGACGCCGTCGACCACCACCTGCCCGTGACCGTACGGGGCGAGCGGCTCGGCATCCTCACCGTCCGGCTGCCCCAGGCCCTGTCCACCCCGGAGCTGGTCGGCGAGCTGACCCACATGGCCGACCTGCTGGGCCATGAGATCCTCGTCGCCGAACGGGACACCGACCTGTACCAGCGCGCCCGGCGCACCACCCGCCTCACCCTCGCCGCCGAGATGCAGTGGCAACTGCTGCCCGCCCGTGCCTGCACCGCCGCCGAGTTCGCGATCGGGGCCCAGCTGGAGCCCGCGTACGCCATCCACGGCGACAACTTCGACTGGGCCGCCGATGCCGACGAGCTGACCCTCGCGGTGACCAACGGCATGGGTGAGGGCATACAGGCCTCCCTCCTCACCAATCTCGCCGTCAACGCCCTGCGCAACGCCCGCCGGGCCGGCATCGGTATCGCGGACCAGGCGGCCCTCGCGGACCAAGCGCTCTACGACCAGCACCGCGGCGCCTCCCACGTCTCCACGCTGCTGCTCCGCTTCGAGCTGGCGACCGGGCGGGTCGGCGTGGTCGACGCGGGATCGCCGCAGCTGTGGATGCAGCGTGGCCGGGAGGTCCGTCGGATCGGACTGGAAGCACAACTGCCGCTCGGCATGTTCGAGGAGTCGCAGTACACCGTCCAGGAGTTCCACGTGGAGCCCGGCGACCGGCTGCTGCTGCTCAGCGACGGCGTCTACGAGGCGGTGTCCCCGCTGGGCGAGGCGTACGGGGAGCGCGCGCTGGCCCGCGCCATCCAGTCGACACGGCTGCTTCCGGCCGCCACCGTGCCGCGCGCGATGCTCGGCGAACTGGCGGAGTACCGGGGCGCGGAGACACTCGACGACGCACTGGTGCTGTGCCTGGACTGGTTCGGCCGGCCGGACGACGGGGGCTGAGCCGGCCGACCCCGATCGACAGGCCTCAGGCGTCGAAGGCGCGGCGGGAGGCCTCGATGTGACCGATGTGTTCATGGGTCCAGTCGCACATCACATGGACCGTCCGGCGCAGGCCCTGCCCCGGCTCCGTGAGGGTGTACTCGACCCGCGGGGGCACGGTGGGGTGCACACACCGCTCGACCAGTCCGTAGCGCTCCAGTCGGTGCGGGCGACCTCGCCGCACAGATCGAGCAGGTGTACGTCAACATCGGCACGGCCCTCGCCGCGGTCGGCGGCACCTTCGACGACGTGGCGAAGCTGACCGCGTACGTCGTCGACTGGACGCCCGAGAAGATGCCCGCGTTCCTGGAGGGCGTGGACCGGGCCGCCGCGAGACTGGGCACCACGCCCGTAGCGCCCGGCACTCTGGTGGGCGTCGCGGCCCTGGACATCCCCGAGCACCTGGTGGAGGTCGAGGCCACCGCCGTGCTCGACGCCTGACAGGAGAACCCGGTGCCGAACGGGCGGACGACAGGCGGCGCGGCCTCATCCTCACACTCGGGGATCTCGGAGGCCGTCTGGTTCAACTGCCCAGGGTTCGCCAGGGGGTGGGCCGCGGGATGTCGTGCTGGTCGAGGCAGCTCTGGAGGGCCGTTGCCTTCCGGGCGCGCCGGCCCTCGCCGCGGGCTTCGACCTCGGCCACCCGGACCCGATGCGCACCCTGCCGGTGGGCGGACAGGCCCGTCTGGCCTGCCCCGACACCGCAGCCGCGCCACTGCCGCACCCGCACCGCTTCAGCCGCCCTGTCTGATCTTCACCGCTCCGGTCGCGGCGACCGGGGGAGCGGGCTCCCGGCAAAGGTCAACCGTGCGTGCCCTGTTCGCCCTTTCCGGTGGCTACTTCCCGGAAAGGGCGCCTGATGGTGACACACGGTGATAGATGTAACTCTGAGTCATGGATCGCGAGCAGTGCGAGCCGTGCGAAGTGTTGTCTGCTGGAGGTAGAAGAGTGTCACGTCAGCTTCAAAGGCTGGGAGTTCTCGCCCTCGCGGCCCTGGTGTTCTCCGGTCCCGCGGTTGCTCCCACCGCGGCGGTAACCCCGTGGCCGGTCACCGCGAGCGTCCATGCGCAGACTGTTCGGACGAGCCCGTCGGCCGTCGAGGACCCCGGATTCCTCAAGAGGCGTCAGGAAGCCCAGGCCCAGGGGCTCATCGACGCCGACGGCAGGGTCCGGGGAAGTCAGAGCGAGGGGGGCCGGGCCTGGCCACGTGATGACACGGGATACGTCATTCAGCCCCGGGACCTGGAATTCCTCGGGCTCACGCGGCAGCAGGTCGGGTGGTGGCGCCAGTTCCGGGCGCCGTTGGGCACGACTCCTCAGCAGTTCACGCGTATGTCGTCGTCCCTGTTCACGGTCCTGTGCTCCGCCTGCGAGCGTCCCCAGGACTACGACGTACGGCTCCAGGGCTCGTGGGCGTTCTTCTTCTCGGGCCGGCACAAGGACTTCCCGACCGAACGGGACCTGACGGGGCAGCCGGTGGCGCTGGAGAGGTTCCAGGCGTGGATGGGTTCCACGCCTGCCGGTGAGCGCCCGGCCCGCCGCCCCTTCGACGCGTTGCACAAACTGGGAATGCTCGGCGAGAACGGAATGCCGGTCGGACCCAGCGACGGGGACTTCCAGATCTCGTCCGACGTCATGGTGGCCGCGGCGCGAGCGAAATGGGATGAGCTGAAGAGCGAGGGAAAGCTCAGTGAGGGAGATCTCCGGAAGGGATTCATCCATCACCAGTACAACTTCGTCAACCGGACGGCGGTCCGGGAGGCGTTCCCGGACCTGGAGAAGTGGGCGACCGTCTGGGAGGAGCGGCTGGGGCGGCCCATCGCGCCTTCACTGTTCCCCAGCTCCGGACCTCCCGACACGTCTCAGCAGGGAACCGGGGTGTCCACCCATTTCCGGAACTCCGACTGGGTGGTGACACCTTCGCAGCGCTGATCCTGATCCGGACCTGCTCGGTGGACGGCCGCGAGGAAGGGCCCTGGTCACAGGAGCCCGACCGCGCGGCCGGCCCGAGTGGGCCGGCCGTCAGTCGGTGACGGGTGTGACGGTGCCGTTGGGGCCGCAGCGGACGGTCCAGGGGTTCTCGGAGGGGGTGAGGTTCTCGTGGATACGGATGTCGGTCCGGGGGGCGGGCCTGTCGCCGGGGACGTGGGCGTGGGCGGCGGTGCAGGCGATCTGGGCGACGGCGTTGACATCGAGGTCGCCGGTGCTGACGTCGCGGGGGACGAAGACGTCGACGGCTCCTTCCCCGGTGGTGGCGGTGAGCTGCCCGGCCATGGGGGGCACTTGGGTGGTGAGTCCGCGTTCGCGTTCGGCGGGGGTGGGGCCTTCCAGCAGGAGGTCGAGGGCCTGCTGCGGGACGAGGGGCCGGTCGGTGGGGCGGTTGACCGCGCGGATGCCGTACGGGCCGACGAAGTACAGCTGAACGGTGCGGGCTTCGGTACCGGGCCGCGGGATGCCGGAGGCCGCCGGCCCCGCGGTCGTGGGGCCGGCGGCGGTGATGCCGCAGTTGGTGGCAGCCACCGCGGTGAGCACGGCCATCAGGAAGGCGCGGGCGGTCCGTACCGCGCGACGGGTGAGGCGGGCGTGGGAGTGGCTGTTCATCGGATGTCCGGCACGGTGGGGGCGAGAGGGAGGGTGAGGGTGAAGACGGCTCCGGCGCCGGGAGCGTTGGCGGCGGTGAGGGTGCCGTCGTGCAGGAGGGCGTTCTCCCTGGCGAGGGCGAGGCCGAGGCCGCTGCCTTCGGATCGGGTGCGCGCGGCGTCGGCTTTGTAGAAGCGTTCGAAGACATGAGGGAGTACGTGGGGGGAGATGCCGGGGCCGCGATCGGTGACGGTGAGGACCGCCCGGTGGTCTTCGGCCCGGATACGGACGGTGACAGGTGGCAGGCCGTGGCGCAGGGCATTGCCGACGAGATTGGCGAGGATGACGTCGATGCGGCGGGGGTCGGCGTGAACGGGGACGGGGGTGGCCAGGTCGGTGGTGACCCGTCCGTCGCTGTCCCAGCCGCGCAGCTGGAGTGTCTTGGTGACCAGGATGCCCAGGTCGGTGTTCTCGGATCGCAGGGGGGCGGTCCTGGCGTCGAAGCGGGACACCTCCATGAGGTCCTCGACCATCCGTGCGAGCGTGCGGGTCCCGTCGCTGATGAGACGGACGGCGTCGGCGGTGTCCGGCGGGAGGGTTCCGCCGGCGGCGTCCTCGTCGAGGACTTCGGTGACGGCGATCATGGCCGCGAGGGGGGTACGGAGTTCATGAGCGACATCGGCGGCGAAGCGGCGTGCGCCCTCTTCCATGCGGCGTAGTTCGGCGTCGTCCTTCTGAAGGGTCGCGGCCATGGTGTTGAAGGTGCGGGTGAGGTCGGCGAGTTCGTCGTGGCTGTCGGCTTCGAGGCGGGTGCCGAGTTCTCCGGCGGCGATGCGCTCGGCGCCGTGGTGCAGCCGTCGCACGGGACGCAGAACGCGGCGGGCGGCGAAGAGAGCGGGGACGAGGGCGAGCGCGAGGGCAGGGACGGCTCCCGCCTGGGCTGCGGTGACCAGGGCCGCGATGTCGTTCTGTTCGGGGGTGAGGGGGAAGGTGGCGTAGACGGTCAGTCCGGAGGGCTTGCCCGCGCTGTCGGGTGCGGCGGGATCATCGGCGTACGCGACGGGCATGGCCAGCGCGAGCCTGGGACCTCCGTCGTGGTCGGTGCGCTGGAACGCGGCCTTGCCGTGGTTACGTACGGTCGCGCGGAGCGCCTGCGGTACGGCTGGGGCAGTTGGTGCGGTGGAGATCAGCGGGCCTTCCTGGTAGACGGCGGCGGAGTGCCAGGTGCGGGAGCCGCCGGCCTGGTCGAGCTGACGGGTCAGCGCGCGCAGATCCGCGGTGCTGGGCGGGAAGGGCAGGCCGGGGGCGAGGGAGTCGAGCTGGGCCCGCAGATCGGCGACGGCGCTGTGCTGGGTGCGGTCGAGGATCGAGGAGCGGGCCTGGAGGAAGGTGATGCCCGCCGTGAGCAGGGAACCGAAGGCGACGGCCAGGAGGAAGGTGACGACAAGCCGGACTCGCAGGCCGCGTGGGACGCGGAGCCGGAGGGTCATGTCACGGGCCCGAAACGGTAGCCGAAGCCGCGGACGGTCTGGACGTACACCGGCGCACGCGGGTCGTCCTCGATCTTGGCGCGCAGCCGCATCACACAGGCGTCGACGAGACGGGCATCGCCGTAGAAGGAGTGCTCCCAGACCTGTTCCAGGAGCTGCTGGCGGCTGTAGACCTGGCCCGGAGCCGCGGAGAGGAACAACAGCAGCTTGAGTTCGGAGGGGGCGAGGGCGAGTTCGGCGCCGTGCCGGGTCACGATGAGCGCGGTACGGTCCACGGTGAGATCGCCGTGGACCTCCCCACCCGCCGTGGCGGTCGGGGAGGACGCGCCGTCCGGTGCGGGGGCGACGCGGCGCAGGACAGCCTTGATCCGTGCTTCCATGACCTCCCCGCTCGCCGGTTTGACGATGTAGTCGTCGGCGCCCGCCTCCAGCCCGACGACCATGTCGATGTCGTCCCCGCGGGCGGAGAGGATGATGATCGGGACCTGTTTGCTCTCCCGGATCCGCCGGCAGGTCTCCAGGCCGCTCATCCCGGGCAGCATCAGGTCGAGCAGAATCAGGTCGGGCCGGTGGCGTTCCAGGGAGAGCAGACCGGTCTCACCGCTGCCCGCGACCTCCACCTCATGACCCCGTCGTTTCAGGGCGAGGGTGACACCCTTCTGGACGGCGAGGTCGTCTTCGATGAGCAGGACTCGTGGCATAGCGGGGCACATTTCTTCGGCGGGTCTCGGGTCCTCGGTGCCCTTCGGGGCTCTGTGACCAGGATGCTCGAAGCGTATGACCTGCAGTTCCGCTTTTCATGATGAAACGATGACGGCCTGCCATCTTGGGCAGCCCGGCAGGTTTCGTTCAGGGCATGGGCATCACACAGCACAGCAGGAGTGACCACGAATCCCGGCGGGCCGGCGTCGTGCGCCCGGCACTGGCCGCAGCGGTGGTCCTGGTCCTGGCCGGCACGGCGGCCGTCGCTCTCCTGGACGGCGGACACCCCGCTCGGTCCGTCGCGCGTGGGACGGACGGGCAGGGCGAAGCACACCGGGTCGACCCGACCCTGCCACCGCCTTCGGTGGACATGGCCATCGTCCGGGAGTCGGAGAACAAAGGGAAAGCCGTCAACATCACGATCGACGACGGCCCGCACCCGCGCTGGACCCCCCAGGCTCTGGACCTTCTCCGACGGCACGACGCCAAGGCCGTCTTCTGCGTGACCGGCCCCAGCGCCGCGGCCCATCCCGCTCTCGTACGGCGGATCCTCGCCGAGGGGCACCGGCTCTGCAACCACTCCGTCAGCCACGACACCGCGATGGACGGCAAGCCGGTCCCGTACCAGAAGAAGGAGATCGTGGACGCCCAGCGGATGATCGACCAAGCGTCCGGGGGTGCGCGCGTCCACTACTACCGGGCGCCCGGGGGCGCCTTCACTCCTGAGAGCCGCCAGATCGCGGCCGCCCACGGCATGCGCAGCCTCGGCTGGAACGTCGACCCGGGCGACTACGAGCAGCCCGGCACCGACCGGATCGTCGGCGCCGTCCAGAAGCAGATCCGCAAGGGCCCGACCGTTCTCCTCCACGACGGCGGCGGCGACCGCGCCCAGTCGATCGAGGCCCTGGAACAGCTCCTGCCCTGGTTCACCGAAGAGGGCTACGCCTTCAGCTTCCCCCGGGCCGGCTGACCCGGTACTTCCCGGAGCGCCCGACAGCCTCCCGCGCACCTGCCGTGACCAGGGCACGCGCCGGGTATGACCGTATGTCGCCCATACCGTGACGAATCGGTGACAAGCATCCCATCCCACCCTACGGAAGACTCTTCTGAAGACATGAACACCACCAGCACCAGCACCCGTGTCACCTCCCGCACCGTCGGCGCCCGCACGACCCACGTCCCCCGCCGCACCGCAGGCCTCGCTCTCCTCGTCGCCACGGCTGTCCTCGGCCTCACCGCCTGTCAGGAAACCACCGCCAACAGCCGTCCCGCGGAAACCGGGAACCCTCCGCAGGCGGCCGAGAACTCAGGGAAGAGCGACACCAAGCCGCGCCGACTGCTGTGGATGGGCGACTCCATCGGCGAGACCCAGGCCCCCGCCCTCGGCGCCGCGATACGGGCGAGCGGGGCGGAATTCACCTCGGTCGCCTCGGCGGGAGGCGGTGGCGTGATCGGTCAGACAGCCGCCTCGACCTGGGAAACCCTCCCGAAGAAGCTGAAGTCCTTCAAGCCCGACGTGGTCGCCTACCAGATCACCAGCTACGACTGGGGCACCCCTGCCGAACAGCGCACCGGGTACGAACGCCTGGCCAAGACGGTGAACCGCGCGGGAGCCGACCTCCTCCTCGTGTCCGCCCCGCCCTTCCGGCTCGATGACTTCTACAAGCCGCACAAGGCCGCCATCACCTCGGCTCCCCACTCCGCCCGGAAGATCGCCGACACCTACCCGGACACCGTCGGCTTCCTCGACGCCTCGGCCCTGTGGGGCAGCGACAGCGACAGCCCCCGGGCGCAGCGCGGCAAGGACGGCATCCACTCCTGCCAGCAGGGATCGGCTGCCTTCGCCACGTGGTTCGGCGAGCAGCTGAACAAGCGGTACTCCTTCGCCCCCGCCGCCGTGGACCAGTGGGCCACCGGCCCCTGGACCGCCAACAAGGTCTACGGCGCGATCGGCTGCGCGTAGCCCGGCCACGAGCGGAAGGACCGCCCACCCGGCGGGCACACACCGCTCCCCTCCCCCCCCTCCGTCAGGAGGCGGTTACGGCCTTCAGGGCCGGGGCCGCCTCCCTGCCCCGCAGGAAAGCTCCCATGCCCGCGCAGACGACAACCCGGCGCTCCCACCGCCGTCCCACCACCGCCGGCCACCACCACATCGCTCCCCTGGACGGGCTGCGCGGCGTGGCCGTCCTCGGCGTACTCCTCTTCCACGCCGGCCACTTCGGCGGCGGCTTCCTCGGCGTGGACCTCTTCTTCGTCCTGTCCGGCTTCCTCATCACCGGACTGCTCCTGCGCCAGGCGCGGACACCCGACGGCCGGATGGGCCTCACCGCGTTCTGGGGACACCGCGCCCGCCGGCTGGCGCCCGCCCTCTTTGCCATGATCGCCGGAACCCTCCTTCTCACCTGGGCCTTCGGCAGCCCCGCCCTGCTGCGCCGCGCCCTCGACGACACTCCCTGGGTCATCGCGAACCTCGCCAACTGGCACTTCATCGCCGACCGGGTGGGCTACTGGCAGTCCGCCGACATCCAGGTCTTCGGCCATCTGTGGAGCATCGCCGCCGAGGAGCAGTTCTACTTCGTCTGGCCGCTGGTTCTCGCCCTGTTGGTGCGCGGCGGCGGCAGCCCCGACCGCAGGGTCGCGGTGACGGCGGGGACCGGGGCCGCCCTGTCCCTCGCCCTCATGATCACACTCGCCGATCCGGCCGATACGACCCGTGTCTACGAGGGCACCGACACCCGGGCCTTCTCCCTGCTCCTCGGCTCACTGATGGCCACCGCACCGGCCACCCGTCTCCTCTCCCGACTCGGCGCCCGCGCGGCCGGCTGGTGGAGCCTGGCCCTGGCCTGCGGCATCGGGGCCTACTGGATCTTTTCTGACGGCCAGAACACCCCCGGCCTCTTTCACGGCGGACTCTTCCTCCACGCCCTGGCCGCCGCTCTCCTCATCGCCTGCCTCGCCCGCGCTCCCCGCACCCCTCTCGGCCGTGCCCTGGCCACACCCCCACTGCGTCGGCTCGGGCTGGTCTCCTACAGTCTCTACCTCTGGCACTGGCCGGTCTTTCTGCTCCTGGACGAGGAGCGGCTCGGCCTCACCGGCTGGCCTCGTACGGCCGTTCTCCTTACTGGCTCCCTGGCCGTCGCCTGGCTCTCCAAGATCCTGATCGAGGATCCGATCCGGTACCGGGCGAACTGGGCACACGGCCGCACCGGCGCCGTTGCCCTCCTCGTCTCCCTCATCGCCCTCGCCGCCCTCTGGGCGCTGATGCCACGACCCCAGACCGGAGCCGGGACCGTCGACATCACCCGCCTGCACACCCGGCCCGGCACCTGACGGACGTATGAACAGGCTGCGGCACGGGGCCTTCCGCCCGTCCGGCGGAGATGCCGCGATCCACACCGAACCCGGAAGGCCCAACTCCGTTTCGGGACGCTTCGACCGAGCCCCGGTGTGGACGGTGTCCGCGCGGGTGGCACGAAGACGCGCGGGGGGCATGGGGATGCGCGGGTGGCACGAAGACCGGCAGGGAGTACGGCAACGCGCCGGACGTTCACCCGCACGAGCGACTGTCACGCTGCGTGTGTAAGTCGATACTCAAAGTGTTCGGGGGGCTCGGGGCTCTCCGGCGCGAGAGGAGTCATCATGGCCGCAGTCGAATCTTCCGCCACCGAGGTGCCGCGGATCGCAGGCAGTTCGCAGGCCGCAGACAGAGACCAGGGCCTCGCGGCGATCGGCGGCAACGTCGGCGCCGTGTGGCGGGGGTGGTGGACGTGGACCCCGGGCAACGGGACGTTCAACCTCCAGATCCCCTGGAGCGTCATCGGGATCAACTCGACGGTCGTCATCACGGCCTCCGAGATCGATGGCAACGGGAACCGGTTCGTCGGCGCGGCGCCCTTCCAGGTGTCGAGCATCGCCCCCGGCAGCGGACTGGTGACGTTCAAAATCAACATCGGCTGGAGCAGCCCCCTGCCGATGCGTACCGACGTCCTCGTCTTCAACTGAGCACCGTTCTCCGACCGCCCCGCTCGCGCGGGCCGGGGACCGCGCCGATCCGGTGACGCCTGCCGGCCCGCGACGGTGACCTGTCGGTTCCGTGGATTCGTAGCCGCCACCACGCTGACCGTATGAGGCCCCGGGCGCCATGCCCGGGGTCTCTCTGTGCGGTGCCGTTCCGCCGGAACGCCGCGATGGCCGCCAGGGCGCGCGGTGTGGAGAAGCGCGGCAGCGCCGATTCGGCTTGACGATCCATAGAAGCTTCGGAGTCCAGCTCAGGTGCTGAGCTGGAACTCCGCCCGGATCCGCTTGCCCACCGGTACCCGCTCGGCCGTGAGCCGGTCGCACAGGGCCACCACGATCTCCATGCCGTGACCGCCGAGCCGGGACGGGTCGGGGGCGTACAGCACGGGCATCGCGGTGCTGCTGTCGTACACCGTGACACTGATGAGCTGTGCGTTGCCCTCCAGCTCCAGGAGGTAGGGGCCGTGGCTGTAGCGGTCGGCGTTGGTGACCAGCTCGCTCACGGCCAGCATCAGGTCGCTGCGTGTGTGCTCGCCGATCGGGGCGAGGCGCTCCACCGCGAGTCGCGTCAGGAAGCGGTCGGCGAGTCCACGGGCCAGCGCGATACAGCCCGGCTCGCCGTCGAAGACCTCGGCGCTCAGCAGCACATCGGCGCAAGGCGGTACCTCGGCGGAAGCCAGCCCCTGACCCGGATCTTCCGGTGGGGAGGTGACCTGTTCGTTCATGTGCTCCAGCCAGGGGGCCGCAGTGAGGTCGGAGACCTTTTCCGCCAATCGTCTACCCCTGGCGAACGATCCCACTCCAGGAGATCCGGACCGATCCTACGCACGTCCGGGCAGCCGCACCACGGTCACGAAGAACTCGTCGATCTGGCGCACCGCCGCGATGAACTGATCGAGGTCCACCGGCTTCGTCACGTACGCGTTGGCGTGGAGTTTGTAGCTGCGCAGAATGTCCTCCTCGGCCGAGGACGTGGTGAGCACGACCACGGGGATGAGGGAGAGTTCGGGGTCGCCCTTGATCTGTTCCAGCACCTGCCGGCCGTCGTACTTGGGCAGGTTCAGGTCCAGCAGCACCAGGTCCGGGCGCGGGGCCTCGGTGTACTCGCCGCGCCGGTAGAGGAAGTCCAGTGCCTCCTGTCCGTCGCGCACGACGTGCAGCGTGTTGCGGATCTTGTTGTCCTCGAAGGCCTCACGGGTCATCAGCTCGTCGCCGGGGTCGTCCTCGACGAGCAGGACCTCGATGGGCTGGACAGGGGTGTTCACGAAGGATCTCCCGGCGCGCTGGTGAGCAGGGCGGGAGCGAGCAGCTCCGCCGTGGTGTGCGTGGGCGCCTCGGGCGCCACGGGCAGAGTGAAGTGGATGCGGGTGCCTTCGCCCGGTTCGGGATCCAGCCAGATCCGGCCACCGTGGAACTCGATGATCTTCCGGCAGAGCGCGAGACCGATGCCCGTTCCCTCGTACTCGTCACGGGCGTGCAGCCGCTGGAAGATGACGAACACCTTGTCCGCGAATTCGGGCGCGATCCCGATCCCGTTGTCCGACACCGTCAGGTGCCAGTCCTCCTCCTCGCGTACGCAGTCGACCGAGATCCGGCACGGGACGCCCTCCCGGCGGAACTTCACCGCGTTGCCGACGAGGTTCTGCCAGACCATGGTGAGCGCGGTCGCGTCCCCGAGTAGTCCGGGCAGGGACTCCGGCCGCTCGATCACCGTCCCCGACTCCTCGATCGCGAGGGTCAGATTGCCCAGGGCGCGGTCCAGGGCCCGGTCCAGGGCGACCGGCTTCCAGCTCTCCTGTACCCGGCCCACCCGCGAGAACGTCAGCAGGTCGTTGATGAGGACCTGCATCCGCTTGGCGCCGTCCACCGCGAAGGCGATGTACTGCTTGCCCCGGTCGTCGAGTTCCTCGCCGTACCGCTTCTCCAGGAGCTGGCAGAAGGACGCGACCTTGCGCAGCGGCTCCTGGAGGTCGTGCGAGGCGACGTACGCGAACTGCTCCAGCTCCGAATTGGAACGGCGCAGCTCCTCCGTCTGCTCCGCGAGCAGCGCCTCGCGGTCCTGCGCCTCGGCCAACTCGTCGGCCAGGCGCCGCCGCATGTCCTCCACCGCCCAGGCCACGGCCTGCACGTCGGACGGCCCCTTGATCTCGATGCGCGTTCCGAAGGCCCCCGACCTGACGTGGTCCGAGGCGGCGCGCAGCCGGTTCAGCGGTACGCCCACCACCCGGTGGAGCAGCAGGCTCAGCGCCGCCACGGTCAACACGAAGACGGTGACCAGCGCGGTCAGCACCCGGTCGCGGGTGGTACGCGCCGAGCCGAGGTCGGTGCGCGCCTGGTCGCGGGCCTCGGCGAGATGCCCCTGCTGGGCGCCGTACGCCTGCCGCAGCTGGTCGAAGTCCGCCTTGCTGCGCTGCAACCGGGCGGAGGTGGCGGCCTCGCTCGGCCCCTGCTCCCGGACCGTCGCGATCAGTGGCTCGGCCTTGGTCCGCCGCCACTGCTCGGCGGCGGAGGCGATGGTGTCGAGGTCGTCGGCGTACCGGCTGCCGGGGCCCAGCAGGCGCCGGACCTGCGCGAGGCGCTCCTGCTCGGCGGCCTTCCCCGCCTCGTACGGCTCGAGGAAGGAGTCGTCGCCGGTCAGCGCGAATCCCCTGATCCCGGTCTCCTGGTCGAGCAGGGAGTTCTGGAGCTGGAAGGAAGCGGATCTCGCGGGCTGGATGCGGTCCACCAGTTCGGTCGTACGGTCGGAGATCCGGGCCAGCACGAGCCCGCCGATCACCAGACAGACGCAGACCACCACGATGAATCCGCCGAGTATGAGATGGACCCAGTTCTGCACGGACAGCCGCGCGGCGAGGCCGCTCGGCGCCGGTCCCTTCGTCATGTCACCGCTCATCGGCTTCCGATCCCCAGCCCAGATGCAGAACGGCCACATCGTCCGCGAGGCCGCCATAGGGGGCGGCCCCCTCCGCGGCCCCCGCGACCAGGGCGTCGACGAACGAGCGGGCGGGCAGCTGCCCGTTGGCCCGTGCCATCGCCAGCAGCCCTTCCTCGCCGAGGCGGCTGTCGGGTCCGTCGCGCCCCTCGAAGAGCCCGTCCGTGAAGACCACGAGACCCGCACCGGGCGTCAGCGGGATGTCGACCGTCGGCCACCGGCCGGCCCCGGGCAGCAGTCCGAGCGCCATGCCGCCCTCGGGCTCGACCCAGGTCACGTCCGTACCCTCACGCAGCAGCAGGCCGGGATGACCGGCCCGCAGGACCTGCGCGTGCCGCTGCCCGGGCGGGAACGCCAGCGAGGTGACGGTGGCGAACACGTGCGAGTCCGAGCGCTCGGCGACCAGGATCTCCTCCAGCAGGGCTATCTGCTCGGGGTGTGACGTACCGCACAGCACGGCGGTGCGCCAGGCCACCCGCAGGCACACGCCGAGTGCCGCCTCGGCGGCACCGTGCCCGGAGACATCGCCGATCACCGCGTGGACCGTGCCGTCCGAGGTCTGCACGACGTCGTAGAAGTCACCGCTCAGCAACCCGTGGACGCGCCCCGGCTCGTAACGGGCGCGCGCCCGGAAGCGGTCGTCCCGCAGCAGGGGAACAGGCAGCAGCCCGCGCTCCAGCCGGGCGTTCTCCTGGGCGATCAGGCGGTTGGCGCGCAGCGCGGCCGCGGCCCGTTCCACTTCCTTGCGCTGTAGGGCGTAGCGGACCGCGCGCGAGAGCACCTCCGGGCCCAGACGGCCCTTGACCAGGTAGTCCTGGGCGCCTCCGGCGACCGCCCGGAGCCCGGTTCCGGACTCCTCCAGACCGGTGAGGACGACGATCGCGGCGTCGCTGTCGGACTCCAGTATCTGGCGCACGGCGTCCAGGCCGTGGACGTCGGGGAGGTGCAGGTCCAGGAGTACGCACACCGGGGTGGTGGCCGCACGCAGGAAGGCGCGCGCCTCGGCCAGGGTCTTGCACCAGGTGAGGGCGGAATCCAGCTCGCTGTCGGCGAGCATCTCCTCGACGAGCAGCGCATCCCCCGCGTCGTCCTCGACGAGCAGGATCGACGCGTTCAGGCTCCACAGCGGGCCCTCGGGATGGAGCGAGGCGCCGACCTGCTGGGAGGGAATTCCGGAGATGCCCACAGGAAGCGGCGCTGTGCCCACGCGCGACTCGGTCAACCCTCCACCCCCTCGTGCGACGGCGCGGTTCGTCCGGCCTGATCGTCACGAAGCATAGGCGAGCGAAGGGACCCGCAGGCTCATGCCTCGACGCTCATCCCCCTGCGCAGCTGCTGGACGATCCTGCTGAGCAGTCGCGACACATGCATCTGGGAGACACCCAGCTCCGCGCCGATCTGCGACTGCGTCATCTCCGCTCCGAACCGCATCTGCACGATCCGGCGCTCCCGGTCATCCAGCTGGTCGAGCAGCGGGGCCAGGGTGTGCAGGTTCTCGACGGTCTCCATGGCCGGATCCGTCTCACCGAGGACATCGGCGTACGCCCGCTGCTCCTGGCCGGAGTCGCTGTCCGCGGAGGGGGTGTCGAGCGAACCGGCCGAGTAGCCGTTGGCGGCCACGAGCCCCTCGATGATCTCCTCCTCGGGGAGGTCGAGGTGGGCGGCCAGCTCCTTGACCGTGGGATCGCGGTCGAGCTCGGCGGAGAGCTGCTCCTTCGCCTTGGCGAGGTCCACCCGCAGCTCCTGGAGCCGCCGCGGCACATGCACCGACCAGGTGGTGTCGCGGAAGAAGCGCTTGATCTCCCCGACGATGTAGGGCACGGCGAAGGTGGCGAACTCGACCTCACGGGACAGGTCGAAGCGGTCGATCGCCTTGATCAGGCCGATCGTGCCGACCTGGATGATGTCCTCCGAGTCGTCGCCGCCGCGGTTGCGGAACCGGGAGGCGGCGAAGCGCACCAGGGAGAGGTTCATCTCGATCAGGGTGTTGCGCGCGTACTGGTGCTCATGGGTGCCCTCCTCCAGGACCTGGAGCCGGTCGAAGAAGATCTTCGACAGGGTCCGTGCGTCCTTGGGGGCGACCTTGCCGGCGTCCTCGACCCAGGGCAGCTCTCCGGTGGTGACGTCCGCTGTCCGCGCACCGGTCCGGCTGTCGCTGTCGCTCAGCGGCGTGGTTCCGGTGGCTCGCGCCGACATCGCCGTCATGGTGTCGCCCTCCCTGGTGCCCAATGTGTCGGACGGTCGCCTGCCCGGTCCTCGCGAAGTCATGCGCCCCTTTCCCCGTTTCTTTTCGGCGGCTCTTTCCGGGCCGGCTCCGCCGGAGGCCACTCGTATGCCACTCCTGCGCCGTCCGTACGCCGCTCGAACAGAGCAGTGGCCCGCGCATGGCAAACTTGGGCGGGGTGTTTCGGCCTGCGGTGATCCATGATCCGCGGCGAGAAGATGACAGAGGAACGGCAATGACGGTGACAGAGGACAGCCCGGAGTTCGCTCCCGGAATCGAGGAGTTCGGTCCCGGTATCGGCCCGGAGCGGCTGGCCGTCTGCCTGAGCGTGCTCGACGAGCTCGACCGGATCGAGGTGGACCACCCGGACGCCATCGCCGTCCGCCGTGCCACCGCCGGGATCTACCGCACCGTGAAGCAGCGCCGCCGCCAGGAGCGCCGTGCTGCCAAGACCGCCCACGACCGGGCCGTCACCGAGGCCACGGCGACCGGTTCGGCCGAGCGCATCGACGACGAGACGCAGGGCGTGCTGCCCTCCTCCTCCGCCCGGGCCGAGATCGCGGGCATCCTCCAGCGGCCCCGGTCCTGCTACATCTGCAAGACGCGGTACGTCGAGGTCGACGCGTTCTACCACCAGCTCTGCCAGTCGTGTGCCAAGGAGAACCGCTCCCGCCGCGACGCCCGTACCGACCTGACGGGGCGCCGGGCGCTGCTCACCGGCGGCCGGGCGAAGATCGGCATGTACATCGCGCTGCGGCTGCTGCGGGACGGCGCGCACACCACGATCACCACCCGCTTCCCCAACGACGCGATCCGCCGCTTCAAGGCGATGGAGGACAGCGACGAGTGGATCCACCGGCTGAAGATCGTCGGCATCGACCTCCGTGACCCGGCCCAGGTCGTCGCGCTGGCCGACTCGGTCGCGGCCGAGGGTCCGCTGGACATCCTGATCAACAACGCGGCCCAGACCGTGCGCCGCTCCCCGGGGGCCTACAGCGAACTGGTCAACGCCGAGTCGGCTCCGCTGCCCACAGGTGAACTGCCCGTCGCCGAGGTCATCGGGACCTTCGGCAGCGGTACGGTCGACCGGGTCGCCGCCCTGCCCGCCGCCCGCAAGGGGAAGGGCCTGAGCGCCCAGGACGTCACGGACCTCGCCCTGGTCACCGGCTCCGCCTCGCCGGCCCGGATCGCCGCGGGCACCGCGATCGACGCGGGCGGTCTCGTCCCGGACCTGCACGACAGCAACAGTTGGATCCAGACGGTGGAGGAGGTCGAGCCGATCGAGCTCCTGGAGGTTCAGCTCTGCAACTCCACCGCGCCGTTCATCCTGATCAGCCGACTGCGTCCGGCGATGGCGGCGACCGCCGCGACCCACGCGTACGTCGTGAACGTCTCGGCGATGGAGGGCGTCTTCAGCCGCGGCTACAAGGGTGCGGGCCACCCGCACACCAACATGGCCAAGGCCGCGCTCAACATGCTGACGCGCACCAGCGCCCAGGAGATGTTCGAGAAGGACGGCATCCTGATGACGGCCGTGGATACCGGCTGGATCACGGACGAGCGGCCGCACCCGGACAAGATGCGCCTCGCCGAGGAGGGCTTCCACGCGCCCCTCGACCTGGTCGACGGCGCGGCCCGGGTCTACGACCCGATCGTGCGCGGTGAGGGTGGCGAGGCCCTCTACGGCTGCTTCCTCAAGGACTACGCCCCCGCCAACTGGTAACCCGAACGGCTCAACCGGCCCGTCGGCCCCGTGTGACGGCCGAGAACCCGGCCCAGGATGTTCCCTGGGCCGGGTTTTCGTTGTACTCGGTGGCCGAAAGTGACCTACCGCTCACATTCGATCGAGCGCAATGACGCTCATTTGGTTACGCTGAGACGGACGGACGCCATCGAGGGGCCCACGAAGGTTCCCCGACCGTCCTGGGACATGGCCGGTAACCCGGCCGCTGTTCCGCCCCGAACCGGCGCCACCGCGACCGACATATCCCCATCTCTGCCCCGCGCGGGGCGGTCGCGCCCCGGCATCGCCGCCGGAGCGGCGGCGACACCCCCCGCGACGCGACACAAAGGAGTGCGCGGTGACGACACCGGAACTGACCGAGCGCGAAATGCGCCCCGCCGAACGGAACGCGGGACGGCCCGGCCGCCCCGACAAGCTGCGGAACATCGAGGTCTGGGCCAGAGCGGCCCCGATCCGGCTCGCCGGATACGAGGACGACCTCGCCGAGCCGCACATCCTGCCCGGCATCGACTGAGGCACCGACCGACCGCTCAGCGCGTCCCGCGGCCCGTCTCCCCGCCCTCCCGCTTCGGCGGCAGCGACCGGGAGACGGGCCGCAGGAACTCCCGGACATAGGTGCGGTGCCACCAGCATCCGGTGGCCCGCAGTTCCCGTAGCCCGGTGAACCGGTAGCGGAACACCCGGGCGCGCACCTGCCGGGGCGGTCCGTCCGGGAAAGGGTTGTGCCCGAGCAGCCGGAGCGTGTCCCGGTCGCCCTCCAGCAGTCGCTCGGCGAAGGGCCCGAACCAGGGGCGGGCGTAAGCGGGGGAGAGTGCCGCGAACCACATCATCCAGTCGAGCCGCAGATGGTACGGGGCGTACAGGCGCGGCAGCCGCCGTGGATCGCCCGGCTTGCCGCGGAAGCCGTACTCCCGCCACTCGGCCCCCTCGCGCGCCACCGGGTCGGCGTTGCCCTCCACCACGACCTCCAGCCGCATCCGGCTGATGGAACCGAACGCGCCGTAGGTGTTGACCAGGTGCAGGGGATCGTAGGACCGGTTCATCGTCTGCCGTCGCGAGAGCAGATTGCGCACCGGGCGGTAGCTGAGCGCCAGCACCAGGGCGGTGACCGCGATGACGAGCGCCTCGTACCAGAGGGGCGGAGCGGCCTGCTCCGGAGGCGGCCCGGCCAGGGGGGTCCAGTCGATCGCGGAGAGTGCCAGCGTGATGGTGAGCCAGTTCAGCCAGGCGAAGTTCCCCGACAGGACCAGCCAGAGCTGGGTGAGGACCATCAGACCGGCCGCCGCACTCGCCACCGGCTGCGGGGTGAACAGCAGGAAGGGGACCAGCAGTTGTGTGAAGTGGTTGGCGGCGGCCTCGATCCGGTGCACGGGCCTGGGCAGATGGTGGAAGAACCAGCTCAGTGGCCCCGGCATCGGCTGGGTCTCGTGGTGGAAGTCCAAACAGGTCAGCTCCCGCCAGCACACGTCCCCACGCATCTTGATCATCCCCGCGCCGAACTCCACCCGGAACAGCAGCCACCGCAGCAGCCACAGCACCAGCACCGGGGCGGCCGTGTCCCCGGTGCCGAGGAAGACCGCCAGGAACCCCGTCTCCAGCAGCAGCGACTCCCAGCCGAATCCGTACCAGACCTGCCCCACCTGGACGATCGACAGATACAGCGCCCACGGCAGCGCCCACAGGAGCATGCCGCCCCACAGCGGCAGCAGCCCGTCGAGACCGGCGATCAGGGCCACCGAGACGGCGCAGCCGCTCCAGGCGACGACGGCGAAGAAGCCGTCCGAGTAGTGCAGCCGGAAGAGCCCCGGGGCGGCGCGCCAGGGCGTGCGCCGCAACAGTTCGGGAACGGGCAGCATGCCGCGCTCGCCGATCAGCGCCCGGAACTGGAGCGCGGCGGAGAGGAAGGCGACCAGATAGACCACGGCCAGAGCCCGCTGGAAGATCAGCCGGCTCAGCCAGTAGCCGTCCGAGGTGAACCATTCCATCCCTGCCAGTATCGGCCAGAAGTCAGCTCGCGGCGACGATCCGGCGCAGAGTACGGCCGAGCCTGCGCGCGTACCGGCGCTGTACGAGCGGCACGAGCGGTCCGGCGAGCCGGGTGTACCAGGAAGCGGGGCGCGAGAACGCCAGCACCGTGAACCACACGGCGCCGTCGTCCGCGAGGTCCACCACGAAGCACTCCTCGCCGCACTCCGGATGCCCGGCGAGGGTTCCGTAGGCGAAGCCGGTGCGGCCGTCCTCCCCGTACGCCGTCCAGACCACCTCGCAGGGGGCCGTGAAACGCAGCGGCCCCAGCCCCAGCGAGACCCGGACGTTGCCGCCGGGCTCCGCGCGGCGCCCCGGAGCCTCCACCCGCGCCCCCGAGGCGCGGTGCATCCGCCACTCCGTTATCGCCGCGCCGGCGGCCGCGTAGTGGGCCCCGCCCCAGCCGACCCGGGTGCGGTGGTGGAGGTGGTGGTAGCCCCGGGGGAGCGGGCCGAGGCGGGTCGCCCCGACCTCCGGGTAGCTGAGGGCGCTCATGCGGTCCTGCCTCCGGTGCGGTCGGGTCCTTCGGTGCGGATGCGCCGCCAGGCGAGCAGCGAGCAGAGCGCGAAGCCCAGCGCGTTGCCCAGGCCATGGGTGGCGGCCATCCAGGTCAGGGTGGGGTGGGGCAGTCCGGTCGCCTCGCCGAGCGCCCAGCTCAGCGCGAGCGGCATCGTCGCCACGAGGACGGCGGCGGAGGAGAGCAGCAGGAGCCGCGTCGTCAGGTCCCGGTCGCGGACCGCCCGGCGCGGGGCGTGCAGGGCGAGCAGGACGGTTCCCAGCGCGTAGCAGCAGGCGAGCGCCGTGGCCGCGGTGGAGCGCGGCAGCCAGAGGGCGACGGCGCCGGGCACGGCGAACAGGGGCCAGAGCCGCCGGATCCGGTCCAGCTCCGGCTGTCCGGTCAGCCGCAGCCCCGCCGGCACGACGACGAGCATGCCCAGCATCACGATGGCGTTGACCAGTGCGGACACGACTTCCCCCAGCTTTGAACGTGTTCAAGCCCCGAAAGTGAGAGTAGAGGGTCTATTGAACGCGTTCAAGATGGGGGTGGCGGCCGGCTGTCCGCTTGCGGGACCGTGCCCGGTGCGGCACAGATGGTGACACCCATCCGTTCCCCAGGGACAGGCAGGAGAGCTCTGTGCGCTCACCCAGGCGTATCCGGCGTACCGTGCTCGCCGCACTGTCCGCCGGGGTGGTGTTCGCCGTCGCCGGCTGCGGAGGCGGCGACGACCGCACGGCGAAGGGCACCACGGGCACCGCGGAGGCCAGGGACGTTCTCCTCCAGCCGCTCGCGTCCGCCGGCCCCGGTCCGTTCACCGCGTCCACGGCGCGGGCGGTCGCCTCCTCGCCCCCTACCGGCGCACCGGACGCCGAACCGACCTCCGCCACCCGGACGGTCCATCCGGTCTCAGGCGCCGTACCGGGGCTCTACGGCGGCACCCGGTCGGCCGCCGCCTGCGATGTCGAACAGCAGGCCGCCCTCCTTGTCGGCGGCGAGGACAGGGCGCGCGCCTTCGCCGACGCGTCCGGCGTCGAGGCCGTGCAGATTCCGGGCTACCTGAAGTCCCTCACCCCGGTCGTCCTGCGCGCCGACACGCAGGTCACCAATCACGGCTACAGCGCCGGCTCGGCCACCGCCTTCCAGGCCGTGCTCCAGGCGGGCACCGCCGTCCTGGTCGACAGCCGGGGGATGCCCCGTGTGCGCTGCGCCTGCGGTAACCCGCTGGGTGCGCCCGTGGTCGCCGACGGGCGGGTCGCCCACCGGGGGGAGCGCTGGCCCGGCTACGACCCGGCGCGCGTCTTGGCCGTCGAGCCCGGCGTCAAGGCGGCCACCAGCCTGATCATCGTGAACGCCGTCGACAACACCTGGATCGAGCGGGCCATGGGCGACAGCGGCGGCCGCGACCGCACCCCGGAGGACCCGCCGCCGTTCGAGCCCGACGCCGACCTGCTCTTCCCGTCGCCGGGCCGTCCCTCGGAATCCGCGCCCCCGGATCCCACTCCGCCCGGGCCCGCCCCCTCCGGCCCTTCCGAGCCGGGGGAGCCCACGGACCCCGGACCTCCGGAGCCGTCGGACGACTTCGATGGCACGCCGCCGGAGGGGCCGTGGGAGTACGAGGAGGAGGGTGACCCGGACGTCGCGCCGGAGCCGACCCAGGTCTTCCCCGCGGAACCGGACGGGCCCACCGGACCCGACGGACCCGACGAGCCCGGCGGGCCGGACGAGCCCATGGAGGCGGGCCTCGACGACGTGTTCGCCGGCTGACCGGGCCGGACGTCAGAGGTTCGCGCCGTGTCGACGGAGTCCGCACAGGCGCCGCCCGGCACCGTGCGGACCGGTCGGGATATCGGACAAGAAGAATCGGATAGATAATGACAGAGTGGCCCACATGGATGATCGGGTAGCGGGTGCCCTGCCACTCCCCGACGACTGGCCCGCCCACCCGGACCTCAGCCTCGCCCTGAACCGTATGGGCAGCTTCGACTGGGACCTTGACACCGGCCTCATGCACATGGACCGGGCCGCCCTCGACGTGTTCGACCTGACCGCGGACGAGTACGACGGCCGGCCGGCCTCACTGGCGCCGCGCGTACCGACGGACGAGGCCCAGCGCCTGGACGGGATGGTCTCGCAGGCCCTGAAGAGCGGGCGTACCAACTACGGCGCGTACTTCCGTATCCAGCGGCGGGACGGCACGCTGCGCTGGACCCACACCCAGGGCTTCGTCCGCCGGGACGGGACCGGCCGCCCCCGCCGCATCATCGGCATCGTTCGCGACGCCACCCAGGAACTGGCCGACTCCACCGCCCGACGCGAGCTGGACGAGGACCGCCGCCGGCGCACCAGCCTGGTCGAGGGCACCACGGCCGCGCTGGCCCACGCCCGTACGGTCAAGGACGTCATCGCCGTCCTCAAGAACTCCCAGGGGCTCGCCCACCTCGGAGCCACCAGCCTCGTCATGGGCCTGCTGGAGTCCGGCCGCATCCACCTCGTGGCCGACGGCCCCAAAGGCGCGTACGTCCCCGGCACCCGGTACACCCGGGTGGACGAGCAGTACCCGATGAGCGAGGTGGTGCGCACCCTGACCCCCCGCTTCATCGAGTCCGCCGACGACTTCGCCGCCTCCTATCCGATCCTGTGGCCAGATATCAGCCGCCTCGGAATCACCTCCGCCGCCTACATGCCGCTGATCGCCCAGGCCCGCCCGATCGGCGCACTCGGCCTCCTCTACCAGGACAAGGGCGGCTTCACCGCCGACGAACGCAATCTGCTGATGGCGCTCGGCACCTCGATCGCCCAGAGCCTCCAGCGCGCGATGCTCTACGAACAGGAGCACGACCTCGCCGAGGGCCTGCAACAGGCGATGCTGCCGCGCCGGATCCCGGCCGTGCCCGGGGCGCAGGTCGCCGTCCGCTACCGATCGGCCCGCCTCGGCCGGGACATCGGCGGCGACTGGTACGACCTGATCCCGCTGCCCGGTGGCCGGGTCGGCGCCGTCATCGGGGACGTCCAGGGGCACGACACCCACGCAGCCGCCGTCATGGGGCAGCTCAGGATCGTCCTGCGCGCGTACGCCGCCGAGGGGCACAGCCCCGCCACGGTCATGGCGCGCGCCTCCGTCTTCCTCCACGAACTGGACACCGACCGCTTCGCCACCTGTACCTACGCCGAGGTCGACCTCACCACCGGCGTCGTCCAGGTGGTCCGCGCCGGACACATCGACCCGCTGGTACGGGACGTGGACGGGAGCTGCCGCAGGATTCCGTCCGAGGGCGGCCTGCCGCTCGGCCTCTCGGCGGAGTTCGGCCGGCTGGAGTATCCGGTCGGCACGGTCGAACTGGACCCAGGCCAGACGATGATCCTGTTCACCGACGGACTCGTCGAGCTGCCGGGCTCCGACCTCGACGAAGGTATGCAACTGCTCACCGCCCTTGTCACCAACGGCCCCCAGGAACTGCAGGAGCTGGCCGACCGGCTCTGCGACGCCGTCGACGGGCGCGGTGGCCAGGACGATGTCGCCCTCCTGCTGCTGCGCCGCCGGGCCGCGCACGCCCCGCAGCCGGGCGGCCGACTCCAGCAGGACGTCGCCCAGAACGACCCCGAGGCGCTGAGATCGTCACGGCACATGATCCGGGCCGCGGTCCGGGCCTGGGGAGCGAAGGACCGGGCCGACGAGATCGAGCTCGCGGCCGACGAACTGATCACCAACGCGCTCATGCACACCGACGGCGGCGCCGTCGTGACGATCCGGGTGCTCGCCGGAACCGAGCGACGATTGCGCGTCGACGTCGAGGACCGCTCCAGCGCACTGCCCCGGCGTCGTGACGCGGGGGAGTCGGGGGTGTCGGGGCGCGGCCTGATGCTGGTCGACCGGCTGGCCGACGTCTGGGGCGTGGAGTCCCGGGGCAGCGGCAAATGCGTGTGGTGCGAGTTCCTCATCCCGGCACGCCGACCTTCCGAACGAGAGCGACCGGCCGCGACTCCGTAACAGTACGTAACATGTCTGTGCTTGACCGTGACCGACCGTGAAGGATTGACTGCGGGGGAGCGGCCGCACCCCGGCCCTGCCGCCTTCGATGACATGAGGCCCCCGTTGGGTACCGAGCTCCTCGCCCCGCTCGACCTCGCCTTCTGGCACCTCGAATCGGACGCCCATCCGATGCACCTCGGCGCGCTCGCCGTCTTCGCATCGGCGCCCGGCGCCGGTCCGGGGCGGATCCTCGGCCTGCTCGGGACCCGCGCCGCCGCGATCCCCCGGCTGCGCATGTGTGTGAGGGACGTCCTGCTGCCGGTCGGCGGCAAGGCCTGGACGGTGGACAAGGACTTCGACGTGCACCGGCACGTCGAGCACGTCGTCGTGGACGACGGGGACTTCATGGCCGGGGCCGGCCGGCTGGCCGGCGAACTGATGGAGCGACCGCTCGGGCGCGGGCTGCCGCCCTGGCGGATGTACCTCATCGGCGGCGCGGAGGGCGGGCCCTTCGCCGTCCTGGTCAAGCTGCACCACGCCCTGGCCGACGGGATGCGGGCGGTCGCCATCGGGTCCGGGATCTTCGACGAGATCGCCGCCGTCACCAACGCCCGCACCGCGGCCCGGGGCCGCCCCGCCGTCCCGCCCCGCTCCTGGCTGCCCGACCCCCGGGAGATGGCGGGCATGGCCCTCGGCCGGATCGGCGAGGTCGGCCGGGCGCTCGGCGTGGGGGCCTCCGTCGTCCGCGCCGGCCGCCTCGACCTGCGCGGCGCGACCGCCTTCACCGCACCCTCCAGCGGCACCCGCCGCCTGGCCACCGCCGACCTGGACGCCGGGGACCTCCAGCGGATCCGGCGGGCCGAGGGCGGCACCGCCAACGACATCCTCCTCGCCGTCGTCGCCGGTGCGCTGCGCCGCTGGATGGCCGGGCGCGGCGAGCCGCTGCCCGCCGCCGACCCGCGTGCCCTGGTCCCCGTCTCCCGCCGCCGGCCCGGTGGCTCCTCCGCCACCGGCAACCGGCTCTCCGCCTATCTGCTCGACCTGCCGGTCACCGCGGCCGACCCGCGCGAGCGGCTCCGGGCGGTCCGGACGGCGATGGACCACAACAAGGCGGCCGGCCCACTGAAGGGAGCCGGGGCCGTCGCCGTACTGGCCGACCAACTGCCACCGCTGGCCCACCGGTTCGGCGCACCGCTGGCGGCCAACGCCGCCCGCATGCTGTTCGACGTGCTGGTCACCAGCGTGCCGCTGCCCCGCTCCGCGCTCTCGCTGGGCGGCTGCCCGCTGACCGCCCTCTACCCGATGGCGCCGCTGGCCCGGGGCCAGTCCCTGGCGGTGGCCCTGACCACCTACGGCGGTCGGGTGCAGGTGGGACTGGTGGCCGACGGCAAGGCACTGCCCGACCTCGACCGGCTCGCAGCCGCGGTCGAGGAGGAGTTCACGGAGTTGGGCGCTGTCATCACCGGCACGGACCGCACACCGGTGTCCTGACAGGCAGCCGCCCACCGGCTGCGGCAGTCTTGAGCCATGCCCGAACTACCCGAAGTCGAAGCCCTGCGGGCCTTCCTCGACGACCACCTGGTCGGCAAGGAGATCGCCCGCGTCCGCCCGCTGGCGATCAGCGTCCTGAAGACGTACGACCCGCCGCCGACCGCCCTGGAGGGCGAGACCGTCACCTCGGTCGCCCGCCACGGCAAGTTCCTCGACATCGAGGCGGGCGGGCTGCACCTGACCACCCACCTCGCCCGGGCCGGCTGGCTCCGCTGGAAGGACTCCTTCCCGGCCGCCCCGCCCCGCCCCGGCAAGGGGCCCCTTGCCCTGCGCCTGGTGACCGTCGACGGCGACGGCTTCGACCTCACCGAGATGGGCACCAAGAAGCGCCTCGCGGTCCACCTCGTCCACGACCCCATGGACGTCCCCGCAATCGCCCGCCTCGGCCCGGACCCCCTCGCCCACGCCTTCGACCGCGACGCGTTCGCCACGCTGCTCGCCGGGGAGCGCCGCCAGATCAAGGGCGCGCTGCGCGACCAGTCGCTCATCGCCGGCATCGGCAACGCCTACAGCGACGAGATCCTGCACGTCGCGAAGATGTCCCCGTTCAAACGCACCGCCGACCTCGACGAGGACGACGTCACCCGCCTGTACACCGCGCTGCGCGGCACCCTGGAGGACGCCGTCGCCCGCTCCAGCGGGGTGGAGGCGGGGAAGCTGAAGGCCGAGAAGAAGACCGGGATGCGGGTCCATGGGCGTACCGGAGAGGCCTGCCCGGTCTGCGGGGACACCATCCTGGAGGTCTCCTTCAGCGACTCCTCGCTCCAGTACTGCCCCACCTGCCAGACCGGCGGGAAGCCCCTCGCGGACCGCAGGCTCTCCAAGTTCCTGAAGTGAGTCCGCGAAGCGCGTTCCCGAAGTGACCGCCGCTGCCGCCGGCCGCCCACCGCACCCCCTAAACTCCGGCCTCATGCTGCGCGTACTCGCCGTCGACGACGAACAACCCGCCCTGGAGGAACTCCTCTACCTCCTGCGCGCCGACCCCCGTGTCCGCAGCGCCGAGGGCGCCACCGGTGCGACCGAGGCACTGCGCCGCATCGGCGGCGCGGTGGACGCGGGCCCCGACGATCCGTCCGCGATCGACGTGGTCTTCCTCGACATCCACATGGCCGGGCTCACCGGCCTCGACGTCGCCCAGCTCCTCGCCGGATTCGCCGCGCCCCCGCTCATCGTCTTCGTCACCGCGCACGAGGGCTTCGCCGTCCACGCCTTCGACCTCAAGGCCGTCGACTACGTCCTGAAACCGGTCCGCCGCGAACGCCTCGCCGAAGCCGTCCGCCGGGTCGCCGAACAGGTGGGGGACCGGTCCGCACCGGTCCACGACAACGCGGGCGACCAGATCCCGGTCGAGTTGGGCGGCGTCATCCGTTTCATCCCCATCGACGAGATCGCGTACGCCGAGGCGCAGGGCGACTACGCCCGCCTGCACACCGCCACCGGCAGCCATCTCGTCCGCATCCCGCTCACCACCCTGGAGGAGCGCTGGCGCTCCCGGGGCTTCGTCCGGATCCACCGCCGCCACCTCGTGGCGCTCGGCCGGATCGACGAACTTCGCCTGGACGCGGGCAGCATGAGCGTGCGCGTCGGGGAGGCCGAGCTGGCCGTCAGCCGCCGCCACACCCGAGCCCTGCGCGACCTCCTGATGCGCCAGGATGGCCGCTGAAGCAGTGCGCGAGGCCGCCGCTGACCTGGGGAGACCTTCCGCGATCCCTTCCCAGCACCACCTGCGGACGCCTACACTCCGAGCCCATGTCCGCAGAGCCATCGCCCCGGCGCGAAGTGGTCACGGGGGAGCCGCGGCGGGTGCGCCCGCTGCCCCGCTACCGCACCCAGTCGGAGATCGACGAGCAGACCGCCCTCGGCGGCGCCTATGTGCGCTCGCTGATGCGCGGCCAGCTGCGCGCCGGGCTCACCGTCTTCGGCGTCCTCGCCCTCGTCGCGGGCACCCTGCCGCTCCTGTTCGCCGCGCTGAACAGCTCCGCCCTCGTCTGGGCGGTGCTCGGCTTCGCCACCTACCCGCCGCTCACCCTGGCCGCCTGGTGGTACGTCCGCAGGGCCGAGCGCAACGAACGCGACTTCGCCCGGCTGGTGGAGGGCCGTCCCGCCCCGTGAGCACCCCCGACCACATGGCGTCCTGGGTGGCGGTCGCCCTCGTCGTCCTCGCCACCGTCCTCGTCGGAGGCTTCGGCCTGCGCATCTCCCGTACGACCTCCGACTTCTACGTCGCCTCGCGCACCGTACGGCCCCGTCTCAACGCCGCCGCGATCAGCGGCGAATACCTCTCGGCCGCCTCCTTCCTCGGCGTCGCCGGGCTCGTCCTCGTCCACGGCCCCGACATGCTCTGGTACCCGGTCGGCTACACCGCCGGATACCTGGTGCTCCTGGTCTTCGTCGCCGCCCCGCTGCGCCGCTCAGGGGCTTACACCCTGCCGGACTTCGCCGAGGGACGGCTCGAATCACGGCAGGTCCGACGACTGGTCAGCGCACTCGTCGTCGGCGCGGGCTGGCTCTACCTCGTGCCCCAGCTCCAGGGCGCCGGGCTCACCCTCAAGATCCTCACCGGCGCTCCGGGCTGGCTCGGCGACGTCCTCGTCGCCACCGTCGTGACCGCCGCCGTCGCCGCGGGCGGCATGCGCTCCATCACCTTCGTCCAGGTCTTCCAGTACTGGCTGAAGCTCACCGCGCTCCTGGTCCCCGCCCTCTTCCTGGTCCTCGCCTGGCAGGGCGACGGCCGCCCCCGGGTCAGCTTCGACGACCAGCTCGCCGTCTTCCGCGCCGACCATCCGCTGTACGCCACATACGGGCTGATCGTGGCGACCTTCCTCGGCACCATGGGCCTGCCCCACGTCGTCGTCCGCTTCTACACCAGCCCCAACGGCCGCGACGCCCGCCGCACCACCGTCGCCGTCCTCGCCCTGGTCGGCCTCTTCTACCTGCTCCCGCCGATCTACGGCGCGCTCGGCCGGCTCTACACGCCCGAACTGCGATACGGAGAAGACGCGGACGCCGCCGTCCTGCTGCTGCCCGCCCGTCTCATCGGCGGACTCGGCGGCGACCTCCTCGGGGCGCTGATCGCCGGCGGGGCGTTCGCCGCGTTCCTGTCCACCGCCTCCGGGCTCACCATGGCGGTCGCCGGAGTCATCACCCAGGACGTCCTGCCCTCGCGCGGGGTACGCCACTTCCGGCTCGCCACCGTCCTCGCCATCGCCGTACCGCTCGCCGGTTCCTTGCTGGTGAGCCGGGTGCCGGTGGCCGACGCGGTCGGCATGGCCTTCGCCGTCTCCGCCTCCTCCTTCTGCCCGCTGCTCATCCTCGGCATCTGGTGGCGGCGGCTCACCCCGCCCGGGGCCGTCGCGGGGCTCCTGCTGGGCGGCGGCTCCGCTCTCGTCGCGGTGGCCGTCACCGTCAGCGGAGCCGTACGCCCGCCGGGCTGGCCGCACGCCCTGCTCGCCTGGCCCGCCGTCTGGTCCGTCCCCGTGGGGTTCCTCGCGATGATCCTCGTCTCGCTCGCCACACCGGGGCGGATACCCCCGGGCACCAACGCCGCCATGACCCGCTTCCACCTCCCCGAGGCACTCTCCTCGGCGCGGTCCGCCGCTGGGCGGGAACGATGACCGGGGCCGCGATCGCCGCTCTCGTCGTGCCGGCCGTGCTGCTGCTCGGCACCGGATATCTGCTGGGCCGCCGCACCGCCCGACCGCTGGGCCCCAGCGACGTCGGCACGCCCGTCGAGCACGCCACGTTCGAGACCCTGCACACCGCGTCGCTGGCCGCCCCGCCGCTGCGGGCCGGCCTCACCGAGGAGAGCGCCCGGCGTGCCGCCCGCCGGCTGCGCTCCCTCCTCGGCACCGACGCTCTCTGCCTCACCGACCGGGAGCGGGTGCTGGTCTGGGACGGCGCCGGGCAACACCACGGCAAAGGCGTCATGGAGCATCTGAAGGTGCTGCTGGAGAACGGGCGGGGCACCGCCTTCGACAGCGGCTGCGCCGACCTCGACTGCCCGCTGCGCTGGGCCGTCGCCGTCCCGCTCACCGTCGAGAACCGGGTCCTGGGCGCGCTCGTCGCCTACGCCCCGCGCGAGTCGGCGGTGCTGGCCCGGGCGGCGGGGGAGGTGGCGCGCTGGATCTGCGTCCAGCTGGAACTGGCCGAGCTGGACCGCTCCCGCACTCAGCTCATCGAGGCCGAGATCAAGGCCCTGCGGGCGCAGATCTCTCCGCACTTCATCTTCAACTCGCTCGCCGCCATCGCCTCGTTCGTCCGGACCGACCCCGAACAGGCCCGCGAACTGCTGCTGGAGTTCGCCGACTTCACCCGCTACTCGTTCCGCAGGCACGGGGAGTTCACCACTCTGGCGGATGAACTGCACTCCATCGACCAGTATGTGTCCCTCGTCCGTGCCCGCTTCGGTGAACGCCTCGCCGTGACCCTCCAGGTCGCCCCCGAGGTGCTGCCGGTCGCCCTGCCGTTCCTGTGCCTCCAGCCGCTGGTGGAGAACGCCGTCAAGCACGGCCTCGAGGGGGCGGTCACCCGCAGCCGCATCACCATCAGCGCCCTGGACGCCGGCTCGGAGGCCGAGGTGGTCATCGAGGACGACGGAACCGGCATGGACCCCGAACGGCTGCGGCAGATCCTGCGCGGCGAGGGCGGAGCCTCCACCGGCATCGGGCTGCTCAACGTGGACGAGCGGCTGCGGCAGGTCTACGGCGACGACTACGGCCTGGTCATCGAGACGGGGGTCGGGGCCGGCATGAAGATCACGCTGCGGCTGCCCAAGTACCGCGCCGGGGTGCACGGTTCCTGAGCGAGGGGCTCAGTGCAGGTGGACGGCCAGATGCCCCAGCGGCAGCCCCAACTGCCAGGCGGGTGTCCACACGCGGACCTCCTGGTCGCCCTCCGGACCGGCCGCGGCGTCCCACGGAGCGGGGCCGATCGCGTCCAGGTCCGCCGCGAGCAGTTCGGTCTCCTCCAGCCAGCGCCAGGCCGCCAGCGCCAGCGTCAGATCAGGGTCGCCGGACTCGGCGTTCCGTCCCGCCTCCGCCTCCGCCAGCCGTTCGCAGATCCAGGCACGCCAGGTGCACCCGTACGCCGTGAGCATCCGCAGCTCGTCGACCCGCGGTGCGGGCAGGACCCCGGGAAGGGGAGCGTCCCGGGGGATCCCGCACAGGAACATCGTCAGCGCGAGGGCGTCGCGCCCCGCCCGGAACTCCAGTGTCGTCGGCTCCATCAGATCGCCGGTCCGTAACAGGTCCTCGGCGAGGTACTCGGTGGACAGCCAGACCATCGGTACCTGGAGCCCGTTCCCACCGGTCCCATCCGTATCCTCGGGACGCATCCCGTCTCGCCTCTTCCCTTGCTCGGTGCCGGGCTTCACGCAGCATTGAACCGGGGGCGGGCGCCCCGCGTGGGCAGAAGGGGAGGATCGCCCAGGAGATGCGAGGCAGTGAATGAGTGTCGACCCCGGTGACGACCCGCATGTGCGCCTGCTGCTGGGCGCGTACGTCCTGGATGCTCTGGACGCCGAGGAGACCTGTCGGGTCGCCCGTCATCTTCAGGGCTGTGACGGCTGCGTCCGGGCCTATGTGGAGGTGGCCGAGGCCTCCGCCCTGCTGGCGCTGCTCCGGGCGGAGGACCTGCGGGAGTAGCCGGGCAGCGTCCGCGCGAGGACCCGCAGGGCGTAGTACGAGCGGGACTTGACGGTCCCCGCGGGGATGCCGAGTGCCTTGGCCGTCTCGCCGACGCTCAGCCCGCGGAAGTAGATCTGCACCAGCACCGCACGGTGTTCGGGGCTGAGGGTGCGGACCGCTTCGCGGACGTCCAGGGTGCGGACCGCGCGGTCCGCGGTGTCCAGGGCGTCCGGGGTGCTCTCCAGCACCGTGTCGCTTACCTCGACGGGCCGGGCCTGTCGGGAGCGCCGCGCGTCGATGGCGAGGCGGCGGCCCACGGTGAACAGCCACGGCCGCATCGAGTCGTAGGGCGCGTCGAAGGCCTCGGGGTGCTGCCAGGCGCGCACCAGGGTCTCCTGCACCAGGTCCTCGGCCCGCTGCCGGTCCCCGAAGGTCAGGCCGAGGAGGAAGTGGAACAGCGCGGGGCCGTGCTCCCGCTGCAACTCGGCGAGGGTCCGTTCATCGGTCGTCGTGGTGGTTTTCATGGATGCCCTCTCCGCCGCGGCCCCTGGCGGCTTCGTTGCCGACGTGGCGTATACGAACGCATTCGGCGGCTCGGGAACAGGCGGTGCGCCGAGGCGTGCGACGAGCGGTCGCTCAGTGCGGCGAATGGTGCGGTGAACGGTCGAGGGGCCATCGGGGTCGGCCGATACGACCAGTTCAGCTAGGTATGCGGCAATGCTCCTTGCTTATGCGATATGAAAATATGTGTAGTCGGGTGGTCGCAATCATCCGAACATGGAGTCGAGCAGATGACGCAGCGCATCCGACCGGGCGCCATGGCCGCCATCGCCCTCCTGCTCGCCGCGGCCACCGGCTGCACCGGGCAGCAGCTCACGGCCCCCGTGCCGAGCGGACCGCCCGCCGCCGCCCGGGGCGCCGGCGGCCAAGACGCCGAGGGGCCGCGCCCGTTCACGCTTCTCGCCGCGGGCGACATCCTGCCGCACTCCTCCGTGATCGACCGTGCCGCCGTCGACGCGGGCGGCGCGGGCCATGACTTCGCCCCGATGCTGGCGGGTGTCGCCCCGGTCGTCTCCGGCGCTGACCTGGCGTTCTGCCATATGGAGACGGTGTACGGCGAGGAGGGCGGCCCCTACACCGGCTACCCCAGCTTCACGTCGCCGCCCGAGATCGCCGCCGCCCTGAGCGCCACGGGGTTCGACTCCTGCTCCACCGCCTCCAACCACACCCTCGACGACGGGGTCGAGGGGGTCCGGCGCACGCTCGGAGCCCTGGACAGGGCAGGCGTCCGGCACGCCGGCTCCGCGCGCACCGCCGCCGAGGCCGCCCGGCCCACGATCCTGCCCGCCGGACCGGGAAAGGGCGCGGCCAAGGTCGCCCACCTCGCGTACACCTATGGCACCAACGACTTTCCGGTGCCCGCCGACCGGCCCTGGACGGTCAACGTGACCGACGAGCGCGGAATCGTCGATGAGGCCAGGGCTGCCCGGCGGGCCGGCGCCGACGTCGTCGTCCTCTCCGTCCACTGGGGCACCGAATGGCAGGACGAGCCCGACGCGGAGCAGTTGGAGCTGGCCCGGCGGCTCACCGCGTCCGCCGATGGGGGCCGCCCCGACATCGACCTGATCATCGGCACCCATGCCCATGTGCCGCAGGCGTACGAGAAGGTCAACGGCACCTGGGTCGTCTACGGGATGGGCGACCAGATCGCCGGAGCGATGATCAACTACGAAGGCGTCCAGGATCCGCGCGGCAACCAGAGCTCGATGGGCCGCTTCACCTTCGCGCCGCCCGCTGACCCCGGCGAGCGCTGGACGGTGAAGAAGGCGGAGTTCGTCCCGCAGTGGTACGACACCGTCACCGGACGCGCAGTCAACCTCAACACCTCCCTCGACGAGGGGGCCGAGCACCTCCGCGAGGTCCGTGACCGCATCCGCGCCGTCGTCCTCGGCCGGGGAGCGGAGGACGACGGGCTCCTCATGGGCAGGTGAACGCTCTTCTGCGACACCACGGTGACCGGCCGGCGCCCTGCCTTCACCAGGCGCACGGCCACCGGACCGATGAAGCGGCGCCCGGTCGACTCCGACGCCCCGACCCCCACCGCGTCCGGTTTCACCTCGTCGGCCGCCGCCACCGGTCCGTTGAAGGTGTCGCCCCGGACGGTGTGGAACTCCCGGCGCATGTCCCACGCGTCACTGAAGCGCTCGGTCGCCGCGCGGATCTCGGCGACCAGGTCCTCCGCGACCTCGCCGGTGGTGTCGCTCATCGGCGCGCCCAGTGCCGCGCCCAGTGCCGCGCCCGCCGTCATGACGGGCTGGACGTACACCAGGGCCGGCATGGTGTTCCGCCGACGGGCCGGGTCGACGGCGTAGGCCGCCGGCTGGCCCGATTGAAGATGAACATACTGCGTCGATCGTGTACAAAACGGGCAAAGCTCGGTGTCGGCGGCCGGAGCGGACGTCCGGCCGTGCGAGCAGTTGGCCATGAGAAGTGATCACACCGGACCCGAGCGCCGTACCCTGCTGAGGGTCGCCCTCGGCCTCGGAACCGCCACCGCCGTGCACCTGATCGCCGCCGATCCGGCCGCTGCGCCCGGCCGCCCCGCACACGCCGCGGACACCCCGCCCGCCGCGGCCGCGGGACCCCCGGGACACGTCAGGGGCCGGCCCTCGCCGTACCGGCTCGAACCCATGACGGCCGGCACCCCGCCCCGGTCCGGACCGGCCGGGCCGCCCGTGCGCGTCCGGCCCATCGAGCATCTCCCCGAGATCGGTCACTCGATGGTCCTGAGCTTCGACGACGGCCCCGACCCGCTCTACACCCCGGACATCCTGGCCATCCTGCGCGAGCACCGGGTCCGCGCGATGTTCTTCGTCTGCGGGGAGATGGCCGACGGCAACCCGGACCTGCTGCGCGAGATGGCCGACGACGGGCATGTGGTGGGCAACCACTCCTGGTCCCACCCGCTGATCCCGAAGCTCTCCCGCCCCGCGATCCGCGACGAACTCGGGCGCACCAGCGAGGTGGTGGACCGGGCGCTCGGGGCCCCGCCGCTCTGGTACCGCGCCCCCTACGGCGCGTGGAACCGCAACTCCTTCGAGATCGGGGCCGAGTTGGGAATGGAGCCCATGGCCTGGACCGTGGACACGCTCGACTGGAAGGCGCCGGGCACCGGCACGATCGTCCGCCGGGTGCTGGACGGAGCGGCGCCCGGCGTCGTCGTCCTCTCGCACGACGCGGGCGGCGACCGCTCGCAGAGCGTCGCGGCACTGCGCCGCTATCTGCCCCGGCTGCTGGACTCCGGCTACCGCATCACGGTGCCGCACCGCCTCTGAGGCGAGGAGCGCGCTCCTCGCACGCCGGGGCACCGTCGTGCGGGGAGCGCCGTTGTCAGCGGGTGTCGACGAGCCGGGCGAAGACCACCACGTTGCCGTCGTAGCCGCCCGCCTTGGAGTAGCCCCCGCCACAGGTGATGACCCGCAGCTCCGCGTGGCCGGTGTCGCCGTACACCTGGGGGCCGGGGAAGTCGTCCTTGGAGAAGACCTCCACCCCGTACACCTCGAAGATCCCGACCCGGCCGTCGTAGCGGGCGACCTCGACCCGGTGCCCCTTCTGGAGCGAGCCGAGGCCGTAGAAGACCGCGGGCCCGGACATGTTGTCGACGTGACCGACGACCACGGCGGTACCGCGCTGGCCGGGGGCGATGCCGTTCTGGTACCAGCCGGCGAGGTTGGGGTCCTCGGCGGGCGGGGCGTCGATCCACCCGTTGGCATCCAGGTCGACGTCGATGATCGGGGCGTCGATGTCGACGGACGAGACCTTCACCCGGGAGGCCGGGGCGTACGGCAGCGGCTGCACCGGCTCGCCCTCCACCGGCGGCCCCGCGGCGTCCGTGCCCAGGTCCAGCGAGGCCGCGGCCGCGGGCTGCGGGGGGCCCGCCTCCCCGAACTCCGTGCCGTTGCGCATGAGGGCGAGGCCGCTGAGCAGCACCAGGGCGACCGCACCCCATGGCACACGTCTGGTTCGCTCGGCGCCGGCGTAGTCCCTGCCCATGGTTCTCCCTTCGTCGCGACGCTGTGAACGTTAGGGGCGCTGCTTCCGGGCGGCGATCAGAGAGGGGCGAACGGGTGGCGGCGGTTCGGGACCCTGCTGGATGACTGCCCATCGGAGTAATGAGCAGATAAAAGTTCTGACGGCCTGTGACCTGCGTATCCGTCAGATCCGAGCGATTTCGTGCGGCGTGTCGCGTCACCGGGGTGGAGCAACGCCGAAGTGCGATCCGTCGATCCGCTGGTGAGTGTTGGTCATGGGAGGCGTTCTCGTCGAACCACCCCGGGGGACAAGCTCCTGGGGGCGTTTCCCGCTGGAGGTTCACACCATGCGTGTCTCACGCGCTCTCGCGGTCACCGCGACCGCTTTCGCGGCCGTCGGGCTGGCGGCCCCCATGGCTGCCGCCACCAACGGCCCGGTCGACGTCGCCGTCAACCCTCACTCCGTCCACCAGGGCGGCACGCTGAAGATCACCGCGCGGGGCTGCGGTCACGGCGGCAAGGTCTGGTCGAACGCGTTTCCGGCGACCAGCCTCTCGGCGGGTGGCGGCACCAACTACGCCCATGCCCGAGTCCGGAACCACACCACGCCGGGTCAGTACCACCTCTCCGTGAAGTGCAGTGACAACGACCGGATCGCTACGCACAAGTTCACTGTGCTCGACGGCCGCGGCGCGCAGGGCGGTCTCGGCGGCTCGATGGGGCCGAGCTCGGTGGAGATGCAGGTCGGCGGCGGCCTGGTGGCCGCGGCGGCCGTCGGCGGCGCGGTCTTCCTCGTCCGGCGTCGGCGGACGAGCCATGCGGCGTTCTAAGGCGTCGAACCTCCCGCCCGGCCCGATACGCCCGTCGCCCCAGGTCCTGGTCCAGGACCCGGGGCGACTGTCGTGCGCCGCATGCTCGCCGTCAGTGGTGGCGGTCGGCGGTGCGGCGGCGCGCGAAGTAGAGGGCGCCCGAGGCCGCCACGGCCACCAAGGCCGCTCCGGCGGCGACCTCCACCGTGTCGATGGAGCCGGAGCTTCCGCCGAGGCCGCCGCGTACGCCGCCCGGCACGAGTGTCGTCGAGCTGGCGGTCGGAACGGTGGTGGGCGTCCGGGTGGGGGTGCTCGTGGCGCCGCCGGTGACCGTCAGGTTGACGTTGCGGGAGGTACCGGTGGAGCCGCACGCGAACGTCACCGCGTACACGGCTCCCCGACGGGCGTCCGTGTCGATGGTGGCGGTGGCCGTCGTGGAGCCGCTCGGGATGGTGGTGGTGTCGAATATCCCCGAGGTGACGGTCGTCTCCCCCGCGCAGCCGCCGGCGCCGAGGGTGACCCGGCCGCCCGGTGCGATGACCGACGGGGAGATCGTCGGATTGAACGTGCTGGTCGCCCCGTCCGGCGCGGCGTGGGCGGCGGACGGGGCCAGCAGGGTCAGGGCACCGGCGCCGAGCAGGGCGAGCGGTGCGACACGTATCGCGCGCATGGTGGATCCTCCGGGTTCGCCGAGGGGCAGCTGCGGAACCAATTTCCACATAGCAGGAAAAATGCACCTCGATGCCCGACACGCTAGGAGCGGTCCCCCCGGCCCGCGATCGGGGTCCGGCGAATGGGTCAGCGGTGTCCCCCGACCGGCTCACCGGCCGGGGGCGCGGTCTCAGCGGGCAGCCCCCGGGAACATGTCGAGGAACGGGTCCGCGGTGGCCGAGATGCCCCGGCCGAAGGGCGCGTCGAAGTCCCAGATCAGAAAGAGCAGGAAGGCGATCAACGCGCTGAACAGGCCGGCCAGGAGCAGTTCGCGGAACGTTCTGCGGATCTGGAGGGTGAAGATCAGCCCCACGGTCACCAGCGCCCCGATGATCAGCCCGAACCAGACCACCCCCGGCATCGTCTCCCCGGCGTTCTGCCCGCGTGAGCTGCGGGCGTCGTCCACCGCCGCCACCTGGTCGACCAGCGGCTGGTAGGCCTGTCCCTCGTGATCGGTCTTGGGCACGTATTCGGTGACGTCCGCCCGCACCTTGTTCAGCAACTGGGTGCCGCGCTCGGTGAGCGTGTTCCGCTCGGACATCACCTTCCACTCGTCGTGCACCACATGGCTGACATAGGCGTCCACGTCCGCATGGATGCGGTCGCGGACCTCCACCGGGTAGACGGAGGCGCGCGACCGCACCTCGTGCAGCGCCTGAGCCTCGATGCGTACGGACTCCTGGGCGGCGCTGCGTCCCTCCCAGACCCCGGCGATGGCGAGTCCCAGGACGATCGCGTAGACCACGCCGATCATCATCGTCATGTACTCGATGACGTCGGGTGTCTCGGACGGGTCGTCGTCATCCCCGATCCGCCGGTTGTTCAGGACGGCGATGGTGAGGACGACCGCGCAGGCGGACGCCATGGCAATGCTCAGTACGAGCCATTCGGACATGCATCTCTCCTGGTCAGCGGGATGATCGCGGCCGCAGTACGGCAGCGGCGAACACCGCCGGGGCGGTGATGAGCAGAGTCAGGGACACCAGCGACGGTCCGCTCCGCGGCTGTTTGCGGGCCGGTTTGCGGTACGTCGGCAGTGCGACGGGCCGGGGGCGCGGTGGCTCGGTCCGCTCCGGGGACTTCGGCGAGAGCGAGGGCTTGGGTGGCGGTGCGGGCGCCGGTGGTGGTGGCGGAGTAGGCGCAGGCGGGGGAGGCAGGGGAGGCGGCGGGGGAGGAGGCGGCGGTTCTGCGTCCACCGTCGGTGGCGGTAGCAGCGGCGGAGGCGGAGGCGGAGGAGAGGGCGGAGGAGGGGGTGGCGGTTTCGGCGGTGGCGGTGGTGGTGGCTTCGGCTCGGAGACCGCGACGCAGCCCCCGTCCCCCGCCACGGCGACCGAGGAACCGCCGTCGCCGATCGAGGCCACCGCGCAGCTGTCCGCGGTCGCGGGCAGCGGTACGGCTGTCAGCCAGAGAAGTGCGGCGGCCGTCGTGAGCCGCGCTATGCGTGATCCGTACACGTCGGGGAGCATGATCCACGCAGCCGCACGACACGCGATAGCCGCCGGTGATTCCCCTGATCGTGCGGATAATGGGCCAATCATGTTTGCGCGGTTGACTCCAACCGCGCCCGGTATGCCGTTTCCCCCGATTCCGAGCGCGTCGGTGCCCGCGGTGATCGGGCCCGGTCGAACACCGCCCAGGAGCCCCAAGTGGCCCCGAACCGCCGGGAAACGGCGTCCTGAGTGCCGGTCCGTCGCCGCCCGCCTACGCGCAGCGACGGATCGGCCGCGGATGCCACCGGAGTGTGACCAATAACGGATCGCTAATTTCCGTTTCCACTCGCTCTCCTGGCGGCCGATCAGTAGCCTCTGGTCAACACTGACCATGAACATGGCCGGATCGCCGTGGCGACTTGTTGGAGACATCGATGGAGCGTCCCGCCTGGGCACCGCAGGGCATTGACCTTTCAGTGCCAAGCGTGTCCCGCATGTACGACTTCTATCTGGGCGGATCGCACAATTTCGAGGTGGACCGGGAAGCCGCGCGCAAGGCCATGGAGTTCCTTCCGGGCCTTCCCAAGATCATGCAGGCCAATCGCGCCTTTATGCGCCGGGCCGTCCGCCATGCCGTCGGCGCCGGCATCGACCAGTTCCTGGACATCGGCTCCGGTATACCGACCTTCGGCAACGTCCACGAAGTCGCCCAGGCCGCCGACCCCGCGGCCAAGGTGGCCTACGTCGACCACGACCCGGTCGCCGTCGCCCACAGCCGGGCCGTTCTGGAGGGCAACGACCGTGCGGTCATCGCCGCCGCCGACCTGCGCCGCCCCAAGGAGATCCTGGCGAACCCGGAGATCACCGGACTGCTCGACCTGGACCGGCCGGTGGCGCTGCTGCTGGTCGCGGTCCTCCACTTCGTGGAGGACGCAGACGACCCGCGCGCCGCGGTCGCCGAACTGCGCGAGTCACTGGCCCCCGGCAGCCTGATCGTCCTGACCCACGCCTCGTACGAGGGCATCCCGCTGCCCAAGGAGGAGGCGGCCGGCACGGTCGGCGTCTACCAGAACATCCGCAACCCGCTGATCATGCGTTCGCGCGAGGAGATCGGCCGGTTCTTCGAGGGCTACGAGATGGTCGAGCCGGGACTCGTGTCGATGCCCGAATGGCGGCCCGACACCCCGCAGGCGCCGGAGCAGGAAGACCCGTACGCCTTCTCGGGCTTCGCAGGGGTTGGGCGCAAGGCGTGAGCATTCCCGCCCAGGCGTCCGGGGAACCGGACGCGGAACCTGACGGTCCGGAAGGCCGGCTCCGCAGATTCGCCAGAATCTGGAGCCGTGCCATCTTCCCCCTGACGGCCACCTCTCTCACCCGGCCGGAATTCGAACAGCATCTGCTGCCCCTGGCACGCGAGCTGAACGGCATCCTGCACGCCCACCCCTTCGACGCCTCGCCCGCCCAGCGGATCGGCGAGGCACTGATCGACGCGCACTGCACCGAGCCCGACGCCCTCAGCTCCACCCTCGGCGTCGTCGACTCCTACCTCGTCCTGTACTGCGGCGGCAACGGACCCGGCGTGTTGTCCACCGAGGACGGCCGGGCCCGCTGCGCTCGGATGCAGCACACCCTCGCCGCCGGCTTCACCGGGGCCCTGCGCGAGCGCACGCTCGCCGAGCAGGAGGCCATCGCCCGCTCGGCGCTGACCGCCCGCTCGGACGCGGAACAGGCCCTGCACGCCACGGAGGCCCGGTTCCGCGCGGTCTTCAAGGACGCTGCCATCGGCATCGGCGTCGCCGATCTGGACGGCAACATCCTGGAGATCAACGACACCCTCACCAAGATGTTCGGCGGGCTGGAGAACCACGTCCGCAGCCACAAGGTGAACGAGTGGGTCCATCCCGAGGACTCGCCGCAGGTGTGGAAGTACTACGACGAGCTGGTACGCGGCGAACGCGACCACTACCGGGTCGAGAAGGCGTACTACCGCAACGACGGCACCGTCCTGTGGACCAACCTCACCGTTTCGCTGCTGCGGGACTCCGAAGGCCGTCCCGAGTACCAGCTCGCGCTGATGGAGGACACCACCGAGCGGCGGCTGCTCCATCTGCGGCTGCGCTACGAAGCCACCCACGACGCGCTCACCGGACTGCCCAACCGGACCCTGTTCTTCGAGCGTCTGGAGAAGGCCCTCGCCGCCCGGGAGGGGATCCGCTTCGGCCTCTGCTACCTGGACCTCGACGGTTTCAAGGCCATCAACGACAGCCTCGGCCACGCCGCCGGCGACCGCCTCCTGGTCGAGGTCGCCGACCGGCTCCAGAGCTGCGCGACCGCGCCCGGCGAGATGGTCGCCCGGCTCGGCGGCGACGAGTTCGTCGCGCTGACCACCGGCCCGGACACCGCCGACGAGGTGGACGAACTGGCCGGCCGTATCCTGAACGCGCTCGCCTCCCCCATCCGCATCGACGGCCGTGAGCTGACCGTCCGCGGCTCGATCGGCGTCGTCGAGGGGCCTTCCGGGGAACGCAGCGCCGCCGAGGTGCTGCGCAGCGCCGACATCACGATGTACCGGGCCAAGGCGGCGGGCGGCAACCGCTACCAGCTCGCCGACGCCGAGGCAGACGCGCGCGCCATCACCCGGCACGGGCTGACCACCGCGCTCCCGGCCGCCCTGGACCGGGGTGAGTTCTTCATCGAGTACCAGCCGCTCGTGCACCTGGGCGACGGCACGGTGCACGGCGCCGAGGCGCTCGTACGGTGGTGCCACCCGCAGCACGGGGTGCTCGGCCCCGACCGGTTCATCCCGCTCGCCGAGCACACCGGGCTCATCGTGCCGCTCGGGCGCTGGGTGCTGGAGGAGTCCGTACGGCAGGCGAACTTCTGGCAGGAGCGGCACAGTGACGGAGGACCGCTCCGGATCAACGTCAACCTCTCGCCGACCCAGCTGCACCACCCCCGCCTCGTCGCCGAGACGGTCGACGTACTGGAACGGTCCGGTCTGGAACCGGGGGCGCTCTGCCTGGAGGTGACCGAGTCCGCCCTGATCGGCGCCGACGACGATCTCCTCAAGCCGCTGCGGCAGCTCGCGGAGATGGGCGTCGACATCGCGCTCGACGACTTCGGCACCGGCTACTCGAACCTGGCGAACCTGCGCAGGCTGCCGGTGAGCGTGCTCAAGCTGGACCGTTCCTTCACCCGGGGCATGCAGCAGCACCCGGCGGACCCGGTCGATCTGAAGATCGTCGAGGGCATCGTGTCGCTGGCCCACAGCCTGGAGCTGGCCGTCACGGTGGAGGGCGTGGAGACAGGCGCCCAGGCCGAGCAGCTGCGGCTGCTGGGCTGTGACACCGCCCAGGGCTGGTACTACGCCCGGCCCGGGGCTCCGGACCGCATCCACTCCCTGCTGATGGCGGACGCGGTCTGAGCCCGGCCGGGGCGCGGAGGTCCTTCGCGCCCCGGCCGGTCAGCCGGGGGCCGGTCGATACTCCAGCAGCATCCGCTGGAGTTCGCGCGCGGCCCGGGGCGGAGCCACGTCGCTGCGGTGCGCGAGGGCGATCGTGCGCCGCAGCCCGGCGCCGGCCAGCGGAGTCATCCGCAGGTCGCGGCCCGCCCGGGCGGCGGCCATGCTCGGCACCACGGCTATGCCGAGCCCCGCCCGTACGAAGCCGAGCACCGCGTCCATCTCGCCGCCCTCGACGGTGAACGTGGGCTCGAAGCCCTCCGCGCGGCACGCGGCCACGGTCAGCTCCCGCAGGTTGTACCCGTGCCGGAACATCACCAGCGGCGCCCCCTCCAGATCCGCGATCCGGATCCGGCCGCCCCGTCCCGGGGGCGGCTCCGCCGCCGAGGACACCACCACCAGGTCCTCGTGCAGCAGTTCCACCGTGGTCAGCGCGGGGGAGGCGGCCGGCATGGGCAGCACCACCAGCGCCAGGTCGAGAGCGCCCCGCGCCAGCTGACGCACCAGGTCGTGCGAGCCGCCCTCCTCCAGCAGCAGCCGCACCCCCGGGTGCCGGTCGTGGAAGGCGCGCAGCATGTCCGGCAGCAGCCCGGTGCACAGGCTCGGCGTCGCTCCCAGCCGTACCCGGCCGCTGCGCAGCGAGACCAGCTCCTGGACCTCCTGCCGCGCTGTCTCCGCGTCGGCGAGGATCCGCCGGGCGAGCGGCAGCAGTGCCTCGCCCGCGTCGGTGAGGGCGATGTTGCCCCGGGCCCGGCTGAACAGATCGGCGCCCAACTCCGTCTCCAGCGCCCGGATCTGCTGGGAGAGCGAGGGCTGCGACACATGAACCGCCTCGGCGGCCCGGGTGAAGTGCCGGGCTTCGGCGACGGCGACGAAGTAGGTGAGCTGTTGGAAGTGCACCCTCCGACGGTACCGGCTGTCGATAGTGAACGCCTATGGAGATGAGCCAGAGCATGTCTTGGACTGATCGGGCCGTTCGCCCCTACCGTCGTGTCCATGGCATTGGCAACGCGGACGGACCGACGGCCGTCGATGACGCGTACGCTCTGGGACTCGACCGTCGGCAAGAAGACGATCATGGCCGTGACCGGTCTGGTCATGCTCGGATATCTCGTCGCCCACATGGTGGGCAACCTGAAGATCTTCTTCGGACCCGGAGAGTTCGACGGGTACGCACACTGGCTGCGCACCATGGGCGAACCGGTACTGCACGACGAGTGGGCACTGTGGCTCGTCCGGGTGGGGCTGGTCGTGGCCGTCGTGCTGCACGGCGTCTCGGCGTACCAGCTGAGCCGGCGCGGCATCAGGGCGCGCCCGGCCACGTACGTCCACAAGAGGCCCCGGGCGAGCTACGCCACCCGGACCATGCGCTGGGGCGGGATCATCCTCGCGCTCTTCATCGTCTGGCACATCCTCGACCTGACGACCGGTACCGTGCACACCGGCTTCGAGGCCGGGCGCCCCTACCAGAACGTCATCGACACCTTCTCGACCTGGTACGGAAACGTCATCTACATCGTCGCCGTGCTCGCCATGGGCCTGCACGTCCAGCACGGCTTCTGGAGCGCCGCGCAGACCCTGGGCGTCGGCAACGCGACCCGTGACCGCATCCTGAAGACCCTCGCCAACCTCCTCGCGGCAGTGCTGACAGTGGGCTTCATCTCCGTACCCGTCGCCGTCATGACCGGAGTGGTGAGCTGACATGCCCGACTACACGCAGTACCGCACGGGCGAGCCCGTGGCCGACACGAAGGCCCCCGACGGCCCCGTCGCCGAACGCTGGGACACCCGCCGCTTCCAAGCGAAGCTCGTGAACCCCGCCAACCGCCGCAAACACACCGTCATCGTCGTCGGCACCGGGCTGGCCGGCGGAGCGGCCGGCGCCACACTCGCCGAACAGGGCTACCACGTCGTCCAGTTCTGCTTCCAGGACTCACCCCGGCGCGCCCACTCGGTGGCCGCCCAAGGTGGCATCAACGCCGCGAAGAACTACCGCAACGACGGCGACTCCATCCACCGGCTGTTCTACGACACCGTCAAGGGCGGCGACTTCCGCGCCCGGGAGTCCAACGTGCACCGGCTCGCGCAGATCTCCGTCGAGATCATCGACCAGTGTGTCGCCCAGGGCGTCCCCTTCGCCCGTGAGTACGGCGGTCTGCTCGACAACCGCTCCTTCGGCGGCGTCCAGGTCTCCCGTACGTTCTACGCGCGCGGCCAGACCGGACAGCAGCTCCTCCTCGGCGCGTACCAGGCGCTGTCCCGGCAGATCGCATCGGGCGGCGTCGAACTCCACGCCCGTACCGAGATGCTGGACCTGATCGTGGTCGACGGCAAGGCGCGCGGCATCGTCGCCCGTGACCTGGTCACCGGGAAGATCGACACCTACTTCGCCGACGCGGTCGTCCTGGCCACCGGCGGCTACGGCAACGTCTTCTACCTGTCGACCAACGCCATGAACTCCAACGCCACCGCGATCTGGCGGGCACACCGGCGCGGCGCGTACTTCGCCAACCCCTGCTTCACCCAGATCCACCCGACCTGCATTCCGCGCACCGGAGACCACCAGTCCAAGCTCACGCTGATGAGCGAGTCGCTGCGTAACGACGGCCGCATCTGGGTCCCCCGGGCCAAGGGCGACGACCGCCCGCCCAACAAGATCCCCGAGGACGAGCGCGACTACTACCTGGAGCGGATCTACCCCGCCTTCGGGAACCTGGTGCCCCGCGACATCGCCTCCCGCGCCGCCAAGAACGTCTGTGACGAGGGGCGCGGCGTCGGCCCCGGCGGACAGGGCGTCTACCTGGACTTCGCCGAGGCCATCGGCCGGATGGGCCGCAAGGCCGTCGAAGCCAAGTACGGCAACCTCTTCGACATGTACCAGCGGATCACCGACGAGGACCCCTACACGGTCCCCATGCGGATCTATCCCGCCGTGCACTACACCATGGGCGGCCTCTGGGTCGACTACGACCTCCGGACCACCGTCCCCGGCCTCTTCGCCATCGGCGAGGCGAACTTCTCCGACCACGGGGCCAACCGGCTCGGGGCCTCCGCCCTCATGCAGGGTCTCGCCGACGGCTACTTCGTCCTGCCCTCCACGATCAACGACTACCTCGCACGCAACCCGCACACCGACACCGTGGACGAGGGGCACCCCGCCGTCGCGGAGGCCGTGGCGGAGACCGAGGACCGCATCAACCTGCTGCTCTCCGTCGACGGCGACCGCACCCCCGACTCCTTCCACCGCGAGATCGGTGAACTCATGTGGGAGTACTGCGGGATGGCCCGCACCGAGGACGGTCTGCGCAGGGCGCTCGCGAAGATCCCGGAGATCCGCGAGGAGTTCTGGCGCCGCGTCAAGGTTGCCGGCACCGGCGAACAGTTCAACCAGTCGCTGGAGAAGGCGAACCGCATCGTCGACTACCTGGAGCTCGCCGAGCTCATGTGCCTCGACGCCCTGCACCGCGCCGAGTCCTGCGGCGGCCACTTCCGCACGGAGTCCCAGACCCCGGACGGCGAGGCCGAACGGCGCGACGAGGAGTTCTCCTACGCCGCCGCCTGGGAGTTCACCGCCACCGGCGACGCCCCCGTCCTGCACAAGGAAGACCTCGTCTTCGCCTACGTCCACCCCACCCAGCGGAGCTACGCATGAAGCTCACCCTGCGCGTCTGGCGCCAGCGAGACGCCGATACGCCCGGCGCCATGGCCACCTATGAAGTCGCCGACATCTCCGCCGACATGTCGTTCCTGGAGATGCTCGACACCCTCAACGAGGAACTCACCCTCGCCGGGGACGAGCCCGTCGCCTTCGACCACGACTGCCGTGAGGGCATCTGCGGCGCGTGCAGCCTCGTCATCAACGGCGACGCCCACGGCCCGGAACGCACCACCACCTGCCAGCTCCACATGCGGTCCTTCGCCGACGGCGACACGATCGACATCGAGCCCTGGCGGGCCTCCGCCTTCCCGGTCGTCAAGGACCTGGTCGTGGACCGCTCCTCGTTCGACCGGATCATCCAGTCCGGCGGCTACATCTCCGCCGCCACCGGCACCGCCCCGGACGCCCACGCCACCCCGGTGCCCAAGCCGGACGCCGACTTCGCCTTCGAGCACGCCGAGTGCATCGGCTGCGGAGCCTGCGTCGCCGCCTGCCCGAACGGCTCGGCGACGCTGTTCACCTCGGCGAAGGTCAACCACCTGGGCGTCCTGCCGCAGGGCGCACCCGAACGCGAGACCCGTGTCCTGGACATGGTGGCCCAGATGGACGCCGAGGGCTTCGGCGGCTGCACCTTGACCGGCGAGTGCGCCACGGCCTGCCCCAAGGGCATCCCGCTGCCCTCGATCGCCGCGATGAACAAGGAGTGGCTGCGGGCGACCCGCAAGGTCCGCCGCTGACACGAAGGTGAACCTCCCGCGGCCCCGGAGCCCCGAGCCCGGGGCCGCAACAGGATCACGGCGGTCCGGGATCGGAGCCCGTACGGGTCAGCGCCGCAGCGCCCTCGCCAGATACGGCGCCGTACGGCTCCCGGCTCCACCCGCCACCTCCGCCGGGGTGCCGGACGCGACGATCAGGCCGCCCCGCCCGCCGCCCTCGGGACCCAGGTCGATGACATGGTCCGCGCCCGCCACCACGGCCATGTCGTGCTCCACGACCACCACCGTGCTCCCGGCGTCGACCAGGGAGTGCAACTGCCGCATCAGCACCTCCACATCGGCCGGATGCAGTCCCGTCGTCGGCTCGTCCAGCAGATACAGCGTGTGCCCGCGCCGAGTGCGCTGGAGTTCGGCGGCCAGTTTGATGCGCTGCGCCTCGCCGCCGGACAGCTCCGTGGCGGGCTGTCCGAGCCGAAGATATCCGAGGCCCACGTCCAGCAGGGTGGCCAGCGCGCGCTCGGCGGCCGGCGTTCCGGCGAAGAAGGACGCCGCCGACTCCACGGTCAGATCCAGGACCTGGGCGATCGTCAGCCCGTTCAGGGCGACGTCCAGGGTCTGGGGGTTGTACCGTGCGCCGTGGCAGTCGGGGCAGGGCGTGTACGTGCTCGGAAGGAACAGCAGCTCCACCGAGACGAAGCCCTCGCCCTGGCACGTCCCGCACCGCCCGCCGCTCACGTTGAACGAGAACCGCCCCGCCGTGTACCCCCGCTCCCGTGCCGTCCCCGTCTGCGCGAAGAGCTTCCGTACGGCGTCGAACAGGCCGGTGTACGTCGCCAGATTGGACCGGGGCGTACGGCCGATGGGCTTCTGGTCGACCTGGACGAGCCGGTCCACCTCCTCCAGACCGGTGGCCGCCGCGCAGTACCGCTCATCCGGACCGGGCTCCTCGCCCGCCCGGCGGTCCGCCAGCACCCCGGCGAGCACCTGCCCGACCAGGGTCGACTTGCCCGAGCCGGAGACCCCGGTCACCGCCGTGAACACCCCGAGCGGGAACGCCGCGTCGACGCCCCGCACATTGTGCCGCTCCACGCCGGAGAGCCGGATCCACCCGGTCGGTGTGCGCGGCTCCCGAACCGGCGCGGGCCCCTCCTCGAACAGAAACCGCCGCGTCGCCGACTCCGGTACCTGGGCGAGCCCTTCGGGCGGCCCGCTGTGCAGCACCCGCCCGCCGTGCTCCCCCGCCAGCGGGCCGACGTCCACCAGCCAGTCCGCCCGCCGCACCACGTCCATCTGGTGCTCCACCACGAAGACCGAGTTCCCGGCCTCCTTCAGCCGGCCCAGCACCCCGAGCAGCGCCTCGGTGTCCGCCGGGTGCAGCCCGGCCGACGGCTCGTCCAGGACGTAGACCACGCCGAAGAGCCCCGACCGCAACTGCGTTGCCAGTCGCAGTCGTTGCAGCTCACCGGAGGACAGTGTCGGGGCCGTCCGGTCCAGGCTCAGATAGCCGAGCCCCAGCTCCGTCACCGTCCCGATCCGGGCCAGTAGATCGCCCGTCAGCACCCGGGCGGTCTCCTCGCCCCCCGCTCCCGCCCCGGACAGCACCTCGGCCAGCGCGGACAACGGCAGCCCGGCCAGCTCCGCGATGGTCCGCCCGGCGAAGGTCACCGCCATCGCCTCCGGCCGCAGCCGGCTCCCGCCGCACACCGGGCACGGGGCACTGGTCAGGAAGCGCTCCGCCTTCGCCCGCAGGGCCCGGCTCCTGGTGTCGGCGAAGGTGTGCAGCACATAGCGCCGCGCGCTCATGTACGTTCCCTGGTACGGGCGTTGGATCCGCCCCGCGTCCCGTACCGGATGCACCGTCACCACCGGCTGCTCGTCGGTGAACAGGATCCACTCCCGGTCCTTCCCGGGCAGCTCGCGCCACGGCCGGTCGACGTCGTACCCGAGCGCGTCCAGCACATCCCGCAGATTCTTCCCCTGCCAGGCCCCCGGCCAGGCGGCGATCGCGCCCTCCCGGATCGACAGCGAGGGATCCGGGACGAGCAGCTCCTCGTCCGTCCGGTGGATCCGCCCGAGCCCGTGGCACTCCGGGCACGCGCCGACGGCGGTGTTGGGGGAGAAGGAGTCGGAGTCCAGCCGCTCGGCCCCCGGCGGATAGTGGCCCGCACGCGAGAAGAGCATGCGCAGCGAGTTGGAGAGCGTTGTCACCGTCCCGACCGACGACCGGGCCCCCGGGGCGGAACGCCGCTGCTCCAGCGAGACGGCGGGCGGCAGCCCGGTGATCTCCCCGACGGCGGGCGCGCCCACCTGATGGATCAGCCGCCGGGCGTAGGGGGCCACGGACTCGAAGTAGCGGCGCTGGGCCTCCGCGTAGATGGTCCCGAAGGCGAGCGAGGACTTCCCGGATCCCGACACGCCCGTGAACACGGTCAGGGTGTCGCGTGGGATGTCGACCCGGACGTTCTTGAGATTGTGCTCGCGGGCGCCGCGCACGCGGACGTACGGATCGTGGGGGGAGTGCATGGGGCTCGGCTCCGTACGGGTGGGGTTCTGACGCCTGGCAGGACAAACAGTCCGATTCTAGGCGTCGGCGCCGGTGGAGGGCCCCCGGGATCAGGCAGCGCGCCTCAAGGTGTGCAGGCGCGGGCGACGGCCTCGGTGTCCCAGGAGAACGGCCGTACCTCGGTGATCCGGCCGTCCCGGACGGTGAGGGTCTGCAGGATGGGGAACGTCAGCTCCCGCGCGGTCGCCCGGGACACGGCGCGGACGGCCGTGCGCACCACCGAGGTCTCCCCGGTGGCCAGAAAGTCCTGTTCCACCAGGTCGAACACGGACCAGGTGTCGCTCATCACCCGGAAGAACCGCTCCAGGCCGGGATGCCCGCGCCAGACTCCGCCGTACGGGAGCCCCGCCGCCTGACGCAGGACCACATCGGGGGCGAAGCAGGGCGCCAGGAGGCCGAAGGAGGCCGTGCCCGGGCCGCCGACCGCCAGATAGCGTGCTTCGGCCGTGTACATGGCGGTGAGGACCGCCCGGGAGTCCGTCGTCGGAGAGTGCGTCATGTCTCCCAGCGTTCCCGGTCCTCGAGGTCGGGTCCGGCGGCTATCGGACGTCGAGGCTCCGCCGCGGAGCCCGTCCGTCGTCCAGGTCCCGGGGCCGGACGATCCGGGAGAGCCGCCGCAGCGAGTCCACCAGACCCTCCCGGTCGTACGTACTGGTCGTGACGAGCACCTCGTCCGCCCCGGTCTCCTCGATCGCCCGCTCCAGCTGCCCGGCCACCTGGTCCTCGGTGCCGTGGATATGGCCCTTGAGTCCCCGCTCGTACAGCGTCCGCTCCTTGGCCGTCATGGCGAGGGCATCGACGCGTTCGGCCGGGGCCAGCGGCGGAAATTCTCCGTGCGTACGGGAGTACGCCAAGGCCCACGCCTCCGGCACGAGCAGTCGGCGGGCCGCCTCCTCGGTGCCGGCGACGGCCACCGTGCCCGCGACGATCACCTCGGGCAGTTCGGCGCGGGCGGAGGGGCGGAAGTCTCGGCGGTAGACCTCGACGGCGCGCAGCACCTTCTCCCGGCCGCGCAGATCGCCGATGACGAGGGGGAGCCCGGCGGCGGCGGCGACCGACGCGCCCTCCCCGACGGCCAGGACGTACGCGGGGACGCGCAGGCCCCGTGCCGGTTGGGCGTGCACCCCGGGGTGGGCCTGCTGGGTGCCGTCGATCCAGCCGAGCAGTTCGGCGAGCCGTCCGGGGAAGTCCTCGGCATCCTCCTTGCCGTGGCCGAGCGCCCGGCGGACGCCGTCGGTGAACCCGACGGAGCGCCCGAGCCCCATGTCGATCCGGCCGGGAAAGAGGGAGGCGAGCACTCCGAACTGCTCGGCGACGACCAGTGGCCGGTGGTTGGGCAGCATCACTCCTCCGGTGCCGACCCGGATGGTGGAGGTCGCGGCGGCGACGGCGGCGGCCAGCACCGTCGGCGCGGACCCCGCGACCCCCGGCACGGCGTGGTGTTCGGAGACCCAGAAACGGTGGAAGCCGAGTGCCTCCGTCTCCCGGGCGAGGTCGACGGTGTCGCGCAGCGCCCGGGAGGCGTCGTGCCCCTCACGGGTGCGGGAACGGTCCAGGAAGGAGAAACGGGTCGAGGCGATCACAGAGCTCACGCCCTCTTCAACACCGCGGCTCCCCCAGGATTCCCGCCCGCCGGCCGACGGGCTTTCTAAGCTGGGGGAGTGGACAACGACACACGGCCGCTGGCCGTATTCGACCTGGACGGCACGCTCGCGGACACCGCCCACCGGCAGCACTTCCTGGAGGGCCCGAAGCGCGACTGGTCCGGCTTCTTCGCCGCGGCAGTGGAGGACCCGCCGCTGGCGGAGGGCGTACGGATGGTGCTCGCGAGCGCCGAGGAGTGCCGAATCGTCTACCTGACCGGACGACCCGAACGGTGCCGTCGTGACACCGTGCGCTGGCTGAGCAGTCAGGGACTGCCCGAGGGCACCCTGTTCATGCGGAGCAACGACGACCGGCGCCCGGCACGCCGGACGAAGCTGGATATCCTCCGGCGGCTGGGGCGGAAGGAGCAGGTACGCATGCTCGTGGACGACGACGAGCTGGTCTGCGACGCGGCCCAGGTGGCCGGATTTGCTGTGGTGAGGGCCCGGTGGGCCGACCCGTCGGCAGCGTTGAAGGATGCCCAGGAACGCGAGGGGCGTACCTGATCAGGTGCTTCCGTCAAGCCGGAAGCCCACCTTCAGGCCGACCTGATAGTGCGCGATTCGGCCATCTTTGATATGCCCCCGAACTTGATTAATCTCGAACCAATCGAGATTGTGCAACGTTTCCGCCGCTCTTGCGACGCCGTTCCGGATCGCCTCGTCCATGCTCTCCTCGGAGGTTCCTACGATCTCGGTGACCCGATAGGTGTGATTCGCCATTGTTTGTCTCCTCTCCTGTGACCACGTTGCCCCAATCCGAGGTCTCCCGCGAGGGGGAGGACGGGGCGAATCAGGATGAGCACCCGCCTTGACCTACTGAATGGTCCATACCAAAATTCAGCCAACCACCCGTGCGAGCGCCGCCCGCAATCCCCCCACACCGGGTCCCGATTTAGTTGTGCCGTTTCGCAGAAGGTGACCACGTGAAGAACCGCATACTGACCGGAGCCATCGCGCTTGTCTCATCCGTCGCACTCGGCGGATGCGGCCTCATACCGGGCTCGGGCAGCGGTGACCGCACGGTGACGGTCTGGCTGATGAAGGACAGCGTCTCACCCGGCTTCCTGGACAAGTTCACCCGCTCGTACGAGGAGGAGAACCCCTCGATCGAGCTGGACTTCAAAATCCAGGAGTGGGGCGGCATCGGCCCCAAGGTTCTCTCCGCGCTGGACGGCGACGACGCCCCTGACGTGATCGAGGTCGGGAACACCCAGGTCGCGCAGTACGCGGAGAGCGGCGGCCTGCGCGATCTGACACTCGAATCGATGCGCGATCTGGGCAGCGAGGACTGGCTGCCCGGCCTCGCCCAGCCCGGCAGCATCAACGGTGTGCAGTACGGCATCCCCTGGTACGCGGCCAACCGGGTGGTGATCTACAACAAGGAGATCTTCGAGGAGGCGGACATCGACTCCGTCCCGAAGACGCGCGACGAGTGGATCGCCGCCACCGAGAAGCTCAACAGAGCGGGCAACCAGGGCATTTACCTTGCCGGTCAGAACTGGTACGTGCTCGCCGGCTTCATCTGGGACGAGGGCGGCGAACTCGCCGACGAGAACGGCGGCGACTGGCAGGGCGCTCTGGACACCCCGGAGGCGCTGGCGGGCATGGAGTTCTACCAGGAGCTCCAGGCGCTCGGCGACGGACCCACGGACGCCGACGAGGAGAAGCCCCCGCAGACCGACGTCTTCGCCAAGGGCGACGTCGCCCAGATCATCTCGACTCCGGGCAGTGCCGCGCTCATCGAGCAGAAGAATCCCGAACTCAAGGGAAAACTCGGCTACTTCCCCATCCCCGGCAAGTCCTCGAAGGCCCCCGGCTCGGTATTCACCGGCGGCTCCGACCTCATCGTCCCGAAGAAGGCCGACGAGCGAACCGCCGGCATCGCCGTCGTCAAGGCGCTGGCGGGCGAGAAGTGGCAGGCGGAGCTCGCCCGTGGCATGAGCTACGTCCCCAACAAGCCGAGCCTCGCCCATGTCATCGAGGGCGACGAGGGCACCGCGGCGATGGCGGAAGGCGCCACCCGCGGCCGCGCCACCCCCAACTCGCCCCAGTGGGCCAGGGTCGAGGCGGAGAACCCGATCAAGCCCTACATGACGGCCGTGCTCGAGGGCGGGGACCCGGCCCGCGAGGCCAGGACCGCCTCCGAGCGCATCACCGCCATGCTCGCCGGCAGCGGCTGATCCCTCCCGGACGGAGTCCCGGGGTGCGACGTCCCGGACATGGCGTCCTGGGGGGAGATGGTGTCGCGGGGTACACGGCGTCCCTGGGGATGCAACCGTCGCACATCCTCGCCCCCCACGGCGGTCACCTCGAATCCAGCCGGTGACGGAAGAAGTGAGGGGCCGGGCTGTCGCACCCCGCGACAGCCCGGCAGCGTCCTTCGCCTCTTCCGCCCCCGGAGACCGCCGCCGCACCCTGGCCCGCAGAGTTCGAGCGGCCGTCCTCGAACCCGGAGACCCTCTCCGGTCCCGTCAGACCACCGCTGCCAGCGACAGGGCGAACCGGCCCGCCGAGTCCGTCCACCACTGAGTCAGCCGCATACCGGCGGTGGCCAGCTCCTCGCGGACGTCCTCCTGCCGGAACTTCGCCGACACCTCCGTACGCAGTTCCTCACCGGCCTCGAACGGCACCACGAGGTCCAGCTCCCGGATCTTGACGTTCAGCGCCCGGCGGGCCCTCAGCCGCATCTCGATCCACCGGTCCCGCGGATTCCACACCGAGAGGTGATCGAAGTCGTCGAGCGGGAAATCGGCGCCCAGCTCACGGTTGACGACGTTCAGTACGTTCTTGTTGAAGGCCGCCGTCACCCCGGCCGCGTCGTCGTACGCGGCCACCAGCGTCTCCTCGTCCTTCACCAGGTCCGTGCCGAGGAGCAGCGCGTCGCCGGGCGAGAGCAGCGAGCGCACCGAACGCAGAAACGTCGCCCGCTCCTCCGGCAGCAGATTGCCGATCGTGCCCCCCAGAAACACCACCAGGCGGGGCCCCGGTGTCCCCGGCAGGGCCAGGCCGCCGGTGAAGTCCGCGATCAGCGCGTGGACGGACAGCCCCGGGTGCTCGGCGAGCAGCGACTCGGCCGCCCCCGTCAGCGCGCTCTCGCTCACGTCCACGGGGACGTAACTGTGCAACTCGGGGAGCGCGTCGAGCAGATGACGGGTCTTCTCGGACGACCCCGAGCCCAGCTCGATCACCGTCCGGGCGCCCGACGCCGCGGCGATCTCCCCGGCACGTGCGGAGAGGATCTCCCGCTCCGCGCGGGTCGGGTAGTACTCCGGCAGCCGGGTGATCTCCTCGAACAGCTCGCTGCCGCGGGCGTCGTAGAACCACTTCGGCGGCAGGGTCTTGGGACGCCGGGTCAGGCCGCTCAGGACGTCGGCGCGCAGCGCCGCGTCCGTCGCGTCCACCGGCAGGGTGCGGGTCAGCAGGAAGGGACTCACGCGGTGGGCTCCTTGAGCGGGGTGAGCAGGACCTCCGTGGAGGTCGCGACCAGCAGGGTGCGGTCGGGGACCTCGCGCCAGAGCGGGTCGTCGTCGTACGGCTCCGAGGCGACCGCGGTGCGGCGGCCCGGCGTCGTGAGGTACCAGAGGGTGTCGCCCCAGGCGGTCGCCGTGATGGTCTCCCCGTCGGTGAGGAGCAGATTCAGCCGGGAGCCGGGCGCGGCGGCAGCGACCTCGCGGACGGTCTCCGCGACGGCGCGCGGCACATCGTCCCCGGCGTCGGCCCGGTGGCGGATCAGCGCCCAGATCAGCGCCGAATCATTGCGGGCGGCCAGCGACAGGAGCCTCTCGGCCGGCAGGGTGGCGGCCACGTCGGCGAGTGAGCCGGGCCAGCCCCGCACCATTCCGTTGTGGCTGAACAACTGCCGCCCGCCGGTGTACGGCGCGGCCGCGGCCTCCCCGTCCGCACCCGCCTCGGTGGCATCCCGTACGGCGGCGAGCAGCGCGGTGCTGCGTACCACCCGGGCCAGATCGGTGAAGGTCTCGTCGCCCCATAGGGGACCCCTGCGGCGATAGCGTCCGGGCACCGGGTCCCCGTCCGCATACCAACCGACCCCAAAACCATCCGCGTTCACTGTGCCGTAACGCTGGAGGCGCGGCGCCCAGGACTGCCGCACCAATGCGTGCGGAGGTCGTAGGAGAATGTCGCCCAGCGCCACCGGCTCGCCCACGTAGGCGATGTGACGGCACATCAGATATCCCTTGCGGTGCGGAATCCGGAGAAGATCTGCCGTCTTGCCGGAAGGTCCCAGTTGCGGAAGGTGCCCCGGCAGGCGACCTCACCCACGGCGAACGAGCCGCCGCGCAGCACCTTGTGCCCCGGCCCGAAGAACACCTCCGAGTACTCGCGGTAGGGAAACGCCACGAACCCCGGATAGGGCAGGAAATCGCTGGAGGTCCACTCCCACACGTCGCCGATCAACTGCCCCGCCCCGGAGGGCGACCGTCCCGCCGGATACGCCCCGGACCGCGCCGGGCGCAGGTGGCGCTGCCCCAGGTTGGCACGCTCCGGCGTCGGGTCCTCGTCGCCCCACGGGTAGCGCCGGGAGCGGCCGGAGGCGGGATCGTGGCGGGCGGCCTTCTCCCACTCGCTCTCCGTGGGCAGCCGCCGCCCCGCCCAGCGGGCGTACGCGTCCGCCTCGTACCAGCTGACGTGCAGCACCGGCTCGTCCTCCGGAACCGGCTCGCTCACCCCGAACCGGCGGCGCAGCCACTGTCCCGCCTCCCGCCGCCAGAACAGCGGTGCGGACAGAACGTGTTCACGGACCATGGCCCAGCCCTCGGGTGCCCACCAGCGTTCGTTCCGGTACCCGCCGTCCTCGATGAAGCGGAGGTAGGCGCCACAGGTGACCGGCGAGGCGTCCAGGCGGAACGCCGCCACGTCGCACCGGTGCGCGGGCCGCTCGTTGTCCAGGGCCCACGGCTCGGTGGAGGTGCCCATCGTGAACGGGCCCCCGGGGATCAGGACGTCGTCCGGGAGCGACGTCGCATCGCCGGGCGGGGGCGGGGCGGGCGCGGTGAGCACCGCTGGCCCCGCGCGCAGCTGATGGGTGATCAACATCGTCTCGTCGTGCTGCTGTTCGTGCTGGGCGATCATGCCGAAGGCGAACCCGGCCCGCTCCAGCGGATGGCCGCCCTCGTGCAGCGGGGCGCCCTCCAGCAGGTCCAGAGCCCGCCCCCGTACGTCGGAGGCGTACGTCCTGGCCTCGGCGGGCGCCAGCAGCGGCAGCGAGGGGCGCGCGGCGCGCGAGTGCTCGAAGGCGTTGTACAGCCCGTCGATCTCCGGGCGCAGCGCCTCCCGGCCGCCCACCGCGCGCAGCAGCCACTGCTCCTCCTGGTTGCCGATGTGCGCCAGGTCCCAGACCAGCGGCGACATCAACGGTGAGTGCTGGGCGGTCAGTTCACCATCGTCCACACTGTCGGTGAGCAGCGCGGTGCGCTCGCGCGCGGACAGCAGGGCGTCGAGGGCCCGCCGCCGCAGTACCTCCGGATCGATGCCGGGCGCGACGGGGAAGCCGGTCGAGGCGGTGGAGGCCGCCGGATCGAAGGCGTCGGAATGCTCGCGATGCCGGGTGCCTTCACGGTGGCCGGTCATGCGGAGGCCGCCTTTCCGGGGCGTGGCGGGACCGGCGGGGCCGTCGGCAGGACCGTCGGCGGGCCGGAGACAAGGCCCTCACGACCGCGCGCCGCGGGCCGGTCGACAGGCCCGGCCGGCTCAGCGAGACCCGTCGGCGGGATGGGATCGGTCGACGGGCCCGGGCCGGTCAGCAGGCCCCAAAGGGTCAGGTCGCCGGGGTCCGGCAGGTCGTCGGCCGGACATCGGCCCCGGGCGACATAGCGGTCGGTGAAGGCGGCCACGCTGTCGCGCACCGCCCCGCTCGCCCCCATCCGCTCCAGCGCCGGGAGCGCCGCCTCGAAACAGACGGTGGCCGCCGCCCGCAACTCCGGATCGGCGAGTCCCTCACGGGCGGCCGTCGTCCAGAGCGGATTGCGTGGTGCGGCAGGTGCGCCCGCCGTCTCGGCCAGCGGCTTCACGACGCGGTACACGGTCTCGGCGGCCTGCGGATCGTCGAACAGGGCCGTGGCGACGGCGAGCGGCACCAGCCACCCGTCGGGCCCGCTCTGCGCGTCGATCATGCGCAGTTCGAGATGACCACGCGGCCGGATCGGCGGGAACATCGTGGTGAGGTGGTAGTCGAGATCGGCCCGCACCGGCGGCCGGGGCGAACCGGTACGGATCCACTCGCGGAAGGTGAGCCCTTCCGGCACGTCCCACGGGCCCGCCTCGCCCCGGATGCAGAGCACGGTCGTGTCCAGCACATGCGCGGCCCAGGCCTCGCGCGGGGCGTGCCCGGTGCCCGGCGCGAGGGTCCGGCCCGGGTCGAGGTCGGCCCACAGCGACTGCCGGGTGGAGCGCCAGCCGGTCCGGCGGCCCTGCTGGAACGGCGAATTCGCGAACGCGGCCACCAGGACCGCGCCCAGCAGGTGCGCGAGCTGCCAGCGCCGTCCGTAGCCGAGCGGTCCCGGCTCCTCCTCGCCCGCGTCCAGGCAGACCTGGACCGACGCGGAGGTGCACATCATCGCCCGCCCGGCCGGCCCCGCACGGTCCAGAACGGCCTCCATCGCCTCGTAGCGCGGCTCCCGCAGTCTGCGGCGGGGCGACTGCCACGGATCGACACCGAGCCCGACCGGAGCGAGCCCCGCCGCGCCGAGCGTGGCGCGGACCGCCGCCAGATCGGCCGCGGTGGTGTCGACGCACTCCATGAGAGAGCCCGCCGGCTGTGAGCTGAGCTCCAACTGCCCGCCCGGCTCGAACGTCAGCGCCGCGCTCAGCGGCAGCGCGCGAACCGCCTCGACGGCGCTGTCCAGCCGTTCCTGGCCGACCGGAAGGTCAGGCCGTTCCCGGTCGTGGACGAGCCATTCGAGTTCCACCCCGACGGTTCGAGGCGGGCCCGTCTTGAAACATATGCCGCGCAGCAAATCCTCTGCCCCGCTCTCGTCGAGGGGGACGGCGCCCGGGCGTGCGCCGGTCGCGCCGGAAATGTCCAAGCCCATGAGAGCCTCCTTCTCAGCCGCTTACCTACCAGCCAAACCCGTTCCCGGGGATCGCACAAGGGTGCCCCCGAGCCAAGGAAATCCGGTTGCGCCCAAGGCCGGGTACCCATCAGCATGCCCCGTATGCACCACATGGGGGAGCGCCGGTGAGCGCGCGGCTGCGCGGCATCGCGCGCGGGACGGAAGCGGTGGTCGAGGCCGGGAGGTATCGCAACGCGGCAGGTCAGGACGTGTCCATCGCACGGGCCGTGACCGCCGCACTGTCCGGCACCAGGCTCTACGGACCGGACCCGGTGCCCGTCGCCGCCCTGGACACCGACCGCACCCCGCACATCGAGGTCACCGGCGAGAGCAGCCTCGCCGCGGCCCGCCGCATGACCGGCGAGGCCCCCGGCCGGGTCGCCGTCCTCAGCTACGCCTCGGCCCGCAACCCCGGCGGCGGCTACCTCAACGGCGCGCAGGCCCAGGAAGAGGCACTGTGTCGCGGCTCGGCCCTCCACGCGACCCTGCTGCGCGCCCCCGAGTACTACGCGCACCACCGCACCGAACGCAGCGCCTTCTACACCGATCGGGTGATCCACTCGCCCGGGGTGCCGGTCTTCCGCGACGACCGCGGGGCGTTCCTGGACGCCCCGTACACCGTCGGATTCCTCACCTCGCCCGCGCCCAACGCCGGGGTGATCCAGCGGCAGACCCCCGAGGAGGCCCACCGCGTCCCGGCGGCACTGGCCTCCCGCGCCGAACGCGTGCTGGAGGTCGCGGCCGTACGGGGCTACCGCGGACTGGTCCTGGGGGCCTGGGGGTGCGGGGTCTTCCGCAACGACCCGGGTCAGGTGGCGGAGGCGTTCCGGGTGCTGCTCGGTGAGGGCGGCCGGTTCGGCGGCCACTTCGAGCGGATCGTCTTCGGGATCCTGGACCGTGACCCCGACTCCGCCGTCCGGGCCGCCTTCGCCCGGACCTTCACGTGACCCGGGGACCGGCGTCCGGACGGTGCCCGGCGGGCCGTACCACTGCCCGCAGCCTCGCCGCTCAGCTCCAGCCGTACCGCTCGCGCAGCCGCCCGGCGACCCGGTCGAACCGCTCCCGGTCCAGGGCGCACGCCTCCCGGCGCATGCCGTCCTCGTGGACCCGCAGCACCCGGTCGAGTCCTGCCCAGGACGGCCGCCCCGAGCTGTCCCAGGGGCCGGCGCCCAGCGCCACCCAATCGTTCTCCCGGTCGTGCTGCTTGCTGGACAGCTGGACGGCGAGCAGCGTGCCGGCCTCCTCGCGGGCCACGACGAGCACCGGCCGGTCCTTCCCACGCCCGTCGTTCTCCTCGAAAGGCACCCAGGTCCAGACGATCTCACCGGGGTCGGGATCGCCGTCTCGATCAGGGGCGTAGGAGGTACGCACGGAATCCACGTCGTCGGGATCGGCCTGCGTCGTGGCGGTCGGCCCACTGCTGCCGGGCACGTCAAAGGGGTTGTCGGAACGGTACGCGCTGTCGTGGAACGTCATCGCAACACCGTAGAACCTTCACCGCCCGATCCTGGGAGCGGGGCGTCGGGCCGGGGCCGCGGGGCGCCGTTCCGGCCACCGTGACCGGACCTGCGGGCCCCGGGCCGAAACCCGATCCCACGGGTCTGGAAGACTGCCCGACGCCATGAGCCAGTTACCCAAGCAGCCCGCCGAAGTCTCCGTTCCGACCAGCGCCGATGTCGCGCGCCTCGCCGGAGTGTCCCGGGCCACCGTGTCGTACGTACTGAACAACAACGCCACCGTCCGGATCAGCGAACCCACCCGACGCCGGGTCAGGGAGGCCTCACTCCAGCTCGGTTACGTTCCGCACGCGGCTGCCCGCAGCCTGCGCGCCGGACACAGCCGCATGGTCCTGCTGCCCTCCGGCCACATACCGGCGGGACCACTGCACCAGTACTTCTTCGAGGAACTCCAGTCCGGGCTGCGCCGCCTGGACTACACCGTCGTCCAGTACGGCAGCGTCGGTCTCACCGCCGACGAGGCGGCCACGGCGTGGGCCGAACTGCGGCCCGTCGCTGTCGTCGTACCACCGGGGATCGCCCTCACCCCGCACGGCACAGGCATCCTGACCCGCTCCGGCGCCAAGGCGGTGATCACCCTGGGCCCCGGCCCGGTGGCCGGAGCGCACGGCCTGGTCATGGACCAACGCCAGGTCGGCGCCAGCGCGGTGGAACACCTGCTCGCCCGCGGCCGTCGCCATATCGGCGTGGTCATGCCCCAGGAACCGGGCCGGGCGCCCTTCTCCGAACCCCGCCTCATCGGGGCACGTCGCGTCGCCGAACCGGCGGGGGCCCGCGTGTGCCCGCTCCCGCTGCGGTACGAGGAGGAGTCCGCGCACCAGTTGGCCGCCCGCTGGCCGGAACTGGGACTGGACGCGGTGTTCGCGTACGACGACGAGTACGCCATGCTGCTGATGCGGGCCCTCCAGGACGCGGGCGTGAACGTGCCCGCCGACACGGCGGTGATCGGCGCCGACGACTCCCTCATCGGAAGGCTGCTGCGTCCCCGGCTGAGCACCGTCCGGATGGAGCTCGCCATGCCGCAGCCGTTGGCCGAGACGATCGACCGCATGCTCCAGCACCCGGGCGGGCCACCGGTCCATCAGGACCTGCTCCGCACCAGCGCCGTGCACCGGGAATCCAGCTGACCGCCTCCGGTGCGACGACATGCGCGACGCGCGGCGGATGTCTAGCGTCGGAGGCATGAGCCACCCGCAGAGTTACGAGCTCCTCCTGATCCCCGACCACAGCAGGACGCGGACCGGAGCCCCCGGCCGGCCGATCCGGTCCGCGGTCGTCGCCGCCACCGGCGAGAGGGGGGCCTCGGGCTACCCCCGGTACGCGGGCGAGGGCATGGAGGCGGACGTCGACCCGGAGACCCGGACGGTGGAGGCCGTGCTCATCGACGGCGAGGAACTGGACTACGGCATGTCGGTCCGCGTCGCCGGGGCCGAGGGAGAGCGCCCCGCGTCCTGAGAGCGGGAAGGCCGGGGCCCGGAAAACCCTGGCTCCACGTGCTCCGGGCACGATCGAGGGCCCCGACCGCGTACACCGTTTCCACGGTGCCGGTCAGGGCCCTGGGCCATACCGTGCGTCGGGCCGACGGGACTACGGGGTCTCCGGCTGCCCCTGGCCCGCCTCGGCCGCCCGCTTCTGCTCCTCGACGGACTTGCGGACCTCGTCCATGTCCAGATTCCGGGCCTGCCCGATGACGTCCTCCAGAGCCGCCTCGGGCAGCGCGCCGGGCTGCGAGAAGACCGCGACGTTGTCGCGGACGATCATCAGCGTCGGAATGGAACGGATCTCGAAGGCCGCCGCCAGCTCCTGCTGCGCCTCGGTGTCGACCTTGGCGAAGACGAGATCGGGGTGGCGCTCGGAGGCCGAGTCGTAGACCGGCGCGAACTGCCGGCAGGGGCCGCACCAGGAAGCCCAGAAGTCGATCAGAACGAAATCGTTGTCGCTGACGACCTGATCGAAGTTTTCCTTGGTGAGCTCGACGGTGCTCATACGGGTGATACCTCTTCCTCTGCCGGTGGAGTCCTGACGGGTCCACTCCGGCACAACGGTGACTGCACTTGCGCTATTCCGCCTGCCCATGTGGCCGGGGCACACACCCGCGAGGACACTGTTCCCATGACTGATGCAGGGAAGAATCCCGAGCCCTCGCCGTACGACGTAGTGGTCATCGGCGCAGGTCCGGTGGGGGAGAACGTGGCGGACCGGGCCCGCGCCGCCGGGCTCTCCGCAGCGGTGGTGGAGTCCGAGCTGGTCGGCGGTGAGTGCTCCTACTGGGCGTGCATGCCGAGCAAGGCGCTCCTGCGCCCCGTCGTCGCCCGCGCCGACGCCCGCCGGGTGCCGGGACTGAGCGCGGCGGTGCAGGGCCCCCTGGACGTGGAGGCCGTACTCGCCCACCGGGACGAGGAGACGAGCCAATGGAAGGACGACGGCCAGGTCGCCTGGCTGGAGAGCGTCGGAGCGGACGTCTACCGGGGTACGGGCCGCCTCACCGGTCCCCGCGCGGTCACCGTCACCGCCCCCGACGGTACGGAGCGCCGGCTCACGGCCCGGCACGCCGTCGCCGTCTGCACCGGCTCCCGGGCCGTGGTCCCCTCCCTCCCCGGCGTCGAGGAGGCCCGCCCCTGGACCAGCCGCGAAGCCACCAGCGCCAAGGAGGCTCCCGGTCGGCTCGTGATCGTCGGCGGGGGAGTCGTGGGCGTGGAGATGGCGACCGTCTGGCAGGCGCTGGGCTCCGAGGTGACCCTGCTGATCCGGGGCAGTGGTCTGCTCCCGAAGATGGAGCCCTTCGCGGGCGAGCTGATCGCCGACGCCCTGACGGAGGCCGGGGCCCGGATCCGTACGGGCGTCTCGGTCACCGCCGTCCGGCGCCGCGCACCGGACGGACCGGTCACCGTCGACCTGGACGACGGCGACCGTATCGAGGCCGACGAGATCCTCTTCGCCACCGGCAGGGCTCCGCGCACGGACGACCTGGGCCTGGAGACGATCGGCCTCGAACCCGGCTCCTGGCTCACTGTGGACGACAGCTGCCGCGTCGAGGGAACGGACTGGCTGTATGCGGTCGGAGATGTCAACCACCGCGCCCTGCTGACTCACCAGGGCAAATACCAGGCCCGCATCGCAGGCGCGGCGATCGCCGCCCGCACCGGGAACGGCCCTTTGGACAGTGCCCCCTGGGGCGCCCACGCGGCCACCGCCGACCACGCGGCCGTCCCCCAGGTCGTCTTCACCGACCCGGAGGCCGCGTCCGTCGGCCTCACCCTCGCCGAGGCCGAACGCGCGGGCCACCGCGTTCGCGCCGTCGACCACGACCTCGCCTCGGTCGCCGGCTCCGGCCTCTACGCCGACGGCTACCGGGGCCGCGCCCGGATGATCGTGGACCTCGACCGGGAGATCCTGCTCGGCGCCACCTTCGTCGGCCCGGGCATCGGCGAACTCCTGCACTCGGCGACGATCGCGGTCGCGGGGGAGGTACCCATCGCCCGCCTGTGGCACGCGGTCCCGGCCTATCCGACGATCAGCGAGGTGTGGCTGCGGCTGCTGGAGTCGTTTCGGGGGTAGCAACCGCCGTTAAAGCCATACCGCGGTCGCCGGGTGGTGTGACACAGGGACCGGTAAGCGTGATGGTGGATCACCTGTTCCTCCGCAGGAGATCTGCGGCAGTGAGCTCGACCCGCTGGGTGTCATCGTCGAATCCGAACATTCGAGTAGGGAGGTTGAGGTACTCGGATTTCGAGGGATAGTGGAAGTAGAGGATCTCTCCGCACACCGGCGCCACATCCCTCATGATCGTGTCTTGGCAGGTTCCCAGTACGGTGATGCCGTGTTCCGTAGCGACGCTGCTAATCGCGGTGAGGACCTCACGCCGGTGCTCCTGGCCCAGCGAATCCCCAAGCTCATCGAGGATGAGGACTCTGCCCTGAGCGTTTGGCGCTGCGAGTAGTGCTGCGAGGACGAGGTTGATCGAGAAGAGTTTCTCCTGGGCGGTGTTGGTGACGGTGTCGTAGGGCAGAAGGGGTCCGTTCGGGTTGCGCTGCCAACGCGGTGTCACAGAACAGCGCCAGGTGTGATCGGTGTCAGAGGGTTGAGGTTCCCCCGAGATGCGGAAGATGATGACAGAGGGGCAGATGGTTCTCATGAGAGGAACATCGATCATGGCTGCCCCCAGGAAGTACTCGCTGGAGTTGCGTGAGCATGCGGTGCGGATGTATCGCATCTCGGATCCGAAGCCGCAGATCAAGAAGCTTGCCTCGACCTCGGCGTCCACCGGATCCCACTGGCACCATGACAGCAGCCGCTGCAACCCGTACGGGGTGTTGTGGGCCGCGTACTCGGCTTTTTGCCAGCTGTTCTTGCGGCCGACGGGGCCCAGCAGACCACGCACGTAGTCCTGCATCCGACGCCGCGGCTCGACCCTGCCGAACCGCTCGCCCACTCGCAGCAGCAACGCCTGCAACTTGGCTTCCCACAGCCCTACTTCGACATCACTCTCCATCTCCATGACTGGTTCAACGCACCCCGATCGGGTGAGTCGCGAACCTCCGCCCACCTGATGGAGCGTTAGCCCGCTAGGCTCCAGAAACACCCTGTGACCAGGACAAATGAAGAAGCACGACTGGAGTACTAAGGGCTTGCAGATCATTAACACGTCGTCTTGATCATGCTGTTGGGGTGGTCGCTCTGGGCTCGAACCCGGGCCTGGAGGGCTGTGAGGGCGGCGGGCGGGGTGACAGCCGGCGCGATGACGATGCCGTGCGCCTTGAGCAGCCTCCTGATCTTTAGCAGGGTGCGGTGCATGGCGGTCCGACTGCTGTCGAACAGCACTGCGAGAGGTTCAGCGGCCAGGGCGACCCGCAGGTGGAGCACGGTGGCCAGGACCTGGTTGGGGAACGCGAGCCGGGGCGGGCGGCCGCGCTGGGTATCGCCGTCTGGGGCCAAAGCCTCTGCGAGGTTGGCCAGTTGCTGTGGAGACATTCCGGTGAGCGTGGGGTCGGACAGCAGAGCTTGGTCCCATTGCTGGGTCGTCGTCTGCGAGGCCCTGGCCGCCGGGATGGTCGGGGCGGGCTGTGGGTGCAGGGCGTAATTCCAGTCGCCGTGGAAGACGTGCCGGGTCAGTGGCAGGGCGGCCATGTCCGCGTCGCCGATGTGGACTCCGGTGGGGTAGATGTTGGTGTCCAGCTCGGCCATGACACGCAGCCCGGTGCGGGTGGTGGTCGCGGCGATGGACTGGACGATGACTTCGTGGCTGGTCAGTGGGCGGCCGCGCCAGTTCATGGTGATATGCGAGAAGAGCCGGTGCTCAATCTTGTTCCACTTCGATGAGCCCGGCGGCAGGTGACAAACGGTGATCGTCAGTGCTGTTTCGGCAGCCAGCCGGGCGAGTTCGAGCTTCCAGGCCGGGTGCGGTAGCCGTTCGAGCCGCCCGCGTCGGCGGTGATGAGCAGTCGTGTCGCCTGCGGGTAGTCGGCCCGGCCCCGACCGGACCACCAGCGGCGGATCGAGCCGACGAGCTCCTTCTTCTTGGTGTCCACGCTGATCACCGGCTGGCCGACGTCCCGGTGATCGCGGGCCTGCTCGTTGAGATAACGGAACTGGGCATCCCGGTCCGGATGTTGGCTTCCCTCAATGGTCTTGGCGTTGCCCTGCAGGCTGAAGCCTTCCTCCCGCAGCAGGTCGGCAACGGTGTCTGCACTGAGTTTGTGACCGGCCCGGAGCAGCTCCCGTGCCAACATGCGGGTCGACTTCACCGTCCATCGCAGCGGCGACATCGGATCGCCCCGTTCGTCGGGCTCGACCAGCGCCAGCAGCGCCGGCCGCAGCCCCGGATCCAGATCCGCGACCCGCCTACGGCCCCCGCCAGGCCGCCGCACCCGACCCAGAGGTTCCTCGCCTGCCTCCAGCTCGAACACACCTTTGCGGACCGTGGTCTCACTGACCGCGGCAGCCCGCGCGACGGCCCGAACGCCGCCATGCCCCAGAGCACGCGCCTCCGCAGCCATCAACAGCCGCCGCTGCCGCTCGTCCAAGTGCGGCAGCAATACCGCAAGCTTCACAGCGAGTTGATCACGTGTCTCGTCCGGGATGTGCATACCACATCAACGATCCCCGGAACGGGAAGCAACACCTTGATTCACTGCAAGCCCTTAGGTTGAGGGGTCCGAACTCGTCCATGCAGAAGATGACTTCGGGTTCGTCGTCCTCGGGTATGACCTCGCCGTCGGCGATCGCATAGAGGTGTTCGACGCGGGCCTTCTTGGCCGCGTAGTCCGGATCACGGGAGGTCTTCCAGGTCTTTATGCGTTGAAAGGAGACGCCTTCCTCGCGGAGCAGGATGCGCAGGCCCTCGTGGCTGATGTCGTCGACCACCCCTCGGCGACCAGGACATCCACCAGCTTGGTCAGACTCCAGGTGGAGAAGGGCAGGTCGTGCTCGGTGGGCTTGGACTTGGCGATCTTCTTGATCTCGCGTCGTTCAGGCAGCGTGAACGTCTCCGGCCGACCACCCTTGTACTTCGGATACAGCGAGTCGAAGCCGTTCGTGTTGAAGTTGTGGATCACGTCCCGAACGCGGTCGTCGCTGGTGAACGACACCTCGGCGATCCTCGCCACCGGCATGCCCTGCGCGGACAGCAGCACCGTCTGGGCCCGCTGCCAGGTCACCACCGGCCCGGTGCCCCGGCGGGTGATCCGCAGCAGCCGCTGGCCCTCGTTGTCATCGATCTCACGAACCTGTACACGTCCAGCCACGTGATCATTCTGGCCTGGACCGCCGCGCAGGGAACCACTCACGCGGCAGACAATCACGAGGTAGACGTAGTCGGCGCGCGGGTCAGTTCGGCGTCGTACTGCTCGGCGTCGAAGTGAAAGGCCGGAGGGAGCACCTCATCAGCCGGTACCTGCCAGCCGGACCACTCCACGACCCCGCCGTGACGCTGCACGAACACGGACAGGTAGCCACAGCATCCACCTGTGCACTCGGGCTCGCCCAGCACTACACGTCGCCCCTCGTCGGTCGCCCAGAGAGGGCCCGGGCCATCAGCCGGCAATGCCTCCTCTGCGAACGGACTGCGGCCTCCCTCTCCGCTCGCCGCTGCCACCACTTCCTCGCCATCGATCCGAAGAGATAATTGGGCAGCCCATCGAGAGCCCGGTGGCAACACACTGACCTCAAGCCGATTGAACACCCAAGTATCCTACGCGGATGTAGCCCTCTGGCCGACTATCAGTCGACCCCAGAGGAGGCGAACGTTGCCTGATGTGGCAGTAGCCGTCACTGATGAGCCTCGGCCATACCCGGATGCTTGAGGGATGCTGACGACGGAAAAGTCAGTCCGACCTTTGCTCAGTTCGCAAGCGGCTTACATAGTGGCGTAGTGACTGGCTGCTGTGGAAGACGCGGTAGTCACAGGACTCCAGTGCAGCGAGTTCGGTCGGGCTGGTCTCCGGGGCGAGCAGGACCGGTGTGCCGGTCTCTTCCCGGAGCCCCTGTGGCCAGAATGCCGCCGCGATGGTGATCGCCTCGCCGGTGCGAGGGTCGCAGACTTCGGCCTCGTACTCCGGCTGTGCCATGTCGGCGGCGGTGAGGAAGGCGACTAGTTCGGCCAGTCCCGGTACTTCTTCCGGGGCTTCTTCCTGGTCCGAGGCGCTTACTGCGGACCGAGGCAGAAGGCCCAAGGTCTCGGTGAGGGCGACCGGGGACGGGCCATTGTGGAGGACTCGGAGAAAGGTGTTGGCGGCGTTCGCCAGCAGTCGACGACGCTCTTCCAGGAAGTACCCGTAATTCTCCGGGCGCCACAGCAGCCGGTCCGTGGGAATCCACTGCGACGAGAGGGCTTCCGGCATCCGCTCCGCGATCTCATCCAGATAGACAGCCGGCGGTTTGGCGCCGATCTTAAGGTTGGAATTCTGCGTGAGAAAGCACAGATTGGCCACAGCGTTGACTTCCTCCCCGCTGTAACCGTATTCTCTCAGCCGGGCCTTGGGGAAGATGTGGTGGACCTGGAGTGAGCTGTTGCGTCCGAGCAGGGTGTTCTTGAGTGGAACTCCACTGAGCAGGTCCTGGGCACCATGGACCCGGGTAAGTAGGTAGAGCAGCGGGTAAAATCGGGAACCGATGCTGGAGGCGATGAAGTCGTCGGGGCGGATTTCGAGATGCCCTCGGCTGCGCTGGAGAACGGCGATCAGCGCATCCACCCCACCCTCGTCGAGGGCTTGGAGGTCCTGATTCAGAGCGGTCTCCGTGGCACCCGTGTAGCGCCCCCAGAGAAAGCTGTGAACGTACCAGTAGAACAGCCGGTCCCGGGTCATGGCGTCAGGGAAGGTGCCACCATGATGGTGCAGCAGTCGGCTCATCGCGGGAAATGCTCCGCGGCCGTTTACCACCCGGTCGTGATCGAGACCGAGTCGTCCCCCGAGGGAGTTCAGCAAGTAGGAGATGGCGGCGATGGTTTCTTGAAGACCGTCCTTGAAATCTGCCGTGCCGACATCGCCGAGCCTGGAGAACTCTGCCCCGCCGGTCACTACGGCGTTAGTGTTCCGAAGCAGCCAGTCCAGTTTGAAGTTGAATCCGGCATCGGACCAATCGATCAGTGCGTCTTTCATGGTCGCCCGGGCGCTGGGCCAGGAGGCACAGACGGCGGCGAGCGCCAGGTCCCCCTTCGAGAGCTTGGTTCCTCCGGAATTCACCCGGTTGAATATTTCCACCACGACATCGATGGTCATGTCCGGACCAGTGACATCCTCGACGTAGATCGTACGATCTTTGATCTGGGTGACGCGGTTCAATCGCTCGAAATAGGTCGCCTGCCGCACAGTATCGCCCTCGGCCAGCGCGGTGACTCCCATCAGATGTGCACCGAGCCCTTGTTGGAAAAGAGCGGTCACGCTGACCCAGGTGGGGTTGTCCTTCATCTTCGCCGGTGCGTAGAATTCAAAGGCTTCGGTATCGAGGTTGAAGTGGAGGCCGCCGAATGTGGCCGGATTTCCCTCGAAGAACTGGGGCGGTTCGCCGCGGGTGACACCGAACAGAGTGGTGACGCGCTGCTGACCATCGAGCAGCAGATGGATCGTGCCATCCTTTTCCGGTGAGTTACCCCGGGCATCGGCATTTGCTGCCTTGGTGCTCCAGGTGAGGAATCCCCCGATGGGATAACCGCGGTAGAGGGACTGGAAGAATCCACGGACCTGGGCACGGGTCCAGACGTAGCCACGCTGAAACTCCGGAAGTGCGATATCGCCCGAATTGACCTTGTCCAGGATCTGGGAAATCTGCATGCACTCCGCCCTCCGGACCCGGCGGCGCCCCACCGAATGCTGACATGAAGCGGTAATACTAGCGGTACGGACGGTTATCCCCTGACCCTAGGGGTGAGGTGAGGCTCCCTGAACCCGTTCGTCAACGTAGCCGACTTTGGGGCGTTGTTGTGCTCGATGGGGCACGGTCAGCCACGGGGGAGCCGCTGAGTCGCCCGGGTGAGGTCTTCCGGCAGCAGATCAGCAACCAGCTCCTTGATCGCGGCGGTGTCGTACGTTGTCATGGCCGCGGTCAATTTGGGATCCCGGGGTGCTTGGGTGGCGCGCCCGGGCTCCGGGCCGTGGGGATGCGGGCGGCCGAGGAAGTCCATTTGTTGCCATGCGTCAGGGTGCGCGGACGAAGGATGCTCAGAGCCCCACCCGTGGTCGTGTGGAGCGGTGGACCTCCTCGCAGTTTGCGGGCGCTGCCCGCCGCTGGCTGCCAGGGCTGCGGAGGCGCGGAGAGGTCGGCGTGCACTTCGGGTGTTCAGGCGTGCTGAGTGTGGAACACCACTTCGATGGCCCTTTTATGGACAAAAAATGAAGAATCAAGATGGGGGCCGGCCGGCCTCAAGCTGCCCAGGCGAGCCCGATAGCATGCGCTCGGGTTTTCCGGTCCGCCGTGTACTTTCGGTGGTCCGGAAAACCCGATAGCACAGGGGTGTGGAGTGAGGGAGAACCGGGTGAGGGTGTGGCGCGAGCGAAGTAGACGCAGGTCACGTGGCGTGAGGTATCTGGTATTCGTAGTCATCAAGGCAGACTAGGGTGGCCCGTCCGCCCGTCTGCTCGCGCTGGATTCGCTGGCGAATCCATTTAGCCAAGGTGGAAAACCGGCCAAGGTGATCGCGTGTGATTCCATGAAGTGCTCTACAACTGACTCGGTGGCATCGTCAAATGGGCTCGGATGCGGACCATGGTCATGAGGTTGCCTGGAGGTCATTTCTTCACCGTGCACCCGGAAGGAATCTATGAAGCCCAGTCCTTGTAAGCCTCCCTCCTTCGCTGTCATCCCGTCGCAAGGCTTCGGGCTTCATCCTGGGGAGCCGCACTCCACTACTGCGTCGGGACCCAGGAATCTGCTGTCGTCAACGGCTCTCGCCCCTACCCTGGTCAGCTGTCGCCACAGCAATCCGCACCCCCGCGAACGCGGACGGGTACCTCGTCGCGGGCTCCGAACCATCGCATTACGAGACCGTTCCAACATGGAGTCATGCCCAGGCGAAGCTGCCAGAGGCCGCCCCCGCGTTCCGCGAGAAACACGCTGACGGCCTCAGTGCTGCGACTGGACAACCCCCGCAGAGGCGGGGAAGAGGCGCCCCTTTGATTCCGGGCTCGCCTGGGCAGTGGAACACCCCCGCAGAAGCGAGGCTGGTGAGGATTCGGTTGGTCATGTGAGCTCGAGGCTGGTTCCGCGATCGATATATGGAACCGTCTCCCTGGATCTCTCGGCTCAGGAGAGTATCAGGCAATCCGTCGCCTATGGCAAGTTCAGTTACCCCTTCCATCTCGCTGGTTGGCCGCGATGGCTCAGACGGAGATAGCGGTGGCCATCGGGCGGTTGGTCGACAGGTAGCGGAATACCTCTAGTGCATTGCATTTTACTTGAAACCGGACTAAGTACAGGCCCCTTCGGGGCTACTTTCGCTCGTGAAAACGGCATTTCAGTCATGGTGATTCTTTCTCAACGCGAGTCGCAGTCGCCACCTCATTTCAGTTTTGAAGGGCTTCTTTCCGTGGAAAAATGCAGACTTGCCTCCTTCTCGCTGAACCGAACCGAGGTTTCTGTCCCGCATGCCCGCCGCATTGTGCGAGCCTTGGTCGGCAACTGGTTTATCCGTCTGGACAATGACACCGGATTCCGGCTTGAGCTGGTCACTTCTGAGCTGGTGGCCAACGCAGTGCGGCATGGAGCCGGGGCGATGCTCACCATCGACATGGACGTCGTTCCCCGTCCATGGCGGGTCCGTGTCGAGGTCCACGACGGCTCGACTGTCCTCCCGGAGCTGTCCACGGCTGGGCTGGATGCTGAATCCGGCCGCGGCATGCTCCTGGTCGCGAGCATCTCCTACGATCATGGGTCCGAGGGGACCGAGCAGGGTAAGGGGGTCTGGGCCGAGCTGGTTCTGCCTGAATAGCCGACGACCAATCGTGCGGCGACCCCCTGCCAGTAGAGCTCCGATTTGGGTCACCAGTGTGTCCTTCACAGTGGCTGCTGGAGTCGTTTCGGGGGTAGGAACGGGCGATGGACCCGCCGGGCCGGGTTCCTCGGCCGTCGGCTGAGTGCGGTCAGGGATGCGGGAGCGGCCGGAAAGCGGACCCCAGGACGGACAGCAGCTCCGCCGGGGCCTCCAGGAAGCGGTAGTGGCCTCCCTCCAGCAGTTCGAAGGACACCTCTCCGCAGGCCGGCCAGCCGGTCATGAGCGGCGACGGAACCCCATCGTCCGCGGACCAGCCGATGGCGGTGATCCGGCAGGGAAGCCGGAACGGTTCCGCCCTGTGATAGCGCTTGTTCATGTCGACATCGTTGCGCAGTACGCCCAGGTACAGGGCGGCCAGGCGCGGGTCCAGGGTGCCGCCCAGCTCCGTGACCAGTCGGCGCAGCTCGGCGGCCAGTTCGTCGTCGGAGAGTTCGAGAAAGCGGCCGTAGGGCCCGTCCTGGGGCGCCACCTCGGCCGAGACGAACAGCCGGGTCGGTGCGGGACGGCCCTGTGTGACGAGCCGGACGGCGGTCTCGTACGCGGCCAGCGCGGAGCCACAGTGCCCGAACAGGCCGTAGGGCCGGTCCAGATAGGGCAGCAGAGCCTCGCTGAGGCCGTCCGCGAGCGACTCGTACGTCGTGTACGCGGGCTCACGCATCCGGTTCTCCCGGCCGGGCGGCTGGACCGGGCAGATCTCGACGCCGTCGATCGACGACGGCCAGCGACGGTACATGGTCGCCCCGCACCCCGAGTAGGGAAGGCAGAACAACCGGGCGGACGCCGTCGGCGACGGCTCGCGCAGGAACCATTTGTTACGGGAGGGGACCGCTGGAGCGTTCACTCATGACCTTTCACGGGGGGAGAGAGATGGGCCTGTGGTGTCGTCTGTGGCACCTACCGGACGCGCGCGGTGATCGGCAGGTGGGTGAAGCCGGCGATGATGTTGGAACGCAATCGTCGCGGCACCCCCGCGAGTGCGAAGTCGGTGTACCGCCCGAGCAGTTCGGCGAAGAGAATCCGCAGGGTCACCCGCGCGACGCTGTGCCCGACGCAGTAGTGCGCGCCGACGCCGAACGCGATGTGCCTGTTGGGACTGCGCCGGATGTCGAAGGTGTCCGGGTCGGTGAAGACGGTCTCGTCACGGTTCGCTGACCCCAGCCACACGACGACCGCGTCTCCCGCAGGGATCACCACGTCCCGGAGCTCGATGTCGCGGGTGGCATGACGCATGAAGTGCTGGGTGGGTGAGGACCATCGCAGTGACTCCTCCACACCGCTGCCGAGCAGTTCGGGGTGGGCCGCCCAGTCGTCGAGCACCGGGGTTCCGGCCAGTTCCACCATCATCGCGGCGCTCGGTGGCTGGGCCGTGGTGACGGTCGCGCCGAGCAGCAGGCTGTAACAGTTGGAGACGATCTCGCCGGGCGAGAGCCGCCGCCCGTCCAACTCCATGCTCAGCAGCAGGCTGATCAGATCGCCGCCCGGCGAGCGCCGCCGCCGGGTGACGAGGTCCTGGAAGTAGGCGAAGAGCTCGCGATGGGCGGTCACCAGGGTGGCCTGCGGACCGTCGCCGATCTGGTACTCGGGATCGTCTGCGGCGACACACGCGTGGGTGAGCCGGACCAGTCGCGGCCGGTCCTGTTCCGGCAGCGCCATCAAGGTGCCGATCACCGCCATCGGCAGGCCGGCCATGGCGGCCGCGAAATCGAAGGGGCCGCCGTCGGCCAGTGGCCGGAGCGCCTCGGAGACGACGCGGCGGATGGCGTCCCGTTCACTGTTCACTGTCCTGATCGACAGCGCCTGTTGCAGAGGACCGCGCAGGCGGGTGTGTTTCGGGGGGTCGGTCACCGCCATCTGGTGGCCGCCCGCCGGGTCGTCCCTGCCCAGGAGATTGAGCAGAGTGCCCCGTTCGGAGGTGAACGCCTCGTGGTCGCGGAGCACCCGGACGGCCTCGGCGTACCCGAGGACCGACCAGTAGCCGGTGGAGCCCACCGACTGTCGGCTCACCGGAGCCCGGCGGCGTGACCGCCGCCCCGCTTCGGGTGCCCCGTCCAGTTGTGGGAGGCCGGGACCGGTCGGACCGGTCGCCCATGACGCGGAGACCGGACATCCCGTGGCCGGTGGGAGAGCGGTCATCAGGATCGGGTCTCCCCGTGCTCGGCGGTTGTCGGCTCCACCGGGCCGCTCGCGTCCGGTGTCTCCATCCGGGCGGTGAGGGCCGCGGCGAACTCCGCCACGGTCGGTGAGAGGTACAGGGTCTGCGCGGGGACCTCCACGCCGAACTCGTCGGCGGTGGCGACCAGTAGTTCGGTGGCGAGGAGCGAGTGCCCGCCGAGTTCGAAGAAGTCGTCCTCGGTCCCGATCGGCTCGACCCCGAGGAGATCACCCCACAGCTCGGTCAGCCGCGACTGCGTCTCGGTGAGGGGGGCGGCGAACGCGTTGGTCACGTTGCGGGGCACACGGGTGGCGACGGGGAGCGCCCGGCGGTCGATCTTGCCGTTGCGGTTCAGCGGAAGTTCGCGGCGGATGAGGACCGCCCAGGGGACCAGATGGGCCGGCAGGGCGGCCCGCAGCTCCTGACGCAGTCGCTCACCGAGGCCTGCCGTGTCTCCCCGACCGGGATCGGCAGGCACGACATACCCCAGCAACCGGGTGCCGCCCGCCGGATCGGCCTGCGGCAGCACGACCGCGTGCCGCACCTGGGGCAGCCGTTCCAGCGCGGCCTCGACGGCCCGTGGCTCGGCACGACGGCCCTCGATCTTGATCTGCCCGTCCGCCCGGCCGATGAACTCCAGCACGCCTTCCGGGGTCCATCGCGCCAGGTCGCCGGTCCGGTACATCCTGGCCCCCGGCTCGGTCCCGGACGGATCCGGAAGAAACCGTTCGGCGGTCGCGGCGGGGCGGTGGAGATAGCCGCGCGCCAGGCCGGCGCCGGCCGCGTACAGCTCGCCGCACTCACCGGTGCGGACGGGACTGAGCTCGCTGTCGAGCACGGCGACCCTGGTGCCGCTGATCGGGCGGCCGATCGGCACACTCGGTAGATCTCGGAAGGCTCCGCTGGTCCAGCAGGTGGTGTACGTGGTGTTCTCGGTCGGTCCGTAGCCGTTGGTGAAGACCAGCCGGGGGCGGCCGGTCAGCAGTCGTGTGACATGGGCCGGTGAGGCCACGTCACCCCCCGTCAGGACATGGCGCACGGCGGCGAACGCGTCCGGATGGAAGTCGATCATCTGGTGGAGGAGGCCCGTGGTCAGCAGGAGCACGGTCACCCGCTCGGTGCGGACGACCTGCGCCACCTCCTCCAGGGTGATGGTGCCCGGAGGGAAGACGACCAGGCGGCAGCCGTTGACCAGGGGCGCCCAGATCTCCAGTGTGGACGCGTCGAACGCGACCGGCGCGATGTGGAAGAAGACGTCCTCGGGCCGGATCTCCATCCAGTCCGTGCCCCGTACGAGACGGTCGACGGCCCGGTGAGGCACGCCGACCCCCTTGGGCTCACCGGTGGACCCCGAGGTGTAGCTGATGTAGGCGAGTCGGTCAGGGTCGGCCGGGAGGGCCGGACGTCGGCGACCGGTGCTCGGCCGCTCGGGCTCCTGGCTCCCGGAGATCGCGGTGACCGTACCGGGCACCCGCTCCCGCAGCGCCTCGTCGGCGATCACCATGCCGGCTCCGGCGTCATCGAGCAGCAGCCGGTGGCGGCTCGGCGGGTCGTCCGGTTCGAGCCCGAGGTACGCCCCGCCCGCGATGAGTACGGCGAGCAGAGTCACGATCAGCTCCGGTGACCGCCGCATCAGTACGCCGACGACATCCTCGTCGGCCAGGCCGGCCGACCGCAGGCGGTCGGCGAGGTGGCCGGCCCGGGTGGTGAGCTGACGATAGGTCAGGGTCTGTCCGCCGCAGGCCACCGCAGGGGCGTTGGGAGTCCGTTCCGCCTGCTCGGCGACCAGTTCGTGAATGCCGCGCGCGCTGAACCGGGGCCGTCCGCTGCCGATGAATCCCGCAACGCCGGTGGTGAAGACCGTCCTGCTCAACTGGTTCCCGCTTTCGTGTCGTGAAGTGTGGCCGCCGGGGCCGGACGTACCCAGGTCGCGGTGGCGCGGGCGAGTTCTGTCCCGTCGCGGCGGAAGAGTGCGGTGGTGCAGGTCCGGACCGGGCCGTCCCCGGGTACGCCGCGGCCGGCCACCACGACGGTCTCGCCGACGCGGGGAGGGATCCGGACGCGGGCCGCCATCCGGATGAGCAGCAGCGGGTCCCGCATCGGGCCGAGGGCCCAGCCCCCGGGGCAGTCCAGCGCCGCCCACACCAGTTCTTCTCCTACGGCGCCGGTCCCGTCGCAGGCGGCGGTGGACGGGGTCCAGAGACAGGCGACACGGTTTTGGGCGTCGGGTACCGGACCCGGCGCCAGCCGCAGCCCCTCCCGGTGGCCGTGACCACAGACGAAGCAGGTGGGAAAGGGGTGGTGACGGAGGCCCGCGTAGTCGCGCATGGCCCATTCCGCGACGGCCGGCGGTACCGGGCCGGCCGTGTCCGGGACGGACGCCCGGGGCGCCGCGGTGGCGATGAGTACTTCGCCGTGCCAGACATGGACCCGCCGGCCCGCCCGGATCAGCCGGAGGGCGCGTCCCAGCGGTGGCGGCGCGTGCAGTTGGACGGCGAGGCCGCCGTCCACCGACAGTATCCGGCTGGCCCGCGTCGCGATGAGTCCACAGGCGTAACCGCCGTTGGCACTGTGCGCCGGTCCGTTGTAGCGGCGGCCGACACGGATCGTGTGGTCGGCGCCGACGTCGGGCGCGCCCACCGCTTCAGACCGCCGGGACGAAGAAGAAGGTGTCCCGTGCCGCGATGCGGCCCTGCGGGGCCAGGCGGAAGAAGTCGGCGAACCGGAGTTCGACCTCGTCGCCGTCGCGCAGGACGCCGCGGAACCGGCCGTGCACCGCGATGTCCTCGCCCGCCGCCACCACGGCGGACAGGGTGTGCACACCCGCACGGATCACCCGCTGGTCGCGATAGAAGCGTTCCAGCTCGGTGTGTCCGACCAACGGCCGGTAGCCCGGTCGGCGGTAGTGCGCGTCAGGGGTGAACAGAGCGACCAGGGCGGGCACATCCCCGGCGTCGACGAGCCGGTAGTAGCGGCGGACCAGGGAGGTCCCCGGGGCTTCCGCCGCCGGAACACCACTGGAGTGGTGGACGGTGTGGGTCATGACGAGGAACTTTCTGTACGTGCCGTGGGAGAGGGGGAACCCGGGGAGAGGCCTGGAATCACCGTGGCCTGCGGGGCGTTGTCCAGAGCCTCGACCAGCCGGGCCGGGGTGCGTGCCTGGAACAGCGAGCCCAGGGTGAGTTCACGGCCGAACCTCACCCGCACCCGGTTGATGAGCCGGGTGGCCAGCAGGGAGTGCCCGCCGAGGGCGAAGAAGCTGTCGTCGGTGTTCACCGCGGGTAGTTGGAGCACCTCGGCGAACAGAGCGCACATGTCCCGCTCCGTCCGGGTTTCCGGTCGCCGCCCGGACGGAGCCGGTGCGCTGTCCGGTTTCGGCAGCGCGGCGCGGTCGACCTTGCCGCGGGGAGTCAGGGGAAGGCGGTCCAGCAGGACGATCGCCGAGGGCACCATGTAGTCGGGGAGTGCCGTGGTGACGTGGTCCCGCAACGCGGCCGGGTCGGGCCGCGGGCCCGCCGCGGGCACGACGTAGCCGATCAGACGGCTGCCCCCCGGGGCGCTCGTATCGGCGATCACCGTCGCCTGGGCGACGCCGGGATGGCCGGTCAGTACGGCTTCGATCTCACCCAGCTCGATACGGAAACCATGAATCTTGATCTGTCCGTCGGACCGGCCGAGGAACTCCAGTTCGCCGTCGGGATTCCAGCGCACCACATCGCCGGTGCGGTACATCCGGTCGCCCGGCCCGCCGAAGGGGCACGGCAGAAACTGGTGGGCGGTCGACCGGGGGTCGTTCAGATATCCGCGTGCCACCCCGGCCCCCGCGACGTACAGGACGCCCGGGACCCCCGGTGGCACCGGGGACAGCCTCTCGTCCAGCACGTACAGCCGCCGGTCGTCCATCGGACGGCCGAGGGGGACGGCATCGGGCACGGCCCGGCCCGGGCGCAGCACGCTGCGGGTGGTGAACGTGGCGGCCTCGGTCGGACCGTACCCGGCGACCACCACGGTGTCCGGACACCGGTCGAACACGCGCCGTACCGCATCGGCCGGCACCAGGTCGCCACCGGTCCACACCTGGCCCACCCGGGCCAGTGACCCCGGGGATTCCTCGGCCAGCACCCGGAACAGCCCGGCCGTCAGCCACAGTGCGCTGATCCGGTGCTCGGTGAGGAGCCGGTGGTAGTCCGCGAGGTCCAGTTCACCGGGCGGGGCCATGACCACCCGGCCTCCGTTGAGCAGGGGGACCCACCACTCGAAGCTCGACGCGTCGAAGGCGTGCGGGGAGTGTGCCAGGACCCGTGGCGCCGAGCTCCCGCTGCGCCAGCATCGCTGCGAGGTCAGGCTGATGAGGTTGCGGTGGTTGAGGGCCACGCCCTTCGGTGTGCCGGTGGACCCCGAGGTGTGCAGGACACATGCCAGTTGGTCCGGGTCCAGCGGGACGACCGGGTCTCCGGCCGGCTCCCCGGCGGGGCCGGGACAGGCGTCGACGACGATTCCCGGTGTGGAACGGGACAGTTCGTGTCCCCGGGTGGCCCGATGGGTGAGCAGTACGGTCGTACCGGTCTGTGCCATGACCAGACGCAGGCGGGCCGCGGGGGACCGGACGTCCAGGGGCACGTAGGCGCCGCCCGCCTTGCTGATGGCGAGTACCGACACCACGACGTCGGTGGAGCGTTCCATGAGGACGGCCACCGTGCTCTCGCCGCCGACCCCCAGGGCGATCAGCCGGTGGGCCAGCCGGTTGGCGCGGAGGTTCAGCTCGGCGTAGGTCAGGGCGTCGCCGTCGGACTCCACCGCCGTCGCGTCGGGGGTGCGGGCGACCACGGCCGCGAAGGCCCGGGGCAGTGTCGTCCGCGCGGACGGTCGCGTGGTGCGGTTCACCGCCACGACCGTCCGATGCCGTTCCCCGGGAGTGAGGATGTCGGTGTCGCCGATCGGACCGGCCGCGGTGGCGGCGGTGTCCAGGAAGCGGAGGAACCGCTCCTGGTGGGAGGTGAGTCCGGCCTCGGAGTGGAGCGCCGGGTTCGCGTCGATGTCGATCCGCGGCGCCGTGCCGTCGGACCGGTCGTAGACGGAGATCGAGAGGTCTTCCACCGGCCCGTTGGAGAGGTTGTGGGCGGTGGCCCGGACACCGGCGAACTCCGGACGGCAGTAGAAGGACATGATGTTGACGACGGGGCCGAACCCCACCTGCCCCGGCCGGTCCGGGCTCACTTCCCTGCGCAGGTCCTCACCCCGGTACCGCTGGTGCCGCCGCAGGGCGCCGATCTCCGCGGCGGTCTGCCGCACGAGGGTGCACAGGTCCCGTTCCGGCCGGACCCGCAGCCGCAGCGGCACCACGTTCGCCACCATCCCGGGAACGGTTCGCTCGGGCGCCTCCGTACGCCCTGTCACCGGCAGGCTGAGCACGACATCCCGCTCACCGGTGAGACGGTGGAGGTAGGCGGCGGCTGTCGCGATCACGGCGCTTGGCCAGCTCGTTCCCGCGTGGCGGGCGGTACGGTGCAACGAGGCCATGGTGGGGGCGGAAAGGCTGCTCGTACGACGGAGGAAGCCGCCGGAGGCCGCCGCCGACCGGTCGGTGAGGCCGAGGGGGCCGTGCCGGCCGGCCAGCCGCGCCACCCAGAACGCCCGGTCCCGTTCGCGTTGCTCCGATGCGAGGTATTCCGCGTCGCGTTCCAGGAGAAGACTCAGTGCTCCACCGGCGGACGGACCGCCGGCGGGAACGCCTTCGGCCAGCCCGGTGTAGATCCTGGCCACCCGCCGTGCGATGAGCGACATGCTGAAACCGTCGACCGCGATGTGGTGGGCGCGCTGGTACCAGAGGAAGCGCTCGGGCGCGATCCTGAACAGTGCCTGGCGGAACAGTGGATCACGGGTGAGGCCGATCGGTGTGGACAGGTCGGTCCGCATCCACTCCACCGCCGCCCGCCGAGGGTCGGGCGCCGAGCTGAGGTCGGCACGGTGCATCGACCAGTCGGGCAGCGGTGCGACGAACTGCCGGGGGCCATGGGCGTCCGCGACGATGCGCACACGCATGGCGTCGGTCTCGTCCGCCGCCTGCCGCAGCGCCCGCTCGAACAGGTCCGCGTCGATCGGGCCGGGGATGTCCAGATATTCACCGGTGTTGTACGCCGGGTTGCCGGGCCGCAGCTGGTGGGCGAACCAGATCCCCGACTGCGCTGACGACAGCGGCAGTTCGGCCGCGGTACTCATGGTGCGACCGTCCTTCCGGTTCCGAGCCCGTCCAGGGCCGCCGACAGCGCGTCGGCGAAGGACGCGACGTGTGGAGGAGACAGCATGTCGTGGTGGTTGCCGGGCACTTCGACCGTTATCAGCTCCCCCTCGGTGTGCCGCCGCCATCCCTCGGGAACCACCACCGGGTCGCTGAGCCCGGGATGGGTCCCGGTGCTCAGGAACACGTGGATCGACGTGCTCAGCCGTGCTGTCGGGCGATAGCGCGTGACGGCGTTCCCGTTGGAGGTGAAGACCCGGAGCATGCGCCGCAGCTGTTCGCCGCCCACCCGCGAGGGCAGCCGCTCCCGCCGGTGCGCGTCCTGGAGCAGTAGGGGGATGATGCCCTGGTCGTCGAGGCCGCCGACGTCCTGGGCCGGCAGACCGGAGGCGATGGCGAACCGGGCCGCCTCGCTCCCGTCGGGGGCGCCGGACCCGGCCAGGGTTCCGGGCGCTCCGATGTCGATGATTCCGAGGAACGCCGGCGGGCGCCCCGCCCGCTCCAGCAGACGGGCCAGCTCGAAGGCGACCAGACCGCCGAAGGACCAGCCCGCCAGCAGCAGGGGACCCTCGGGCGTCACCGTCCGTATCTCCTCCAGATAGCGCTCCGCCTGCTGCTCGACGGTGACGAGCGGCGCCTCGTCGGTGTTGTGGCCGACCGCCTCCAGGCCGTAGACCGGCCGGCCGGTGCCGAGGCTCCGGGCCAGGGGCAGATAGCAGCACACGTCACCGCCCTGCGGATGCACGAGGAACAGCGGAGCCTGCTTACGGTCGCCCTCCACGAGGGGAACCACGAGCTGCCGCAGGGTCTTCGTCGTGGTGGGCAGTTCCGCGCACAGACCCTCGACGGTGGGGTGACGGAACACCGCGCTGAGCGGTGCGGTGACGCCCAGCTCCCGCCGGATCGCGGCCATGAGTTCGACCGCTCTGAGCGAATGACCGCCCAGCTGGAAGAAGTCGTCCCGTATGCCGATCCGCGGCGTGCCCAGCACGCGCTCCCAGATATCGGTCATCCGCAGTTCCAGCAGGTCCCGCGGGGGCAGTGCGCACCCGTCGTGACCGGAGCGGGCGGGTGCGGGCAGGGCCTCGCGGTCCACTTTCCCGTTGGTGGTCAGCGGGATCCGGTCCAGTACGGTCAGTGTCGCCGGAACCATGAAGTCCGGCAGTGTCTCGCGCAACGAGCGCCGCAGGGCCGCCGGATCACCGCGGTGGTCATGCCACACCACGTATCCGGCCAGCTCGGCGTCGGGTCCACTGCCCCGTACCGCGACGGCGGCCCTGGCGACACCGGGCCGGGCACACAGCGCGGCCTCGATCTCGCCGAGTTCGATCCGGTATCCCCGGATCTTGACCTGTTCGTCGGTCCGGCCGAGGAAACGGAGGGTGCCGTCGGGCAGATGCCGCGCCAGGTCTCCGGTGCGGTAGAGCCGCTGGCCGCTGCGGCAGGGGTCGGGCACGAAGCGCTCGGCGGTCAGTCCCGGCCGGCCGGCGTACCCCCGGGTGACTCCGACTCCGCCGATGTGGATCTCACCCGGCACTCCGAGCGGTACCGCGGCCCCGGCCCGGTCCAGCAGATGGATCCGGAGGTTGCCGAGCGGGCTGCCGATCGGTACGGACGCCCCCGAGGGGTCGAGGTCCCGCTCCGCGTCGACACGGTGGGTGACACAGCCGACCGACGCCTCGGTGGGACCGTATCCGTTCCACAGCGTGGAGACGACGGCGAGCAGCCGCCGGGCCAGCCGGGGCTGGAGCGGCTCGCCCACGCAGATCGCCTGGAACCGGCCGCCCCGCCAGCCGCTGTCCAGCAGGAGCAGCCAGGTGGCGGGGGTGGCCATGAGGGTGGTGACGCCGAACCGGCGCATCATCTCCGCGAGCCGCGGCCCGTCGACGGCGACCTCCGCCGGGGCGATGACCACACTGGCTCCCCGGGCCAGGGGCATGAACACCTGGGGGACGAGGACGTCGAAGGAGATCGAAGCCACCGAGGCCACGACATCGGACGGCCCCAGATCCAGCTGCCGGCCGCGGACCACCAGATAGTTGACGACACCTTCGTGCGGAACGAGCACGGCCTTGGGGCGGCCGGTCGAACCCGAGGTGTAGATCGAGTACGCGAGGTTGCCGGGCCGTGCGAGCGCCGGCGCCCGTCCTGGGGGCTGGGCCGCGATCAGGTGCGCCTCGGTGTCCAGCCGTAGGGTCGCGGTGCTTGTCTCCGGCAGCCGGTCGGCGAGTGAGTGCAGGGTGAGCAGGAGCACCGCCCCGGCGTCGGCGAGCATGAACGCCAGGCGCCGATCCGGCAGTTCCGGGTCCAGCGGCAGATAGGCGGCACCGGACTTGAGCACGGCCAGCAGTGCCACGACCAGGTCGGCCGAGCGCGGCAGGCACACGGCGACGATGCGTTCCGGCCCCGCTCCCCTGGCCTGAAGGTACCGGGCCAGCCGGTCGGCGTCGCGGTCGAGCTGAGCGTAGGTGAGCCGCTGTTCACCGCAGCGGACCGCCACCGCCTCGGGGTCCAGCCGGGCCCGGTGTTCGATCAGCTCGTGTACACACAGGTCCGACGGGACGGACTCGGCGGTGTCGTTGAGCCGCACCAGCAGTTGTTCGCGCTCGTCCTCGGTGAGCAGGCCCAGCCGTGAGACGGGGAGGTCGGGATCGTCGGCCGCGCTGTCGAGCAGCCGCAGGTAGTGACCGGTCAGACGCCGCATGCTCGCGCGGTCGAACAGGTCGGTGTCGAACGCCACGGTGGCGGTCGTGCCGGTCGGCCGCTCGGCCAGCACCAGGCTCAGATCGACTTTGGCCGTGCCGTTGTCGATGCCGATCTGCTCGATCTCCACCCCCGGCAGCCGCAGTCCGGTATCGGGGTCGGACATACAGGCGAACAGCACCTGGAACAGCGGGTTGCGGTCGGGGCCACGTTCCGGCCGCAGCTCCCGCACCAGCTGTTCGAAGGGAATGTCCTGGTGTGCGTAGGCGTCCACCGTGGTCCGCCGGACCCGGCCGAGCAACTCGGCGAAGCCGGGATCGCCCGCGAGGTCGGTGCGCAGGACGAGTGTGTTGATGAACGAGCCCACCAGAGGTTCGAGCTCCGGCCGGGTCCGTCCGGCGACCGGAGTGCCCACCGCGATATCGCTCTGTCCGCTGTAGCGGGCGAGCAGCACTTGGAAGGCGGCCAGCAGGGTCATGAACAGGGTCACGCCGTGCCGCCGGGCCACCAGACGCAACCGGTCCATCAGCTCCTCGGGCACGTCGAAGGTGATCCGTTCGCCTCGGCCCGAGCGGACCGGCCCACGCGCGTGGTCGGCAGGCAGATCGAGGGTGGCCACGTCCGCGAGCTGGTCGCGCCAGTAGTCCAGATGGTGTCGCGCCCCCTCACCGGTGAGTTCGTTCCGCTGCCAGTGGGCGAAATCCGCGTACTGGAGCGTCAGTGGCGAAAGCCCGGGTTCCAGGCCCTCCAGCCGACTCCGGTACAGAGTCGACAGCTCGTCCCACAGCAGGGACATCGACCAGCCGTCGACCGCGATGTGGTGGACGACCACGGTGAGGAAGCAGTCGTTCTCGCCGACTCGCGTCAGTGACGCCCGCAGGAGCGGGGCGCGGGTCAGGTCGAACGGGCGCCGGATCTCGGTGTCGATGAGTTCGAGAGCCCGCTGTACCCCGCGGCCGGCCGGCTCCGCCCGGAGGTCCACCGTGTCCAGCCCGAACGGCTCCACGGGGGAGAGCGAGGGGCGGGGCCGTCCGTCCTGATCGGGAAAGGCCGTACGCAGCACGTCGTGCCGGTGCATCAGATGCGAGAGGCCGTCCGTGAGGGCGGCCACGTCCAGGGGGCCGCGCAGCCGGAAGACCGCGTGGACGTTGTACTGCGCGGGGCCGTCGAGGAGACGCTCGGCCAGCCACATGCGTTCCTGGGTGAATGACGCCACCTCCGCGCCCCGGGGGCGGGGCGGCACTGTGGCCGCCCCGCCGCCGGCGGCGAGATTCCTCCGTGCCGCGCGTACACGCCGGCCGAGCAGGTCCCGGCCGGTGGCCGGCGGGGGCCCGGTTCGCGTGCCGGGCCGGTGGCGACCGTGCTGTTCCGTCATCGGTGAAGGTCCTCTCCGGCGGGGGACAGCTCCGGCCCGGACCCGGTGCCGACGAGGTCCCGGGTCAGCTCCGCTTCGACGGCGTGCGCCAGCTCGGTGACGGTGGGGTGGTGGAACAGCAGGGCCAGCGGCAGTTCGAGGCCGAGCGCCCGGCTGAGCCGGGACATGACCTTCGATACGAGCAACGAGTGCCCGCCGCAACCGAAGAAGTCGGCGTGCACGCTGTCCGGGGTGACGCCCAGCACCTCGGTCCAGACGTCGAGGACGAGAAGCTCGGTCTCGGTGGGGGCCTCGTCCCGACCGCTCGGGGCCGTGGTGGGCGACGCCGGGGGAGCCGCGGCGCTCACCCCCGGGCCGAGTCGCGGGCCCCACGCCGAGATCGGCTGCTCGGGGTCGCCGACGACCCGGTCGAGCAGCGATCGGTACTCCCGGGCGATTCGTTCCATCGTGCTGTGGTCGAAGAGATCCGTGGCATAGCGCAGGACGCCGGTGAAGTGATCGCCGTGGTCGGTCAGGGACACCTCGACATCGAACTTCACCCCGCTGTGGGGGACCGGGTGGGCGCTCACCGTGAGTCCGGGCAGGCCGGAGGGGAGTGCGGGCACCTCGTCGAGCTGGAGCATGACCGTGAACAGCGGATGCCGGCCGAGGTCGCGTTCGGGCCGCACCTCTTCCACCAGCTGTTCGAAGGGCACGTCCTGATGGGCGTAGGCGTCCGCCGCGCATCGGCGGACCCGGTCCAGCACCTCGCCGAAGCCGGGATCGCCCGACAGATCGGCTTGCAGGACCAGGGTGTTGACGAAGAATCCCACCAGTGGCTCGACCTCGATCCGGGTCCGCCCGGAGATCGGTGTTCCCACCGGCACGTCGGGCGCTCCCGAGTGGTGCGCGAGCAGGACCTGGAAAGCCGCCAGCAGCGTGATGAACGGCGTCGCCTCGTGAGTACGCCCCAATGTTCTGATCCGGTCCGACAGTTCCTCCGGCAGGTCGATCCCCACCTGGTCGCCCCGGCCCGACCACAGCGCGGGGCGCGGCCGGTCGGTGGGAAACGCCGACGGAGTCCGGCCGGCGAGCCGCTTTTGCCAGTAGTCCAGTTGATCCCGCTGAGCCGGTCCGGTGTGGGTGCCGCGCTGCCAGTGCGCGAAATCCCGGTACTGCAGCGGAAGTTCCGCGAGGTCGGCCTCCCGCTCGCCGACGGCGGTCCGGTAGAGGGTGGAGAACTCCCGCCACACCACCGACAGGGACCAGCCGTCGACGGCTATGTGGTGGAACACCAGGGACAGCACATGGTCGTCGTCGGCGACCCGGATCAGCCGCGCGCGGAGCATCGGTCCGGTCCCGAGATCGAACGGGATCCGCGCGTCGCGGGCCATCAACTCCCGTACCCGCGCATGAGCTTGTGCGGCAGGCAGGTCCGCCAGGTCGGTCACGGTCGGCGTGAAGGTCCCGACCGGCTCCGTCACCTGGTACGGGCTGTCGTCGACGACAACGATCCTGCCGCGCAGCACCTCGTGCCGTCGCACGACTTCCGTCAGCGCCAGCACCAGGGCCCCTCGGTCCAGCGGGCCCCGCAGACGAATCGCCGTCGGCACGTTGTGATCCGGCCGACCGGGTCGAAGCCGGTCGAGGAACCACAGCCGTTGCTGAGCGAAGGACAACATCGTCGGAGTGTTCGCACTCCGATCAGGGCCGGGCATGAGCAGTTCACCTTTCACGGCGATCGGAAATCCTCCGCAGAAGAAATGCCCCGCTGATCAGCTGGGGTGCGAAGGTACGGCGGAGGCTAGTTGACGCTCGCTCCGCTCGGCAAGATCGAACAGGGGGACCGGGGCGTCAAGAAATCTTTGCGCGGCTCGGACGGGTTTGGCGGATAACATCTCAATGGCAGAGCAGTGGTGCGGTGTTCTGCTTCGAGGCGTAGAAATCGTCTCCGGTGTCGGTAGGAGCGAACGTGGTGTTCGCGCCGGTCAACGCTTGTACGTCCACTCTGTGGATATCAGGGCGTCATACGGGCGGGCCTGTTTCTCTGGTATTTCTTTTGATGCCGCTGGCCGACCGGAACGCGCTCCTCCATGCCGGACCGACAGGATGAACAAGCGCGTCGTGTACGTCCTTTGAACGGACTCGAACAACAAACTCAGGGAAGTAATGCCGAGGCAACACAATGTGGTGAGTTCCTTTGTCTCCCACGCCATCAGTCACCCTGATGATCCGGCGCTGGTCGGGTGCGGAGAGGCGATGACCTACCGTGAACTCCATGTGCTGGCGAACCGGGAGCGCGCCCGGATCACCCGGCTCGCACCGGAACGGGACAGGCCGATCGGCCTCCTGGCCGTCAAGTCGCCGGCGGCGATCGCCCTGGTACTCGCCTGCCTGATGGAAGGCCGGAGTTTCCTGCTGCCGTCGCCGACGCTCCCCCGTCACGCGCTGACGGAACTCCTCGAGCGGGCCGGCTGCCGGTACGTCCTGTCACCGGAGGACCCATCGGCGTCCTGGCCCGCATCGTCGCACCCCCTCCGCCCGAACGCGGCGGCCGAGCTACGAGGGGCCGGGCCGGGCCGCGACGTGTCCTTCATGTTCACCACCTCCGGCTCCACCGGACAGCCGAAGGTCGTACCCCTGCGCACGGGCGCGGTGGACCGTTTCACCGACTGGGCCGGAGCGAGGTTCCACATCGGGCGCGGGACGACGGTGCTCAGTTACGCCCCGCTCAACTTCGATCTGAGCCTGCTGGACATCTGGACCACCCTCAAGCGCGGTGGCCGCGTCGTTCTGGTCGACCCCGCGCGGGCCACCGACGCGCGCCATCTGCTGGACGTCATGGAGCGGTACGGAGTCCAGATCGTCCAGGCGGTGCCGATGTTCTTCGGGCTGCTCGCCGACGCGGGCGCGGCCCGAGGCCGACGGATCGACACGGTCGAACATGTCATCCTCACCGGCGATCACACGCCCACCCGGGTGCTCGCCGAACTGCCCCGGCTGTTCGGCGACGCGCGCCTGTGCAACGTCTACGGCTGCACCGAGACCAATGACAGCTTCCTGTACGAGATCGACGGCGCCGAACCGCCGGTCCGCCTGCCGATCGGCCGCCCGCTCCCGGGGGTGCACGCGATGATCGTCGACGCCGACGGCGAAACGCTGACGGGGCCGGGAACCGGCGAGCTGTATGTCACGACGCCGTTCCAGACCGACGGCTATCTCGACCGGGAACAGAACGCGGACAGGTTCACGACCCGCCTCCAAGGACAGCAGAGGCTGCGGTACTTCCGCAGCGGAGACCTCGTGCGTCGCGACGAGGCCGGGCGGATCACCCTGGAAGGCCGAAGCGACCACCAGGTCAAGGTCCGGGGAGCACGGGTGAACACCCGCGAGGTCGAGTACGTCCTGGAGGAGCACCGGGATGTGGTCGAGGCGGCGGTGGTGGCGGTGCCCGACGCGGTGGCCGGCCATCTGCTGAGGTGCCAGGTGCGCCGGAGACCGTCCAGCCGGCTGAACAGTCTGGAACTGCGCGGCCACTGTGCCGGGCGGCTTCCCCCCGCCGCGATCCCCTCGGCCCTGCGGATCGTCGACGACCCCCTGCCGAGGACCTCCACCGGCAAGATCGACCGCGAACTGATCGCGGCACACCCCCACCCGTCACAGCCGAGCGAAGGGCCGCAGAGGTGAAACACACCGCACTGGTGACCCAGTTCATCGTCGAGGAATTTCTGCCGGACATCGAAGCCGACGAACTGGACCCCGAATACGACCTGATGGCCGGCGGGGTCATCGACAGCCTCGGTCTGCTCAAGACCCTGGCATGGCTGGAGGACCGGTTCGACCTGCCCGCCGACGAGATCGACCTGGCCCCGGACAGCTTCCGCTCCGTCGGCGCGATCAGCAGACTCATCGAGCGCGTCCATCAGCGTCACCCGGAAGCGGGCTGACCGTGCACGAGGTGCTCCACGCGCTGCTCACCCACGATCGCCCCCTGGAGCAGAGCATGTGGCGGTCCTTCTGGGACGAGCTGCGTGACGGTGAACTCCCTTCCGTCGAGGCAGTGGCCCTGCTGGCCTCACTGTCCACCCGTATGCCCGATCACGACGGGCTGAACGGGTTCCTCCGCTCGCTCGACGAACGCCGCCCGGAAGCCGTCCCGCAGCTGGACAACACGGTCAACATCGTCGGATCCGGCGGCGGTCCGAGAACGTTCAACATCTCCACCGCGGCGGCCTTCACCGCCGCCGCGATGGGCGTCCGCGTGGTCAAGACGGGCTCCCGCGCGTACTCGGGCACCTGCGGTTCCCATGACCTGCTCGAACGGCTCGGCATCGGACTGACCACCTCGTACGAGCAGACCGCCGCCACACTGGAGCGGTTCGGTCTGGCCTTCGCGGGAGGCTTCGTCTACCCGCGGGAGGTGACGCTGCTGGCGCGGCGGATCCTTCCGATGGAGCTGCGGACGCTCGGCCGTTTCCTCAACACGGTCGGGCCGTTCCTGGCCGCGATGCCGGTCTCCGCGCAGCTCGTCGGGGTCTCGGACCCCGGGCTGCTGCCGAGTCTGCGGCAGGTCGCCGCCACCGTCACGGACAGAAGGATCTGGCTGTGCGCCAATGACCTGGGAGTCGATGAACTGGTCAGCGGCGTCGACAACGTCATCCACACCAATGAGGGACCCGGCGAGATCCACCTGAGAGCCGCGGCGCTCGACCCGGAGCCCGGCACGATCGCCGAACTGCGGCCGGCCGAACCCGTCGGGTCGGCGGTGGATCACTTCCTCGACGTGCTGTCCGGAGACCGGCAGGATCTCGCGGTACGCACCGTGTGCCTGAACGCCGCCGCACTGGCTGTCGCGAGTGGGCTCATCAGCGAGTGGACCACAGCGGTCCGGGCGGCATCGGATGCGCTGCTCGACGGCGCCGCTCTCGACCTCGTCCACCGGCTGCGGGCACACACGACAGCGGAGAAGGCGGCCCTGCGGTGAGCGGCTTCTTCGCACGGCGCCCGCCCAACCGGACAGGCCTGGCGATGTTCCTCAACGCGGGCGATCCGCCGCTGCCCGTACTGGCCGACGTCCTGCGGATGCTCGACGACTGCCGGGTGGACTGTGTGGAGCTGGCCGTGCCCTTTCCCGACTCGGTCACCGACGGCCCGGTCAACCGCCGGTCAGCGGCACGAGCCCTGGCCGGCGGCGTCGGGCTCGACGAGGTGATCGGCTTCCTCGGCCGGATCCGGCCACAGCTCGCGCATCTGCGCATCGTGCTCCTGGCCGACTGGAGTCACACGGTCAGACCCGTGACCCTGCCGGACTTCGTCGCCGGGGTCGCCGACTCCGGCGCCGATGGACTGCTCGTCCACGGTCTGCCACCACGGCTGCGGACCGACTACCGCAGAGCCGTCCACAGGGCCGGGCTGCCCATGGTGACCACCTGCTACGCCGCGTCGACGGCCGAAGTGAAGGCCGAGGCCGCCCGGTACGCCTCCGCCTATCTGTATCTGGTCGCCCACTACGGCCGCAGCGGCGGCGTCCTCACCGCCGGCCGCCAGGAGCTCGCCGCCGCGGTGGCCGCGTTGCGGCAGACGGCCACGGCGCCGATCGCGGTCGGGTTCGGCATACGTACCCAGGCGGACCTCGCCAGGGTCCGCGCCCTCGGCGCCGACGCCGCCGTCGTGGGCAGTGCCGGGGTCAGCCGCATCGAGCACGCCCTCGCCGTGCAAGCCGATGTGGTCGAAGAACTCCACACCTTCGTGCGATCCCTTTTCCCTTGTTCGACCCACCAGGCAGGAGACACCCCGTGATCGTCCGGCGACTCGACGAAGTGAAGACCGTGGACTGGGGGAACGGCCTCAGCCGCCGGTTTCTGCTCGAAGCCGACGGCATGGGCTACTCGATGACCGACACCACGGTACGCGCGGGAACCACGTCCCGACTGGAGTACCGGCGCCATCTGGAGGCCTGCTACTGCATCCGGGGCACGGGGGAGGTGGTGGACTCCGCCGGAACCTTCCATCCGATCGAGCCCGGCACGTTCTACGCACTCGACCGGCACGACGCCCACTTCCTCGTCGCGGGACAGGAAGAAGACCTCCGGCTGGTGTGCGTGTTCTCGCCCGCACTGCGCGGCGACGAACAGCACAGCCTGGACCCGTCCGACTTCTCCCAGTACTGACAGGACCGACACATGACCCGATGGAACGCCGACCAGAAGGCCCTGCGCCAGGACCTCGGCCGTCGGTACGACGCGCTGAGCGCGGGCCATACCGAGCGGGACGCCGAGGGCGTCTTCCCGCGAGAGCAGTGGAGACTCATCCGGGAGTCAGGGATCCTGGGGCTCCCCTTCGAGGAGCGGTGGGGCGGGCTCGGCCGGTCCCTGCTCACCACCATGTACGTGCTGGAGGGACTCGGCGAAGGATGCCGGGACGGCGGACTGAACTTCGCGGTCACCACCCACATGGTCAGCACCGGGGTCCCGTTGCAGCGGTTCGGGTCCCCGGAACTCCAACAGCGCCATCTGCCGGGGATCTGCTCCGGCGAAAGGATCGGGGCACACGCGATCACCGAGGAGGGGAGCGGATCCGACGCGCTGGCCATGCGGACGACGGCGACACGCGAGGGCGACGACTTCGTCCTGCGGGGCGACAAGTCCTTCGTCAGCAACGGCCCGGTGGCCGATGTGTTCGTGGTCTACGCCCGTACCCACCCGGACGGAGGCCCGCTCGGCATCACCGCGTTCGCCGTGGAGCGGGGCACCCCGGGGCTGGTCATCGGCGGACCCGTCGGCACCATGGGGCTGAGAACCGCGCCGCTGGGCACCTTGCGCTTCCACGACTGCCGCATCCCCGCGTCCGCCGTGATCGGCCGAGTCGGCTCGGGGTTTCTGATCCTGGACCACGTGATGAAGTGGGAGGTCCTGTGCTCCTTCATCGTCAGTGCCGGGCAGATGCGGTACCGGCTCGACCGCTCTGTCGAGCATGCGCGCAAGCGGACCCAGTTCGGCCGGCCGATCGGTTCGTACCAGTCGATCGCCAACAAGATCGTGGACATGAGGATCGGCCTGGACACCACCCGGAAATGGCTCTATGACACCGCGGTCCGGATGACGGACGGTGCGGACGTCACGCGGGACATCGCCATCAGCAAGCTGCTCGCCGGCGAGAACAACCTCGCCTCCGCCCAGGCGGCCGTACAGATCTTCGGCGGCAGGGGCTATCTGACCGAGTACGGCCTGGAGAAGGACCTGCGCGACGCGACGGCCGGACCGATCTACTCCGGCACCTCGGAGATCCAGCGCAACCGCATCGCGTCCCTGTTGGGGTTGTGACCTCTGATGCTGGTCAAGATCTGCGGAGCCACCACCGTCGAGGACATCGAACTGCTCGCCGCGTCCGGGGCCGATCTCGTCGGCCTGTGGCACGGCATTCCCGGCGGCCGTGCGGATCTGTCGGTGGAGAAGGTCTCGGCACTGGCGCACGCCGCACGCGGCACCGCACGGCTCCGTCCCGTACTTGTCACCTTCCTCCACGACGCCGAGACACTCAGCGCGGCGGCCGCCGGCGCACGGGTGCGCTGGGTCCAACTGCACGGCTACCAGCCGCCGGGCATGGTCCGAGCGCTGAAGAACGCCGCGGAGCTCACCGTCGTCAAGGTCCTGCACCTGGGCGCGGACCGGTGCGTGGAGCGGTCCCTGATCGCGTCGTACGAACGGGCGGGAACGGACGTCTTCCTGCTCGACGCGGTGGCCGGGGACGGCCGGATCGGCAGCACCGCGCACCGGATCGACCGCAGGGCCGTCATGGAGATCGTGGACCGGCTGTCGCGGCCCTTTCTGCTCGCCGGTGGTGTAACGGGCGACAGCGGTCAGGACGACCGGGCGGTGGTGGAGCATCCCCTGTTCCTCGGGATCGATGTGGACACAGCGGCCAGAGACCCCGGTGGACGACTGCGGGCTGCCCGGGTCACCGCTCTGGGACGGGGCTGGCGAGCGATGGACGATCGGAAGGCCGCCAGGTGACGACCACGTTCATCGAGGCACTCCTCGGCGCCCACCGACCGGTGATCATGGAAATCAAGCGGAGGGACTCCGCCGGCCGTGATCTGTTCGGCGGCAGATCGGCCGCCCGGATCGCCGCCGAGTACCTGGACGCCGGCGCCCCCTGCCTCTCCGTGGTGACCGGTCAGTGGTTCGGCGGCACCCAGGACCTGTTGCGCGAGGTCGCCGGGGCAACCGATCTGCCGCTGTTGCAGAAGGACTTCATCACTCGCCGGAGCCAGTTGCTCCAGGCCAGGGAGAGCGGTGCGTCCGCTGTCCTTCTCACGGCCTCGCTGCTGCCGCGCTCCACACTGGGCAACCTGGTCGACCACGGCCTGCGGCTCGGTCTGACCCCATTCGTCGAGGTGGCCGACGAGGCCGAGCTCCGCCGTGTGCCCCATCCCGAGTACTGCGTGGTCGCCGTGAACAACAAGGACATCGCCAACCGGGAGCGCGGCGGGGCGGACACCGGGCGCAGCACGTCACTCCTGCCCGCGGTACTGCGTGCCGGTGCGCGATGCCCGGTCAGCGCCGGCGGGATCGACCGTCCCGAGGTCGCCGCCCGGCTGGTCCGGGAGGGCTTCGCCGGTGTCCTCATCGGGACGGGGCTCCTGCGCGCGGGCAGCCTGCCGAACTGGCTGGACGCCTACGACCGCTGCCACGCCGCCGCCCGCGCCCCGACCGCCTCCGGTCCACCGGACCGGTCCAACCCGCCCGCCGCCCCGGCGGCACCCGTACCCGCCGACACTGGAGACATCACATGAGCGACGCAACGGCAGAGCAGTGGAAGGTCGTCGTCAACGACGAAGAGCAGTACTCGATCTGGGCCGGTGGCCGGGAGTCGCCCGCCGGCTGGTCCGAGGTCGGCGTGCACGGCACCAAGGACGAGTGCCTCGCGCACATCGAGCGCGTGTGGACCGATATGCGCCCCCGGAGCCTGCGGCTGCGGACCGCTGGGGAAGCGGGAGCGCGGTGAACCGGACATTGCCACAGCAGACTCCCGCCGTGGAGACCCCGCCCCTGCTCTCCACCACGCTGAGCATGCCGGGGTGCGACGCGCGGGGTTGGGTCGTCGTCGACCGTGTGGTCGGCGGCCTGGCCATGGGCGGGACCAGGATGACCACGGCGGTGACCGAGCCGGAACTGGCCCGTCTCGCCCGGGCCATGACCCAGAAGCTGGCGCTGGTCGGCCTTCCCATCGGCGGCGCCAAGGCCGGTATCAGACCCGGCCCTGCCGCCGCCGACGACCGGCCCCGGCTCATGCGGGCCTTCGGCCGCGCGGCGGCCCCGCTGCTGCTCGGCGGGGTGTACCTCGGCTGCGACCAAGGCACCACCTACGCCGATCGGCAGCTTGCCTTCGAGGCCGCCGGATACGACATCGCCCGCCGGGCCGGCGCGACCCGTCTCACCGTCGGCTGGTCCGAACTGTGGCACCACATGGCCGACATCACCGGGTTCGGGGTGGCCGTCGCGGTACTCGGCGCCTTGCGCGCCGCCGGTACACGGGCCCCGCGGCGCATCGTGATCCAGGGGTTCGGAACCGTCGGGCGCGCGGTGGCCCACCACCTGGCGGCCCATGGCCACCGGGTGGTGGCGGTGGCCGATGTCCGGGGAACGCTCGAGGACCCGCGCGGACTGCCCGTCGCCGAACTCATCGCCCTCACCGGCGACGACGGCACGATCGACCGGACACGGCTGCCCGCGACGGTCCGGGTGCACGGACCCGGGCGGGCCTGGCTGCACCTCGACGCCGATGTGCTGGTGCTGGCGGCATCCGCCGGCGCGGTGGACGAGGACACGGCGCCCGCGGTCCGTGCGGGCCTGGTGGTCGAGGGCGGAAACATGAGCTGCACCGCCCCGGCCCGTCAGCTGTTGCGGGAGTCCGGCCACACCGTGCTGCCGGATGTGGTCGTCAACGTCGGAGGTGCGGCGGCGACCGGCTGTGTCCTCGCCGGACTGGCCCCGTCCGATCTGCCGCTGCCACAGCTGTCCACCTGGCTGCGCGACTGGGTTTCCGACCGGATCACCAGGAACTGCGAGCTCGTGCAGGAACTGGCCGCTTCGGGCAGTACCGATCCGGTCGCACGACTGCTCGCCTCGTCCGGTGCTCACCGGTCGTCGGCGACCGTCGCCGGACCGTGACCGGCAGGGCGCGGGGCCGTCCGGTTCCGCGCGGCACCGGCCCTCCGATGCCGGGCTCCGTGTCGCCCTGCCGGGCCCTCGCGGGTCCGGCTCTCAGGAAGCGGGCGGGCTGTCCCGGCCTGTCGGCGATTCCAGCAGTTGGCGCAGCATCGGGCCGGAGAGCCGCAGGACGTCGTCCAGGTCCGCTTCGGAGAGGTAGGGCATCTTGAGCATTTCCCGCTGGACCGCGATGCCGAACAGCGTCGCGGACAGGAGAGCGGCCCGCAGGTGGGCGTCCGGGCCGTCCATGGCCTCGGCCAGGGGATCCACTGCCCCCGTGGTCGCTTTCTCGCGGAGGAGCTGTGCGGCTTCCTCGTTGGTCATCGCGGCGCGCAGCAGGGCGAACATCGGGTCGTGCTGCGGCCCGGCGAAGTCCGCGAGCATGGTGCGGAGGTAGTCCGCGCCCTGCTGGTCGGACACTTCCAACTCGGACGGGTCGAATGGAGCCTGCCACTCCACAGCTTCACGGAAGAGGTGCTGCTTGGTGCCGAAGTATTTGATGACCGAGGATTTGTCGCACTCCGCGGCCGCCGCGATGCTGCGGATGGTGGCGCGCTCGTAGCCGTGCCGGGCGAATTCCTGACGGGCGGACTCCAGAATGCGGCGGCGGGTCCGCTGGCCCTTGCGTGCCTGCTCCGGCATGGCGGTGTTCCTCAATCCTCGGGTGACCGGGGTGGTGATCGTACGTGGACGGCCGGGCCCGGGGCGATCTCCCGGGCCCGGCCGTCCTCACATGTCAGCCCATGTGTACGGGGGTCGGCTGGTCGGCCGTCCCGGGCGTCGGGCGCTTGGCGTTGACGGCGAGTCCGACCACGGCGATGCCCGCGATCATCAGGGCCGCCGAACCCACCAGCGCCGCGGTGTAGCCGTCGGTCAGCGCGCTCGCGGCGCGTTCGAGCAGGCTGGTGTCCTGTGTGGCCAGCGCCTGGTAGTAGGCGCCGTCCGCGTTGGGCAGCTTGTCGTCGGCCCTGGTCGTGGAGACGGTCGCCAGGACGGCGAGGCCGATCGCTCCGCCGATCTGCTGGGCGGTGTTGAGCAGCGCCGACGCGATACCGGCGTCCTGGTGGCCGACGCCGGAGACCGCGCCGAGGGTGACGGGGAGGAAGGCTGTTCCCAGGCCGACCGAGGCGATGAACATGGCCGGCATCAGGTGCCCCCAGTAGGAGGATTCCGGGGTCATCGTGCCGAACCACAGCATGCCCGCGGCGGCCAGCGCCAGGCCCGGAATCGTCAGGGTGCGCGGCGCGAACCTCGCCACCAGCTTCGAACCGGCGCCCGTGGCCATGCCCATTCCGAGGCTGAACGGAATGTAGGCCAGACCGGTCTCCAGCGCGTTGAAGCCCAGCACCTGCTGCATGTAGAGCGAGAGGAAGTAGAACATCGCGAACATACCGGCGCCGATGAACAGCATCGTCACGTACGAGCCGGCCCTGTTCCGGTCGGCCAGCAGGCGCAGCGGCATCATCGGCGCCGCGACCCTGGACTGGAGAGACACGAAGGCGGCCAGCAGGACGGCGGCCGCGCCGAAGAGCGCCAGCGTGCTGCCGTTCGTCCAGCCGTGCTCACCGCCCCGGGTGATCGCGTAGACGAGGGAGACGAGACCGGCGGTCCCGGTCACCGCGCCGGGCACATCGAGGCGTCCGCGCACCCGCTCGCTCTCGGCGAGCACCTTCGTGCCGAAAAGGACCGCCAGGCCGATCGGGACGTTCACGAAGAACACCCAGCGCCAGTCGAGATACTCGGTGAGCACGCCGCCGAGCAGCAGCCCGACGGTCGCCCCGATGCCGGACATGCCGGCGTACACCCCCATCGCCTTGTTCCGCGGCGCGCCCTCCGGGAACGTCGTGGTGATCAGCGACAGTGCGGTCGGGGCCGCCACCGCCGCGCCCACGCCCTGGAGCACGCGTGCCGCGATCAGCAGCTCCTGGCTGGTCGCGAAGCCGCCGAGCAGTGACGCGACGGTGAACAGGGCGATGCCGAGCCGGAATATCCTGCGCCGCCCGAACAGGTCGCCGATGCGGCCTCCGAGCAGGAGGAGGCCACCGAAGGCCAGAACGTAGGAGTTGACGACCCAGGCGAGCCCGGAGGCCGAGATGTCCAGTTCTTCCTTGAGGCTCGGCAGCGCGATGTTGGTGATCGTGCCGTCGAGTACGACCATCAGTTGGGCCGAGGCGATGACGGTGAGGGCCAGTCCCAGGTGCCGGCCGGCTCCTGGGGGTGCTGCGGTGGGTGACGACATGACTACCATCCAGAAAAGTGTACGGGCGTTGCTATTTCTGGTTCAGGTAACCGGCCACCCCTGTGTTTGATTCCCCTGGGGGGTATGTGAGCTGCATCACGACGCCTTCGCGTGCCGATCCCTCAGGGGTCTGATCTGTGTCGCGGGGTCGCTCCGGCCTCGGCGGCCCGGCCTTTCGGGCGGGCGCCGCGTCCGGCGGTGGCCCCTCGTGTCGACACGCCGTGCATGGAAATGTTCCTGATGGAAATACCCCCCTGGGGTATGGTGTTGTGGTGGGTATCCGGGACACGGACCACGTCACAGGACGCATCACGAAGGTGGAGACACAATGAACAGCACTTCCGGCCACGACATGACCGGCCACGACATGACCGGCCACGGCGGAGCCCGCCCCGGCGGACTGTCCGTCTCCGAGAACGGGTACACGCTCGAACTCGACGCGACGGTCCTTCCTCTCGGAGCGCAGACGGTCACCTTCCGGATCACCGGCCCCGACGGCATGCCGGTCACCGAGTACGTGGCCGAGCACGAGAAGGAGTTGCACCTCATCGCGGTCCGCCGCGACACCACCGGCTTCCAGCACGTGCACCCTGTGCGGGACGAGCAGGGCACCTGGAGCGTCGGGCTGACCCTGACGCCGGGGGACTGGCGATTCTTCGCCGACATCCACCCGGCCGGACACGACGGAACCATGACGCTGGGGATTGACGCCGCAGTCGCCGGACCGTACGAACCCCAGCCGCTCCCCGAGGACACCCGCACCGCCCGCACCGGCGCGTACACCGTCACCCTCGACGGAGCCCTCGTGCCCGGCGAGGCGAGCGATCTGACCCTCACCGTCAGCAGGGACGGCCGTCCCGTCACCGACCTCCAGCCCTATCTGGGCGCCTACGGGCACCTGGTGGCGCTGCGCACAGGCGACCTCGGCTACCTCCACGTCCACCCGGAGGGCGAGCCCGGTGACGGCACCACCGAGCCGGGGCCGACGATCACCTTCATGGCCGTCGCGCCGACGGGCGGCGCGTACCGCCTCTACCTCGACTTCCAGCACGACGACACCGTCCGGACCGCCGAGTTCACCGTACGGGCCACCACGCCCGCCGCCCCCGCGCCCCCGAGCCACCACCACGGCCACCACTGACCGCGTGAACACCATCGACCGGCCTCCGTGGCACAGGGCGTGGCCAGGAGACCTCCGACCCGGCATGCCCCACCGCCCGCCCCCGCACATACCCATACGCGAAGGACCGTCATGGCCCGTCTGACCCGACTCACCCCCGACACGGCGGTCGGCGCCTCGCGCGACCTCCTCGCCGAACTGGCCTCACGCCACGGCCGGATCGGGGACATGGTCTCCACGATGGCCCACTCGCCCGCTGTCCTGGGCGGCTACCTCCAGCTCAGCCGCGCCATGGGACGCGCCAAGCTCGACCGCAGGGTCAGCGAACGGATCTCGATCGCCGTCCAGACCCGGCAGGGCTGCGGGCTCTGCCTCGACGCCCACATCAGCGCCGCCCGCGCCCTGGGCGTGGACGAGGAAGAGATCGAACGCGCCCGCGAGGGCACCTCGGCCCACCCCGCCATCGCGGCGATCATCGCCCTCGCCCTCCAGGTCTACCGCGAGCCGACGTCGATCACCGACGAACAGATCGGCGTACTGCGCGAGCACGGCTACAGCGACCGCGCGATCGCCGATGTCGTCGGCGTCGTCGCACTCAACATCCTCACCGGCTCCTTCAATCTGCTCGCCGGCCTCACCCCGGGAGGCGACGGCGATGCGTAGAGAGAGACCCGTCTGTATCCGCTGGGCACGGCCGCCACCCCGGCGCCGTGCCCAGCCGCAGGGACACGAAAGGGCAACCGCCATGTGACTGTTGGCCATCCGCGGCTACCGCTGCTTGTTCAGCGCCCAGATCATCGCCCTCCTCGGCACCGGGCCGGCCGCCGTGGCCCTCGGGCTCCTCGCCCATGAATGATGGTCCTGGCCCTGCCGCTGGTCACCGAGGTCCGGCACATCCACGTCCTGATCGGCTTGCTCCCAGCGGCCTCGGCGGCGTTCACCCCGACCTTCCAGGCCGTCATCCCCCACATCGTCACCGACCGGGTCGCCTCCACCCGGGACTTGGGGCCTTGCTCAGGACACCGCGGCTGCGCGGCGTCATGGCATTCAACCTCGTCGCCGCGGCGGGATCGATCGTCGTCGTCAACACGGGATTCCCCCGGCGGATGCGATATACATGCCTTGCAATACCCCGTCGGGGTATCTGGTGTTGGGGAGGGATAGTCGTGGGACTGTTCGCGATTCGCGATTTCCGCCATCTGTTCAGTGCGCAGATCATCGCCCTGTTCGGTACGGGGCTGGCGACCGTCGCGCTGGGGCTGCTCGCCTATGAACTCGCCGGCCCGAGCGCCGGAGCGGTTCTCGCCACCGCTTTGACGATCAAGATGGTCCTGTACGTCGTCATCGCACCGCTGGCCGCGGCCTATGTCGACCGTCTGCCGAGGCGGAGGCTGCTCACCGCCCTCGACGTGGTCCGGGCCCTGGTCGTGATCGCGCTGCCGTTCATCACGGAGATCTGGCAGATCTATGTGCTGATCGGTGTTCTCCAGGCGGCATCCGCCGCGTTCACGCCCACATTCCAGGCGGTGATTCCCGACATCGTCACCGGCGAGGCCGACTTCACCCGGGCGCTGTCGGCCTCTCAAGTCGCCTACACCATGGAGAGCCTGCTGAGCCCGGTGCTCGCGGGCGTGGCGCTGTCGTTCATGACCTTCAACTGGCTCTTCGTCGGCACGTCCATCGGGTTTGTCGTCTCCGCCCTGCTCGTGCTGTCGACACGTGTCCCCGACGCCCGGCCCAGCGAACACACGCGAGCGTGGGACCGCGTCGCCTCGGGGATCCGGACCTTCATCGCGACACCGAGGCTGCGCGGCATCATCGCGCTGAATCTGGTGGTCGCCGCCGCGGGTTCGATCGTCGTGGTCAACACCGTGAACTATGTCCGCGACGAACTCGGCGGAACCCAGACCGACGTCGCCTGGACGCTCGCGGTCTCCGGCGGCGGCACCCTGCTGGTCGCGCTCCTGCTGCCGGGCGTACTCGACCGCATCAGCGAACGCACGGTGATGATGACCGGCGCCACGGTCCTGATGGCGGGCGTCGCCGCCGCCGTCGCGATGAGCGCGGCCGGCTTCACCACCTGGGCGGGCACCGCGGCCGTCTGGGCCGTCATCGGGAGCGGGATGGCGCTGATCGTCACACCGACGGGGCGGGTGCTGCGCCGTTCGGCCAAGCCGAACGCACTGCCAGGGGTCTTCGCGGCCCAGTTCTCGCTGTCCCATCTGGCGTGGCTGGTCACCTATCCCATCGCCGGCTGGGTCGGCACGGAATCAGGGTTCACACTCACCTGGACGATCCTCGCCGCCCTCGCCGCACTGGGCACCGCCGCCGCACTGGCGCTGTGGCCGCACGAGGAGATGGCCGAGGCCGCCGAAACCGTCGCCGACCTCACCGTCCGGGAGGAGACCGAGGCGGCGGAGGGCACGCTCGCCGTCTGCCAATGCACCTGCGTACAGACGGTGTGAGGCCGGAGGCGGCCCTGCCCTGACGCTCCCGGTGCCGGAGACGCCGGAAGGGACGCCTGTGGTGTGTCCTTCACGGCGGCTGCTGGAGACGTTTCCAGGGTAGGGGTCGACCCGGAGAGGCTCGGTGGCTCGCCGCGGCCGGCCGAAGGCCGGATCGACGCCGCAGGACGACCGGATGAGGCGGTGGCCGCGGCCGGGCACCCGTCGGATACCGCAGCACTGTGCGCGATCTGTTTCGCCGGCTGCTGGAGGAAAAGTCGCGTAGACGAACTCCCTTACCCCGTCAGCGCATTACCCTGACCGACGATCCCGCGGTCCGTCCCTCCGGGCCACTGGAGAGCGCCATCAACATCCCGGCGAACGAAGGTACTCCCTTGCTCCTGAGACGACGAGTGACCTCCACGATTGCCCTGGGCATCGCCGCGCTACTCGCCCCCGCGCTCCTCGGCGCTACCGCCGCGGCCGTGCCCACGGCCGGGCCCGGTCCGTCGGTGGCCCCGCCGGCCACCGTGTCCTCATTGGCCTGGCAGGGTTGCGGCGACGGCATTCCCGCGACCGTCGAGTGCGCGACTCTCAAGGTCCCCCTCAACCACCGTGAGCCGGGCGGCAAGAAGCTCGATGTGTCGCTGTCCCGGATCAAGGCCGCCGACCCCGCCAAGCGCCGCGGTGTCCTCCTGTTCAACCCGGGCGGCCCCAGCACCTCCGGGCTCTTCTACCCCCTTGCGCTCAGCGCCTATCTGCCGCAGTCCGTGAAGGACCGGTACGACCTGATCGGTTTTGATCCGCGCGGGGTCGGTTCGAGCAGTCCCATCGCCTGCGGGACGACCGACGCCGGTGAGCGGAAGACGTACCGGCCCTACGCGGAGGCGACGTTCGCCAGGGACGTCGCCTGGGCGCGCGGCATCGCGGACCGGTGCCAAAAACTCAACAAGGAAACGCTCCCGTACATCAACACCCGCGACACGGCACGCGACATGGACATCATCCGCGGGGCCCTCGGGGAGCGGAGGATCTCGTACTTCGGACTGTCGTACGGGACCTATCTCGGTTCCGTGTACACCCAGTTGTTCCCGCACCGTGCCGACCGGTTCGTGCTGGACAGTGCGGTCGACCCCCAGAGGGTCTGGCGGAGCATGGCGCGGTCATGGGCTGTACAGGCCGAAGCCACGTTCGACCGGTGGACCGAGTGGACCGCCCGCCAATCGGCGCGGTACGGACTCGGTGACACGCCCGCCGAGGTCGAGAAGCTGTTCTGGGACATCGTGGCGCGCGCCGACCGGCAGCCGCTGGATCTGGGCGGGACCATCTTCAACGGAGCCGATGTGCGTGAGTACATACGCTGGGAGATCTCCCACCCGTCTCTCGCGGCGGGGACTCTGGGGCTGCTGAGGGACGCCGCCGCGGGCAAGCCCGTCCCGACCTTCCCCATCTTCGTGCCGACCGACAACGAGCTGGCGAGCTATGTGGCGATCATGTGCGGTGATGTCCGCTGGCCCACCCACCCGGCCGTCTACCAGGCCGATGCCAGGCGTGACAGCGTTCGCCACCCCCTGTACGGGGACTCCGTTTCGAATATCTTCCCGTGCGCTTTCTGGGACCGGCCGACCGAAGCGGCCACCAAGGTCCACAACAAGGTCCCCGCGCTCATCGTCCAGAACGAATGGGACCCGCAGACGCCCCTGGTCGCGGCGCTCGGTCTGCGGCGGGCACTGGAGGGCTCCCGGCTCGTCACCGTGGACGAGGGGCAGGGCCATGGTGTCTACTCGCTCGGCATCAGCGCCTGCGCCGACGATGTCACCACGCGGTATCTGACCACCGGCAGGCTCCCCGCCGGGGATGTCACCTGCGCCGCCGACCCGAACTCCGCGGCCGCCGACTCACCTTCCACCACGCCGAACTCCGCCCCCGGGCCGCCGCACTTTCTTCGGGCACTGATTCCCCAGCGGTGACCTCTGCGGGAGTCCACCGCGCTGCCTGCCCGCCGCCCCGGGCGTTCCGGCTCACGGCTCCGATGTCAGCCACCTCGTAGGGATAGCCCGGCACGGACCGCCGAACGGTCACGCTCCGCCTGGTTTCCTCCCGCACCCACGCGGGAGGAAACCAGGCGGAAAGCGAAGTCCGCCCCTTACCGGAGCTCCCGTCGAGGCAGCGGCGGATGTCAGCGCTTCCAGACGGTCGCGCGCCAGGTCGTCGCGTTACCCGCGCCGTCGGTACCGACGGCGAATCCGGCGATCACTCCGGCGTCGTTGACAGCGAACGCCGCGGCGTAGGGGCCGAGAGGCGACGGCGGCAGCGGGACGACCGTGCCATCGGGCTTCCACAACAGGGCCTTGTCCAAAGCGGGGTTACCAGCCGGCGGCCACGCGTACCCGACGGCCGTGCCCCGGTTGTTGATGGCCAGCACCTCCCCTGCCGCTTCCGCCGGATTGGCGAGCAGTGTCCGCGTGCCGTTCGCGTTCCACCGGGCCGGGTCGCCGTCCGGGGAGTCCTCCAATGAAGCCCCCACGGCGGTGCCCGCCCGGTTGACGTCGTATCCCCGCCCGCGCCCGGCGTCGCGGACGGTGCCGTCGGCCGCCCACACCAGGACCCGGTCGTACGCCGTGCTCCCGGCAAGCCGCCCGTGACCGAACACCATGCCGTTGTCGGTGATGTGGCTCGTCCGGGCCCCGGCGAACCCCGGAGGGAGGGGAAGTGCGCTCACGACACCCGCCGCGGTCCAGCGCACGGGGTGGGCGGGGCCACCGGAGACATCGCTCTGCTCGGACCATCCGACCGCCGTGCCCGCGTTGTTGATCGACGCCGCGGTTCCGCTGCTGTCGCCGGGCAGCACGGGCAGGACGGTCCTGCTGCCGTCGGGCCGCCAGCGCAGGGGGCGGGAAAGGGAGTTCTCCTCCTGGGCGTCGCCGACCGCGACCCCGGCGTTGTTGACGGCCGACGCGTTGCCGCTGCGAGATCCGCCGGGGAGCGCCAACCGGGTCGGGGTGCCGCCCGGTGTCCAGCGAACGGGGTGGACGTCGGACAGCCCGTCGTAGGAGATGCCGACCACCCATCCGGCGTCGCTGAGTGCGGTCGTGCGGCTGAACTTCTCACCGGTCAGCGGCGCCAGGAGGGTGTAGCCGGAGCGGCCGGCCTGCCACCTGATCGCGAGTGGCCCGTCGGATCCCTCCCCGTAGTACTCGCCGATGACCCTGCCGCTGCTGTTCAGCCCCTTGACGAAACTGTGGAGCCCTCCCGGCGGAATCGGGAGCAGCCGTGCGGTCGGCAGCAGTTCGGAGGGTGTGGCCACCGCCATGGGTACCGAACCCAGGAGGAGCAGAGCGGTCGCCGCCGTGGCGGCGAGGGACACAGATCGGGAGATGCGCAATCGGGCCATCCGGACACTCCTGCTCTCGTCAATGACATTGACGTACACGTGCATGGGCGTTTCGTCTGTCCCAGGCAGGCAGAAGAGCCCGCACCGCAGCCCAATCCTCCGGTTCCGGTGCCCCTTTGGCAGCCTGATCTCCGGAACGACCGAATTCGAACTCGGTTCACCTCGCTCACTACCGCCCGCTGTCCCACGCATCCGCCGCACGCCACGGGCGGTCCGGGCCTCCCAGTGACGGCGCTCAGCTGCACTTCCGGTCCACGGCGACGGTCGCGGCCGACGGCCGATGAGCGCCCTCGCCCGCCCCGGGCATGGCGTGACATCGCAGCGGATTCCGGCCACCCGCTCAGCCCCATGCCTCCGCGTGGCACCAGGACCCGGGCCGGTCGGGGCAGCCAAGGCATCCTCAGGCGGTGCGGTGGGTCTTGCGGCGGCGTACCGCGAAGGTTGTGGCGGCACCGGTGAATGTCAGCGCGGTGGCCACACCAGCGATTGTCGCGGTGCCGTCGTTCGTGCCGGTGTCGGCGAGGTCTGTCTCCTCGCTCGCGATCGGCCGGGCGCTGTTGGCCTTCATGGTCTTGTCGATCCAGCCGGCGTATGCGGGTGCGCTGCTGTAGAGGCCGGGGCCCTGCGAGCACGGCACGTTCGGGGCTCCGGGCCCGGACGTGATGCCGATCAGCTCCCAGCGGCCTTCCCGGCCCTTCACGACCTGCGGCCCGCCGGAGTCTCCGAAGCACGCCATGGAGTTGGGCACGGTGGCGATGGTGCACAGCCGCGTCGTGTCCGCGTAGCCGGGCGCGCACTCTGACGCGGCGCCCCTGCGCGTGTTCAACTCCTGGAGCCGGTCCGGGAACTTGAGCGTGGTGTCGCTGGTGGTGCCGAAGCCGAGCAATCGGGTCGGGGCGCCGGGCTTTCCGGCCTCGGCGGCGATCTTGATGGGCTTCTGCTCGACCGGGCGGTCCAGCCGGATCAGCGCCATGTCGTTCTTGTTGGCGGCCTTACCGCCGCCGTTCACATAACCGGGGTGGATGTACACCCCGTCGATCTTCCGAACCGTGCCGCCGGACTTGCGGTGGTCGCTGCCTACGCGCACGATGCCGTCCAGTTCGAGGCCGTCGCCCTTCACGCAGTGGGCCGCCGTCAGTACCCACCGTTCCTCGATCAGTGACGCCCCGCAGGTCCCGTCGAGAAGTCCGTGCTTCGGAGCCGACTCCGGGATGGTTGCCATGAAGGGGTACTTCTCGGTGGAGTCCGACCCGTTGACGATGGCCCCGGCGGCCCCGGTCATGCCGACCGTGAAGGCAGTGGCGAGAGCACCAACGGCAGCCATCCGGGGAGCAGTACGACGGCGCAGTGGCTTGAGGCTGAACACAGATGGTTCCCTTGCTCGGTGGATCCCTACCCGTCCAGCCTCGCCGTCCGGGGCCCGCTGAACCATCCGGGCAACAGGCTGGTCGATACGGGGGCCATCCCCAGCTCTGAACTGGGGAAAGCCGTTGCCTGGAGAAGCCGTACCCGGCGCACCGTGCACGTGGGACCGGTCAGCGTGACCACGGTGGTCGGATCGATCGCCTGTACGCGTGCAGGGTCGCGCTCACTCCGCGCCGCGACGTTGTGGGGCAGCAGCGGCCCGATCGACCGGTCCACCTCCGGTGCCTGGTGCGTCAGGGGCGAATCGCGGGCTCCGAGGATCTGGTGCGGCTCCATGGCGTGGTCGAGCTCTGCCTTCGGCGTTGCCTGTACGTCGATCGCCGTCGGTACGCCGAAACCCTGATCGGACAGGGCGTTGCGGGACGGCCTCCGTAGCCCCCTCGAACGTGCCGTCGGGGTTCGCGCTGCGGTCGTGGGGCAGGGTGCTCCGCCTCGCCGGCTCGCTGAGGGCGGCCCGGCGGCCCCGGCTCGTCCGTCGTGGCCGCCAGGCCTCGAAATATACCCCCGGGGGTAAAGGTGTTACGGTGAATTGCATACCCCCGGGGGTAATTTTTCGTTGGAGGGAGACTCCCGTGTTCTTCGTTGAAGCCATCGAACTGGAAGGTTTGGGCAACCGCAGCTACTTGGCCGGTGGTCGGCAGGCGGCGGTCGCGGTGGATCCGCCGCGTGACATCGACCGGGTGCTGGCCGCCGCGGCCCGACGTGGTGTGGCGATCACTCATGTGGTCGAGACGCACATCCACAACGACTATGTGACCGGCGGTCTTGAGCTGGCCCGTATCACCGGAGCCGCTTACCACGTTCCGGCCGGCGCACACGTTTCGTTCGCCCGGACCGCCGTGTCCGACGGCGACACCGTCGTCATCGGCGCGGAGCTGACCCTGGGCGCGGTGGCGACTCCCGGGCATACGCCGCACCACATGTCGTACGTGCTGAGCGAGGCGGGCAGGCCCGTCGCCGCGTTCACCGGCGGTTCTCTTCTCATCGGTACGGTGGGGCGGCCCGATCTCGTGGAGCCGCGGCTCACCGAGGAGCTGGCCCGTGCCCAGCACGCCTCCGCCCGCCGCCTCGCGGACGCCCTGCCCGATGGGACCGAGGTGCTGCCGACCCATGGGTTCGGCAGCTTCTGCTCGTCCGCCCAGGCCGACGGAGAGGCAACCACGATCGGCAAGGAGAAGGCGGCCAATCCGGCTCTCACCATGGACGTGGACACCTTCGTCGCCGAGCTGCTGGCGGGACTGGAGGACGTGCCCGCGTACTACGCGCACATGAGCCCTGCCAACGCGGCCGGGCCCGTACCCGTGGACCTGACCGCGCCGGCCGTGGCCGACCCGCACGACATCGCCGCGCGGCTCGCGGCGGGGGAGTGGGTGGTGGATCTTCGTAACCGCGTCGCTTTCGCCGAGGGGCATGTCGCGGGGGCGTTCAACTTCGAGGCGGACGGCAAGCTCGCCACGTACCTCGCCTGGTTGATCCCGTGGGGCAAGCCGGTGACCCTGCTTGCCGAATCGGCCGAGCAACTCGGCGCAGCCCAGCGGGAGCTGGTGCGTGTCGGCATCGACCGGCCGGCGGCCGCCGCGACCGGCGGTCCTGCGGACTGGCTTCGCGCCGGCGAGAGCGTCGCATCCTTTCCCCGTGCCACATTCGCCGAACTGGCCGGTCAGGAAAGGGACCGGATCGTCGTGCTGGACGTACGCCGCACATCCGAACGGGCCAAGGGCTGGATCGAGGGATCGGTGCACATCCCGATCCACCGGATCCACCGCTGTATCGACGACGTGCCCGACGGCACGGTCTGGGTGCACTGTGCGGGCGGTATGCGTGCGGGCATCGCCGCGTCTCTGCTGGTCGCATCGGGACGTGACGTGGTCGCCGTGGACGATGGTTTCGACGCCGCGGCCGTGGCCGGACTGACCGTCGTCACCGAGGAAGGGTGACGACGATGTTCCTCTTCCGTAGACGTGGACAGCGCCTTTCCACGGGCGAGGCGCGCACCCGCACCAGCGGAAAGCGGCCCGAAGCCGTTCTGCTGGACGTGCGGGAGAAGTCCGAGTGGCGGACCGGCCACACTCCCGGCGCGGTGCACGCGCCGCTGACCGCCCTGGTCGCGGGCGTGCCGCTTCCGGCGGCGGCGCGGGAGAGGTCGCTGGTGGTGATCTGCCGCAGCGGACACCGCTCGCAGCAGGCCGTGAAGCTTCTCGCCGAGCGGGGAGCGGACGCGGTGGACGTCAAGGGCGGCATGATCGCGTGGGCCGCCGCCGGGCTGCCGGTGATCGACGAGCGCGGTGACGGCGGCTCGATAGCGTGACCACTTTGGTTCTCGCCCTCGTCGCCGGGACGGTGATCGGGCTGGCGCTCGGTGCGCTCGGCGGCGGTGGCGGTGTCCTGGCGGTTCCGGCACTGATCTACCTGCTCGGCTTCTCGGCGGCCTCGGCCACCACGGCCAGTCTGATCATCGTCACCGTCACGTCGGCCACCGCCCTCTACGCGCACGCCAGATACGGCCATGTCGCCTGGAAAGACGGCGTGCTGCTGGCGGCGGCGGGAGTCATCCCGGCGTTCTTCGCCGGAGCCGCCGCCGACGACCTGCCCGAAGCGGCTCTCACGACGGCGTTCGCGGTGATCGCCGCCTTGGCGGCGCTGCGGATGCTACGGCCCTCCGCTCCCGAGCCGAAGGAGGGGGTGCGGCCTGTGAAGGCGGCCGGAACCGGCGCCGGTCTCGGCGCCGTGACGGGATTCCTCGGGGTGGGGGGCGGATTCCTCGCCGTGCCCGCCCTGGTCGGCGTCCTTGGCCTGCGGATGAAACAGGCCGTGGGCACCAGCCTCCTGGTCATCACCGTCAATTCCCTCGCCGCCCTCGCGGCCCGATCGGGAACCGGAGACGACCTTCGATGGGAGGTGATCGCCCCGTTCGCCGGAGCGGCGGTCCTCGGGGCCTGGGACGGCAAACGGCTGGCAGCGAAGGTCTCCGGCGCCACTTTGCGGAGAGTCTTCGCGTACGCACTGTTCGCGGTGGCATCCGTCATGATCATCGACGTGGTCGCCTGAGCACGCGGGCCACCCCGGCGTCAGGCGAGCGAGAGGAAGAGCTTCTCGAGCCGGGCGCGCATCTCGTCCCGGGACTCACCCGAACGCCGGCCGTCCTCCACCTCGGTCAGGCACTGCTGGAGCCCGGTGGCGATAATCGCGAACCCGGCCCGGTCCAGCGCCCGCGACGCTGCCGCCAGCTGCGTGACGACCTCCTCGCAGTCCCGCCCTTCCTCGATCATCCGGATCACCCCGGAGATCTGCCCCTGCGCCCGGCGCAGCCGGTTCAGGACTGCCTTGAGCTCTGCTCCCGCCAGATCAAGCTCCATCATCACTCCTCATGAAATACCCCCAGGGGTAATATACTCCCCCTTGGTGGGGCCCCGTCGACAGAAAAGGATGACACCCGCCATGACCCTGCCCGCCGCCTTCACCACCCACGAGACCCGCAGCCGCCTCTACGAGTTGACGGTCATCGACGTTCGCACCCCCGGTGAGTACGCCGGCGGCCACCTGCCCGGTGCCCTCAACATCCCTCTGGACCAGATGCGGCGGGCTCTCGCCGATATTCGGCAGGCCGCGGACCGTGGTGAGGTCCTGATCGTCTGCGCGTCCGGCGCCCGCTCGGAGAACGCCTGCCGGATCCTCGCCGAGAACGGCATCGCCACCGCCACGCTCAGTGGTGGCACCAGCGCCTGGGCGGCCGACGGTCACGACCTGCACCGCCCCCAAGACGCCCGTGCGACCTGGGGCATGGAGCGGCAGGTCCGCCTCACCGCCGGAACCGTGGTCCTCCTCGGCCTGCTCCTCGGCCTCCTCGTCCACCCCGCGTTCCAGATCCTCTCGGCAGGCATCGCCGCCGGACTGGTCTTCTCCGCCCTCACCAACACCTGCGGCATGGCCGGCATGCTCGCCAAACTGCCCCACAACCGCACCGGCGGGGCCGGCCTCGATGCCACCCTTGCGGCACTGCGCAGCTGTTCACCGGACACGACGGGAGAGGGGCGCTCGGGACAGTAGGCCACCGTCTCGCCGGCCCGTTCCCGATGGCCCGTCCGCCTTCGGGTGCGGCCCTTGACCCGGGCGTTCCTCGCGCATCTCGAAGTTCATCGCATTTCCTGAGCCGGGGTGTCGCGACGACCACCGGGGACCTGAAGCCTGCGGTGCTCGACGAATCGGAACCGACAGGGCCGGTGACACGACCGCGACCGCCGCTGTGGTCCCGGGGTCCAGCGTCGCGAGCTCCACCAGTTACTCACGGGCGCCGGAGCCGAAGACCTCGTGCGGCTCGGACACCACAGTGGCAAACCAGCCCGGCACCGTGCTCGTGTCCCCCGTCTCGAACTCCACCCCCTCCTCCCAGGGTTCGAGTCCGCCACCGCCAGGGCGAAGGAGGACGGGCAGCCGGTCTGGAGGGCGTACGCGGCCCTGACCGCGCAGAGCGGGCGCGGAGGGAAGGTCCTCGGCTCGGCGGTCATGCGCCCACGCTATCGACGCCCCCGCGGCCTCCCCACGGAGTCTCCACGGGGAGGCCGCCCGCTCAGGCGTCCCGGCGCAGCTCCAGGGTGCAGCACTTCACGCTGCCGCCCGCCTTGAGGAGCTCCGACATGTCAACGCCGACCGGGCGGAACCCGTGCTCGCGCAGCTGTCCGGCCAGATCCGTCGCGTTCTGCGGCAGGACCACGTTGTACCCGTCCGACGTCGCGTTCAGCCCGAACGCGGCGGCGTCGGCGGCGGAGGCGAGGAGGGCGTCCGGGAACAGCCGCCGCAGCACGGCAAGGCTGCCGGGGGAGAAGGCCGCCGGATAGTAGGCGAGCGTCTTCTCGTCGAGCACGGTGAGGGCGGTGTCCAGGTGGTAGTAGTCGGGGTCGACGAGGGTCAGCCCGATCACCGGGCGTCCGAAGTACTCCTGCGCCTCGTCGTGGGAGCGGGGATCGCTCCGGAACCCGGTGCCCGCCAGAAGCCAGTCGCCGGCCAGGAGATAGTCTCCCTCCCCCTCGTTGACGAACGAGGCCGTGCGCGGCTGCGGGTAGCCGTTGTCGCGCAACCAGTCGTGGTAGGCCGGGCCCTCGGCGATGCGCTCGGCGTCGCGGAACCGGGCCACCAGGGCTCGCCCGTCGACGACGGTAGCGCCGTTGGCCGCGAAGACCATGTCGGGGAGACCGGGGACGGGGGTGATCGTGTCGACGGTGTGCCCGAGGTGCAGGTAGACCTCGCGCAGTCGCTCCCACTGGGCGGTGGCCAGCGGAGTGTCGACAGGCTTCGTCGGGTCCATCCACGGGTTGATGGAGTAGACCACGTCGAAGTAGGTGGGCCGGCACATGAGGTAGTGCCGGGCACGTGCGGTACGCATGGGTAGGACCCGATCGTCAGGGGCGGCCGGTGAGATGGCCGCCCATCGAGGTGAAGCACTCGGTCGCGGGCAGCTCGCGGCCGCCCGAGGTCCTTACGGCTGTGATCGCCGGGCGGTGGTCGCGGCCTGGGCGGGCGTCGACTCCGGCGACGGTCACGGCGTCGCCCTCGCGGTGGAAGGCGCGGCCCGGGGTGCCGCAGTGGTGCCGCTGGGACACGACGGCGGAGACGGCCTCGACACGCTGCCCCGGTGGAACGTGAAGGCGGCCGGATGCGGTGCCGACCGGGCGCGGACCGGACGCTTCAGGTCCCGGGCCGACCACTTCCCGTCGATGTGGATGTCCCTTCGGGGCGCTTGTGGTGTCCGTCGTGCGGTCCGTGACGCCCACTTCCGGCTCGCCGTTGCCGAGCGCCCGGGCCGACGGTGAGAGACCCGCGTGGGCGGGCAGCGGCCAGTCGTGGACAGTGAGCGTGCCGTGCCGCGGCAGGCGGTGCGGCCGCGGCGGAATCCAGGTGCGCCACCATCGTCACCACGCCGTGCTCGGAGTCCAGGAGGGCGTGCAGGGTGCGGTGCTCCCAGGCCCGGTGACCGAACATGACGACCCGCATGGGGATGCTCCCATACTCCTCTGCTCCTTGGGAGAACGATCAACTGACGCATAAGTAAAGCAAGGCTTACCTAAGAATGCAACGGTGCTTCGCCGCCGGGCCGGTTGATTCCGTCGACGTGGCGGATGCCCGTAAACCCAGCGGCGGAAAGGGCGTTGACGGCCGACGGTGCCGGGCTCCGCCCATGCCCGTCCGTGCCGGGCTCGGCCCATGCCCGATTCGGGGGGCCTGTGGTGCCCGCCGCGCCCCGGCAGTACATTCCGGCGGACGGCCGGGAAACCTGGCGCTGAGGCCCTCGCAGTCGTACGGCTCCGAGGAATTTCGCGCCTGTGTAGCCCCCCCCGGAACCTCCGACGGACGGACTGCCCGTGCTCTGTACGCGACTGACGAACGCACGCATCCTCACGATGGACCCCCGGCACCCCGTCGCCCACGACCTCGGCATCTGGCGGGGACGGGTCGTCGGTGTGGACGAGGCCGTGACGTCCCTGCCCGCCCGTGAGGTCGTCGACCTGGGCGGCGCCACTGTGCTGCCCGGTTTCATCGACAGCCATGTCCACCTGGCCTGGGCCGGGTTGAAGGCCGGCACGCCGAGCGTCGCCCCGTGCGAGCGGGTCGAGGACATCCTCGCCGTCGTGGACGCGGCGGCCCGGCGTCCGGACCCTTCCGGTGCCTGGGTGGACGTCGCCGGGTACGACCAGCGGGCCCTGGGCCGGCATCTGACCGCCGCCGAACTGGACCGGGTCAGCCACGGCCGCAGAGTCTTCCTGATGCACGACTCCGGGCACGCCTGTGTCGTCAACACCGCCGTGCTGGAGCTCCTGCCGGACGGGACGCCGCACGAGAACGGCTTTCTCGCCGAGAGCGCCATGACCACCGCCCGCCGGCTGCGGCTGCCCTACTCCCAGGAAGAGCTGGCCGACGCGATCGAGCTCGCCGCCCGCACCTGCCTCGACGAGGGGATAACGGCCTGCGCCGAGGCGGGCATCGGCGGCGGGCTCCTCGGCCACAGCCCCGTCGAACTGGGCGCCTACCAACTGCTCAGGGACCGCGGCCGACTGCCCCTGCGGATCCAGCTCATGGCCTCCGGCGACACCCTGCGCCCCCGTGACACCCATGCCGACGACGGGTTCCCCCGGGCCCTGGACCTAGGTCTGCGCACCGGGTTCGGCGACGACTGGCTGTCCCTCGGCGCGCTGAAGATCTACACCGACGGCGGGATGATGGCGCGTACGGCGGCACTCACCTCCCCGTACGAAGGCACGACCGACAACGTCGGCTGCTTCCAGGACGACCCCGACCGCCTCGCCGACCTCATCGTCGACGGCCACCTCGCCGGCTGGCAGCTCGCCGTCCACGCCATCGGAGACCGCGCTGCCGATCTCGCCCTGGACGCCCTGGAGCGGGCCCAGAAGCTGCGCCCCCGCCCGGACGCGCGCCACCGCATCGAGCATGCCGGGCTGATCCGCCCCGACCAGTTGCCCCGGTTCGCCGGGCTCGGCGTGAGCGCGGTCGTCCAGCCCGGCTTCCTGCGCTCCTTCGGCGACGACTACGCGGCGGTGATGGGGGAGGAGCGGGCCGGCTGGCTGTACCGGGGCCGGGGCTTCCTGGACCACGGGGTCGGCCTCGTCGGCAGCTCGGACCGTCCCGTCACGGACGGTTCACCGCTGCGGGCCATCCAGTTCATGGTCGAACGCGCCTCTGGGTCGGGCCGCCTCGTCGGCCCGGACGAGGCCGTCACCGTCGACGAGGCCTTGCGGGCCTATACGGTCGCCGGTGCCCACGCCTGCCGCTGGGAGGATTCGGTGGGCGCCCTCTCGCCGGGAATGCGCGCCGACCTGGTGGTGCTGGGTGACGACCCGCACCATGTGAACCCCTCTCGGATTGGGGACATCGAGATCGTCGGGACCTTCGTGGACGGCCGGGACACCCGTGTCGCGAGGTGACGCCATGCGTGGGGAGAGGGCGGAGAAGGGGGCGAGCGCCGAGTGGGTGGCCGTCGTGTCGTACGGGACCCTGCCGGGCCGCCCGCGGCCCCCGGCGGCCCCTTGCGCCTGACTGCGGGATCGAGGCGTCGACTGGACGCCCCTCTCCGGGAATCCCGTCCGCTTCGATCTCGCCTGCGGCGTCGGTGTGGACGGGCGCTGGTACTGGCACGGTCGGTACGTCGTCCGGGTCCGCGCGGACGCGTTGCGCGGCCTGGGCCTGCCCCCGATCGGCCCGCCGCCGTGATCAGCGGTCCCTCTCCGTCCCGCGATCTGGTGGCAGTCGGGCAGCAGAACAACATGTCGCTTTTGTCGTGTTATTTAGGGTGAATATGGACGTCAGCCCGTAGGTTGGGGAGAAACGCCACCCGAGTGGCGTCCCGTGTCCCCCGACCCGCACTGGGACCGGGCTGCCGCCGTTCCACCGGCCGCCCGGCGTCCCGCGCCGCAGGTCATGAACGAGGAAAGGCAGGGCAGGTGAACGTGCTGGGGATCATCGCCTCCGGTGTGGCCGCGCTGTTCATCACGGTCGCACTCGCCAAGGTCGCCCGCCGTGCGGCGCTCCGCCACGCCCCGGACGCATCGGGCGGGCGTGCGCCACGGGCCGAAACGTCGCGCCGGGCAGGTGGTGCGACGATCGTGCTCGGCGTCGGCACGGCCGCCGGCGGGGCTCTGTGGCTCGGCGCGGCGGACGACTCCGCGGGCTCCGTCGCGGGGCTGCTCGCCGGGGCCGGGGTCGTCGCCGCCCTGGGAATCGTCCATGACCTGAAGCCGTTCCGGGCCGCCCTCCGCCTCCCCGTTCAGACGGCCGCCGCGGTCCTCGTCGTCTGCCTCGCCGGGCTGTCACCTGTGGCGAGCGTCCCGGCCGTGCTCTGGATCGTCCTCGTCAGCAACGCGTTCGCCCTGCTCGACCACGCCGACGGACTGTTGACCACCGTCGGCCTGGTCACCGCCGCCGGGCTGCTCGCGTGCGCCGCCGTCGGCGGGAGCCCCGACCTCGCTCTGCTTCCCGCGACCCTGGTGGCGGGCCTGGCCGGCTTCCTGCTCCACACATGGCACCCCGCCCGCCTCCGGCTCGGCGCCTCCGGTGCGCAGTTCACCGGATTCGCGCTGGCCGCCTCCGGCGCGCTGATCCAGGCGGCCGCCCCGTCGGGCCGCGCCGCGTGGGCCGCGCTGCCGATCCTGGCGACGGTGGCCCTCGCCGACACCGCCCTGGTCCTGATCTCCCGCCGCCGTGCCGCGCGTTCCCTGCTGCGCGACATGGACGACCACATCGCGCACCGTCTGCGCCGGGTCCGCGTCACCGTGCCGGGCACGGCAGTGCTCCTGGGTCTGTGGGCGGCCGTGCCCGTCACCGCCGCGGTACTGGTGCACGCGAAACTGCTGCACCCCGCGTATCTCCTGCTGCCGCTGACGGGGACTGTGGCAGCTGTGTTCGCCCTGCTGAGGGTTCCGGCGTACGCCTCGCCCCGTACGGCCCCGCCCCGTACCGCCGCCCGGCGCACCACGGCGCCCACCACCGGCACCGAGATCCCCTCCGCCGCCTCCGCGCCGGGTGTCACAGGCCCGGCTTCCGGGAAGGGCACGTCTTCCGGCACCGCCAGGACCGCCGTGCGGCATCCCACCGTGCCGCCCCCGCCCACCGGCCGGTCCGCCGCCGCGGTCGCCGCCGAGCGAAGCTGACACCGCCCGGCCCGTGATCACCCGCGCAACCGGCCGAGCGTGGCGCGGGCCGCGGTGCGCGCGTACGGGGAGAGCATCAGATACGGCGCCCACGGCCAGGTATGCCGCAGGCAGAACACCCACCACGGGCGGAGCGGCAACTCCTGTACGGAGGTCACGCGGCGCAGTGCCTCCCGGACGCCGATCCCCGGCTCCCGGGATCCGGGAGCGCCCGGCCCGCCCACGCACTCGCCGGTATGCCCCGGGGCGACGAACACGCTCACCCCGGCCCGCCGCGCGCGGCAACCGTGGTCGTAGTCGCCCATCCGGTGGCGGAAGACCTTGTCGGGGTCCCCGATGAGGTCGTACACGGCACGGGGCACCAGGACCACGCGCCCGTCGTATGTGTCGCAGGGCTCGGGCCGGTGCTCGCCGGGCTCGACGAGGACCAGAGACCTGCCCCGCCGGCCGGAGTACACCGTGTCCCCGTACGCGTTCCGCACCGCGCCCACGACGACGGTCCCGGGCCCGGCCGTCCCGGCCGTGCGCAACAGGTTCGCGAGGGCGTCCGGAAAGAGCTCGACCCCGTCGTCGAGCCAGAGCTGATGCGTCCACGAATGGGTCGGCCCGCCGGGCGTACCCCCGCCGCCCCCGCCGCCACTGCGACTGTTGCGGCTCGCGATGCGCAGCGCCAGATTGTGGGGGACGTCCGCGCCCACCGGCACGACCTCCACCGCCGGATGCCGCAGTCGGACCGCCTCCGGCGTACCGTCGGTGCTACCGGTGTCCACGAGGTGTACGCCGAGCGTCGTACCGGCGGGGAGCCCGCGCTGCTCCTGAAGGGCGGACAGCGCGGACAGAGTCCGTGCGCGGCGGTCGTGACTCGTCATCAGTACGGCCAGGTGAACGGAGTGCACAGCGGGCTCCTCAGCTCCTGAATCACATCATTCACGCATGGAAGCTGACATTCCGCACAAGCGGGGCGAGTGATCGCCGAACCGACCGCGAACCCGCTCGGGCCGGTGTGGGGATCCGCGCCCCCGCGCCGGTCCTGCCGCCTGCCGCGCTCTCCGCCGGCTCACGGACCGTCGCCGATCTCCAGGACGGTACGCGGGAGCTCACCGGCACCCTGACCGGCGCCGGGAGCGGTCTCACGGCCCTGGAGCGGACCCGTGACGCCATCAGGCTCCTGCCCTGCTCCAGGTCCTCGCCCTCACCGTCGCCCCGGCCGCGCTCGCGACGCTCTCAACTCCGGCCGAGGAGAAAATAACTGACGAGACCTCACCGCTGGGGTGGGCCTCGCCCGATGTGCCCGCCGTCCGAAACCCGGGGGAACCGCGAGGGGAGCGTGAGAGGCTACGTTCCCAGCGGCTCCCCACCGTGCGGACGGAGCCGGACCACTGCCGACAGATCGGGAAACCAGCGCCCATGACGCCTCCGAGCGACCCCGCACCGCACGGTGCTCCCGCCGCCGTTCCCGCCCCCGGCGAGGGGAGCCGACAACAGGGCGGGGGCCGTCTGCTGGCCGTGAGCGATCTGCATGCCGCGGTGACCGACAACCGGTCCATCGTGGAGTCCCTGCACCCGACGTCCGACGCGGACTGGCTGATCGTCGCCGGCGATGTGGCGGAGACGCCGGAAGACATCCGGTGGACGCTCGGACTCCTCGCGGAGCGCTTCGCCCACGTGATCTGGACCCCCGGCAACCACGAGCTGTGGACCCTGGCCAAGGATCCGGTCCAACTGCGCGGTCAGGCCCGTTACGACCACCTCGTCGAGATGTGCCGGGACCTTGGAGTGACGACTCCGGAGGACCCGTTCCCGCTGTGGCCGGGCCCGGACGGACCGGTGGCGATCGCACCACTCTTCCTCCTGTACGACTACACCTTCCGCGCCCCGGGAACGCGTACGAAGGAGGAGTCGCTGGCCGTCGCGCACGAGTCCGGCATCGTCTGCAACGACGAATACCTCCTGCACCCGGACCCCTACCCGACGCGGGACGACTGGTGCCGCGCCCGGGTCGCCACGACCGGACGCCGGCTCGCGGAGCACGACCCCGGGATACCGCTCGTCCTCGCCGGGCACTGGCCGCTGGTCCGGGAACCCACGTCGGTGATGTGGTACCCGGAGTTCGCCCAGTGGTGCGGCACCGAACTGACCGCCGACTGGCACCGCCGCTTCAACGTCACCGCCGTCGTCTACGGCCACCTCCACATCCCCCGTACGACCTGGTACGACGGGGTGCGCTTCGAGGAGGTCTCCATCGGCTACCCCAGGGAGTGGCGCGAGCGGGGACACCCGCGCGGCCTGCTGCGGCAGATCCTCCCTTACGAGGGCGAACCCGCCCCACCGGCACGCACCGACGTCGAACCGTCCGCACAGCGGCGCACCCCCGGAGGCTCCTCGTGATCGAGCGACTGCTGCCTGCCGACGTCTCCTGTGCGGCCACCCGCGCGGAGACCGTCCCCGACGGATTCCTCTTCCCCGAGGAGGAGGCGCTGATCGCCAAGAGCGTGGCCAAACGCAGGAACGACTTCGCGACGGCCCGCACCTGCGCCCGGCGCGCCATGGCCGGACTCGGCCTGCCGCCTGTGGCCGTGCTCCACGGTCACCGGGGGCGACCGCTGTGGCCCGAGGGGATCGTCGGCAGCCTCACGCATTGCAACGGTTACCGGGCGGCCGCGCTGGCCCGCGTGACGGGCGTGCTGTCGCTGGGCATCGACGCGGAACCGCACGCCCCGCTGCCCGTCGGCGTAAGGGAGTTGGTGACCCTGCCCGCCGAACGTGCGCGGATCGGTCCGCCCGCGCCGGAAGGCACGGACGAAATCCACTGGGACCGTGTCCTGTTCAGCGCAAAGGAGAGCGTCTTCAAGACCTGGTATCCGGTCACGGGCATCGAACTCGACTTCATCGAGGCTGACCTGACGTTCCATCTGACGGACGGACCGGGTGGCAACGAAGGCAGGCCTGGGGGAGGTACCGCAGCCGAGGGAACGTTCGCCGCACGTCTGCTCCTCACGGACCCGGCCCTGCCGACGACGCTGCACGGGCGGTGGCGGATCGAGGACGACATCGTCGCCACGGCCGTGCTGGTCCGGCCCGACTGGCGGGAGAGCGAGGGGGCGTGACGATCGGGGGAGCGGCTGGCAGCGGCGACCGGCAGGCCCGGGGGAGCGTTGCGCGGAGAGGTTCGGTGTGTCGTGTGGGTGCTGCGCGGTGACGATCGGCGGGCCGAGGGGGCCGATGGCGCGCAGCGGCGTTCAGTCGTTCGTGGGGGCGGTGAGCGGACGGCCCAGCGCCACGTTCCACCGGTCCGACCGCCCGCTGAGTTCGGTCAGGGCCAGCGGGGCGACGTCCAGCCGCCAGAACGCCTCGGCCGGCAGCCGCAGGCCATGGACGACCGCCGCCCGGACGACGGCGGTCTCGGCCACGGCCAGGAAGCCCGCGCCAGGTGCGTCCGGACCGCCGAGGGAGTCCAGCCACCCTCCGATCCTCCCGACCAGGTTCCGCAGCGACTCGCCGCCGTGCGGAGCCGCCGAAGGATCGCCGAGCCAGGCGGTCAGTTGCGCGGGTTCGGCTGCCGCCACGTCGTCGAGGCGGCGGCCGGACCACCTCGCCAGATCCCAGTCGGCCAGGGCCGGTTCGGCCCGCGCCGCCAGGCCGAGCGCCTCGGCGGTCTCGCGGCACCGCTCGGAGGGGCCGCTGAGCGCGAGTCCGGTCGCCGGCACCGCGCCGGCCGCTGCCCGCGCGCGCTCCCGACCGGACCGGTCCAGGGGAGCGTCGCCGTCGAAGCGGGCCTCCCGCAGCGCGGCGTTCATCGCCGGTGAGATCAACATCACCCGTACGGTCATGTCCCTGCCCTCATTTCTTCGCCAGGGGTTCCAGGGTCCTGTCGCCCCAAGGGATCCGTGCTCCGCGACTCCGCAGATTGGACCATGGCGGTGCCTGCGCGCAGGCGGTATGGTCGCGTCGACCAAGACGAGGGTGCGACGGAAGTCCGGTCAAGAATCCGGCACGGTCGCGCCACTGTGAACCCGCATCCGCGGGGAAGTCAGACCCGGCACCTTCGTCCGAGGCACCACGACAGGGACGCGTGTTCCCACAGGAGGTTCTGCCATGGCACAGTCCGCCGTTCCGGCAACAGGGGCATCCACGATCGCCCCGATCTCGGCGAAGGCCATTGCCCCGTGGGCGGTCTTCTTCGGCATCCTCATGCTCGTCCTGCTGTACTTCGTCGGCGCCGAACAGGGTGCCACCGCGCTCATCTCGGGCGAAGGCGTCCACGAGTGGGTTCACGACGGCCGTCACCTGCTCGGCTTCCCCTGCCACTGAGACACCTGAGCAACCAGGGAATCAGCGGACGCGGGAAGCATGGGAAATCAGGAAACCATCGTGAACTCCATATCTGTCAGAGCTCTGCTCGTACGCGGCATGCTCGCGGGCCTGGTCGCGGCCGCGTTCGCGTTCGCCGTTGCCTACTTCCTCGGCGAGTCCCAGGTGGACGCCGCCATCGCCCTCGAAGAGGCCCACAGCCATGACCACGGCGGTGGCGAGGAGTTGGTCAGCCGCACCATGCAGGCCACCGGCGGACTCGCCACCGGTGTTCTTGTGTTCGGCGTCGCCGTGGGCGGGATCGCCGCCCTCGTGTTCTGCTACGCGCTGGGTCGCATCGGCGACTTCGGCCCCCGGGCCACCGCGGCGCTGATCGCGGGCGCCGCGCTGCTCACGGTCTACGTGGTGCCGTTCCTCAAGTACCCGGCCAATCCGCCCGCCGTCGGCAACCCCGACACCATCGGCGAGCGCACCGTCCTGTTCTTCCTGATGGTCGCCCTCAGCGTGCTGCTGGCCGTCGCCGCCGTCATCGTCGGCAGACGGCTCGCTCCTCGTCTGGGCAACTGGAACGCGACCGTCGCGGCAGCCGCCGGCTTCGTTCTGCTGATCGGCCTCGCCTACGCCTTCCTGCCCTCCTTCGACGAAGTGGGCAAGGACTTCCCAGCCGGTCTGCTGTGGGAGTTCCGGCTCTCCACGCTCGCGGTGCAGGCGACGCTGTGGAGCGTCTTCGGCGTCGTCTTCGGGCACCTCACCGAACGCCTCCTGGCGCCCGCCACCCTCGCCGCGACGCCCCGCACCGCGAGTGCGGTGAACTGAGCCCGACCGCGCGCACGCCCACATACAGACGCATCGTACGGACGTACGGGCGCACGAGAGAGGCCATCGCCCAGCAGACGGACGTGGCCTACGAGGTCGCCGTCGCGGCACTTTCGACGTCACCGAGGCCACGTTCGGCGGCATCGACGCGGTGGTGCACGCGGCGGGGGTCATGGAGCTCGCCCGTCGGCCGAGCTCGAACTCGACGTGCTCGACCGGATGCACCGCACCCGTCGCCGGGGCACGTTCGTGGTCGACCAGCGGGCCGCGCGACGGCTGCACGAGGGCGGGGCCGTCATCAACTGCTCCAGCACGGTGCTGTCCCTGGCCCTGCCCGGCTACATCGCGTACGGCGCGACCGAGGGCGTCGTCGAGGCGATGACCCTGATCCTCGCCCGTGAGCTGCGCGGCCGGGACATCCCCGTCAACGCCGTGGCACCGGGGCCGACCGCCACCGCCCTCTTCCTGGACGGCGAGGACGAGAGTTCTGCCGCAAGGATGGAGGCCCAGCGGCCACCGGAGTTGCTGGGCACCCCGCAGGACATAGCCGAGGTGGTCTCCTCAGGAGTACGGGGTGGGTCCGAGCACCGCCGGTCAGTGCGGTCGCCCAGGGGGGCGAACATGGGGGCGTCGGGCGTCGGGCGTCAAGGTGCCGGGGATCTGGGGCTGGGGCTGTGGGCAGGGTGCGGAGTTGTCATGGTGTGGGGGAGGAGGCGTCGTGATCACGTAAGCCGTCCTCCGTGCGGCGTGCCGCGTTGCCGACGATCTGTTCGAGGCCCTTCTGTACGTCGTGTTCCGTGCTCTCGTGCGGTGCGTACGCGGACACCGTGAGCACGAGGTCGCCGTTCCACAGGAGGAGGGTGCGGCCGGGGCGTCCTTGGTTGCCGGCCGGTATCGCGTAGGCGGCGTCGTGGACCTTTTCGGGGCTGCGTCCGTGGGCACGGTCGAGGTCCTTCTTGACGCGGTACGCGTGACGGGCGGCCTTGGTTTCCTCGTACACCGAGGCCCTGGTGCTGAGCTTCCAGAACGTGCCGTCGGGGGCCTTCAGGTCCGCGAGGCAGCCGGTCTGCCGGTAGAGCGGCCGGGCACCGTTCTCGCCGATGTCCTCCCGGGCGCCGGGGGAGGCGGAGTCGGTGGTGGTGCTGAGAGTGAAGCCCTCGGCGGGCGCCGCGCCCGTGAGGACATCGCACGGCTTGCCGGTCCAGCTGTGGGTTCCCGGCGGGCGAGCGGTCTGCCCGGCTGTCTCCCCGGTCCTATCGCCACCGCCGCCGGTACAGCCGGCCGAAATCGCCACCGCCAGCCCGATGAGCGCGGCCGACCGCGTCCGGCCTGAAGCGGCGCTCCTGGATCCGCGCATTTCCCACCCCTTCGTCCTGGAGACCCCATTGTCCGATGCGGGGATCGGCGGGTAAAGGCGACCGGGCCCGCACCGAGTGGTGAGGGCCCGGCCGGTGACACGGAGCGGCTCAGGAGCGGGCGGCTCCGGGGCCGAAGTCGCCGGTGAGGGCGGCGGCCATCCGCAGGTGCGGCGCCGCGTCGGTGGCCCGCCCCTGGCGCTCCAGCGTCCGGCCCAGCATCAGGTGCGCGTAGCTCTCCACCGGGTCGAGCTCGAGGACGGCCCGGAGCTCCTTCTCCGCCTTCCCCAGCCGGGCGGAGTGGTAGTAGGAGCGGGCCAGCAGCAGGCGCGGAGCGACCTGCTCCGGCACTTCCTCGACGAGTCCGCCCAGGATCCGCGCGGCCGTCAGGTACTCCTTGGCCTCGAAGAACATCTGCGCCCGGTCCCACCGGTCGGCGGCGGTGCCGAACTCGTAGTAGGTCTCGGTCTCGCTCACGTGTCCTCCTTCGTGTGGTGCGGGCCGGTTCCGGACCGCCCCGCCGTACGTTCAGCGATGACAACGCCGCACAATGGTTGAATATTCCACTAAAATTCTGGCGTGGGACCCGGTGCCCCACGCCCCTACGGGAATAGGTTGAGCGCCATGAGCAATCTCGATCGCCAGGCCACGCCCTCCGTCTGCGGAGGGCGCGGCTTCGTCGTCGCCGAGCCCGTCCGTGAGCTTCTCGCCCCCCGCCGCGTCCAGCTGGGCGAGGGCACCGAGGTCCGCCGCCTGCTGCCCAATCTGGGCCGGCGCATGGTGGGCGCCTGGGCCTTCGTGGACCACTACGGCCCCGACGACATCGCCGACGAGCCCGGAATGCAGGTCCCGCCGCATCCCCATATGGGCCTCCAGACCGTCAGCTGGCTCCACGACGGGGAAGTCCTTCACCGGGACAGTCTCGGCAGCCTGCAGACGGTACGACCCCGTGAACTGGGTCTGATGACCTCGGGCCGCGCCATCAGCCACTCCGAGGAAAGCCCGAAGCAACACGCCCGGCTGCTGCACGGAGCGCAGCTCTGGGTGGCCCTCCCGGAAGCGCACCGCAATATCGAGCCGCACTTCCAGCACCACACGGACCTGCCCGTCGTCACCGCCCCCGGTGTGACCGCCACCGTCATCCTGGGCGAACTGGACGGTGCGGTCTCGCCCGGCACCGCGTACACCCCGATCGTCGGCGCCGACGTGGCCCTGACCGGCGGCGCCGAGGCCCGCCTGCCCCTGGATCCCGACTTCGAGTACGCGGTCCTGTCCATGTCGGGCGAGGCCGAGGTCGACGGCGTCTCCGTGCTGCCCGGCTCGATGCTCTATCTCGGCTGCGGCCGCACCGAACTGCCCCTGCGCGCCGTCTCCGACGCCGGGCTGATGCTCCTGGGCGGCGAGCCGTTCGAGGAGGAACTGGTCATGTTCTGGAATTGGATCGGACGCACCCACGAGGAGATCGCCCGGGCCCGTGAGGACTGGATGAACGGCACCCGTTTCGGCGAGGTGGAGGGCTACGACGGCCCTCCGATTCCGGCCCCCGAACTGCCTGCGGCACAGTTGAAGGCGCGGGGAAGGGTGCGCTGACCTCAGGTCATCTCCGCAGATGAGGGACGTCATACGCAGGGGGCGGGCACCCCGGTGAGCTGTTCGGCGCGCCGAACAGGGGGAGGGGTCAGCCCGGGATGCCCGCCGCGTTCGGAGACTTGGAGCAGCTGTGCCAGGGCGACGAGTTCACCGACGAGCCCCTCCTCGGCGCCGAAGACGTCGGGGAAGACGCCGCGTAACCTGGCCGCGGTGGTGGTACGGCGGAGGCTGTAGGCGTGGAACAGCCCGGCATGGAACTCCTTCGGCACGATCGACGAACCGTTCAGGGCGCGGCGCGGCACAGCTCGGCGGCCAGGGTGCCTTCCCGCCGCCGGACAGCCCGTTGAGCCGGATGATCACGCCACGGCCCGCACGTACGCGGTGGCGGTCTCGTGGACCGGGCGGGGAGCGGGTGCCCTGCCGGGCCAATCGAAGATCATCCGGCAGGTGGGGGTGTCGATACCTCACAAGGAGCATGGACGAGGCGTCGGAGAGTGTCCTGGTCCGGCGGCGGTGCCTCCTGCGGGATCGCCTGGCCTCCTGTTCCGACCGGTGAGCGGGGCGGGGGATCCGGCTCAGGAGGCCGCCGTACCCTCCGTCCGGACGCCGGTGCCGTTCGGCCCCGGCTGGGCCGGTACCGCCGGAGCACGGAACTGCCGGGCCTGCAGCTCGTACGCGTCCCGGAACGCGCCGGTCCCGGTGGCCGGGTCCATGAGCTCTGCGAAGGTGCCGTGCTCGACGACCCGGCCCTCGTCCAGGACGTAGATGCAGTCGGCCTCACGGACGCTGTGCAGGCGGTGAGTGATCAGCACGGTGGTCTGCCCCGCTTCGGCCAGCTGGTGGATCTGGTCGAAGACCCGCTGCTCAGCAGCCGGGTCGAGCGCGCTGGTCGGCTCGTCGACGATCAGCACCCGGCCCTGCCGGTGGCGGGCGCGAGCCAGGCCCATCTTCTGCCACTGCCCGCCGGAGATCTCCTGCCCGCCCTTGTATCCGCGCGCGAGCAGGGTGTCCAGCCCCCGGGGCAGGCCCTCGACGACCTCGTCGGCCCCGGCGTACGCGGCGGCCGGGGCGATGGCCGCGTCGTCCATGGGCGCGGTGGGGCGCCCCGCACCGATGTTCACCCGGGCGGTGAAGGGCCACCGGTAGAAGTCCTGGGCGACCATCGCCACCCGGTCGAAGAGCTGGGCACGATCGGCCTCGGCCGTGCTCACCCCACCCCACAGGATCTGCCCGCCGTCCGGGAGCCGAAGCCCGCACAACAGCTTGACCAGCGTCGACTTGCCGGATCCGTTGCGGCCCACCAAGGCCACCGTCCGCCCGCGCGGAATGACCAGATCCACCTCGTGCAGCGAGGGGGCATCGGAGCCCGGGTAGGTGAAGGTGACCTTCTCGAAGCGGATCTCCTCGGCCTCTTCCGGAAGGGCCCGTCCTCCAGTCGGGATGGCGCGCCGTGCCGCCTCGTCGCAGAGCGTTTCCAGGTCGGCGACGAACAAGGCCTCGCCCTGGACGTCGGTGACGCGCACCACGAGATCGGTGATGCTCGCGGATCCGGTGCGGATCGCCAGCACCGCCGTGCCGGCGACGGCGAGGGCCACCTGTCCCTGCAACAGCAGCAGCCCCAGCACTCCGTACGTCGTCAGCGTCGCCAGCCCGGCGGCGGCGTCGGCGCCGAGGGTGATGCGTACCCCGATCTTCGCCAGCCGGGTCTGCTCCCGTTCGCTGGTCCGGGCCATGCCCCGGAAGTGCTTCAACAGGAACGGCCCGACGTCGTGGACACGGACCTCGCCGGCCGCCTGCTGGTCGATCAGCAGGCGGCTGATCAGCTGCGAGGCGCGCACGTGCTGCACGAACCGGTGCCAGCTCACATACCGGTGGCGCGCCATCGTCAGCGCGCTCCATGCCCGGGGTGCCGCCATCGTGGCCAGCAGCGGCAGCAACGCCCAGTGCAGTACGGCCAGCACACCACCGGCGGCGACCAGCGAGATCGCCGCGGTGACCACCGCCGCGCAGTACACCAGCATCCGCCGGGCAGAGTCCGCACCGTACTGCGCGGAGTCCATCAGCCGGTGGAAGGCGTCGTCCTCGACCGCCTCCAGCTCCACCCGCGCAACCAGCGCCAGGTACCGCTCGGTCGCCACCCGCTGGGTCTTCGGCTCCAGGATTCCGGTGGCCGCGGCCGACACCGAGGCCAGTACCGACCCGATCACGGCGAGCAGCCCCACCATGATCATCGACGGCAGCGCCGATCTCAGCCGCTCCTCGATAGGCCCAGGGGCCAGGAGCTCGACCAGCGATGCGTTCACGGTCACCAAGGACGCCGCCTGCGCGAGTCCCCGCCCGACCTCGCCGGCCGCGACCGCGTACAGCGCCCGCCGGTCGGCCTGATGCGCGAGCCGGATCGCCAGAGCGACCTGCCGGGGCAGGGTAAGCGCCATCGTCTTCAGGCTGAGCTCCAGCCAGGCGTCGTGGTGCTGACTCCACCCCGTGTCGTAGGCGAGTTCGCCGCCGAACAGCAGCGTCTCGGAAGCCGATACGTGCGCGTCGGACGGCGAGCTGTCCGAGGGCGTGTCACTCATGGGAGCCCCCGGTGTCCTTTCGTTCCGGACTGCCGGTGACGGCGTTCGGGCAGGGTTGGACCGTCCCGTGGCCGGTCGGCCGGCAGGGATGGAGAAGCGGGTTGGGGGCGGTGAGTCTGGGGGCGGGCGCAGGGCCCATGGTGACCTCCGGTGAGGGTCGGTGGGGAGGCGGTGCGTGGGTGCTGCCGGGCTCAACGAGCCGCCCGCACTTTTCGAACACACGTTTTTGAGACGGAGTCGGATGCCGGTGCCCCAAGGGCGACGGGCGAGTGCCGGATACACCGACCCCGCCCGGCAAGGGCGTTGATCCGTAGTGCAGTTGGCTGAAACGCACTACCCACTCCTGACCCTCGGGCGCCGCGGTCCGGAGCATCACGGTGGCCGGGGACGGGCGCTTTCAGGCGTGCGGATCGGTGAAGGCGACGGACGGGTGCCGCGCCGACGGAGGTACGCCTTCTGCCGTGGCTCGCCGCCCGGAGTCGTGGAGGAGATCATGAGAGACCATGTGCACGGGGGTCTTCGTGGTGGCGAGGAGGACGGCTGAGGGGAGAGCCGCTCCGAGCCGCTGTCCCTCCGCCGGGTCGGTGTGCGCAAGGGACAGGAGTGTCAGGGCGATGCGGCGTACGTACCCGAGGAAGCCGCACGGGGTGGCCGTGGCGCCACCTGAGCGTGGTCGTCGGCGACGCGGGAGCGTCATGGGATGTGCGGTGTGGTGCCGTTGGGCGCGATCACCCGGACAGGACCGCTGCGCGGAGCCGTCGGACGACGAAGTCCGGCGGTGTCGTGCCGCCGGACCGGGTTCGGACGCGTGGGATCAGCGGTCGCCGCCGTGGAAGACGCAGCCGACCGTAGCGCCGCTGCCCATGCTGACCACCCCCACGGCCGGATCGGCGCTGCCTCGTACGAAGCCTCCCGCGTAGCCGTCGTCCTCGGCGCCGCGTGCGCTCAGGTAGACGCCCCAGTTGAGGAAGAGTTCCCGCAAGCCGCCGGCGCTGTCGGGAAACGGCTCGGCGGTGGGACGTACGCGGCGCTGGAGTACGAACGGGCCGTTCATGGCCGAGGTGACCCTGCTTGCCCACTCGGACGGGTCCACCGTCCAGCCGGCGGTGATTCCGTTGCCGCCGTGCAGCAGCGTCGGCTTCAGAATCAGCTCGTGCTGGTGACCCAGGGCGTGGGCGAGCAGATCGACCCGGGTGCCCCCAGGGTCCGTGGCGTGGGGGCGCACATACCGCGTCCACGGCAGGATCCGGTCGAGGCAGGCCAGCTCGGCGGCATCGTACAGGTCACGGTGCTGCTCGTCGGAGAGCATCGCCAAGGTGCCCTTGTTGCCGTACAGCTCGGCGTCCAGTCGGCTGAACAGGCCCAGCCTGCCCTGCTCGACCGCGGTCAGCAGCGGCTCCAGCTGAGCCGCCGCGGTGGGGTCGGTGAGGTCCTCGGGCAGGAAGTACCGGAAGACGATGTCGACGGTTCGGCCCGAGGCGGTTGGACGGCCGTTCGGGTACGTGATCTCGCCGAGGTCGCAGGCGATCCCCTCGACCCCGAAGTCGGCCAGCTTCTCGGCGAACACCCGCAACCGGGGTCCCACGACAGCGAAGTTCTCCACCGTGTCCACCACGGCGACGACGGGGGCCCGGTCGGTGGGGATGTTCGCGGAGCACTCGGCGTACATGGTCCGCACCATGTGGCCCAGTGTGTCCTCGTAGCGGAGTCCGTGCCGCCGTACGAATTCTTCAAGCGGTGGATAGGCCAACATCGCCCGGTTGATGTCCGCGTTCTCGAATCCGCCGAGCGCGCTGGTGATATTGAATTCGAGAAGCTTGAACCCCGCACCGTCGTGATAAAGGTCCGCCCGTCCCAGGGGGAGGAGTGACCCGGTCCGGGCGCTCCGTGTGATCAGCGCCGATTGCAGAGGGTCCAGGCCGACCGCCGCGGCCAGTGCGGTGAGGCTTCCGCCGAATCCACGCTCCGGCAGCGAGCGCAGCAGCCCGTAGACGGTGTGGAGGTCTCCCACGAGGGTGCGGAGCTCGCTCTCGCCGAGGAAAGCGGGGCCGTTCAGGAACCGGTCCTGGTACGCCAACTTCAATGTGTCGGACTCCAGGGCGGCGGCCGTGGGGTTGCCTCTCGACGCGTTCCGCACGAGCTGCTCACCGTACGCGTGGCCCAGCCGCGACCTGGGCGGCCTGCGCGGACTCGTGGTCGTCGTCATGGGGTGTCCCTTCCGGAATGGACCGTGCTTTCGGTGCGGGCGGCGGCCGTGGTCGGTATGGTGCCGTGCTCTGGTCGGTAGCGGGCGGCCGTTCCGCGGGGCGCCGGACGGCCGCCCGCTCAGTCTGTTTCCGTCGTTCGCGGAGCCGGGTCGGCGCGGGTGATCCACCGTCGGCGGGCGCCCACGAGGAGCCCCATCGCGACCACCGCCATGACGACCGCGCCGGCACCGAACACGGCGCGGGTGCCGACCTCGGCGGCGACGATACCGCCGGCTGCCGCACCGACGGGCAGTCCGCCCCAGGCCACGAGCCGGTACACGCTGTTCGCCCGCCCGAGCAGGTGCTGCGGCACCAGGGTCTGCCGCAGGACGACCACGACGACGTTCCAGGTCACCGTCCCGCACGCGAAGATCGCGAGGGCCACACCGGCGGCGTACACCGAGGGTACGGTGGCAAGCACCGTCTCGCTCGTGGTGATCAGGACGGCGGTGGCGACCAACGCTCCCTCCCGGCCGAGACGTTCCGTCAGCGCGGGGGCGAAGCGTGAGGCCAGGACGGCTCCAACCGCTTGGCAGGCCAGCAGGACGCCGTAGCCGAACGGACCGAGGCCGAGCTCCTTCCCGCTGTGCACCACGAGGACCGCGAGCATCGCGCTCCCGGCGAGGTTGATCAGACAGGACACCAGGGCGAGGCTGCGCAGCAGATGATGCGAGAACAGCCATCTGGCGCCGGCCAGCATCTCCGACAGCACGCCGGCCCTGTCCGGTGCACGCTCGACGGGCCGGGTGCGGCGGATGCGGCTGATCAGGACGGCGGAGCACAGGAAGGTGGCCGCGTCCACGCCGAAGGGCAGGGCCGTCGCCACACCGAACATCAGCGCGCCGAGGAGCGGGCCGATGAAGCCGGTGCCGGCCTCCTGCGCCGCCATGATGCGGGCGTTGGCGGTGGAGAGACCGGCCTGCGGGGTGATGAAGGGGACGAGTACCTGGGCCGCGTTGCGGCAGAGGACCTCGCCGACGCCGAGCAGGAACATGCATAGGTAGAGCAGCGGCAACCCGCCCCAGCCGCCGAGGATCCCGAAGGTGAGCACCGCCAGCAGGACGGCCCGGCCGACGTCGACGCGCACCATCATCGCCCGGATGTCGATGCGGTCCACCAGAAGCCCCGCCGGGATGCCGAACAGGAGGAACGGCGCGGTGAAGGCGACCGATGCCGCGCCGATCAGGCGGGGATCGTCGGTCAGACGGGTGGCCAGCAGGGGCGCGGCGGCGATGGTGGCCCCGTCACCGAGCGAGGACACCGCGGCGGACCACCACAGCCGGGAGAAGTCGCGTCCCAGCACGGGCCGTTGTGCGTCGGCCTTGTCTGTCGTCGACGCGGTCATGAAAGCGCGTGGCAACGCAACCGGCAGTACATCGCCTCCCCCTTCGATGTGGCTGCCCCGCCGACGACGCCCCACCAGTGCGTGGTCGCTCCCGAGGCCCGCACAGCCAGGTGCACGGGGTCCCCGAGAGTAGTCGGCGCCCGCCATGGAGTCGAGGGAAAGATCGGATCCGGCGGGGAAAGGCGGGCGACCGCCGTTCACGTACCCGGGACGAAGCCGCCGAGCACTTCCCGCAAAGATCAAACAGTGTACGTATGAAGGGGGTTGTGTCCTGCGGTCTTCTGATATGTTCACCGCCGCTGGGCGGGTGAATCGGCGGTCAGCGACGTGCACGCAGGGGAGGGCATGCCGTCAACGGGGCTTCAAAACACTGCGTCAGGCCTCCGGTTCGTGCTCAGGGCCGATTGTTCGGCGCGACGACATGCGGCTGGTGATTTCCTCGTCCCCCAAGCGCGCGACCGCGTATCGCGCTGCCCGCGGCCAGGACTGCCACGAAGCAGCCGGCGCGCAGATGGAAGGGTGGGAACAACGTTCATGAGAACCTACGAACCCGACGGGGAGAGACAGCCGACCGGCGCCCGCCGTCGCCTCGCACGTCATCCGCTGGTCCGCCGCCTCCGGCGCCCCGGAGGCATACGTTGAGTCTCGCGGCGGGCCTGACGGACGCCCGCCCGGACGCCGTCGAAACGGTGACGGTCGCCGTCATCGGCACCGGGGCGATCGGGCGGGATCTGGTCAGCAAGATCGACCGGTCGCCCAGGCTGGACTGCCGGCTGGTGGCCGGACGCAATCCGGAGTCGGCGGGCCTGCGGTACGCGGAAAGCCTCGGCTGTGCCACCACCGCCGCGGGGATCGAGGCCGTACTGGCGGCGGAGAGTCCGTTCGACGTCGTCTTCGACGCCACCAGCGCAGCGTCCCACCGGGACCACTGGCCGCTGCTGGAGCCACTCGGGACACTGGTGATCGACCTGACCCCCAGCAAGGTCGGGCAGATGGTGGCGCCCACCGTGACCGGGGTGGCGGCCGAGGCCGCGCGCAACGTCAATCTGATCAGCTGCGGCGGCCAGGCGTCCGTTCCGGTCGTGCACGCTCTCGCGGCCCGCTTCCCGGTGACGTACCTGGAGGTCGTGTCGACCGTGGCGAGTGATGTGGCCGGACGCGCGACCAGGCTGAACCTCGACGAGTACGTGGCGGCCACCGGTCACGCCGTGACGACGTTCTCCGGTGTGACCGACGTCAAGGTGATCCTCAACATCAGTCCGGCCGTGCCGCCGGCCACCTTCCGCACCGTCATCCATGCCCGGGTGCCGGGCGCCGATCAGGCGGCGGTGCGGGCGGTGGCAGACCGAGCGGCCGAACGGGTGCGGTCCTTCGCCCCCGGGTACGAGGTCGTCGCCTGCACCGCGGTCGGCGATTTCGTGACGATCGTCCTCAAGGTCACGGCGCACAGTGACGTCCTGCCTCCGTACGCGGGGAACCTGGACATCATCAACGCCGCCGCTGTCATGGTCGCCGAGCAGTACGCGGCCCGGCCGGACCGGGTGTCGCGCATGGGGGTGACGTCGTGAAGCAGGTGGTGATCCACGACCCGACGTTGCGCGACGGCCAGCACGCGGTCCGCCACCAGCTCGGGCTGACCGCGCTGCGCCGTTACGCGGAAGCGGCGGACGCGGCGCGGATTCCGGTGGTGGAGGTCGGCCACGGCAACGGACTGGGTGCTTCCTCGTTGCAGGTCGGGCCGGCCGCGGCGACCGACGACGAGATGCTGTCGACCGTCCGCGAGGCGCTGCGCCACAGCCGGTTGGGTACCTTCATGCTGCCCGGCTGGGGCACCTCCGACGATCTTCGGCGGGCGATCGCCCACGGGGTCGACGTCTTCCGCGTCGGCGTCCACGCCACCGAGGCGTCCTTGGCCGAGCGTCATCTGGGCTTCCTGAGGGACGCGGGCGCCGAAGCGCACTGCGTCCTGATGATGAGTCATATGGCCTCCCCGGACGAACTGGCCGAGCAGGCCGCACGGGCCGTCGGATACGGGGCGCGGGCCGTGGGGATCATGGACTCCGCGGGTCACTTCCTCCCTCCGGACGTCACCGCGCGGATCGGTGCGATCGTCGAGGCGGTCGACACCGTCCCGGTGATCTTCCACGGACACAACAACCTCGGCATGGCCGTCGCCAACTCGGTGGCCGCCGCTGCCGCCGGCGCGCTGATCATCGACGGCTGCGCCCGTGGCTTCGGGGCCGGGGCCGGAAACACCCAACTCGAAGTGCTGGTACCGGTGCTGGAGCGAAGCGGGTTCGCCACGGGCATCGACCTGTACGCGCTGCTGGACGCCGCCGACCTCGCCGAGCGCGAACTCATGCCCGCACCACCGGTGACCGCCTCGATGAGCATCGTCAGCGGCCTGGCCGGAGTGTTCTCCGGCTTCAAGCACCGGGTCGTCGAACTCTCCGGGGCCGCGGGTGTGGACCCGCGCGAGGTCTTCTTCGAACTCGGCCGGCGGCAGGCCATCGCCGGCCAGGAGGACCTGATCGTGGACGTGGTAGCGGAGTTGAGCGACCGCGGGACCGACGGCTGACGCGGTAGGGGATCCGGTCAAGAGAGGAGGACCAGCTACATGACAGTTCCGGAAGCTGTGCCCGAGCCGAACGGGACAGCGGGTGTCGAGGTCACCCGTATGTCGTTCGACGAATTCCTGGCCATCGGCCCTCGGGGGCTGTACAAGGCCGACCGCCCCGTGGTGATCAAGCTGCCGGACAGCGTGCAGGGACTCGGACGGGACGAAGTGGCGGCGCGCCTGGCCGAGATGACCGTCACCCTGTTCACCGAACCCGGCGACAAGAACCACCCGGGACGCTGGGAGACACGGGACATCGAGCTCCGCGAGTTCTTCGCGGACGAGCAGCACCTGACCAGCACGGACACCTGGCACCGGGTGGTGTCGAACATCCGCAGCAGTCCGGCCGACGTGAACGCCGTCATCGGCTTCGACGCCGAGGAGTTCTTCGGCTACGGCGACAGCCTGTACGCCGCCAACCTGTGGATCAGCCACCGCGGTGTATTCACCAAGAACCACTTCGACGAGTTCGAGAACTTCAACATCGCGCTCGAGGGCCGCAAGCGGTTCATCATCGCCCCACCCGGCGTGCGGGACTACTACCCGCGCTCCGTCCTGCGCGGATTCGGGGACAAGTCGAACGTGGTCGATCTCGACGACGTCGACCTGGCGCGCTACCCGAGGCTCGCGGCCAAGCTCGCCCAGCGCCGCGACTTCGTCCTCGAACCGGGTCACATGCTCTACCTGCCGCTCGGCTGGTGGCACCAGGCCGAGTCGCTGGGCGAGATGAACATCAACGTCAACTTCTGGCTCAAGTCCAAGAAGATCCTCCACCGGCCGCACGTGCTCGGCGTCGCCCTGTACACGTACGCCTACCGAAGACTCAAGGGCGTCTACAGCTACAAGCCCACCGAGGGGACATCCCGATGAGCGAGCGCAGGACCATCACCCCCACCCACCGCTACCGCAACAACGACAAGCTCATCGGGATCGGCAACGCCTTCTGGAGCATGTCCTACGAGAACGGGGTCGCCGGCATCGTCGGCGACCTGGAGGACGGTGTGTTCCACATGCCCGACGGGCATGAGTTCGTCAACTTCACGGTGTGTTCCTACCTGGACCTGGACACCCACCCCAAGGTCATCGACGGCGCGGTCGCCTCGCTGCGCCGCTTCGGCGTGCTCGACCACTGCATCCCGCGCACCCGCGTCCAGACACCGGTGCTGCTGGAGCTGGAGGAGTCGCTGGGCGAACTGTTCGGCGCGATGGTGATCAGTGCGCTCTCCACCGCGGCGGCCAGCACCGGTCTGCTTCCGATGATCGCGTCGGGGCACCTGGGCAACGGCACCAGGCCGCTGATGGTTTTCGACAGGAACGCCCATGTCTCGCTGGCCAACTCCAAGCCGAGCTGCGCCGACGAGAGCGAGGTCGTGACCTGCCGCCACCACGACCTCGACTTCCTCAAGGACATGTGCCGCACCTACGAACGCGTCTGCTACGTGGTGGACGGCTCGGACAGCCTCGGCGGCTACGCGCCCGTCGAGGAACTGGCCGAATTGCAGGAGAAGTACAACCTCCTGGTCTTCTACGACGACTCGCACTCGCTGTCCGCGTACGGCGAGCGCGGCATCGGCTACGTACGCACGCACTCCCCGGTGCTCGACGAGCGGACCATCACCGTCGCGACCCTGACCAAGGGGTTCGGGGCCGGAGGCACGGCGATCCTGCTCGACGGCTACCCCGAGGAGACGCGCCGGCTCATCGAACGGTTCGCGGGCCCGCTGGGCTACTCGCAGAAGATGAACGCCGCCGCGGTCGGTGCGGCACTCGCCTCGGCCGAGATCCACCGCACCGAGGAACTCACCCGGCTGCAGGGGCGCCTGCGGTCCAACATCGCGCTGTTCGACTCGCTCGTCCTGACCGAGCAGACCGACAGCACCTACCCGATCCGGGTGGTGCCGATGGGCGACGACACGGTCGTCGACGCGGCCAAACAGGTCTTCGCGGCCGGTTTCTACACCTCACCGGTGTTCTTCCCGATCGTCGCGCGCGGTACGGCCGGACTGCGGGTGATGTTGCGGGCCGGCCAGAGTGCGGAGCAGATCAAGCGGCTCTGCGCCGCTTTGATCGAAGCCGGGGCGCACCCGGCGGGCACGCTCCCCGGGACGGTGAACCGGTGACCGGGGCGGCCAGGGCGATTCCGCGCAGCATCCTCTACACACCGGCCCTTTCGCCGGAACAGGTGGTGAAGGCCTGGTCGTACGACGCGGACGTCCACCTGATCGACCTCGAGGACTCCGTACCGCCCGCCGACAAGCAGGCCGCCCGCACGGTCTGCCGGGCCGCGCTGGAGAAGACGCCGCGGCCGGAGAACGTCGCCGTGCGGATGAACGAACTCGGCAGCCTCGCGGGCGTCCACGACGTCCTGATGCTGACCGCCGGCCCGGTGCGGCCCGGCATCGTCCTGATGACGATGGTGACCTCGTCGGACGAGGTCGACCTGCTGCGCCGGATGCTGGCGTCGGCGGGCGCCTCCCCCGAGATCTACGTGACGGTGGAGACGGCCGAGGCGGTCACCCGCATCGACTCCATCGCGCGCTCCGCCGACGGCTTGGTGCTCGGCTCGGCCGATCTGGCCGCCACACTCGGTGTCGACATCAGCTGGGAGGCCATGCTGGCAGCCCGGCAGGCGATGGCGATGGCCTCCGCCCGGCACGGCACGGCGTGCGTCGACACGGCCAACTACCGGCTCGCCGAACCGGCGGTCCTCGCCGAGGAGACCACCCGGGCGCGGGCGCTCGGCTTCCACGGCAAGGCGACGGTGCACCCGGGCGAACTCGATGTGATCAACCGCCTCCTGCGGCCCCGGCCCGAAGAGCTGGTACGGGCGCGTCGAGTGGTGGAGGCCGTCGCGGCGGCCGACGGCGGGATCGCCGTCCTGGAGGGGAACATGGTCGGCCCGCCGTTCGCCCGGCTGGCCCGCACCTCGGTGGCGCGCGAGGACGCCTGGACGAGCCGGTTCGGCCGCGCCGGTGAAACCGCGTGAGCGCGCCGGTGATGGTCCGGGCCGCCGACATGGCCGGTACCCGGCGGATGCTCCGCGTGGTCGACGTGCTCGGCGAGATGTTCGTCGACCTGGCCGCCGGCCGTACCCGCTCCCCGGCCCGCACGGTTCTTGAACACGGCGACCGGCGCGTCCTCCTGGTCAGCCCCGCCGTATGGGAGCAGCGCGCGGTGGGCAGCGTCAAGGTCACCACGCTCACCCCCGACAACCCGGTACGCGGGCTGCCGCTGATCCACGGGATCGTCGCGCTCACCGACCTGGAGACCGGGCGGATCACCGCGCTCCTGGACGGCGCCGAGCTCACCGCTGTCCGCACCGGCGCGGTCGCCGCTCTGGCGACCCGCTGGTGCACCCCCGACGACGCCGACGATCTGGCGGTGATCGGCGCGGGAGTGCAGGCGCACGCCCTCGTCCGGGCGGTGACGGCGGTACGCCCGATCCGCACCGTCCGCGTCCACTCGCGCACACGTGCCGGGGCCGAGAAGCTCGCCGACCGGATCCGCGACACCGCACCACGGCCCGTCCACGTGAGGGTCTGCGACACCGCGAGGGACGCCGTCACCGACGCGGCGATCATCTGCACAGCCACCTCCACCGACGACGGCACACCCGTGGTCGAGGCGGACTGGGTGACCCCCGGTGCGCATGTGAACGTGATCGGCGGAACCCACCCGGACGCCGTCGAGCTCGCCCCCGCCCTGCTGGCCGATGCGGTGACCATCGTCGAGGACCGGTCCGCGGCGCTGGACGGCGCGGGCGAGATCCGGGCCGCACTGGCCGACGGCCTGATCAAGGTCGAGGACCTGTACGAACTGGGCGGCCTGGTGAGCGGCGAAGTGGGCGTCACCGGCCGGACCACGGTCCTGCGAACGGTCGGCATGGCCATCGAGGACACCGCCGCCGCGGTGGCGCTGTTCGAGGAGTGTCGTACGGCCGAGCAGGGAACAGGCGACCCGACCGCGGTGCCGCCGACAAGACAGGGAGTGCCCGATGGACACGCATGAGGACCTTGGTCCGGGACACGGGCATCCGTGGTTCGGCCGCCACCGGCTGAGGCCCGCCGCGTCGGCGGACACGATCCGGCAGATGCTGAGGCACGAGCTGCGGGAGACCGGCTGGCCGTACCAGAGGGTTCTTCCCGCGGCACCGCTGGCGATCCCGCGCGCGGCCTACGCCGAGATCTTCCGGGCGAGCGTCGCGCTGGTCGATCTGCTGCGCCGTGCCGCCCTGGAGAGCGGGCACACCACCGCCGACAGGCTGGCGGCGTACGAGATGCCCGCCACCGAGGACCGGCTGTGGCTGCGCGACCCGTTCATCGAGGAGCGGTACGCCGACTCCGTGGTCCGCCCGGATCTGGTCATCGGGCCCGACGGGCCGCGGTTCCTGGAGTTCAACGTCAGCGGTGCGCTCGGTGGCGTGGTGGAGACCCAGAGCCGACTGGCGGTGTGGCGCCGGCTCCACTCCGACGAGGAGGGCCGGGCCCCGTTCCGGTCGCCGAGTCCGTTCGCCGTACGCGCCGAAATGTTCAGGTCGCTCAGCGCGGAGTCGGCGGTGGCACCGAGGGTGGCCGTCGTCGGAAGTGCCCGGGTGACCGGCGTGGAGCGGCGGTACTTCGAGATGGAGGCCGACCACTACAACAGCCACGGTCTGACCACACGCTTCTTCGAGCCGGAGGAGCTGCACGAGGCGTGGGACTGCGCCCCGCACCTGCGCTATCCGGTCGGACTGCGGAACTTCACCATCCCGGACTGGCTCGACGCGGGTCTCGACACCACTCCGGTCCAGGACGCCCTGGACCACGGCTGCCTGCTGGTGGGTACCCAGACATCGACGTTCCTGCACAGCAAGCTCACCATGGGGCTCCTGTCGGAGGGACGGCCCTGGATGACCGAGGGCGACCGGGGGCTCATCGAGCGGTACCTGCCGTGGACGCGGATCCTCTCCGAGCGCAGGACCGACCGTGGGGGTCAGCAGGTCGACCTGCTTCCGTTCGTGCTGAAGAACCGCGAGCTGCTGGTGCTCAAGGCCGCCCTCGGGGAGAGCGGGCAACAGGTGATCATCGGCCGCGAGGCCGATCAGGCCGTGTGGGAGGCAGCTGTCGGCGAGGCCGTCCAGGGCCGCACCAGCGTGGTCCAGGAGTTCGTGCGGCCGGCGACCTGCCGGGTCGCGCTGATCGCCGACGGGGCCGACGAGCCGTACGACGTCGATGTCGCCCCCGTGCTGGGGCCCCTGATATTCGGAGGCCGGCCGGCCGGGTTGTTCTGCCGGTTCTTCGGTGACGGTTCCGCCGGGATCGTCAGTGTCCGAGGCGGAACGAGCAGTTCCGACAACGTGATGGTGGCGATCTGACGGCAGCACCCCGCAGGCTCCGCCCCGCGCACCGGCTCGCCCGTCCGCGCCGCCCCTGATCGAGTGACATCACCGGAGAGATGCCGCATGACCCTGCGTCACGTCAAGGACAACGAGTACGTCGAGGAGCACGGCGGGGACTTCGAGGACTTCGAGCCGGGCATGGTGATCCGGCACTGGCCGGGCCGTACCCTCTCCGAGGCCGACAACACCTGGCTGACCCTGCTGACGATGAATCAGCACCCGCTCCACTTCGACCAGCACTACGGGGCCGGCGCCGAGTACGGAAGGGTCCTGGTGAACAGCGGCATCACGCTGTGCCTGGTCGGCGGAATGACCGTGCAGGCTCTGTCGGCGCGGGCGGTGGCCAACCTGGGCTGGGACAGGGTCCGTCTGAAGAGCCCCGTCTTCGTCGGTGACACCCTCTACGCGAGCAGCCGCATCCTCGACAAGCGGCTGTCCCGGTCCCGGCCGGGGCAGGGGATCATCACGGTGGAGACGACCGGCACGAAGTCGACGGGAGAGACCGTCATCGTCTTCGAGCGGTCCTTCATGGTTCGCTGCCGTGAACTGCCCGACACACCGAGGGGCCAGGACCCCGAGGAAGCGACCGCCGTTGTCGAGGGCGGCCCGCCCGCGTAGCGCATGGTGCCGCTGGTCCCGTACCGCCCCGGGCTCGTCCGGTTCATGGGCGGCCCCGCCCGGCCGCCCATGACCTGCGGCCCGCGTGCCCCGCGGCTACGCTCGGAAAATGGAAGACAGCGGAGCCGGCTCCGGGCCGTCGCCGGACAGCGCCGACGTCCAGGATCCCTCGGTACAGGCCCGGCTCGTCGCCCTGGTGGACGAGTGGTCCGCCGCGATCGTCTCGAACGACGTGCCGCGGATGAGGGCCTTCATGGCGGACGAGTGGGTCATCGTCTCCGAGTCCGGCATCACGGACCGGGACGCCTTCCTCGGCTACGTCGCGTCCGGCGACCTGACCCACACGGCGATGCGGGCCATCGGCCCATCGAGGGTCCGCGTCCGCAAGGACACCGCCACGGTCACCGCACGGATGACGAACACAGCCCACTACGGTGGCCGCCGCTTCGACGCCGACGAATGGGTCACGGACGTCTTCGTCCGGCACGGCGCCCTGTGGCTGTGCGTGCTCACCCACATCACGCCCGCCGCCCCGACGGACCCTCCGTCCGACGCATGAGCCGGCCGACCGGCTCCGCCCGTCGCAGGAGACGCCTCGGCTACCCGGCCGCGGCGGCCGTCTTCGCCATCGGCATGGCGGGCACCACGCTCCCCACCCCGCTCTACGGTCTCTACCGGGAACAGCTCGGCTTCTCCGAACTGATGGTGACCGTGGTGTTCGCCGTCTACGCCCTGGGAGTGATCGCCACCCTGCTGATCGCCGGGAACGTCTCCGACGAGGCGGGGCGGCGGCCCGTTCTCCTGGCCGCCCTGGGCTTCTCGGCGGCCAGCGCCTGCTGCTTCCTCTTCGAGGGCGGACTCCCCGCCCTGTTCGCCGGACGGCTCCTCTCCGGGTTCGCCGCCGGCCTGCTGAGCGGGGCGGCGACGGTCACGGTGATGGAACTGGCCCCGCCGGGGCACGCGGCGCGGGCGGGGCTGGCCGCGACCGCCGCGAACATGGGCGGCCTGGGGTGCGGCCCGCTGCTGTCCGGACTGCTCGCCGAGTACGCCCCCTGGCCCCTGCGGCTCCCCTTCGTCGTGCACCTGGCGCTGATCGTCGTGGCCGCCGCGCTGACCTGGTTCCTCCCGGAGACGGTCGCCTCCTCCCGGGTGCGGGGACTGCGGCTGAGGCCCCAGGGGCCGGCCGTCCCGCCCGCGATGCGGGGCGTGTTCGCCACCTCGGCGCTGGCCGCCTTCGCCGGGTTCTCCCTGCTGGGCCTCTTCACGGCGGTCGCCCCCGCGTTCGTGGCCGAGACGCTCGACGTGCACAACCTGGCCCTGACGGGGCTCGTCGTCTTCTCCGTCTTCCTCGCCTCGACGGCAGGGCAGGCGCTCATGGGGCGGGTCGGTGAGCGGCGTGCCCTGCCGGGCGGCTGCTTCGTCCTGGTCGCCGGACTCCTGCTGGTGGGCGCCTCGTTGCTGTTCGCCTCACTTCCCCTGCTCGTCGCCGGTGCGCTGTGCGGCGGGCTAGGCCAGGGACTGGCGTTCCGCGGTGCGGTGACGGCGATCAGTGCCGCCGCGCCGCCCGAGCACCGGGCCGCGACCGTGTCCGCCTTCTTCGTCATCGCCTACCTGGGCATCTCCCTGCCCGTGGTCGGCGTCGGCGCACTCACCCTGGGGATCGGACTCCGGAACGCCGGACTGACCTTCGCCGGCTGTGTCCTGGCGCTCGCCCTGGGCGTCGGCCTGTACCTGGCGCGGCGGCCTCCCGCACCCCGCTGACGTACCTGGGACAGCCCTGGCCGACGTACCGGAATACCCTTGCCGTACCTGCCGATCACGGTGCGAGACTGGCCCCGTGGGCACAGCGACGCGCTTCCAGCAGACGGTCATCTCCTGGGCCGCGGGCGACGGGGACACGCGAGCGCCGGCGGAATCGCTGGACCTCGCACGTCTGCCGGAACCGCTGGACGGACTCCTCTCCTGCGTCTGACCCAGGGCTCGCCGCTCAGCGCGCGGTGGGACCGGAGCTGTGCGCCACCGGCTCCGGCTGTCGGCCACCACCGAGGGGTGACCGAGGGTTTCTGGCGGACGCGAGGGCTTCGGGTGGCGGTACTTTCCGGCCGAAGCGGCGGTTCGGCACATCGGGAGATCCGTATGTACCCGCAGGTCGGGCGGTAGTTTCGCGTTGAACCGCCGAAGTTCGTCCATATGCTGGACGGCTTGCGCGAGGCGCCTGAGCTGCCCGAATGACCATTCGGTCGATTCGGGCACTCGTCTGCGGCTGGAAGCTGGCCGTCGATGTGCGCTTACTTTCCGCATGCGTAAGACTCCTGACCGCAATCAGATACGCGACCAAGGAGTCTTCACCAATGCGACGCAACCCTCATGAGATCATCGCAACCGTCACGGCGAGCACCCTTCTGCTCGGCGGTTTCGCGACCGCCACCGCCCAGGCCGCACCGGCGAGGGCGGAGAGCCTCTACGCACCCTCGGCGCTCGTCCTCACCGTGGCCCGCGGCGAGGACCCGCTGACCGCCACCGTCGAGCGGGCCGTGACGCTCACCTGCGCTCCCACCGCCGAGGGAACGCACCCCTCTCCCGCTGCGGCCTGCAAGGAACTGGCCGCGGTCCAGGGGAAGTTCTCCGAGCTGACCGCCGGTCCGTCCAACCGGACCTGTACCCGCCAGTGGGACCCGGTCTTGGTGACCGCCCACGGCGTCTGGCAGGGCAGGCAAATCGAGTTCAGCACCACGTACGGCAATGCCTGCGAGATGGCGGGCAGCATGAACGACAACGCCGTATTCGCCTTCTGATCCGCCGGGGCGTGCCCTCGCCGGGGTGACGGAGCGCGACTCCGTTCCGTCCGATCGCGTCCGGCGACCCGCCCCTCCCGGCGTGCCCCGCACACGCCACCCGTTCACGACGACCGGGAGCCATGTGGTCGCCCCAGCCGTTTCCGCCGCGGCCGGCAGCGACCCGCCCCGGTCGGTTCGTCACCGGACGGCCCGCATCCAGGTGGCCCCCCGGGTCGGGGTGTCGCGCTACGTGCCCGCCGCGGATCCGGAGTACGGCAGCAGAGCCATCTCGCGCGCGTTCTTGATGGCCGCGGCCATCTGGCGCTGCTGTTGGGCGCTGATCCGGGTGACCCGCCGGCTGCGGATCTTCCCCCGGTCGGAGATGAACCGCCGCAGCCGATCGGTGTCCTTGTAGTCGATGTACGTGATCCTGGCGGCGTCCAGGGGGTTCGTCCGGTTCTTGAGTGGCTCGCGGGGGTCCTGCTGACGTGCCATGGGGCTTCCTCGTGCTCGGTGTGCCGGGAATGTCGGGAGTGTTGGGTGTGAGACCGGTGGGCCGCGGTCACGGGCCGGGGCGCGGGCGGTGCGGGTCGGGGCGCCGGCGGTACGGGACGGGGTCAGTGGACCGGGTCGAGGAGTGCGTCGAACGCGGCGGGCAGGCTCTTCCATGCCTCCCGGCCGGAGCCGTACTCCTCGTCCGTGAGCAGGCAGGAGTCCAGCAGGCCGGTCAGGCCGTCGCGGTCGAGGCCGGGGGAGACGAAGACCAGGTGCTGGCAGCAGTCGCCGTGCTCCGGGTGCCAGTCCAGCGCGGCGGCCACCCGCCGGTAGGGCGCCACCATGGACCAGGCGGCGTCCGGGAGCGAGGCGAGCCAGGGGCCGGTGTTCTCCACGCAGAGCGCGCCGCCCGCGGCGTCCCAGGAGAGCAGGGTGTCCGGTCGGTCCGCGAGCCAGAACCGGCCCCGGCTGCGGGTCGCCGCGCAGCTCAGGTCCTCCAGCGCGTCGAGCAGGCGCTCGGGGTGGAAGGGCCGGTGCCGCCGCCAGACGAGCGTGCCCACCCCGGCCTCGTCGGCCTCCTGCGGAAGGAGCGCGCAGGCCGGGTGCTGGCCCGCGTCCGCCGCCTCCACGTCGAATCCCGCGAAGGAGAGCCGGGCCAGCTCGGCCGATCCGGGAGCGGCCTGGCGGGCCGTCGGGTTCAGCTGCCGGATCAGGGCGCGGTCCTCGTCGTCGGCCGCCGGGCTCGGCGTCACGGCCAGGACGGGCGCGTACTCCACCTGCCGGGCCCAGGTGTCGCCGATGGTCCGCCGGTCGGTCGGCGCGGCCGCGAGGCCGGCCTCGGCCAGATCGTCGCCGTTGGAGAGGCAGGGCAGGACGAGAGTGGGGTCGACCGCCGCGAACACGTTGGTGACCTCGGCGGCGGTGGTGTGCGCGGCGATCACCTCGGCCATGGACTTCGGCTCGACGGAGTCCCAGAGTTCCAGGACGGCGAGGCGGGTCCGCCCGTCCCCCGCGAGGCGTTCGAGTTCGGGGACGAGATCCTCACGCAGCGCGCAGCAGGCGCAGTCGTTCACCAGCGGCGTTTCGCCGGAGGCCAGCTCGCCACCGGTATCCCGCAGGGAGCGGCGTACCGTCCCGCAGGTGGCCGTGGACAGGTCGTGGTGCAGTGCGACGCTGTGGGGGACGTCCCGCAACAGCCCTTCCACCACCTCGCGGCGCGCCTCGGAGTGCAGGCCGCAGACGATGACGACGGGCAGTTTCGTGCGGTGCTCGCTCACCGGGCCCCACCGCGTCCGTAGCGGCGTTCGAAGCGCTCTACGCGTCCGGCGGTGTCCAGGACGCGGGCGGTGCCGGTGTAGAAGGGGTGGCTCGCGGAGGAGATCTCCACGTCGACCACCGGGTAGGTGTTGCCGTCCTCCCATGCGACCGTGCGGTCGCTGGTCAGGGTCGAGCGGGTCAGGAACGCGAAGTCGGCGGCCTTGTCGCGGAAGACGACGGGGCCGTAGGAGGGGTGGATTCCGGGCTTCATGGCGATGTCCTCCTGGAGGTGGGGCCTGGGGCCTGGGTTCTGGGTTCTGGGGCGTGTGCGGGGGAGGGGGAGGGGCGGGGCCTTGGCTGCCTCAGCGCTCCTCGCGGAAGTCGACATGGCGGCGGGCGACCGGGTCGTACTTGCGCAGCACCATCCGGTCGGGGTCGTTCCGCCGGTTCTTGCGGGTGACATAGGTGTAGCCGGTCCCCGCGGTGGAGCGGAGCTTGATGACCGGGCGTAGTTCGTTGCGAGCCATGGGCGCTACTATATGGCAATGGTTTCCATTTTCACTAATGGATGCGCCGAAAGAGAGGCAGGTAACTTTCCATGTCCGCCCACTGTCAACTGACCGGCTCGAAGCCAGGATTCGGCAACAACATCTCCCACTCGCACCGCCGGACGTCCCGCCGGTTCGACCCGAACATCCAGCGCAGGCGGTACTGGCTGCCGGGCGAGGGGCGGTATGTGCGCCTCACCCTGAGCGCTCGGGCGATCAAGGCCGTCGACATCATCGGCATCGACGCCGCGGTCGCACGGATCCGCGCGCGGGGAGGGCGGGTCTGATGGCGAAGAAGAGCAAGATCGCGCGGAACGACCGGCGCCGGGCGACCGTGGACCGTTACGCCGCCCGCAGGGCCGAACTCAAGGAGATCATCCGCCGGCCCGGCACGCCTGAGGGTGAACGGGGCGCGGCTGTCAAGGAGTTGCGGCGTCAGCCGCGCGACGCCAGTGCCACGCGGTTCCGCAACCGGGACAGCGTCGACGGCCGACCCCGGGGGTATCTGCGCAGGTTCGGACTCTCCCGGGTCCGGACGCGTGAGCAGGCCCACGCGGGATTCCTTCCGGGGGTGACCAAGTCCTCCTGGTGAAGGCCGTCCGAGCGCCTGCGGGTGGTGGTGCGGCGGTCGGGCCGCGCCACCACCCGCAGGCGCGTCTCTCAGCGGCCGACCGGGTCGGCGTGTGTCCCGTCCCCGGGGGTGAGGAGGGCGAGGTGGCCGCCGTCGTCCAGGGGGGTCGGGACGGTCAGGGTCGTGAGCAGCTCCGCCCGGTCCGCGTCGAAGACGTGGACCTCGCCATGGCCTCCCCGGCTGACCGCGACCAGGCTCCCGCCGGGGGAGGCGGCGACGGCCCGCCGCTGCACCCCGTCCCAGGGAGTCCCGCCGGCCCGGGGCGCACCGGACATGGCGGGCAGGGGCAGGCGCGCGCCGACCTCCGGGCGGGACCCGGCGGCCGGGGGTGCGGTGAGCAGGACGAGCTCGTCGCCGTCCGGGTGGACGCGGGTGTACGCGACGTGGCGGGCGGTCACCGCGAGCCGGAACACCAGTCCGGGGCCCAGGTCCAGCCGGCCCGTGACGCCCGTGTCGAGGTGGTGCCACCAGGCGTCGTTGGACCAGTCCGGCCACTGCCCGGGGTCACCCGGTCCGCCGCGCACGCAGGACCAGAGCATCCGCCGCACGGGGTCGAGCCGCAGGTAGTAGCCGCGCCCGCCGGAGCGCCCGTCGGCGGACCAGGGAAGGGGGGTCCCGGGGGTGAGGTCGTCCCCCTCCCGTCGTGCGCGATGCACTCCCGAGCCCGCGGCGGCGAACACCCGGCCGGTGAGCGGGTCGTGGGCGTCGCCGTGCCCGTCGTCGTCCGGAAGGGTGATCCGCCGGACCGGGGTCGCCGGAGGGCATGCGGGGGCCGACCGCATCAGGTCGCGGTGCCGGTGGACCAGCAGTTCGCCCGGCTCCCGGTGGCGCAGCACCACGAGGGAGGGCGGGCCGCCGAGGACCGTGACCCCCGGCTCGCCCGTCCGCCCCCGTACGCGTACGGCGACGGCGCCGTCCGGTGCGTCGAGGTCGACGGCCGTCAGGAGGCCTGTCCAGGCCTCCTCGTTGCGGCCGAGGCCGGTGGTCACCGCGAGGTGCCGCCCTGACGGGTCCGCCGCCAGGTGTTCGGCGGGGACCGCGACCGGTATGCGCCGCCGGATCAGTGGACGGCCGGCGTCGGGGCCGTAGGGGTCGAGGACGAGCAGCTCGCCCGCCCGGTCGTCCACGCAGGCGGTGAGGTCGCCGGGCAGGGCGAGGAAGCCCGCGTGCTCTGCGATGTGCCGGTGGTTCAGCGCGGCGCGCTCCGTGCCGTCCGGGAGGTCCAACAGGCTGATCCGGCCGGCGACATGGTCGGAGACCAGCAGGCGCGGCGGTGCGTGGGGCGAGGGGGGTGGGGACTGCGGCATGGCGAACTCCTGCGGTCGGCGGGGTCATAGGGGGCGGCGGGGGCGTTGGGACCCGGCGAGGGCCGGGTGGGAGCCTCGGCCGCTTTATTGGAAATGATAATCATGTGTAAGGTTTCGGCTTGTGGCGGGGATCGCTCCCGGGGCTCCGCCGCCGTCTCTGCCGCATCCCCGGGACCACACAGGAACGTTGAGGGACCGTCTATGTCACGAACCGCGCTGAGAGTGCGCCGCTGGGCCGCGATCGCCGTACTGGGAGGCCTGCTGGCCGGCTGCGGAACCGGGGAGGCCGACACCGCGGGACGCGCCGTCGCTCCGGAGAACGGATCCGGCGCCCGCACGAGCCCGGACGTGCGGCCCATCGAGGCAGCCACCCGGATCACCGACGCCAAGGGCGTCGCCGTCTCCCTGCCGAAGCCGCCGAAGAAGATCGTCTGCCTGGTCGCCCTCTGCGACGACATCCTCGTCGAACTGGGTATGACCCCGACCGCCACCAACTCCCAACTGCTGGCGCACCCGAAGTTCCTGGGCGAGGAGAAGGCGGCGGGCATACCCGTCGTTCCCGGCGGCTTCCTCAGTCCCGAGGTCGAGGCGATCCTGTCCCACCGGCCCGATCTGGTGATCGGTCTGGAGGACACGCACGGCAGGCTGGCCCCCGCGCTGAAGGGCGCCACGACGTTCTGGCCGGTCCAGCCCGGATCCTGGCAGGACAGCGTCGGCTACCTGCGGGACCTGGCCGCCCTCACCGGCCGCACCGAGCAGGGCGAGAAGGCGGAGAGGGCCTTCCGCGGCCGCCTGGCGCAGGCGGAGAAGAGCAGGAGCGACAGGACCGCGCTGATCGTCTACGGCGGCGACGAGAACTTCGGCGTGGCCACCCCGGAGACCGATGTGGCGGCCGGACTGTTCCCGAAGATCTCCCACTACCCCTGGAAGAGCCGGGGCGTCGACGGCAGCTACAGCCTGGAGGAGATCCTCGCCCAGGACGTCGACGTCCTGTTCGTGGAGACCCTGTCGTTCGGCGCGCCGGACGGCAAGCTCTCCGACAAACTGGCGAAGAACCCGCTCTGGTCACGGATCCCGGCCGTGAAGAACGGCAAGGTCATCGAGGTCGACTCCGAGGTGTGGGCCAAGGGGCGCGGCACCCGCTCCCTGGGCGTCGTCCTCGACGAGGCGACGGCCGCACTGCGGTGAGGCGTCCGCCCGTGGCGCCGCTCTGCCTGGGCGCGGCGGCCCTGGTGAGCGCGGTCTGCGCGCTCAGCCTCGGCACGCCGTACGTCCCGCCCACCAGGCTCCCGGCCACCCTGGGGGCCGACGGGCTCGCGGGGCTCGTCGTCACCGAACTGCGGCTGCCTCGCCTGGTGCTGGCGCTGATCTCCGGGGCCTGCCTGGGCGCGGCGGGCCTCGTCCTCCAGGAGGCCCTGCGTAACCCGCTGGCCGTACCCGAGATGCTGGGGGTCTCCTCCGGGGCCGCCCTGGGCGTCGCCGCACCGCTGGTTCTGGCCTTGGCCGTGCCCCTGGGACTACAGCCGTTCCTCGCCCTGGCCGGGGCGGCGCTCGGCGGTCTGCTCACCCTGGTCGCCGCCGGATTCGGGCGGAGCCCCTCGGCCGTCCTGCTGACCGGTGCCGCGGTCGCCGCCGCGCTCCAGGCGGCTCTGCTGGTACTCATGGTGATGGCCGACCAGCTCGACCTCCAGCTCATCTACCGCTATCTGCTGGGCAGCCTGTCCGCCCGCACCTGGGACGACGTCACCGGTCTGCTGCCCTGGCTCGCCGTGGCCGTCCCGGCGTTGGTGCTGTGCGTGCCGGTGCTCGGTGTGCTGCGTCTCGGCGACGACGACGCCCGTGCGCTGGGCGTCCGCGTCGAACGCGCGCGGGTCGCCGCGCTGGGCATAGCGGTCGTTCTCATCGCCCCCGTCGTCGCGGTCTGCGGTCCGGTGGCCTGGGTCGGCTTCCTCGCCCCCCACCTCGCCCGCCGACTGCGCCCGGACGGCGGCGCGGCCGGGTGGCTCGTCCGGTCCGCCGCGTGCGGCGCGATCGTCGTGCTGTGCGCCGATCAGCCGGCCCGGCTGTTGCTCGCCCCGGTCGAGACGCCCGTCGGTGCCTGGACCGCCCTGGTCGGGGTGCCGGTCGGGGTCGTACTGCTGAAGCGGGGGAGTCGGCCCGCCCGGGACCGGGGGCCGGTGGCCCCGCCCGTACCGGGGACTGTGCCGGACCTCCCCGCTCCCGGCCTGCGGAAGGCGGAACGATGACGCTCACCGACACCGTGCCCGGACCGTCCCGTCGGGCCCCGCGCGCACCGGGCGTCCGGATGGGCGGCCTGGCGCTGCTCGTCACCGCGGTGGCCTGTGCCGATCTGTTCGCCGGCCGTGGCGTCAGCCCCGAAGGCGTACGGGCCGTGCTGCTCGGCGCCGGTAGCGACCCCACCGCCGAGCACATCGTGCTCCAACTGCGGCTGCCCCGGCTGCTGGTGGCGCTGGTCGCCGGGGCCTGCCTCGGCGTGGCCGGACTCGTGCTCCAGTCGGCCCTGCACAACCCGTTGGCCGGGCCCGAGGTCACCGGCGTCACTCCCGGCGCGGTGCTCGGCGCGGTCACCGCGACCGGCCTCGGCCTCGCGGGCTGGGAATCTCCAACAGCCGTGGTCGTGGCGGCCTGCCTCGGCGGCTTCGCCGGGGCGGGGCTGCTGTGGCTGCTCGCCGGGCGGGACCGGGGCGACCCGGAACAGACAGCCGTGTACGGCGTCCTCGTGTCGGCGGTGCTGGCCGGGCTCACCGCGGTCGTTCTCCTGGTGGCGCCCGGTGAACTCGGCAGCGTCGTGCAGTGGTTGATCGGTTCCACCGAGGGCCGGGTGTGGCAGCACTGGAATCTGCTCTGGCCGTGGGCCGTCTTCTGGGGTGCGGCGGCCTGGCTGCTCGCCGGGCCGCTGACCCTGTTGCGCTGCGGCGACGAACAGGCCGCTGCCGCGGGCCTGGCCACCGGCCGGGGCCGGGGTGCCGCGCTCGTCTGCGCCGTGGCGCTGACGGCCGGTGCCGTGTCGGCCGTGGGGGCGCTCGGATTCGTGGGGCTGCTGGTGCCCCATCTGGCGCTGGCCGTCTTCGGGGCCGACCTGCGCATCACCCTTCCGGGTGCCGCGCTGCTGGGCGCGGCGGTCGTATGCGGGGCCGATGCCGCCGCCCAACTGCTGTCCCGGCTGCTGGCCGCCGCGCTGGAAGCGGACCGGCTGACCCTTCCGGTCGGCGCCCTGACCACCTTCGTGGGGGCCGGGCTGCTGATGGTCGTGGCGCGGCGACGGGCGGACGAGCGATGACGGCGAGCGGTACGCGGACGGGACACGTCGATGTCGGCGTCGTCGCCGACGGAAGTGGAGGACAGCGGATGAGGAGGGTGGCATGTCGGAAGGCCTGACCGGACAAGTGGATTCGAGCCCGGTGGAGGCGGCCGGTTCGGAAGTGGAACCGGGCGTGGTACTGGGCCCGGAGGTCGTCAGGGCGCAGGGGCTGACCTTCGGCTACCCCGGACGCACGGTCCTGCGCGGGGTGGACCTGAGCGTCCACGCCGGCGAACTGGTCGCCCTGATCGGGCTGAACGGCTGCGGCAAGAGCACCTTCCTCAAGCTCGCCGCCGGACTGCTCACCCCGAGCGGCGGGCGCATCCTGCTCGAAGGCGACGACGTGGCGCGGCTGCCCCGCCGCACGGCCGCCCGGCGGGTGGCCCTGCTCCATCAGTCGGCGCCCGCGGTACCGGGACTGACCGTGCGTCAACTCGTCCGCCAGGGGCGCTACGCCGCCCGGGGGCCGCTCGGGATGCTGCGGGAAGGCCTCGACGAGGTGACGTCCCGGGCGCTCGCGGACGTCGGCGTCACCGGCTGGGCCGACCGGGCCGTGGACGCGCTGTCCGGAGGTGAGCGCCAGCGGGTCCGGCTGGCCATGGCGCTGGCCCAGGACGCCCGCGTGCTCTTCCTCGACGAGCCGACCACCTATCTCGATCTGCGGCACCAACTGGACGTACTCCAGACGGTCGTACGGCTGCGCGCGGAACGTCGGCTGACGGTGGTGATGGTGCTGCACGACCTCAATCACGCCGCGCGGTTCGCCGATCGGATCGTCGCGCTGCGCGAGGGACGCGTCGTCGCCGACGGGCCTCCGGCCGAGGTGGTCACCCGGCGTCTGCTGGCCGAAGTCCTCGGTGTGGACGGCCGGGTGGGGACCGACAGCGAGGGAGGCTGGCCCGTCTGTTACCCAGATCACCCTCTCGATTCGCTCCAGCTATTGCGGAATGAAAATCATATTCATTAGTGTCTGTGTTGCGGAACGCACCAACGCCGCGACCGAAACACCCATCCGATCCACCGAATGGAGAAACCAACTCATGGAGAACAACGTGGTGTTCAGCCCGATCGCCGACCAGGGTCAGCTCGCCCACCTCTCCGCCACCCACTCGAACGCCCTCGTCGAGAACCCCTTCGACGACGCCGTCGAGGCCGACACCGCAGCCGAGAAGTAGGCGACGCCTGCCGCTGACGGCAGGTTCCCCGCGTGGCGCGGGGCGGGCCCGCCCGGTGACGACCCGGGCGGGCCCGCCCCGTTGAGCCCCTGAGCTTTCCGCACCTCTGCTCCCGCCCCCGCTTCCCGCTCCGGAGGATTCCGTGACCCGCAGTCGACTCGCTCCCGGCACCGGGATCGTCACCGTCCCCGGTGACGCCCCCGTGCTCCGGACCTCCGGAGGGGAGTTCCTGCGCATCGACACCGGCGGCGTCTCCGGCGAAGACCTGGTGCGCCGGCTGGCGGGGGTGGAGGCACCGGGCGTGGACGCACCGGGTGAGGGCGCGCACGCGGCCGAACTCGCCCGTCTCGTCGTGGCGTTCGAAGAGGATGGGCACGCGGTGTCCGCTCCGCCCCGGGCCCCGCTCACCGGCCGTACCGTCCACGTCCTCGGCGACCCCGTGCTCACCGAGCCGCTGGCGCGCTGCGCCGGAGCGGAAGGGGCCGAGGTTCACCGGATCGCCCCGGACGGCGTGGCGGAGCTCGCCAGGGTGGCCCCGGACCACCGCACCGAAGGGCGCGTCGCCGTGGTGTGGTGCCTCGACTCGCCCGTGCCCGAAGGGCTCTGGGACGCGGCGGACCGGCTGCCCGGGCGGCGCATCGCCTGGCTGCGCTGCCACCGAGAGGGAGCCCACAGCTGGACCGAACCCCTTGCCGCGGCTCCGGGCGACGTCACCTCCCGTCACATCCGGCTCCGCAGGCTCGCGGCCACCCCCGCCCATCGCGAACTCGCCGCGTACTGGGCCGGACACCGGACCCCCGACACCGGACCGCACCCCACCGAAGCCTCCGCCGCCCTGATCGCCGCGCTTCTCACCGCCGATCTGATCGCCTGGGCCGAAGCCGAAGCCGAAGCCGAAGCCGGGGCCGAAGCCGGGGCCGAAGCCGGGGCCGAAGCCGGGGCCGGGGCCGAAGCCGGGGCCGGGGCCGAAGCCGGGGCCGGGGCGAGCCGGGCGACCGTTCTCCCGGTGCGCCGTCGGCTGCGCCGGATCGATCTGCGCGATCTCACCTTCACCGAGCACCCCGTGCTCCCCGTCCCGGACGTCGCGCCCCTCCCTGTTCCGACGCCGGAGCGGGCGCGCGCCGGAGCCGGTTCGGTCAAGGCGCGCCCGTGAACACCCCTACCGTGTACGTCCCCACGCCGGACGGCACCGCGCTCGCCACCGACGTATGCCTCCCGGACGGGATCCGCCCCGTTCCCGCCGTCCTGATCAGAACCCCCTACGGGCGCGATGCCCACCGTGCCGAGCTGCGCGGCTGGGCGGCGCACGGATTCGCCGCCCTAGCCCAGGATGTTCGCGGCCGCCACGGCTCACCGGGGGAGTGGCAGCCCTATCGGGGCCACGAGAAGACGGACGGTGCGGCCACCGTCGCCTGGATGCGGGCGCAGGAGTGGAGCAACGGGGAGGTAGTCGCCGTCGGCACCTCCTACGCCGCGCACTGCGCCCTCGTGACCGCACTCGCCGCCCCTGGCGCCGGCTGCGATCCGGGGCCCGACGCCTACCCCGGCGACTTCCACCGTGACGGAGTCCCCGACGCCGTCATCGCCGCTGTCCCCGCGCTCGGGCTCGCCGAGACGGCGCGGGAGCCCGGGGGCCCGGAGCGGCTGTGGGCCCGGGCCGGCTGGTGGGCGGCCCACGGCGACCGTCGCGACTCCGACCCGGACGCGTTGGCCCGCGCCCTGGCGGACGACCCTCGGCTGCTCGAACACCTTCCGGTCGCCCGCCTCGCCGAGCGGCTGGCCGAGAGCCTGGGGCGCGAACTGCCGTCCTGGTCCCGGCTCTGGGCCGGCCGTGGACGGGGCCGGCTCGTCGCGCTGGGCTCCACCGCCCGCCTTCCGCTGCTCGCCGTCGGCGGCACCCGTGACCCCTTCGCCGAGGACACTGTGGCCCTGTGGCACGGCTGGGGCGGACCGTCCCGCCTGCTGCTCGGGCCCTGGGGCCACCGCCTCACCGCTGACCCGGACGCACCGGCCCGCGCCCGCGTCAACCTCGGTGCGCTGTATGTACGGTGGGCCCGCGCGGCGCTCGCCGGGCGGCTGGAGCCGACGCGGCACGGCGTCATCGCCCTCGGCGCAAGCGGTCGCTGGCACAGCACACGGGTGCCAAGCACCCCCCGCCCCGCCCGCACACCGGACGCCACCACGCCGGAGGGGGCGGATGGGCCGGATGGACTGGTGGGGTCAGCGGGGGCGGACCGGCCGGAGGCGGAGTGCCGCTGGCCCTTCGGCTCACCCACCGGTCTGCGGCTGCTCCACGGAGCCGAGTTCAGCGCCGACCCGGACCACCCCGTGCGCTCCGACGACCTCGCCGTCCCGGCCGGCGGCGACCGTGCCGACCGCTGTCTGCTCCTCTCGCCACCGCTGCCCCGCCCGCTCGACCTGGCGGGCGCCGCCGTCGCCCGGATCAACGTCACGGCCGACACCCGCAGCGCCGACTGGGTCGTACGGCTGACCGCGCTCGACCCGTCCGGCCGAGCCGAACCGCTCGCCTTCGGCATCGTCCGGCGCACCGGCCCACCCGGCGAGGCCGCGGACATCACCGTGCCGCTCGGCACGCTGGGCCGTCGGCTGCCCGCCGGGACCCGGTTGCGCGCGGAGATCGCCGGACACCACTTCCCCGCCCACGTCCGTAACCCGCACACCGGGGAGGACCCGGTCACCGCCACCCGGCTCGCCCCGTCCCGCCGCACCGTGAACCCCCGGGGCAGCACCCTCCACCTGCCCGTCGTCGCCCGACACCACTACGTCGAGCCCGCATCGGAGATATGCCGTTGACCAGCGCCCTGCCCATCGAAGCCCTCGTCGATCCCGTCAGCGGGATCATCCGCGACGTCGCACCGGTCGAGCACCCCACCGGTGCGCCGCCCCGCTACACCGCGATGACCGCCGATGTCGCCGACGCCCGCCGCCTCGGCGCCTGGCCCGCCGACCGCGTCTCGCTCGGCACCACGTTCGGCGACCCCCGGGGCGCCTGGATCGCCGCGGTGGCCGAGGCCGTCGAACGCTACTGCGGCAACCGCCTCCCACCGCCCGGCCACCCCCAGGAGCCCCGCCGGGCCACCGCCGCCGAACTGGCCGCCGAGGGCCACCGCGTCTACGGCCCCGGCGCTCTACCGACTTACGCCCCCTGGCAGTTCGCCCGCCCGGGATTCCCCTACGCCGAACTCACCCCCGAAACCCCGGCGCTGTGGACCCGCGCCACCGAGAACGGGCGGCCCTGCTGGGCCCCCGTCGCGCTGACCCATCTCAACTGGCGACAGGGTGAACTGCGTTCGCTGTCCCGCACCCACCACCTCAACTACGCGGGTATCGCCACCGGGCAGGGGCTCGACGACGCCGTCGAGCGTGGGCTCCTCGAAGTCGTCGAGCGCGACGCCCTGGAGCTGTGGTGGCACCTGGACGGGCCCACCCGGGGCATCGAGGCGGCGAGTGTCCCCGGGCTCACCGAGGATCTGGCAGGCTGCGGGCTGGACGTACACATCGTGGAGATGCCCTCCGAGTTCGCCCCCTGTGCGGCGGCCCTCGTGCACGATGCCGGGCGCGGCATCCACGCGGCCGGGTTCGCCTGCCGGTACGACCCGGCGGAGGCGGCCCGCAAGGCCGTCCTGGAGGCCGTGCACACCTGGGTGTTCACCCAGGGCGCGGTGGACTCCGACGGCTGGGTCCACCGGGCGGTCGAAGCCGGGATGCTCGCCCGTGGCCTCTACCTCGACCACCGTGCCGACCGACGCTATCTCGACGACTGCGGGCCCGGGTTCGCCGCCGTCCGGGACCTCGGGGCTCATGTCCAGGTCTGGCTGGACGACCGGATGTCCCCGCTCGCCCGCCGCTTCACCGAACCCGCGCTCGGTACGGTCCCGGTCACCACGATCGCCCCCGGAAGCCGCACCGCGCTCGACGCGGCGCTCGCCGCCGGGGAACACCGGGTGATCACGGCTGACCTCACCACGGAGGACGTCGCCGAGACGACACTGCGCGTCGCCCGCGTACTGGTCTCCGGACTGATCCCCAACGCCCCCGCCGCCTTCGCCTACTTGGGCTGCCCGCGCTTCGCCCAGGCGGCGCTCGCCCGGGGCTGGCGAACCCGACCGCCCACCGCCCCGGGGGACTTCACCCTCGCCCCGCCCCCGCACATGTGAAGGAGCGTGCCGCCATGCCCGACACCTCGGCCCGGTCCGCCGCCCCCGATCCCGGGACGCACCCCGCGTCCGGCCTCCTGCGCCGGGCCCTCGCAGACGTCCGTTCCTCGCGCGCGCCGGGGCTCGCCCGGTACGTTCCCGAGCGCCCGTCGCCCTGGAGCGGGACCGGGCTGCCGTTGGCCGGGGGCGAGGTCCCCTCCGGGGCGGGTCGAGGAGCCGGGGGCCGGTCCGCGATCGACCTGGACCGCGTCCTGCGGCTCTCGCTGGCCGCTCCCACCGGCACCCCCGCCCGGCTGCGGCCCGTCCCATCGGCGGGAGCCCTGCACCCGGTGCGCGCACACCTGTTGATCGGGCCGGGGTGTTCACTGCCGCCCGGACGCTACGCCTACGACCCGCTCACCCACCGCGCCCACCCGCGCGGCCCGGCCCCCGACGGCGTATTCCCCGGAGCCCTCGTGGTCCTCACCGTGGCCGCGTCCCGCACCGTCGCGCACTACGGCCACCGGGCCTGGCCGCTGCTGCTGCTGGACACGGGCCACGCCGCCGCGGCCCTGGCGCTGGCCGGAACCCCGGCCGCCGAGGTGCTGGTCTGCCTCGACGCGGACGCCGCCCTGCTCTCCGCCGCCGCCGGACTGCCCGCCGCTCCGGACCGGTCGGGTGCCTGGCCCGGTACCGAACCTGAACTGCCGCTCGTGGCAGTCGGGTTGACGCCTGCGGGTGGGACCGCGGCCGCCCCCGGGATGCTGGTCGCCTGGGCCGGTCCGCCCGGTGCCCGTACCCCGTCTCCGCAGCCCGGCGCGGAGACTGCCCCGCTCGACGAACTCGCCGCGACACGGCGACTGTTGCATCACATCGCGGCGTCCCCCGGTCTCCCGGGCGGCACGTGGTGCCCGGCAGCCCGCCCGGGACCGGTGACCGACGAGGCCCTGGAAGCGCGCCGGAGCGCCCCGCCCGACGACCTGAGGCACCCGCCCGGCAAGGACCTGCTCGCCCGGCTCCTGACCACCGCCCGGACAGCACTGCCGGACGGGCCCGCCTGGACCGCGGCGGTCGGCGGTGGCGACCCGGCCCTGTACGAGAAGTCTCCCGGCGGCAGGGGCCTGGACGTCCGAGCCTCCGGGGACGCGCGTCCCACCCTCGGCCGCTGGGCCGCCGGCCAGCGGTGGATCGGCTGCGCGGGCGCGGTGCTCCTCGCTCACGGCTGCCCCGGGGGCGCACCGCCGGCCGCTGTCCGCACCAGCCACCTCGCCGCCGGGTACGCGGCCGGAGCGGTCCAGGCCCATGCCACCGCACTGGGCCTGCGCTCCCGGCCCATCGGCTCCTGGCAGCGGGCGGACCTGGGCGCGGCCCTCGGCGAGCCTCCCGGACGCGACTGGATCGTGCACGGCCTGGCGGTGGGGGCGCCGCCACCGCCAGGCCCCGCCGCTCCGGGCTTCGTCCTACGTCCCCCAACGCCCGAAGCGCCGCCTGCCCCGACGGCACCCGACACAGCGACGCCGACACCCGCCGCCCCGGCGGCTCCGCCCGGCGAGGAAGAACGCCCATGATGCTCCACCCCGAACTCCTGCGCGCCGCGAACACCGCGCGCCGCCCGCTCGGTCTCGCCACCGCACTGCTCGCGGCGGTCACCGCCACCCACCTCGCCCAGGCGGTCCTCCTCGCCCTCGTGCTCGCCCGAATCGCCCGGGGGGAGACGGCCGCCCTCGCTCCGCTGCTCACGGCCGTGATCGCCGTCGTCCTGGTCCGTGCCGCACTCGGCCGTGCCCAGCGCCTGACCGCCGTCACGGCGGGAGCCGCCGTACGGGTCGGGCTTCGCGACACCCTGCTGGAGCGGCTCGGCGCGCTCGGCCCCACCGCGATCACCGGTGCGCGCGCCGGAGCGGTGCGCGCCACGCTGGTGGACGGCGTCGAGGGCGTCGACGCGTACGTCTCGCGCTATCTGCCCCAAGCGCTCATCACCTGCGCGGTACCTCCGCTGCTGCTCGTCGCCGTCGCCCTCGTCGAGCCGTACGCGGCCCTCGCCCTCGGCCCCGCCCTGCTGCTCGCGCTCTTCGGGCCGCGTGGGTGGGACCGGCTGCTCGCACGACGGGGCAAGGAACACTGGGACTCCTACGAAGCCCTCGCCGCCGACTACCTGGAGGCACTTCAGGGCATGTCGACCCTGCGCGCCACCGGCGCGGTGGGCCGCGTACGGGAACGGCTGGAGCGGCGGTCGGCCGCCCTGCACCGGACCACCGTCGCCAAGCTCCGGGTCTCGCTCGTCGACACCGGCCTCACCGACCTGGCCGTCCAGGGCGGCACGGCCGCCGCCGTTCTCGTGGCGTGCACGTCGGCGGCCACCGGACGTACCGCCGCCACCGGCACCTACCTCCTGCTCCTCCTCGCCTCCGAGTGCTTCCGCCCTGTTCGCGACCTCTCCCGCGAGTGGCACGCGGGCTACCTCGGAGTGTCCGCGGCCGACGGAATCGCCGGCCTGCGCACCGCCGAAGCCGCCGTGCCCGACGCGGGCTCCGTGGCCGCCGCCTGGGAGAGCCCACCCGAGATCCGGTTCGAGGACGTGCGCTTCACCCACCCCGGGAGCGGGCGGCCCGCCCTCGACGGCGTCACCTTCACCGCCGCCCCCGGGCACACCACAGCCGTCGTCGGTCCGTCCGGGGCCGGGAAGTCGACCCTGCTGAGCCTGTTGCTGAGGCAACGGGACCCGGACAGCGGCTGCCTCACCGTCGCCGGGACGGCCACCGCCGCGTACACCCTCGCCTCACTGCGCCGAGGCATCGCCGTGGTCTCGCAGGACACCTACCTCTTCCACGCCACGATCGCGGAGAACCTGCGGATCGCCCGCCCGGCCGCCACCGACGAACAACTGCGAGCCGCCGCCCGTACCGCCGGGATCGACCAGGAGATCGCCCGGCTGCCGGACGGTTACGCCACTCTCGTCGGCGAACGCGGCGCGACGCTCTCCGGCGGACAGCGCCAACGGCTGGCCCTCGCGCGGGCGTTGCTGGCCGACGCCCCCGTCCTGATCCTGGACGAGGCCACCAGTGCGGTCGACGAACGCGGCCAGGCCCGTATCGTGCGGGAGCTGTCGGCGGCCGGCCGCGGACGCACCTGCGTCGTCGTCGCCCACCGACTCGACGCCGTACGCCACGCCGACCACATCGTCGTCCTCGACGCGGGCCGCGTCGTCGCGGCGGGCGACCACACCACCCTGCTCGCGGGCGGCGGCGTGTACGCCTCGCTCGTCGCGGCCGGGCGCACCGCACAGGAGGACCGCGCCGCATGACCCCGTCCCCGTCCCCGGCCCTTGCCCCGACCGATCCCGCCCGTCCCCGCGGCGCCGGTCCCGCCGCCCCCGACGATGCCAGAAGCGGCGCCCTGCGCTCACTCCTCCCGGTCCTCGGCGCGCACCGCGGCACCGTCCTGCGCACCTGCGTGGCCGCCCTCGTCGATCAGGCGGCCCTGGTCGCCCTCGTGACCCTCGCCGCGTACACAGTGGGCACGGCCGTCACGGAGCACCGCCCGCCGACCCCGGGGACCGTCGCCGTCCTGATCGGGCTCGTTCTGCTCCGGGCCCTCGCCACCTGGCGGGAGATGGACCTCTCGCACGACCTCGCCTACCGGGTCCTCGCCGAACTGCGCGTCCGGGTCTTCGACGGGCTGGCCGGCAGCGCCCCCGCCCGGATCGCGGGCCGGCGCAGCGGCGACCTCGCGGCCACCGCGCTCGGGGACGTCGAGGCGCTGGAGTTCTTCTACGCCCACGCCATCGCCCAACTCCTCGCTTCCGGTGTGGTGTTCGCGGTTTCGGCCGTGGTGCTGGCGGCCCTCGGCCCCTGGCTGCTGCTCGCCGTCCTGCCCGCCGCGCTCCTTCTGATCTGGACGCCGCTGTTCGAAGCGCGCGGACGGGCCGAACGCGGGGCGCGGACCCGGAGCGCGCTCGCCGAGGTGTCCTCCGAGACCGTGGAGAGCGTTGACGGCCTGGGTGAACTCCTGATGGCGGGGGCGCTGAACCGCAGGCGGGCCCGGCTCCGGTCCGCCGGGCGCGGGCTCGCCCGCGCCCAGCGCGCCGAACAGTCCTGGGAGACCGGTGCGGGCGCGACCCGCGACCTGCTGGTCGTCGCCGCCGTCATCGCGGTCGTGACGGCCGCCGCCCACGCCGCGTCCGCCGGACGTCTGGACGGGGCGTGGGCCCCGGCCGCCATGGCACTCGCCCTGGGAGCCCTGGCCCCGGTTGCCGAATCGGCGGCCGCACTCGGCCGGGCCGGGGGGCTGCGCGCCGCCGCGGCACGGGTCCGGGCCGCCGTGCACGCCCCCGCCGGAGCCCCCGCACCCACCGCCCCCCGCCCCCTGCCGGCGGGCCCGCTGGGCCTGCGGCTGCGCGGAGTCCGGTTCGGCTACGGGGGAGAGGCCGTGCTGGACGGCGTCGACCTGACCCTCCTGCCGGGCGAGACCGTGGCCCTCGTCGGAGCGTCCGGGGCGGGCAAGTCGACCTGCGCACACCTCCTGGCGCGGTACTGGGACCCCGAGGCCGGCGCCGTGGAGCTCCTGCCCCCCGTCCCGGCCCACCCGGTGGACCTGCGGGACCTCACAGAGGACGATCTGCGTGCCGCGGTCTCCGTGGTGGGGCAGGAGGCCCCGCTCTTCCACGGCACCCTCGCCGAGAACCTCCGCCTCGGCGCGCCGGACGCCACGGCGGACGAACTGGAAGCGGTGACCGGGATCTGCGGCATCGCCCCCATCGCCGCCGCCCTGCCCGACGGTCTGGACACCGCCGTCGGCGAGCGCGGCGCGACCCTGTCCGGCGGCCAGCGCGCCCGGGTGGCCCTGGCCCGGGGGCTGCTGAGCCGCCCGCGCGTGCTCGTCCTGGACGAGACGACGGCCCATCTGGACCACCGGGGCGACGCGGAACTGTCCCGGGCGCTCGCGGCCGACTCCGCCACCCGGACGACCCTGGTGATCGCCCATCGCCCGGCCACGGTCCGCAGGGCCGACCGGATCGCGGTCCTGGACGGTGGGCGCATCGTCGAGGAGGGCACCTGGGACGAGCTGATCCGGGCGGACGGGCCGCTGACCCGCCTCTTCGCCCACGAGGAGAGGCCTTAGCCCGAGAGGAGAGGCCTCAGGAGGTGTCCTGTCGATCGGGCCGGATCAGGGAAGGGGCTGCTCCGCCCAGATGATCTTCCCTCGGGGGGTGTAGCGCGTGCCCCACCGATGGGCGAGCTGCGCGACCAGGAACAGCCCGCGCCCGCCCTCGTCCGTCGTCCTGGCGTGCCGCAGCCTCGGCGAGGTGTTGCTTGCGTCGGACACCTCGCAGGTCAGCGCCGACTGGAACAGCAGCCGCAGCCGTACCGGCCCCGCGGCGTACCGGATCGCGTTGGTCACCAGCTCGCTGACGATCAGCTCCGTCGTCATCGACAGCTCCGCGAGCCCCCACGCCTCCAGCTGGCGGGAGACCTTGGCCCGGGTCTCGCCGACCGCCGCGGGGTCCACGGGCACGTCCCACGAGACCAGGTGATCGGGGCTCAGGCGATGCGTCCGGGCGAGGAGGAACGCGATGTCGTCCGGTTGCGGTACGGGCAACAACTCCTCGACCACCGCCGGACACAGCTCCTCCAGTGGCATCCCGTCCCGCGACACCGCCCGGCCCAGCCGCTCCATTCCGCGTTCGAGGTCCTTGTCGGCCCCTTCGATGAGCCCGTCGGTGTAGAGGCCGAGAAGGCTTCCCTCGGGGAGCTCGATCTCCAGGGACTCGAAGGGCAGCCCGCCGAGTCCGAGGGGCGGTCCGGAGGGCAGGTCCGGGAAACTGACCGTGTTGTCCGGTGTGACGACCACCGGCGGCGGGTGACCGGCCCGCGCCATCGTGCAGCAGCCGTTCGCCGGATCGTAGACGGCGTACAAGCAGGTGGCCCCCACCACCGTCGTCCCGCCCCGCTCCGCCGGTCCCCCCGCGCGCTCCTCCTCGCTGAGCCGCAGGACGAGATCGTCCAGGCGCGCCAGCAGCTCGTCCGGGGGAAGGTCCATGTCGGCCAGCGTCTGTACGGCGGTGCGTAGCCGGCCCATGGTCGCGGCGGCCCCGATGCCGTGCCCGACGACATCGCCGATGACCAGGCCGACGCGGCCGCCCGACAGCGGGATCACGTCGAACCAGTCGCCGCCGACCCCGTCCTTCGCGTCCGCCGGAAGGTAGGAGGACGCCACGTCCAGCGCCGTGCCGCCGCGCAGCGTGTGCGGCAGCAGGCTTTGCTGGAGCACCAGTGCCGCGGTGTGCTCCCGGGTGTAGCGGCGGGCGTTGTCCACGCACACGGCCGCGCGCGCCACCAGCTCCCGGGCGGGCGCCACATCGTCCTCGTCGAACGGCACCGGATTCTGCGACCGCATGAAGGTGGTCAGTCCCAGCACGGTGTCGCGCGCCCGCATCGGTACGGAGATCAGCGAGTGCAGCCCGAACTCCCGGAGCCGGGCGGCCCGCGCGGGCTGCTCCACCGTCCACCCGTGGCTGTCCGGGTCGAGTGCCGGGAGCAGGACCGGGTCGCCGTCCAGGAGGAAGCGCGCGTCATGCGGCGGCGGCACGAAGTCGACCGCCTCCCCGACCCGTACTACCGCCTCCGGGCAGCCTTCCCGCACCGAGCTCATGCCGGCCCGGCGCATGGCCGGCCGCTCGCCCCCGGCCGGCGTCATCGACCCCGGCCGGTCGCCGCCGAACGGGTTCTCCAACAGGTCGACGAAGACGAAATCCGCGAACCGGGGCACCGCGGAGTCGGCGAGTTCCTGCGCCGTACGCTGTACGTCCAGGGTGCTGCCGATACTCGCTCCGGCCTCGTTCACCAACGCCAGCAACCGGCGCGCGTTCCACCGGTCGGTGACGTCGAGGACCAGGTAGCCGACGCCGATCCGCCGGTCCCGGGCGTCGGCCAGCGGGAAGAACGAGCTCGCGTACGCCCGTCGGCGGTGCGGATCGGCCCAGCTCCAGCCCAGATACTCGTAATCCGTGATCGCCTCGCCGGTGATCAGGACCTGCCGCATCAGCCGCTCGATGGGCGTCGCCAGTTCTCCGGGCAGTACCTCGCTCGGCCGGCGGCCCAGACGCTGCTCCCGGGGCACGCCGCCGAACCGTTCCAGGGTGTCGTTCAGCCAGAGATAGCGCAGGTCGGGGTCGAGTACCGCCATCCCGACCGGCGACCGGGTCAGGAAGTCGTCCAGCACGGACCCGCGCATGGTCCAGTGCGAGGTGAGTTCCCGCCCGGACACCAGGAAGCACTCTCGCCCGGCGATCAGGAACGAGGCGGTGGCCCGCACGTCGATGTCCAGCGACCGGCCGTCCCGGGACCGCAGGGTGACCAGCCCGCTCCACCCCGAACCGGCCCGGCAGCGGGCGGCCACCGCGGCCGTGCGCCGGGCATCCGCGGGGCCCGTGAGCAGCAGGGCGGCGGACCGGCCGACCACCTCGGCCGCCGGATACCCGAGCAGCGCCTCGGCACCGCGGGTCCAGCCGACGACCGTGCCGTCCCCGGCGATCACCGCCGCCGCGCCGTCGGTCATCCGCGCCGGTTGCCGCCCGTCCCCGGAGGGCAGCGGGCCGGGCTCCGCAGGGGAGCCCTCATCGGCGGATGCCATTGCACCTCACCACCCTCTGTAGGTTTCCATGGTCGCTCGTTGCCCCGGTCCGCGCCCGGTGCGGGGTCCGGGGCAAGGGCTGTCCCTCGTTCGGCGGCGTGACGGAGCGGGCTGTGAGCGCGTTGGTGGTGGTGACAAGCGGTTGCTTGTCCACCTGCCCCGCGCTGGACCCGTGTGGGTGGACGGCTCCGGCCCCGACAGGAGGGCCGGAGCCGTTTCCATGCCCGGGATCAGAAGCGGAAGCAGATCTCGCGCTTTCGCAGCCACGAGCCCAGCCAGTCGCCGGACGGGATGGGGACGCACCACCTGCGGGTGGGTGGCGACTCGGCCCCCGGCGGCGTGGGCGAGGGCGCCACAGCGGACGGCAGGACGGACGGCGGGACCGCCGGGGTCGTTGCCGGATCGGTCGGAGTCGGCGTCGGAGTGGCAGCCGGCGCAGGAGTGGGAGTGGGAGTGGGCGTCGGGCTCGGCGCGGGTGCGGTCGGGGCGGCCAGCTCGGTCAGCATCGTCCGAAACACCTTCGAGGACCGCGGGTTGCTCCCGCACTGCCAGACGCCGTGCGGGCAGTAGTCCGTGACCGTCTGGTAGAGCGGCTTGTGCCGGTCGATCCACTCCAGCATCCGCCGCATGTACTCGGGGTTGTCGCCGTTGCGAAAGAGCCCCCACTCCGGGAACGAGATGGGCTTGCCGTGCTCCGCGGCGAAGTCGACGTGCTTCTGGAGTCCGTAGGGGTCGGTGACCTGGTCGTCGAAGGTCTCGCCGGGCGGCTGGTCGTAGGAATCCATCCCGATGATGTCGACGACGTCGTCGCCCGGGTAGCACTGGGTCCACGGCACCGCGTCCCGCCCCCGGCTCGGCGTGAAGTCGAAGCGGAAGTCCTGACCGGGCACCGCGCGCATCGCCGTGACGATCCGCTCCCAGTACGCCTTCCAGGACGCGGGATCGGGGCCGCACCGATGGGTGTACGTGGTGCCGTTCATCTCCCAGCCGAGCACGATCACGGTGTCGGGAACGCCCAGCCCCACCAGGCGCTCCGCGAGGCGCTCGAAGTGCTGGTCGTAGTCTCCGGCCGCGCCGGCCCGGAGCAGGGTGCGGACCTCGTCGTCCGGGACCCGCTCCTCGTTGCGCTCCAGCATCGGCACGTTCAGGACGAGCATCCGTTCCGGGTCCGCCTGTCTCCAGTCCGCCCAGGCGTCGAGGAAATCGGGAGCGCCTTCGATGTTCACCCACAGATCGCCCGGCAGGTACGTGTGTCCCACCCGCAGCTCCGCCCCGCCGAGCCAGCGCGACAGCTCGGCCATCCTGCTGACCCCGGCGGGCCCGTAGTCCAGATACGCGCCGTGTGCCGTGCTGCTCGCCGCCCCCGACGGACCGGGGGCGGCGCCGTCGACGGAATCGGTGCCCGGCGGTGACTGGCCCGCGATGCCGCCACCCGCCAGGAGGCTGAGAGCAGCCGCCGCGATGCACGAAACGATGAGACGGCGCTTAGCCGGCATTACTCCTCCTGGCTGCGGTGAATTCCGGCCGGTTCGGCCGGATAGGGAGAGAGTCGCATCATTGTGTACCGGAGGCACGTGTAGGAGTCCATTTATCGTATTCGGCGTTGCGGGCGTGCCGTTCAGGTGAATGTGGGGCCGAACGTGAAGGGCAGTGATCCGACGCGGTTGTCGAAATTCGAGTCGACCAGTTCCGGATCTCCCAGATCTCGCATGACGGGACGACGGCCGATCAGTTCCCGGAACAGCGACGTCATTTCGAGGCGGGCCAGATGGGCTCCCAGGCAGTGGTGCGGGCCCCCGCCTCCGTAGCCCAGATGGGGATTCGGCGACCGGGTGATGTCGAAGCGATCCGGATGAGTGAAAACCGCGTCGTCGCGATTGGCCGACGCGTAAATGAGGGCGACTTTCTCCCCCGGAAGGAACGTACGGCCGCCCAGTGCGCATTCTGCGGTGACGGTCCTGCGGAACTGGATGATCGGTGTCGAATGCCGCACGATCTCGTCGACGGCGCCGCCGATGTAGCGGTCGAAGTCCGACCGCAGCAGCTCCCGCTGCTCCGGATGCCGGTCGAGCAGGAACAGCCCGTGCGCGATGGCGTTGCGGGTCGTCTCGACCCCGGCCACCAGCAGCAGCGAGAAGAAGGCCCCGAGCTGCCGCCCGGACAGCGCCTCGCCGTCGATGTCCGCGCTGACGAGCGCCGAGACGAGGTCGTCCTCGGGGTGCCGGCGCCGTTCCCGGGCGAGCCGCCCCATGACGATCTGCATCCGGGCCAGCGATGCCAGCCCACGGCCGGGAATACGCAGCCGGCCCCGGCGCTCGACACCGACGTGCTCCGAGGCGTGGTAGATCTGCTCCGCGATCCGCGCCCGGTAAGGCTTCGGGATGCCCATCAGGTCGCAGATCACCTCCAGCGGCAGCCGCGAGGCCGCCGAAGGCATGAAGTCCCGGGGGCGCTCGGCGATCAGCTCGTCCACCAGCAGCGCGGCGAGCCGGCCGACGTTCTCCTCGACGTCCGCCAGCAGCCGGGGGGTGAACCGGCGCGAGATGATCCGGCGCAGCGCGGCGTGCTCGGGGCCGTCCATGTTGACCATCGAGTTCCCGAACAGCGCCTTCGCCCAACCGGCCGGCTCCGGGGTGGTGACCCCCGGAGCGCTCGCGAACACCTGGGGCGTGCGGCTCGCGGTCCGCACGTCCGCATGGCGCACCAGGGCGTGGAACGGCTTGCCGGCGGTGCGCGCGGCATCGGCCCGGGGAGTGAACAGGACCGGCGCGTCCAGCTCCCGCAGCAGGGCGAAGGCCCTGAGCCTTACGGGGCGCGGCAGCTGCCAGAAGGCAGGGTCGGCCAGATCGACGTCCGCCGCGCGCAGTACGCGGTCCCCGGACAGCTGGTACGGAACGGGCATGCCCATCACCTCCACGGTTCGCCAGGCCATGGTCCGGCCCGCCGGCCGCGAGGGCCGCATCGACGCGGCCCGTCGCTCCCGATGAACCCGCACCCTCACGCGTTTGACGGAACGGAACCGCCGTGTGGGCGCTGTACGCCGCGCGCACGAGAACTGTTTCGCCCCCGCCTCGTTGTCAACATCGCCATCAGAAGCACCTCGAACGAGTTAACGAGTAGATGAGGCGAGTGAACGAGAGGCAGGTAGTCACCTCATGAGCCCCACCCCCGCGAAACCCGGAGGTCCCCGCGTTCCCTCCCGCCGGATCGTCCTGCGCGGAGCCTTCACCGCCGCAGTGGTCACGGGCACAGCGGGCGCTCTGCGCCCGCTGCTCGACCGTGAGGAGGCCGACGCCGCCCGGTCCCGGCCCGTGCGCGAGGCGCCCGCGTCCGGTTCCGGATCCCGCCCCGTATCCCCTACGGACGAGTTCGCCGAGATGTACCGGGGCCGGGAGATCAGTGGGACGGCGACCGTCGTCGTTCCCGCCGGCGCCCCGGACGACGACCGTGTGAGGGTCGCCGCCGAACCGGGCGCCGAGATCCGCATCGACGGCAGGCCCCTGCACGTCATGAGGCGGGCGGACGGCACCTATCTGAGCGAGGTCCGGCACTACGAGTCGTACCCGACGCTGCTGGAGACGGCCCGTGCCGCCGTCGACGAGCTCGGCGCCGCCCAACTCGCGCACCCCGCCGCGCACCGCATGTGAACCAGGAGGACCAGTACCGGTGTACACCCGCAAGAACCAGCGCGATCTCACGCGCACCGAAAAGCGCCGGCTCGTCGACGCGATCCTGAAACTGAAGCGCTCGGGCCGCTACGACGACTTTGTCGTCACGCACCGGGAGTACTACGTCATGGACACCGAGAGGCGGCCTCGCCCGGCGCACATGACATCCTCGTTCTTCCCCTGGCACCGCCAGTACCTGCTGGAGTTCGAGAAGGCGCTCCAAGGCGTCGACGCGGGCGTCAGCGTCCCGTACTGGGACTGGACCCAGGACAACAAGCCGACCTCATCGCTCTGGGCGGAGGATTTCCTCGGCGGCGACGGCAGGACCGGCGACCGCCAGGTCACCACCGGAGCGTTCGCCTACGGTGCGGGCAACTGGAGCGTCGGCAAGGGCGTCACCGACGAGCACTACCTCACCCGCAACTTCGGCAGACCCGGTCGCGACCCGGTCTCCCTCCCCACCGAGAACGACGTGGCGCGGGTGCTCGAGGACCCCGTCTACGACACCGAGCCCTGGAACAGCGTCTGCACCGAGGGCTTCCGCAACCGCGTCGAGGGGTGGGGGATCCAGGGCGTGCGCGGAGTGGGCCTCCACAACCAGGTCCACCAGTGGGTCGGCGGCCCGATGGCGGGCGCGGCCTCCCCCGAGGACCCGGTGTTCTGGCTCCACCACTCCTTCATCGACCTGCTGTGGGACCGGTGGCGCAAGGCCCACCCGAAGTCCGCCTACCTGCCGGGCCGCAAGCCCGCCTCGCCCGGCCCCGACCGCGATTACGTCTTCGGGCTCGACGAGGCGATGCCCCCCTGGGCCGTGACCCCGAGGAAACTCCTCGACCACGGCAAGCTCTACCGCTACGCCTGAGCCCGGACGAAGGAACGGCCGACCCCTCCGAGTGGAGGGACCGGCCGTTCCGGAAGCTACGGGAGATCAGCGGCCGTAGCCGTAGCCCCCGTTGCCGTGGTGACCCGCGTCCGCGTTGACGCAGGTGTTGCCGAAGGCCGGGTTCAGCAGACCGATCACGTTGATCGTGTTGCCGCAGACGTTCACCGGCACGTGCACGGGGACCTGGACGGCGTTGCCCGAAAGGACGCCGGGGGAGGCCGCGGCGAGTCCCTGCGCACCGGCGTCCGCGGACGCCATGCCGGCGCCGCCGGCGATCAGGGCGCCGGTGCCGGCCATGACAGCGGCGACCTTCGTCATACGAGACATGGAGAACTCCTTGTAAAGAAGGGGGTGTGCTGCGGATGCGAGGCCCGCACCCCCTGACAACGCGACAGACGCCGGACGGTAACGGATCGGCTCATAGGTGATATCTCCGACGCGCCCGTCCGGCGTACGCCCGGCGCGTCAGCGCCCGATCACCGGCAGCCCGCTCAGCCGCTCGTGCCAGTCCCGCGCCGCCGGGAACCGGGCCTTCACGTTCTCCACCGCCCGCTCCCGTACGGCCACCTGCGACTCGCGCAGCCGCAGCAGCGGCTCCAGGCCCGGCCGTGCCAGCAGCAGCCGCTGGTTGACCACCGGCACCGGTCCCCAGTGGTTCTTGTACCGCTCCGCACCGCGCAGCAGGCTCAGCACCGTGCGCCCGCTGTCCGAAGCCTGCTGGGCGACCTCGCGCAGCAGCATCGTCGACACATCGACCTTCTGCTCGCGCAGCGCCGGATGCGCACCGTACAGATAGCCGCCCGTCAGCTGCCCGGACTGCAACGACAGGTTGGACGCCACCACCTCGCCGTTCAGCCGGAACTCGGTCATGGCCGCCGTACCGTCCCCCACCATCCGCCCCACCGACCGGATCAGATGGTCCGAGAACCGCGCCCGCAGATGCTCGGGGTTGACCGCCCGGCCCTCCCACTGCCGTTCGTGCAGCCGCAGCAGCGTGCCGATCGCGGCGGGCACGCCGTCCCGCGGGATCCGGTGCGCCTGGACCCCCAGGGCGTCGACCTTGCGCAGTTTGGAGCGCAGCCGCTGACCCCGCGAGCCCGTCAGCCGCGCCACCGCCTCTTCCAGGGGCTCGGCCGGCAGTTCCATGCACGTCGAGTCCGTGAGCCGGCTCCGCGCCCCGGCCCACCGCCCGAACAGCAACTGCGCCGACGCGTCGGGCCTGACCTCCCGCAGGTCCACCACGGTGTGCCGGGCCGCCCGGTCCAGACCGCGCCCCAGCGCCCCCACCGCGTAACCGGCTTCCTCCTCGTCCAGCAGGATGTCGAAGAAGTCGGAGATCGCCCCGCCCATCGGGACGAGCAGCGGCATCGGACGGTGCACCAGCATCAGCGGCGCCGCCCCGATCAGCCGCCCCGCCCGGCGGACCAGCAGCACCCGCAGCCGGCCCTCCTGGCCGTAGGAGATCCACCACGAGTGCAGCCAGGCATGACTCTGGAACGGGGTCGCGGTGGCGCAGCGGCGGTGCAGCGCGTCCCACTCCCCGGCGAGCGCGCCGAACTCCCCGAAGTCCCGGCACAGGGTCACGGCGAGGCCGCCCGCCCGCAGCCCCGTCATCGGACGAGCTCCCGGTCGTCCTGGGCGACGCTGCCGCCCTCGGCCGTCGGACCGGGGACCTGCGCCGAGACGCGCCAACCCGCCCGGTGCGGCCGCACCAGCAGCACGAGACCGCCCAGCAGCCCGCCCGCGGCGGCCCCCACGGCGGCGCCCAGCGGCACGGACGGCGAGACCGGCTGGTCCGGCGTCATCGCATGGGTGAACTTGATCAGCTTCACCCCGGTGTCCTTGGAGACATGGCCGCTGCTCACGATGACGGCCTCGATGACCGCGTTGGCGATGTCGGCCGCCTTGCGCCGGTCCTCGGACGTGCCCGTCACCGCGATCATCGGCGAGTCCGGAGAGGTCTCCGAACGGACGTGGGACCGCAGCTCACGCACCGGCTCGCCCGCCGCACCCTGGGCGTACGAGAGCGTCGCGTCGCTCGTCGTCAGCCGCCCGTACGACTGGGCGTACCCCAGGGCCGCCGAGGGGTCCGTCACCTCCTCGGCGACCGCCATCGCGTAGCTGGTGGCCTCGTACCGGGGCGCGGCGAGCGCACTGTACGAGAGCCCGGACGCGGTGCCGATCAGCACGGAGACGGGCAGTGGCCACCAGTGCGGCAGCCGGGCGAGGGCGGTGCGCAGCCGACGGACGACGACATGTCGCTGCTGCTCGGGTGACTCGGTCATGAAAGGGCTCTCCGGTTCGGTGGGGCGGTGTCGAGGGCGTACGCGTACACGTCCATCAGGCGCTCGCTGCTGCGCCTGATGTCGTAATGGCCGACGGCCCGGGGCGGCGGCTGCCGGCCCGCTCCGGCCTGTATCCGCTGCCGCAACCGGGCGGTCAGCTCCTCGGGGCTCCCGGCGATCCGGGTGGCCGCGGGGGCGTGGGCGGCGGGCAGGTCGTCGATGGCCGGGCAGGCGTCGTGGAGGACGGGCAGCCCTGCGGCGAGCGCCTCCACGGCGGCGAGACCGAAGGACTCCTCGCGGGACGTGGAGACGAAGGCGTCCACGGCGCTCAGCAGCGCCGGAACACCCGGGACGGGACCGTCCCCGCGCTCGTCGCACTCCCCGAGGAACCGAATCCGGTCCACGGCCCCCAGGCGCAGGGCCAGCGCTCGCAGCGCCCCGGCCTGCGGACCGTCCCCGGCCAGCAGCAGGCGGGCCTCCGGCAGAGCCGCGACCGCGCGGATCAGCACGTCGAACCGCTTGCCCGGCACCAGCCGCCCGACCCCGCCGACGACGAACGCCTCGTCGGGGATGCCCAGTTCCGCCCGGACGGTTGCCCGAAGTCCCGCGTCGAAGCGGAACCGGTCCGCGTCGATGCCGTTCGGCACCAGCCGGATCCGGTCCGCCGGTACCCCCCAGTCCCGCAGCCGGCCGGCCACGGTGGAGGAGACGGCGACGGTCGCCGCCCCGAGGCGTTCGGTGGAGAGGTAGAGGGCGCGGATGGACCGGGTGAGCGGGCGGCCCTCGATCTCGGCACGCCCCAGGGAGTGCTCGGTCGCGACGGTGGCCCGGTTCCCGGCGAGCCGGGCCGCGACCCTCCCGTACACACAGGCCCGGTACAGATGTGTGTGGACCACGTCGTAGCGGCCGTCCCTGATCAGCCGGGTCAGCCTTCCGACGGCCGACAGGTCCCGGTTGCCGCGCATCCCGAGGTGGGTCACCCGGACGCCGTCGGACCGCAGCTCCTCGGCCACCGCCCCCGGGTTGGTGAGCGTCACGACATCGCACTCCACCGGCAGATGACGCAGCAGCAGCCGCAACTGCCGCTCGGCGCCGCCGACCCCGAGCCCGGTGATGACGTGCAGCGCCCTCACCGCGGACCCCCAGCCCGCACAGGCCCGGACGCACGGGAGCCCGCGCCGGGCGCCGCCACCTGCCGCAGCCCGTGCCGCAGGTCCTTCGCCCACAGGCGCACGCCCCGGTCGGCCTGGCTGATGTGGGTGCGGGGCAGCGCGAACCGGCCGAGCAGCGGGCCGGGGGCCAGAGCGCACGCGTAGCCGTAGCCCGCCGAGCGCGCGGCCTCGGTGACCCGGCGGTCGAGGATGCCGTACGGGTAGCAGAAGCCCTCCGGGAGCGACCCGGTGAGATCGCCGATCAGCTCCCGGCTGTGCCGGGTCTCCCGGCGCAGCTCCTCGGCCGGCAGCTCCGTCAGATCCTGGTGGTACAGACCGTGCGAGCCGACCTCCATGCCCGCGGCGGCTACCCGCCGGACGCCGTCGTGGGTGAGCAACGGCTTGCGCGGGCCGAGCGGATCCCACTCGTTGACTCCGCCCGGCCGACCCGGCAGGACGAAGACCGTCGCCCGGAAGCCGTGCCGGCGCAGCACCGGCAGCGCCTCGTCGAGGAAGTCCGCGTACCCGTCGTCGAAGGTCAGCCCGACCAGCCCGCGCCGCCCCGCGTCCCCCGCGCGCAGCAGCTCGGACACCCCCACCCCCGTCAGCCCCCGGGTGCGCAGCCAGGACAGCTGCTCGTCGAGGCGCCCGGGGGAGACGGTGATGCCGTACGGATCGTCGCTCGGGTCCGTCACCGAGTGGTAGGTGAGGATCCACGGCTGACGGCGGGTGTGCGGGCGGAGCCGGGACGAGGGAGCGTCGGGGCAATGTGCCGAGGATTCAGCGGCCATCAAGGAACCTCCGTCGGGTGAGTGCCAGCAGGGATACGACCTCGGGCGAGCGCAGCGCGAGCCCGGTCAGGAAGAACACGGCGGGGACGAGGAGACACCCGGCGGCCAGACTCAGCACCGGATCGGGGACGAGAGGGGCGACCGCCCAGCCGACCGCGCCCGCCGCCAGCGACGCCCCGGCGAGCCGGCCCAGCGAGAGGGCCACGGCCCGCGTCCGGATCGGTACCACCCGGGTGCCGAGGCCCATGAGGAGCAGCAGTGCCGTCGTGCTGATCCCGATCGCGTTGGCGCTCGCGATGCCGTCCACGCCGAAGCGGTACGTCAGGGCGTACCCGGCCCCCATCGTGACCAGTAGCCCGGTGCCCATGGCGAACGCCGGGAACCAGGTGGGCCGCCCGGACGAGAAGAACGGCCGGCTCAGCGCGCCGACCAGGCAGTGCCCCAGGAGCCCCAGCGCGTACACCCGCATGACCTGGGCGGTGGACGCGGTGTCGGCGGCGTCGAACGCACCGCGCTGGAAGAGCACCTCGATGATCTGGGGCGCGTAGCCGAGGACGACCGCCGTGCCGAGCAGCACCACCATCCCGGCCAGCACCAGGTCCCGTTCGACGCGCAGCCGGGCCTTCTCCCGGTCCCCCGCGGCCATGGCCTGCGCGACCACCGGGAAGGTCACCGTGCAGATCATCAGCGACAGCACCATCGGCATCTGCGCGACCTTCTGCGCGTAGTTGAGATGCGAGATCGCGCCCGCCGGCAGCGTGGAGGCCAGGAACCGTTCCACCAGTACCTGGGACTGACGGCTCACCACGAACAGGACCACGGGGGCCAGGACCGCGAAGCCCAGCAGCGGAGCGGTCCGCGCGGACCGCTTCCGGTGCCGCCCGAACCTCGGCAGCCGGGGCCGCGCGAGCGGTACGAGCCGCAGGAACATGGGCAGTTGGGTCAGGATCATCAGCACACTGCCGACCGCGACCCCCACCGCCGCGGCCCGCACGCCCCACGCCGCGTGCAGGGCGAGCGTCATCCCGATGATGCCGAGGTTGTGGGCGGCATAGACCCCGGCGGGCGGCAGGAAGCTGCGGTGCGCGCGCAGCGCGGCGCTGAAGTATCCGGTGATCCCGAAGGTGAGGACGGTGACCGCGGTCAGCCGTGTGCAGTCCACGGCGAGCCGCGGATCGGCCAGGCCCGGGGCCAGCACACCCACCACCCACGGGGCCCCCGCGATCAGCAGCGCCGCGCCGCAGGAGAGCAGGAGGAACAGACGAGGGAAGGTGGCCGCCACCAGATCCCGTACGGGGTCGGAACCGGGAGCTTCTCCGGCCCTGGCCCGCCGGGTCAGGGCCAGGCTGAACGCGGGGATGAGGAGGAGCGCCATCCCGTCCTCGATCAACAGCGTCGCCGCCATCTCGGGCACGGTCCAGGCGATCAGGAAGGCGTCACTCGCGTCGCTCGCCCCGAAGTACCGGGCGATGGCCTGGTCCCGCACCAGACCGAGGACGGCCCCCAGCACGGTCAGCACCGCGGTGCCCGCCGCCGCACGGGCGAGGAAGGAGCCGAGCCGGGGTGCCTCGCCGCCGGCGATCTCCGGCGCGACACCGGGGGAGAAGGGCCTTTCGGGTCCTCCTCCCGGGGCCGGGAGCAGCGCCGGGGCGGCCGTGTCCGCGCGACGAGGCTCCGCCTCCGTCCCCGTACCGGTGTCGCTCATCCGGCGATCACCCGGTTCGGCCCGGCCAGCGCCCACCAGGCGGCCAGCCCCAGCACGACCCCGCTCAGAACCGTGGTGGGCCCGCCGATGTCCGCGTACAGGAAGTTGACGCTCTGCCAGGTCATCAGGGCCACCGCCGCCAGCCCGCAGTCCAGGGCCGCGTGTCCGTGTGAGCGGGCGACGCACAGTCTGCGGACCGCGCCGGCCAGGATCGCCGCCCAGCTGCCGACGAGCGCGGTCAGACCGATGAGGCCCTGCTCGCTGAGGACGAGGAGATACATGTTGTGCGGGGAGAGGAGCGCCTGCCGACGGAACTGCCGGCCCGCCCCGGCCGTGTCGCTGCCGGAGGAGAGCCCGATGGAGGCGTGTCCGTCACGATGGCCGGGAAAGCCCTTGAGGCCGACCCCGGCGGCCGGCCGCTCCCGCCACATCGCGCCCGCCGCGCTCCACATCGCGTAGCGGTCGCTGACCGACCGGTCCGGGGTGCTGGTCACCCGGGTGACACTGGCGGCCCGGTCCGCGATCATCTCGGAGCCGACGCCGAACCCGCCGACCAGCACCACCCCGGCCGCGCCCAGCACGGCCAGCGACGTCAGCGCCTGCCGCCGCCCGGTCAGCGCCAGGACGACGAGGACCGCGGCGACCGTGGCGATCCACACTCCGCGGCTGAACGACAGCGTCAGGGGCACGATCAGCGCGACGGCGAGGACGGCGGCGCACGGCCGCAGCCAGGCCGGGGCGTTGCGCGGTGTACGCAGGGCACAGGCCGTGGCGGCGAGCAGCCCGTAGGCGACGACGGTCGCCATCCCCATGATGTCGCTGGGCCCGAACGTGCCGACCGCCCGGATGTCCTCGCCCATGTACGAGGCGCCGGTCCCGGTGGCGTACTGGTGGACGCCCGTGACGCCCTGGACGACCGCCAGGAGGACGAGCGAGCCGCCTACGATCCGGAACCCGTGGGCGTCCCGAAGCAGTAGACACACGGCGATCGGTACGAGGACGAAGACCTGGAGATAGCGGACGAGCCCCGGCAGGGCCGCCGCCGGGTCCGCCGCCGTGACCGTGGCCACCGCGAAACCCACGGCGGGCAGGCCCAGGACCAGCGCGGAGGTGGCGCTCAGCGGACGCTGACGCAGATACAACAGCCGCCCCACGCACACCAGCACCGCGAGGCCGGAGGCCACATCGGCCGGGCCGCCCCCACCGGAGGCCCCGGAGGGCAGGGCGGGCAGCAGGACGGTCGCGACCAGCGGCAGGAGCGGCCAACGGCTCAGCCAACCTCGGGGCCCGGCCGCCGTCGACGGCGCGGGCGGGGTCAGGACAGCGGCCATGATCAGCTGCCTCCGAGCCGGAACAGGGAACCCGCGGTACGCGCGAGCACGCACGCGTCCTGCCACAGCGACCAGGTCTCGATGTAACGGTTGTCGAAGCGGGCCCGCTCCTCGATCGAGGTGTCGCCGCGCAACCCGTTGACCTGGGCCAGCCCCGTGATGCCCACGGGCATCCGGTGGCGGGCCTGATAGCCGGGGTGGGAGCGGCTGAACTGCGCCACGAAGAAAGGGCGTTCGGGCCGCGGGCCGACCATGCTCATATCGCCGCGCAGGACGTTCCACAGCTGCGGCAGTTCGTCGAGGGAGGTCCGGCGCAGCACTCGGCCGACCCGGCTCATCCGCCCGTCGGAGGCGACGTTCCAGCGGGTGGCGGACTCCTGGACGTCGGCGGGCCGCAGCGTACGGAACTTCAACAGGACGAAAGGGCGCCCGTGCCGGCCGACGCGTTCCTGGCGGAAGATCACGCCCGGCCCGTCGGAGAGGCGCACGGCCAGGGCGCAGGCCGCCATCACCGGTGCCGCCAGCAGCAGCCCTGCCGTGGCCAGGACAGCGTCCATCGCCCGCTTCGCCCCGTGGCCGACAGGACGGTTCGTCCCGTCGTGCAACGGCTGGACGGTAAAGCCCCACAGATGATCGGGGCGGTCTTCCGCCGGGTGCCCGGCGACAGCGCCGGGACCGGTGACGAGCCACACCCGGCAGCCGTGTCCGGTGAGCAGGGTGAAGAGAGCGGCGCCGTCCGGAGTGGCCTCGGGCGGGGCCGTGAACACCGCGTGCCGCACGCTGTTCTGCACGACGGCCCGCCCCACCTCCTGGGGCGAGGCCAGGACCGGCAGCGGCACAGCGTCGCAACCCGCCTGCTGCTCCTCGTCCCCGGACGCCGGGGCGACCAGTCCTACCGGCCGCAGCCCGTAGGCGGGGTGGTCGTACAGCGCGGCCGTCACCTGACGGGCCGGCGGCCCCTGGCCCACGACCAGCGTGGACAGCGGACGGCGGGCGGCGGCCCGCCGCCGCGCCCGGTACACGGCCGCACGTCCCGCGCAGGTCAGCGCGGTCTGCGTGGCGGCCCCGTACGCGAGCACCGTCCAGCCGATCGCCTGTTGCGGGGCCCAGGCGTCCAGCACCTCCTTGGTCACGTACCACTGGAGGAGGGTGAGCCCGAGGAGGGCGGGGAGTTCGGAGAGGACCGAGGGGGACAGCCGCATCCCGTACAGGCGACGTCGGGCGAGGAACAGTACCTGTGCCACAGCCTGGGCGGCCACCAGCAGCCAGGGCCACGAGACCGGGACGACCAGGGCGAACGTCACGGCCGGGGCCAAGGCGTCCGCGCACAGGAGCGGCGCGAGACGGCCGTACCGGATGGTTCGACGCTCGCCGGGCTGCGCCTGCGCACCGCCGCCGCTTCTTCGCGGCGGATGAACCGTGTGAGCCTGCAGGGCTGTTGCCTGACCAGCGCCGGGAACCGGTGCACTCTCCATCGTCATCGCTCGGTGCGCTTCCTCGTCGTGGGGCCGGACTTGCCGACAAGTTCCTGGTAGAGACCGGCAACCGCCCCCGCGGTCCGTCGGACGTCGAAGGACGCCCGGGTGTGGCGTAGGGCCCGGCGCGACAGCGCCTCGCGCAGTTCCGGGTCGGCGAGCAGCGCGGTCAGCGCGGCGGCCAGTGCCGCCGGATCCTCCGGCGGCACCAGACAGTGGTCCTCGTGGCCCGGTGGCAGGCTCTCCCTCGCCCCGTTCACGTCGGTCATCACGACGGGGCGCCCGCAGGCCATCGCCTCCAGCGGGGCCAGTGCCATGCCTTCCCAGCGGGAGGGCAGCACGAGGACGTCCGCCGCGCGGATCCACGGCCGCACGTCCTCACAGGCTCCGGTGAACAGCACGCCCGGTGGGGCCGATGCCTCCAGGCCGTCCCGGTCGGGCCCGTCTCCCACCAGTACCAGGCGGGCTCCGGCCACCTGCATCCGACGCCAGGACCGCAGCAGCACGTCCTGCCCCTTCTGCCGGGTCAGCCGGCCGACGCAGACAACCAGCGGGGCGTCCCGGCCGACGCTCTCCAGTAAGGGCAGCGAGCCGCGGGCCTCCGCCCGGTCCCTGCTTCCGCCGGGACGGAAACGGTCGAGGTCGATGCCGTTGTGGATGACCGACCAGCGGGCGGCGATACCCGCCTCCTGCCCGGTGCGGCGTTCGGACTCGCTGACGCACAGGATGTGATCGGCCCAGCGCGCACCGAACCGCTCCCAGCCGAGCGCGAGTTCCGCGGTGCGACCGCCGACGGCCTCGAACGACCAGGCGTGCGGCTGGAACACGGTGGGGACCCGACCACGTACCGCGATCCGGCCGGCGAGTCCCGCCTTGGCGCTGTGGGCGTGCACCACGTGCGGGCGGCATTCGCGGACGATCCGGCGCACGGCGGCCACCTCGCCGGCCAGCCGGGGCCCGGGGGCGCGGGTGGCGGACCAGCCGTGGACCTCGGCGCCCGCGGCCGCCGCCCCGAGGGCCAGCGGGCTCCCGGGCGGGCAGGCCACCACCGGGCGCAGCCCGGACCCGGCCTGGGCCCTGACGAGATCGGTGACGACCCGGGCCACTCCGCCATCCACGGGCTGAACCACATGAAGGACCGTCAATGGGCTTTCTTCAGTACGACGCATGTGCAGCACGCACGGCTCTCTTCGCTCAATCCGGTGAGTAAAGCCGATGTGCACTTTGACAGAGTTGTGGCGAAATCGTGCGCGTGACTCGCTCATACGACCACAGGGGGATGACGCGAGGAAGAGAGCCGTTCGAGTGGTCGTGCGGCAGATCGGCGAATGACCTAGGGTCTTTTACAGGCAGCCGACGAAAGGGCTTTCCGGGAGTCCCTGTACGGAATTACGGGGGTTCTCCGTGTGTATCCCGCCGCTTATGGTGTCAGCCTTGTCCGGCACGTCGCACTCCGCCGGTCGCCACACCGGATGGCCGCACCATCTATCTGTCTACTAAGGGGTTTCCCGTAAATAATATCCGGGTCGGCGTGACGTGCCTGGGCGTTGTCGGCCGTCCTCCTGTCCGGCGATGGCGAGGTTGTGCGGGCGCGCGCTGCTGAGCTCGGCTCGGTGGACATCGTCGCCTCTGAGTCGGCAGCCGCCCCTGCCGCCTCGGCCGGCGTCAGCGCTCACCTGGCCGCAACGCCCGCCAACCCGGCCGACGGTGACCACACGCTTCAGGCCGTTCTCGTGGTGGCGAACGGAGTGGCGAAGGAGACGTTCGCGGCGCGCGCCACGATTTCCACCTCGTCGCCCAGAGCCCATTCCGCGACCCGTGACGCCATAGCCGCCGGCACCACGTCACTGATGTCCGGCGCGGCCGGAATGTCGTACGTGGCGTGGGCGTCATGGGGCATGACGACCCGGTAGTCCAGCTCCAGGGCCCGGCGGGCGGTGGCGAGCACGCACATCTCCGACATCACCCCGCACACGGCGAGCGCCCGGACGCCCGCCGCCGTCAACTCGGCCTCCAACGAAGTCTCCTCGAAACCGTCGTCCTCGTTCTTGCGGATCACCGTCTCGGCCGGCCCGGTGCGCACGGGCAGGCGCAGCTCCCATCCGGGCGTCCCCGGCTCGTCGGGCTGTCCGGCCGCGCCGTCGTTCTGTAGATGGACGACGAACGCCCCGGCCTCCCGGGCCCGCTCGATCAGATCCGTCACCCGGTCCAGCAGCCGGGTCGCGTCGGGCACGGCGGCGTCACCCGCGACGAACGCCGACTGGACGTCGACGACGAGCAGCGCCGTTACGGGGGCGGGGAAGGCTGTCATGTCGGGGGAGTCCTCACGTTGTCGCGGCGGGTGCGCGGGTGAAGGCCCGCCCGGAGCTGATCGTGCCGTACGAAGGACTGTGGCCGCCCGCCGATTTCCGGCGGGCGGCCACGGGGTCAGTCGGTGCGGTCCACGAGGTACGGGATCAGCGTGAGCAGATCCCCGTGCGCGCTCTCCGCCAGCGGCACCCGGTCCAGGCAGGCGTGGGCCGCGGCCAGGTGCTCGTGTGCCTCGGCGACCGCGGCCCGCCGCCCGCCGGCCCTGTCGATCAGCTCGGCCGCACGGCGCGCCGCCAGGTCGTCGAGGGGTCCGGCGGAGGTGAGCAGTTCGTCGAGACTTCGGGCCGCCGGGTGATCGGCGGACAGGGCCGCGAGCACCGGGTACGTCTTCTTGAGCCGTCGCAGATCGCTGTGCACGGGCTTTCCGGTCACCTGGGGATCGCCCCAGATCCCGAGCAGGTCGTCCACCGCCTGGAACGCCACCCCCACATGTCGCCCCGCCAGGTCCAGCGCCTCGACGGTGCTCGTCGGGGCACCGGCCAGCAGCGCGCCCAGGGCGGCGGCGCAACCGAGCAGGGAGCCCGTCTTGTGGGTGGCCATCGACCGGTACTCGTGCGGCAGGACCGCACCGGGACCGGTCCACGGCCGGGACTCGAAGAGCAGGTCCTGCGCCTGACCGTTCACCAGATCGCCCAGTGTGCGCGCCAGTTGACGGACCGCCGCCGGGCCGCCCGGCCCCGGAGCCTCCGCCAGCGTGGAGACGGCCAGCGCGAACAGCGCGTCCCCCGCGAGGACCGCCGGGCCCGTGCCGTACGCCTTCCACAGCGTCGGCCGACGGCGACGGGTCTCGTCGCCGTCCATGATGTCGTCGTGGATCAGGGAGAAGGTGTGGATCAGCTCGACGGCCACCGCGCCGAGCACCGCGTCCGCCGCGCTGCCACCAGCGGCCTCCGCACCGAGCACCGCGAGCGCCTGGCGGACCCCCTTGCCCTGCGATCCGGGCGCCGGCTCGCCGCCGGTCCCGCTCCAGCCCAGCGAGAAGGCCGCCGTCTCCGCGTGCCAGGGGTGCAGCCGTCCCACCGACTCCACCAGGGCCGGGCGTACGAGCTCACGGCAGCGGTCCAGTATCTGTGAAGCGCTCGCCCGGGTGGTCGTGGAGAGCGTCATCGGCGGTCGTCCCTCTCGCCCGCGAAGGCCCGCTCCACGCCGAGCTCGGCGTATGCCTTCTCGACCATCTCCTGGGCGTTGAGCAGCCCGATCCGGCTCAGCCTGCCGCGCAGTTCGTCCAGGTCAAAGGCGGTGGCGCCACGGTCCCGGCCGAGCCTGGCCCGCGCCTTGACCAGGCCGAGCGAGGCCAGCGCCTCTCCCCGCGGCTCGTCCATCGCACGGAACTCGCCGAGCGCCTGCTCGTAGACCTCGCGCGCCTCCTCGTACCGTCCGGCGCGGAAGAACACGTTGGCCCGCATCTTGTGGTTGTACGCCAGAGCGCTGGAGAGGTTCATCTCGCGGCAGGTGACCTCGGCCTCGGAGAGCAGATCGAGTGCCCGAGCGGTCGCCCTGTCCCGGAGGGAGACGATGTCGGCTATGCCGCGCAGGGCCCACGCCCGGCCCCGCCGGTCGTCCGCGTCGCCCGCCAGGACCGCCGCCTCCTCGAACATCTCGAGCGCCGTGTCCAGCGAACCGGTGTTGCGGTGGATCTGCGCGATGCCCTCCAGCGCCCAGACGGTGTGCCGGGCCTCGCCCCGGGCACGGGCCTCGGCCAGCAGCTGTTCGTGCAACGTCGCGACGGTCGCGTAGTCACCCTGGATCCGTCCGGTCTCGGCGAGGCCGGCCAGCGAATAGCCGCGGGCGACCACGTCGCCGCCCCGCTTCCCCAGCTCCGCGGCGAGGCCGAGCAGCCTGAACGCGAGGCGCAGCGAACCGCGTTGGCGTGCCAGCGTGCCCCCGCTCCACAGCGCCCACGCCATCGCCCCGGTGTTCCCGGCCGTCCGCGCCGCCCGGTAGCTGGCCTTCCAGGCGCGGTCGGCCTCCGCGACCTGCCCGAGCCTGCGGTGTGCCTCGGCCACGGCGAGGCCCGAACGCGCCACCTCCTCCTGCGATCCGGAGAGCTCGGCCTGCCTCAGGTGGCGAACTCCCTCGGCCAGTACGTCGGTGAGGGAGGCGTTCACCGACAGCTTGGTGAGTGCTCCCTGGTACTCGGGTGCCAGCGCCTTGGTCTGCATGGGGGCCTTCCGCGCGGTGCCGGGCCGCACCGGCGCGACTATACCCGCCGTTTATACGCGGAAGGTATAGTCCGGCGGTCGTGCAGGCCCGGATCTTGTGGGGGTTGGACGCCGCACGTCACACGCGGCGCACCGTCCTGTCATCGATCAAGACGGCAGTCGGGCGAGGAGGGTTGCTCGGGGAGTCCAGGTCGTTCCCGTGTTCCCGTCGCGAGCCGCCCCCTACGCCCTACCTGTGCGCCGCAGCCGGTGGCGCACCGCGCGCCGGGCGACCGGGCCGAGCTCGTCCAGCACCCCGGCCAGCTCGGCGAGCCGCTCCAGCGCGTCGAAGGCGCGCCCGGCCCCCGCGGGGTCGACGCCCTCGTACAGCTCCAGGCCCACGAACGACCCGGTCACGGCGCGTGCCAGTCCCACCGGATCGGTGAACTCGCCCAGCGGCGAGTCCGCCAGGACCCGGACCAGCACCTTCTCGATCTCGGCGGTCCACAGTTGGAGCCCGGCGGCGGTCGCGGGCGCCAGCCCGGGCTGGGTCTGGGCCCCCGCGAGCACTTGGGCGAGAAAGGCGACATGACCGCCGGCCCGCTCCTCCTCGTGCAGTTCGCGCCCGCACCTCAACAGCTCGGCGAGGGTCGTCACGACGGCGAGCCGGTCGCGGTGGCGGGCCACCCGCTGCTCCGCCCCGTGCCGACAGGCCGCCGCCAGCAACTCGTCGACCGAGCCGAAGTGGTAGAAGACCAGTGCCTGGTTGACCCCTGCCGATGCCGCCACCGAGCGGGCCGACGTCTTGGCGATCCCCTGTTCGGCGAGGGTGCGAAGCGCGCCCTCCAAAAGCTTCGTCCGGGTGTTCGCGCCCGCCGCGTTCCCCGTCGTCACGCCCGCGCCTCTTCGCGGACCGGGCGCAGACCCGCCCGTACGCCGTGGCGCAGGGCGTCGACATAGCGGGCGCGGAACGTCCCCTCGTACCCGAACAGCGGGCCGAAGCGTCGGTTGGTCACCGCGACCCGGATGCGGAAGCGGCCCGTGGCGTCGTCGAAGGACTCGCGGACCTCGGCGTCACCCCCGATCAGCCGAGGGACGCGCACGTCGACGGGCCCCTCGCGGAAGCGGTGTTCCCCGGAGCGGATGAGCAGGGAACCGTCGGGCTCCGCGGTGAGCCGCAGGTCGGTGGCCAGGTGCTGGTGGGTGCCGAGGTAGTCCAGCACACAGGACCGCTCCGGGCTGTGCACCATCGTGGCGTCGAAGCGGCGCGGACCGCCCGGCAGGGCGAACGTCCGGACGAAGGTCACGGTCTCCCGGCCGTGGGCATCGGTGTACGGCACGTTCTCGATGGTGAACGGGACGTCGCGGCCGGTCCTCGGTACCAGGATGTTGCGCGTGGCGCCGAGCGCGAGGAACGGCTTCACGAACGCCCGGCCGTGCCAGATCCGGTCCATGGACCCGCGACCCACGCACGCCTCCCCGCTCTCCAGGCCGACCGAGAAGCGACGTCGCAGCTGGGGGTGGAGCCGCTCGAAGCCGTCTCCCATCGCACGGGCGAATATCGAGGTCACGGGCGCTCCAGCCGGGCGAGGAGGGACGGGGCGACGGCAGGACGGCCGGGCGGTCTGCGCAGGCAGCGGCGGGCGGCGGGCGTGAGGCGGGACGGGGGTACCAGCAGCGCGGCCAGGGCGGCGGACAGCGCGGCCGCCGGGCCGAAGGAGAGGGCGGCCGCCACGACGACGCCCCGTACCAGGACCTCCGCCAGGGCGTACGCCAGCGACCGGGCCGGGCTGACGTCGCGTTCGCACCACAGCCGCAGCCGGTCGAAGGACCAGGCGGTCGCCCAGCCCATCAAGGGCCGGAACACCAGCCGGTCCGCGACCGCGCCGAAGCGGCCCCAGCGGGTCCGGTAGTCGTAGCCGGTCAGGAAACGGATGCCGTCGGCGGTGGGAACGTAACGCCAGTACCCACTGCCCTCGGCCAGCGGCGACAGCCGATCGAAGGAGGCGAAGCGCAGGGCCGAGACCCGCTCGCCGTCCGCCCGCCGCCGCTCGCCCGCACTCGTCCCGGTCCCCGCGACCGTCACGAAGGGCAGCACCCGGGTCGCGTACCGGAACCGCTGTGCGGACCCCGCCGGGCCGGGCAGATGGCTGATCTCGGTGAAGCGCAGATCCCACCGTTGATGCTGAGCGGGTTCCTGCGTCCGCTCCCACAGGCGCTCCGGATCCGTGCGGATCAACGCCTCTATGTACAGGCCCATGTGCGCCCCCGGTTCGCCACGAAGGTTTGAGCGACTGCTCAACCCTCTCCGTCCGCCAGGACGCTACCAGAAGGAGTTGAGCACTCGCTCACATCCCTCGGACGGCGGCCCCCCGCGCGCGACAGAACCGCTGCCACGCTCGAATGGACGGGTGACGGCGCCCCCGGACGACTGCCTCGCCCGCAACGAGTGGATCTGCGGGGCCTACCTCTCCAGCCGCCGCGAGATCCTGGTGGACGCGGTGCTGCAACACCTCCAGCTGACGGCCGCCTCGGTGGCCGTCGCACTCCTGCTCGCCGTCCCCCTCGCGCTGGCCGCCCGCCGGTGGCGCTGGACGGCCGGCCCGGTGCTGGGGCTGACCACGGTCCTGTACACGATCCCGTCGCTGGCGATGTTCTCGCTGCTGCTCCCGCTGTACGGACTCTCCGCCGCGCTGGTGATCGCGGGGCTCGTCCTCTACTCCCTGACACTGCTCGTCCGCAACATCCTGGCCGGGCTCCGGGCCGTCCCCGAGGAGACCCGGCAGGCCGCACGCGGCATGGGCTACGGGCCGCTGCGCCTGCTGCTCGCCGTGGAGCTCCCGCTCGCCCTGCCCGCCGCGATGGCCGGGCTGCGCATCGCCACCGTCTCCGCGGTCTCCCTGGTCACCGTCGGGGCGATCGTCGGCCACGGGGGACTCGGGAACCTCATCTACTCCGGCATGAACACCTACTTCAAGGCCCAGGTGCTCACCGCCTCCGTCCTGTGCGTCGTCATCGCCGTCGCCGCCGACCTGCTGCTCCTGGGAACGGGACGGCTGCTGACCCCCTGGACCCGGAGGCAGGCGTGAACACACCCAGCAGGGGGGTGCGGGGGTGAGCACCCTTTCCGACAGCTGGTCCTGGCTCACCACCGCAGCTCACTGGTCCGGCCCCGACGGGGTCTGGAACCGGCTCGGCGAACACCTCTACCTCACTGCCGTCTGTCTGCTCATCAGCTGCCTGATCGCCCTCCCCGTCGCCCTCGTCCTGGGGCACCTCGGCAAGGGCGGCGCGCTCGCCGTGAACCTCTCCAACATCGGCCGGGCCGTGCCCACCTTCGCCGTACTGGTCCTGCTACTGCTCACCCCCATCGGCACCTACGGCCAGTGGTCGACGATCATCGCGCTCGTCCTGTTCGCCGTGCCGCCGCTCCTCACCAACGCCTACGTCGGGATGCGCGAGGTCGACCGGGACGTCGTCCGGGCCGCCCGGGGGATGGGCATGACCGGCCGCCAGATGCTGCTGGGTGTGGAGCTGCCGCTCGCCCTCCCGCTGATCCTCACCGGCGTGCGGATCGCCGCCGTCCAACTGGTGGCCACCGCCACCCTCGCCGCGCTGGCCGGCGGCGGGGGACTGGGCCGGATCATCACCGCGGGCTTCAACCTCGCCTCCACCCCGCAGGTGGTGGCCGGAGCGATCCTGGTGGCCGTGTTCGCCCTCCTCGTCGAGAGTCTCTTCGAGGCCGGGCAGCGACTCGCCCCCCGGCACGGCCGGGAGGCCGCGTGAGCCTCGCCCGCCGGGCCCTGGCGGCGCTGGTCCTCCTCGCCGCCACCGCTTGCACCACCGGCCCGACGCTCGAGAACCAGGGCGAGGTGACCGCCCCGCCCGGCGACAGCAGGGAGCTCACCGTCGGATCCGCCGGATTCACCGAGAGCGACCTGCTGGCCCAGCTGTACGCGCTGCTCCTGGAGCACGCCGGATACTCCGCCGACATCATCTCCGTGACCAACCGGGAGATCTACGAACCGGCCCTGGAGAGCGGCCGGATCGACGTGGTACCGGAGTACGCGGCGACCTTCGCCGACTGGTTGAACGCCAAGGCCAACGGCGCCGACGCGCCCCCGGCCGGATCGCCCGACCGGGCCGCCACCATGAAGGCGCTCCGTGCGCTCGCCGTCCCGCGCGGACTGACCGTGCTCGACCCCGGCCGGGCCGTCGACCAGAACGCCTTCGCCGTCACCGCCGCGTACGCGAAGGAACACGGACTGAAGACCCTCAGCGACGTGGGCGCCGCGAAGCTGCCCGTACGGCTGGCGGCGGGTGACGAATGCGTACAGCGGCCCTACTGTGCTCCCGGCCTGCGCGAGACCTACGGCATCGACGTGGTCGCCGTCGACCCGAAGGGTGTCGGTACCACCCCGGCCAAGCAGGCGGTGCAGAGTGGTCAGGATCAGATGGTCCTGACCACCACGACCGACGCCACCCTGGACCAGTTCGGTCTGGTCCTGCTGGAGGACGACAAGAACCTCCAGAACGCGGACTACGTGGTCCCCGTCGTCAACCGCGCACGCGCCGGGAGCTCCGGGGTGCGCGACGCCCTCGGCCGGCTCAACACCGTGCTGACCACCGCCGACCTGGCGTCGATGAACGAGCAGGTCGACAGCTGGCGCAGGCTGCCCGAGGACGTCGCGCGCACCTACCTGGAGTCGAAGAAGCTCCTCCCGAAGGGCTGAGCCGCCCGACAGCTCAGGAGGCGGGCGGGGCCGGGGGCCAGGGCACACCGGCCAGCAGGGGCAGGATGTGCTCCTCCTCGTGGTCGAGGTGGGCGGTCAGCTCCTCGGTCATCCGGGCCAGTTCGGCGCGGAAGCGGTCCGGCTCCGCGATGGCGACCTCGGCCAGCAGGGCCACGAGCGCCGACTGGACGGCCCCGATGCCGCGGTGCTCCTCCCGCAGCCGGTCGAAGACGTGCCCCAGGTGGGGGTGGTATCCCTCCATCGTCGGGAACATGTGGCCGTCCTCGGCCGTGTGGTGGAACTCCAGGGCCTGACAGAACGCCAGGCAGCGCTGGCGGATCTGCAGCCCGAGGCCGGGTGCGGGCGCCTCGCCCCCGCCCTCGTGGGCGGCCCGCGCGGCGAAGTGCGCCTCCGTCTCGTCGTGCACGTGGCGCAGTTGGCCGCGCAGCCAGGTGTGCACCTCCACCAGTTTGTCGGCGAGCGAGGTGATCGCGGGGGCCGTCGCGTCGGGGTCGGGCAGTTCGAGGACCACCACCGGCAGCACCCGGTCCGTCGCGTCCTGGTAGTCCGCGTACCCGGGAGCTTCGGCGAGGACCCGGGCGAAGAGCTCGTCGCGCCGCGCCCCTTCGGCCGGTACGGCGAGGGACTCGAAATCCTCGTCCCCCAACTCGACCCGTACGGTAGGACGGGCGAGGAGGTTGCGGTACCAGTCGGGGTGGAGCGGTGCGCCCAGGCTGGAGCCGACGACGAGCAGCCCACGGCCCTCGCGTACGTATCCGAGTGGTGTGGTGTGCGGCTTCCCGGAGCGGGCGCCGGTGGTGGTGAGCAGCAGGAGATCGGCGCCCTCGAAGGGGCCGCCGACCTTCCCCCCGTTGGCGCGGAACTCGGTGATGACGGACTGCTGGAAGGTGTGGGGCATGGAGGTTCTGGGTCTCCCGGAAAGAATGCGGGCAGGCGAAGGCCCGGCGTCGCGGAGTGCCCGCGGCGAAGCGTTCGGAGGCTGAGGTGTTCAGGGGCAGCGGGCGATGAGTGGACTCATGGCGTCGAATCCCTGAGAAGAAGGTGCTGGCCCGACCGCCGGCCGGCCCAGATCTCTTTGGCCGACGTCACGCTGCACGTGCACCATCACAACCCGGGCGGTACGCGTCTGTCAACGCGAGTACGGGTGAGGCCGAAAAGGCGTTGCCCGTGCTCCGGACGCCTGCGACGCTTCCTGCCATGCCCGCTGAACAAGAGACCCTTACGCCGCTGTCGCGGACTCCTCGCACCCACCGGGTCGAGGCGCTCTTCTCGCACGGCCGCCTGGTCGCGATCCCGCGCAAGGAGGCCCGGCGGGAGCAGTTGCTCGTGCACCTCGCCGACACGCTGTTCGAGCGGGAGCGCTCGTACACCGAGCGTGAGGTGAACGAGGCGCTCCTCACCGTCCACGAGGACAGCTCCGCCCTGCGCCGCCACCTCGTCGTGGCGGGGCTGCTGGTCCGGCCCCGGGACGGCAGCAGCTACCGCCGCGGACGCTGACCGGTGAAGGTGCAGCGGGGTGCCCTGCCTCTACGTGTCCGCCACGGAATCGAACTCCACCTCCTCACGCCCCACCCCCTGCGCGTCGGCGTCCACCGACCGGCGCAGCGCCTCGTGCAGCTTGGCGGGGGTCAGAACCCCGAGGAACCGGGCACCGTCCAGCACCGCCACCCACCCCGCGTCGTGCTGGAGCATCTCGCTGAACGCCTGCTTCAGCGGGGCGCCCACCGGCACCCACGCGTCCATCCGGCGGGCCAGACCACCCACCGTCCCCTCCTCCCCGGCCGACCGCAGCGCGTCCGCCGACACCCAGCCGTGCAGCTCGCCCGCGCCGTTCAGGACCACCGCCCAGCGGGCCCCCGCAGCCTCCAGCCGGGCCACCGCGGCCCCGGCGTGCTCCTCCAGCCGGGCCACCGGCGGCTCCTCCAGGTCCTCCGGCTCGATCGCGGTGACCGACAACCGCTTCAGCCCCCGGTCCGAGCCGACGAACCGGGCCACGTAGGGGGAAGCCGGGGTGCCGAGCACGGCGGCCGGGGTGTCGAACTGCTCGATGCGCCCCTCCCCGTACACCGCGATCCGGTCGCCCATCCGTACCGCTTCCTCGATGTCGTGCGTCACCAGGAGCACCGTCTTGCGCACCCGCTGCTGGAGTGCCAGGAACTCGTTCTGCAGCCGCTCCCGCACCACCGGGTCGACGGCCCCGAACGGCTCGTCCATCAGCAGCACCGGCGGATCCGCCGCGAGCGCCCGTGCCACGCCCACCCGCTGGCGCTGCCCGCCGGAGAGCTGTGCCGGATAGCGCGAGCCGTACGTCCTCGGGTCCAGGCCCACCAGGTCCAGCAGCTCCGCCGCCCGCTCCCGGGCCCGTGCGCGCTTCCAGCCGACCAGCGTCGGGACCGTCGCGGTGTTGTCCAGGACGGTGCGGTGCGGGAAGAGGCCCACCTGCTGGATCACGTAGCCGATCCGGCGGCGCAGCTTCACCGGGTCGATCCCGGCGATGTCCTCGCCGTCCAGCAGGATCCGGCCCGAGGTCGGCTCGATCAGCCGGTTCACCATCATCATCGTGGTCGTCTTGCCGCAGCCGGAGGGCCCCACCAGGGTCACCAGCTCGCCCTCCGCGACCTCGAAGGTCAGCCCGTCGACCGCCGTCGTCCCGTCCGGATAGACCTTGCGGACCTGCTCGAACCGGATCATGTCTGAACGCTAGGAGCCCTTCGGGCGCCCCGCACATGGGCCGGGACCGTCCGGGGCATCCCTCGATGGCCCCTTCGCCGGACCGGTGCGGCCATGTGCTGAACTGGACCTTTCGCCCGGATCAGCCAGCACCCCGGATTCAGGAGTTCCCGTGATCAGTTACCGGCAGCCCGGCGTCGTCCTCACCGACCGGCGTTTCACCGTGCCCCTGGACCACAGCGACCCCGGCGGCGAGCAGATCGAGGTCTACGGCCGGGAAGCGGTCGCCACCTCCCGGGCCGGCGAGGAACTGCCCTGGCTGGTCTACCTGGAGGGCGGCCCCGGCTTCGGCGCGCGCCGGTTCGTCGGCACGGAGGCCTGGCTCGGCCGCGCTCTGCGCGAGTTCCGGGTGCTCCTCCTCGACCAGCGCGGAACCGGACTGTCCACCCCGGCCAACCGACAGACCCTCCCGCTGCGCGGTGGCCCGCGCGAACAGGCCGACTACCTCGCCCACTTCCGCTCCGACTCCATCGTCCGTGACTGTGAGCTGATCCGGCCGCAGCTCACCGGCGGAGCACCCTGGACGGTCCTCGGCCAGTCCTTCGGCGGCTTCTGTGCCGTCCGCTACCTCTCCGCCGCCCCGGAAGGGCTGAAGGCTGTCCTGATCACCGGCGGACTGCCCTCGCTGGACGCACCCGCGGACGACGTCTACCGGGCCGCGTACCCGCGCATCGAGCGGAAGGTCGCCGCCCACTACGCCCGCTACCCGCAGGACGTCGAGCGCGCCCGCGCGATTACCGCGTACCTCGCCGAGCACCGGCCCGAAAGCGCCGGCCACCGGCTCACCCCCGAGGGCTTCCAGTCGCTCGGCATCATGCTCGGCGGCGGCAGCGGCAGCCACCAGCTCCACTACCTGCTGGAGAACGCGTTCGTCCGCACGCCGGGCGCCACCGAACTCTCCGACGCCTTCCAGGAGGCCGTGCGCACGGCCTCCTCCTTCGCCGGGCACCCGCTGTACGCCCTGCTCCACGAAGCCATCTACGGACAGGGCGAGCGCCCCACGGACTGGGCGGCGGAGCGTGTGCGGGCGGAGTTCCCGCAGTTCGACGCGGCGACGGCGCTGGCGGGCGAGGGCCCGGTCCTCTTCACCGGCGAGTCCATCCACCCCTGGCACTTCGACGTCGACCCGGCCCTGCGCCCGCTCCGCGAGACCGCCGAACTGCTCGCCCAGCGCACCGACTGGCCCGTTCTGTACGACCCCGAGCGGCTCGCCGCCAACGAGGTCCCGGTCGCGGCGGCCGTCTACCACGACGACATGTACGTCGACACCGAGGACTCGCTGCGCACGGCGGCGGCGATCCGGGGGTTGCGGAGCTGGGTGACGAACGAGTACGAGCACGACGGCGTGCGCGCGGGCGGCCCCCGTGTCCTGGACCGGCTGCTGGCGCTGGTGCGCGACGAGGTCTGACCGGCCGGGCCCCGCACGCCCGCCCCGGGGCCGGTCGCGGACCGGCCGGCCCCGCCGGATCAGCGCTGGAGCTCCTCCAGCGTCGCGTCCAGGTCACCGGCGCCACGCGGGGCCCGGTTGTGCGGCAGCTTCGAGAGGACCGTGGCCAGCTGGCAGGTGTTGCTGAGCGCCGAATACACCAAACCCGCGCCGATGCCCGCGGACAGCCAGCGCGCCGCCGGTACGCGGATCCCCGCCACCAGCCCCGCCACCACCAGCGAGCCCGCCGCGAGCCGCACCTGACGCTCCATGGGCCAGGTGGTCCGCGCGCCCTCGGGGCGGTCCAGGCCGCGACCGTCACCCTCCCAGGCCGACGTGCCGCCGGTCAGTGTCACGGCCTCGATGTCCGCTCCCGCGAGGATCTCGCAGGCCCGCGTGGACCGGACCCCGGAAGCGCACACCACCAGCAGCGAGCCGCGCGCGGAGGCGGACTTGAGCGCGGGCAGCGCGTCCGGCAGCTTGTCGAGCGGGATGTTCAGGGCGCCGGGGACGTGTCCGGCGGCGTACTCGCCCGGAGCCCGTACGTCGATGACGGTGAACTCCTCCAGACGGGCTGCGGCCTGGGCGGGGGAGAGGGATGCGGGGCTGGGCACGAGCGGGTTCCTTTCGTTCGCCGGAGCGGCGGGGGAGGGGATGCTCCCCCCAGCCGGCCCTGACAGGCCGGGCGGACCGTGTTCGCGGTGACCGTCACCGGACTCCAGCGTCGCACGTCCGGCGCCGGCGCCGGGCAGCCTGCCGTCGCGACGGTACGTGGGTAACCTGCCGGTATGACGTCGCAGCGACTCGAACCCATGCCCGTCGACTGGCAGCGCGCCCTGGCCGTGGTCGCCCACCCCGACGACCTGGAGTACGGAGTGGCCGCCGCCGTGGCGGAGTGGACCGACGGCGGCCGTGAGGTCGCCTACCTCCTCGCCAGCCGCGGCGAGGCCGGGATCGACTCGCTGTCGCCCGAGGAGTGCGCGCCGGTGCGCGAGCGGGAGCAGCGGGCGAGCGCCGCCGTCGTCGGCGTGCGGACCGTGGAGTTCCTGGACCACCGCGACGGCGTGATCGAGTACGGCATCGGCCTGCGCCGCGACATCGCCGCGGCCATCCGCCGTCACCGCCCCGAGCTGGTGGTCACCCTCAACCACCGGGACACCTGGGGCGGGGTCGCCTGGAACACCCCCGATCACCGGGCGGTCGGGCGCGCCGCGCTGGACGCCGTCGCCGACGCTGGCAACCGCTGGATCTTCCCGGAACTGGGCGAGCGCGGACTCCAGCCGTGGGACGGGGTGCGCTGGACCGCCGTGGCGGGCAGTGACCGGCCCACCCACGCCGTCGACGCGACGGCCGGTCTCGAACGCTCGGTCCGGTCGCTGCTGGAGCACCGTACGTACATCGAGGCGCTGACCCGGGAGGACCCGGAGCGGTACTGCCGGACCTTCCTGACCGGCATGGTCGAGGCCGCCGCCGAGCGGTTCGGCGGCCGGCCGGCGGTCACTTTCGAGGTCTTCGCCCACTAGGACGTGCCGTCGACGAGTGGGCCGGTTGACAAACCGGCTTGCCGATTCTGCAATGGCCGCATGAAGGAACACGACCGGGACGACCCGGAACTGGAGTCCGTCCTCTCCGGGGTCGGTCCCCGCCTGCGCCGGCTTCGCAAGGACCGCGGGGTCACCCTCGCCGCGCTCTCGGCCGCCACCGGCATATCCGTCTCCACGCTCTCCCGGCTGGAGTCCGGCGGCCGTCGCCCCAGCCTCGAACTGATGCTGCCGATCGCCCGCGCCCACGAGGTGCCGCTCGACGACCTGGTGGGCGCCGTACCGGTCGGCGATCCGCGCGTGCGGGCCAAGCCGATCGTGCGGCACGGCCGGACCATGCTGCCGCTGACCGCCCGGCCGGGCGGCCTCCAGGCGTACAAGCTGATCCAGGAGCCCGGCGGCGGCCCGCCGGAACAGCGCACGCACGAGGGGTACGAGTGGCTGTTCGTGCTCTCCGGGAAGCTGCGGCTGCTGCTGGCCGATCACGATCTGGTGCTGGAGCCGGGCGAGGCCGCCGAGTTCGACACCCGGCTACCGCACTGGTTCGGCCCGGCCGAGGACGAGACGGTGGAGTTCCTCAGCCTGTTCGGTCCGCAGGGCGAACGCATGCACGTACGGGCGAAGCCGAAGCGCGGCTGAGGCCCGGGGCGGGGCCGAGGTGTTCCCAGATCGGCAAGCGACCGCTTAGTATGCGGCGCAGCAGTGGTAAGGCCGACCGCTTCGGCGGTTGATGCCGACAGTGTCGTGGAGGCCCCTCATGCAGGCATGGCGAGTGCACCGGAACGGCGAGCCGGGCGAGGTGATGCGGCTGGAGGAGACGGACCGGCCCACGCCCGGCGACGGGCAGGTCCTCGTCGAGGTCCGCGCGGCGAAGGTCAACTTCCCCGACGCCCTGCGCTGCCGCGGCCGGTACCAGGTGCGGCCGCCGCTGCCGTTCACCCCGGGCGTCGAGGTGTGCGGCACCACCACCGGCCGTACCGTCGTCCTGCCCGGAGGCGCCCGATGAGCCCCGTAGTCGACGCCGTCGAGGTCCGCCGCCGCACCCGTGAACTGCTCGCCGCGCACCCGCCCGCCACCACCGACCGCACCGACTTCCTGGGGGCCCGCTTCGACGCCGGCCTCGCCTGGGTCCACTACCCGGCGGGACTCGGCGGACTCGACGCGCCCCGCTCCCTCCAGCAGGTCGCCGACGCCGAACTCGCCGCGGCCGACGCGCCCGACAACGACCCGCGCCGCATCGGCATCGGCCTCGGCATGGCCGCGCCCACCATCCTCGGCTTCGGCACCGACGAGCAGAAGCGGCGTTTCCTGCGCCCACTGTGGGTGGGCGAGGAGGTCTGGTGCCAGCTGTTCAGCGAACCCGGCGCCGGATCCGACCTCGCGGCCCTGGCCACCCGCGCCGTCAGGGACGAGGCCGGCGACTGGATCGTCGACGGGCAGAAGGTCTGGACGTCCAGCGCCCATCTGGCCCGCTGGGCGATCCTCATCGCCCGCACCGACCCGGACCTGCCCAAGCACCGCGGCATCAGCTACTTCGTCTGCGACATGACCGACCCCGGCGTCGAGGTCCGGCCGCTGCGCCAGATCACCGGCGAGGCCGAGTTCAACGAGGTCTTCCTCACCGGCGTACGCATCCCCGACAGCCACCGCCTCGGCCCCGTGGGCGAGGGGTGGCAGGTCGCCCGGACCACCCTGATGAACGAGCGCGTCTCCATCGGCGGCTCCCGCATCCCGCGCGAGGGCGGCATGATCGGCCAGGTCACGAAGACCTGGCGCGAACGGCCCGAACTGCGCACGCCCGACACCCATCAGCGCCTGCTGACCCTCTGGGTGGAGGCCGAGGTCGCCCGGCTCACCGGCGAGCGGCTGCGCCAGCAACTCGTCGCCGGACAGCCGGGACCCGAGGGTTCGGGCATGAAGCTCGCCTTCGCGCGGCTCAACCAGGAGATCAGCGGCCTGGAGGTCGAACTGCTCGGCGCCGAGGGTCTGTTGTACGGCGACTGGACCATGAGCCGCCCGGAGCTGGTCGACTTCACCGGACGGGACGCCGGCTACCGCTATCTGCGCTCCAAGGGCAACTCCATCGAGGGCGGCACCAGCGAGATCCTGCTGAACATCGTGGCCGAGCGTGTCCTCGGCCTGCCCGCCGAACCCCGCAACGACAAGGACGTCGCCTGGAAGGACCTGAGCCGATGACCGTGCCCGCCCAGCCCCCCGCCACCCCCGACCTGCTCTACTCGCAGGACGAGGAGGACCTGCGCTCCGCCGTGCGCGCCCTCCTCGCCGACCGGGCCGACGCGCCGACGGTGATCGCGGCGACCGAGTCCGACACGCCGTACGACCCGCAGCTGTGGGCATCGCTCGCGGGCGGCATCGGCGCGGCGGGCCTCCTCGTGCCCGAGAATCTCGGCGGCCAGGGTGCGTCCCACCGCGAGGCCGCCGTGGTCCTGGAGGAGCTCGGTCGGTCCGTGGCCCCCGCCCCCTACCTCACCAGCTCCGTCGTGGCCACCGAGACGCTGCTCGCGCTGGGCGCGGCGGACGGTCCGGTCGCCGCGCTCCTGGGAGAGCTGGCATCCGGTGCCCGTACGGCCGTGCTCGCCGTGCCCTTCGCGACCTCGCCCGCCGGAGCCGAGGCGGTGCTTGCCACGCTCGACGGAACGGTCCGCGGCGTCGCCGACGCGGCGGTGGCCGATGTGCTGCTGGTGCCGACCGCCGAGGGGCTGTACGCGGTCCGGGCCCCGGGTCCCGGAGTCACCGTCGAACCACTCGTCCCGCTCGACCTGACCCGTCCGCTCGCCGCCGTCACCCTCACCGGAGCGGCCGGGACCCCGCTGGCCGACCCGGCCGCTAGCGCCACCGCCGTACGGCGCGGACTGCTCGCCGGAGCCGGACTGCTCGCCTCCGAACAGCTCGGCCTCGCGCAGTGGTGTCTGACCGAGACCGTCCGGTACACCCGGGAACGCCACCAGTTCAACCGGCCCGTGGGCTCGTTCCAGTCGCTCAAGCACCGGATGGCGCAGCTCTGGCTGGAGGTCGTCTCGGCCCGCGCCGCCGCCCGCAACGCCGCCGACGCCCTCGCCACCCGGAGCCCCGACGCCCCGCTCGCGGTCGCGGTGGCCCAGGCGTACTGCTCCGGCGTCGCGGTCCACGCCGCCGAGGAGTGTGTACAGCTGCACGGCGGGATCGGCATGACCTGGGAACACCCCGCGCACCTGTACCTGAAGCGCGCCAAGGCCGACTCGATCGGCTACGGCACGGCCGGCCGTCATCGTCGGACCGTCGCGGAGCTGGCGGAACTTCCGGCTCCGTAGGGCCGCCGCCCGGGCCCCGCATCGGGTCCGGGCGCACCGGGCGTCGGGTCCGGATGCACCCGAGTGGCCGTGCCCACCGACGCGGCGCCCCGGTCCGGCCCCGATCCTTGAGGCAGCAGACACCACGACGCGGGGAGATCAGCCGCACCGGCCCGCCGCAGACCGCGGACCGAGGCCCCTCTCCCGATCCTGCCGAGCCGGTCCAGCTTCTTCGAACGTGGCGGTGCCCGATGCCAGAGGTCCTGATCGTGGAGGACGACGCCGCTTCGGTCCTGGCCCTGCGGGGACTGCTCGAGGGGTCCGGGTACACGGTGGTGTCCGCCGCCGACGGCCGGGAGGGGCTGCGGCTGCTGTTCGCCGAGAGACCCGATCTGATGCTCCTCGACCTGCTGGTCCCCGAGCTGGACGGCTGGCGTGTGCTGGCCCGGGCCCGCGACATGAGTGACCTGCCGGTCCTGGTGCTCTCCGGCCTGGACGACGTGGCACACCGGGTGAGGGCGTTGCGCGCGGGCGCCGATGACTACCTCGTCAAGCCCTACGACGGTGAGGAGCTGCTGGCACGCGTCGAGGCCCTGCTGCGCCGGGCGGGGCACCGGCAGTGGGCGGGGGAGCGGGCCGGGGAGTATCTGCGACTCGTACCGGAACGGCGCTCCGTCGTCTGGCACGGCGGCGAGGTCCGTCTCAGCGAAATGGAGTACCGACTGCTTCAACTGCTCGTGCGCAACCGCGGCCGGGTCGTCACGACGAGGCAGCTGCTGACACGGGTGTGGGACGACGACTCGGCGCTGGGCGCCGACCGGGTCAAGTTCGCGGTGCTGCGGCTGCGCCGGAAGCTGCGCGGGGCGGCCGGGCCCGAGGGGCGCGATCCCATCGACGCGGTCCGGGGCGTGGGATACCGCTTCGTGACCGCCGAGGAAAGCGAGCGGACAGAGCAGGACGACCCCTCCGACCCCGGGCCGGAGGGCCCAGGCCCAAAGCCCTGAAATAGTTCAGATCGGACTGAGCAACCGTAAAGCAACGGAAAAGCAACGATTATGGCAACCGTGGCCAGTAAGGCTCGGGTCATGACCTCCTCGACAGAATCCCGTGTGGCCGTAGTCCTGGGCACCCGCCCCGAGCTGGTGAAGCTCGCCGAGCTCATTCGCCTGCTCGGACCCGCCGTCCGGCTCGTACACACCGGCCAGCACTACGACGACGGCCTCTCCGGCGATCTCCTGGAGGAGCTGGGGCTGCCCGAGCCCGAATTCCTCACCGGTGTCGGCGGACAGCCCCGGGCCGTGCAGGTCGCAGCGGCTCTCGCCGCCCTCGACGAGCGGTTCGCCGCCGAGCCGCCGTGTGCCGTGGTGGTGCAGGGCGACACCAACGCCGCGCTCGCGGGCGCCCTCGTGGCCAACGCCCGGTCGATTCCCCTGATCCATGTCGAGGCGGGGCTGCGCAGCCATGACCGGTCGATGCCCGAGGAACACAACCGAGTGCTCATCGACCGGCTGGCGGACCTTCTGTGCGCGGCGACCCCGCAGAACCGCGCCCTGCTGCTCGCCGAAGGGGTGCCGGAGAAGCGGATCGCGGTGACCGGCAACACGGTCGTGGAGGCGGTCCACACCCATCTGCCACCCCAGGGCGAACGGTCGGCCCTGCTCGCCGGACTCGGTCTGAACCCCGAGGGCTATGTCCTGGCGACCGTGCACCGGCCGGAGAACACGGACGATCCCGCGGCGCTGACCCTGGTCCTCGGCGAGCTGGCAGAGATCTCCCGCACCCTCCCGGTCGTCCTGCCCCTGCATCCGCGCACCCGCGCCCGTATCGTGGCCGCCGGCCTGCTGCCCCTCCTCGACGGGATGACGGTGCTCGCCCCGACCGGCTACAGCATGTTCCTCACCCTGGCCCGGCACGCCGCCCTCATCGTCTCCGACTCCGGCGGAATCCAGGAGGAGACGACGGTTCTCGGCCGGCCCCTCGTGGTCGTACGCCGCTCCACGGAACGCCCCGAGGCGCTCGTCGACTTCGCCGACCTCGTCGAACCCGGCCCCGGCATCGGGGCGGCGGTCCGCCGCCGTCTCGGCGAAGGCCCCGAGGGCCTGCGCCGTCTGGAGGCTCTTCCCAGCCCGTACGGGGACGGGACCGCCTCACGCCGGATCGCCCACCTGGTGACCGGGCTCGCCCGACGCCACGAGCCGCTCCCCGCCGTCCCCGTCGAGGTCGCGGCAGCGTGAGGCCCCCAGGCCCCGCCGCGCCCGAGCCGGCGGTCCGTCTCCCGTGCCCGCCACCGGGGTCGGCCCGCGGGCGCCGATCCGCCGACACCATGACCCGTACTGGAGCCCTCGCATGATCCCGGAGTTCTTTCTCTACATCTTTCCCTTCCTGCTGCTCGCCGCTTTCCTCATCTACTGGACCGGCTCCCGGCACGCCTACTCCCGGCGCCGTCCCACCGTGCCGGGAGACCCCTCCGGCCACGACTGGCACTTCTTCGTTCCCTGCCGCGACGAGGAGGCCGTGATCGCCGCCACGGTCACCCGGCTGCGGGCCGACTTCCCCGACTCCCACGTGTGGGTGATCGATGACGCCAGCGACGACCGCACCGGCCCGATCGTGGCTGCCATCGCGGCCGAGGACACCTATGTCCGGCTGGTCTCCCGACGTCGCCCCGACGCCCGGATCGGGAAGGGAGCCGCGCTCAACGCCGCCTACGAAGCGATGAACACCCACCTGGGCGAGGTGGATCGCTCCCGTGTCATCGTGTGCGTGGTCGACGCCGACGGCCGGCTGTCGGCCGACGCCCCGGCCCACGTCAGCGGTCCGGACGGCTTCGGCGACCCGGACACGGGCGGTGTGCAGATCGGCGTACGCATGCGGAACGTCGACGACGAACGCCCCGTGCCCCACCGCGGCCGGCTCGCCAACGCCTACGCGCGCCTCCTCCTGCGGATGCAGGACGTGGAGTTCGCCGTCTCGAACACCGGCATGCAGTTGCTGCGCCGCCGCACCGGCTCGGTCGGCCTCGGTGGCAACGGACAGTTCACCCGGCTCTCCGCCCTCGACCGGATCGCCGCCGCCGAGCGCCGCCCCTGGAAGCAGGACGCCCTCCTGGAGGACTACGAGCTGGGCATGCACATGCGCCTGGCCGGCTACCGCGTCACCCACGTCGCCGACGCCTGGGTGACGCAGGAGGCACTGCCCTACACCCGGCGCTTCCTGACCCAGCGGACCCGCTGGGCCCAGGGCAACATGCAGTGCGTGCGCTACACGGGCCGGATCATCGGCTCGCGCAACTACCGCGCCCGGGGCGTCCTGGAATCCCTCTACACCTTCGTCCAGCCGATCGCCCACCTCGCCATCCTCGCCCTGACCGCGGTCATGGCGTTCTTCCTCATCACCGGACTCGCGGCCGGAGCCGTCCTGTTCGCGGCCTGGCCCCTCGCGCTGGCACTCGGTGCCCTGTCGATCGTGCCGTTCCTGCTGTGGGGTCCGGTGTACCGGAAGGAGTTCGCCCCCGACCGCTCGCGCACCACCGGGCTGCTGTGGGGAGTCGCGCTCTGGCTGTACGCCTACCACCTGTTCATCGTCTCCGCGCGCGGCACCGTGCGACTGGTGAGCGGCCGGACGGGCTGGGCCAAGACCCGCCGCAACGCGGAGACCGCCGGAGTCGGCCCCACCGCGACCGAGGCCTGACAGGGCCCGACGCCTGCCGCGCGGCGGCGACCGGCCGACGACCCGCGAAAAGGAGCAACCATGAGGCACCTGCGAACTCCGGCCCGGAGACATGTCGACCCCACCAGCGTCGTGGCGCTCCTCGCCGTCGCGTTCGTCGACGTCGTGCTCGGACCATCGGTGACCCTCTTCGCCCTCTTCGCCGTCGCGCCGATCCTCGCGGTGTCCCGGGCCGCCACCGCGCGGGCTGTCGTCGCCACGGGAGCGCTCGCGGCTGTCCTGGCCGCGGTGATCGCCCACCACGACGGGCGGCTCGCCTCCACCGAGGGGCTGTTGTCCCTGTCGGCCGTCGGGCTGGTCACCTGGTTCTCCGCCATGGCGGCCCACGCGGGGTTCCGCGGGGAGCAGCGTCTCGCGCAGGTGGGTGCGGTCGCCAGGACGGCACAGGAGACCATCATCGGATCGGCGCCCGGTGCCACAGGCCCCGCGCGCATCGCGACGTCGTACGAATCCGCGGCGGACGCCGCCCGGATCGGCGGTGACTTCTACGACGTGGTCCCGGTCAGCGGCGGCGTACGCATGGTGATCGGGGACGTCCAGGGCAAGGGGCTGCGCGCCGTGGATTCCGCCGTCTCCGTCCTCGCCGCGTTCCGGGAGAGCGCCCCCGTCTCATCCGGCCTGGAGGGTGTGGGGCTGAAGATGTCCTGCGCCCTCGCCCGGCGTGCCGACGACGACCGGTTCGTCACCGCCGTCGTCGCCGAACTCACCGAGGACGGAAGGCTGAGCGTTCTCAACTACGGTCACCCCGAGCCGCTGGTCCTGCGCGCGCGGGGTGGCGTCGACCGGGCGGAGTCCGACCGGCCCGGAATGCCGCTCGGGCTGGAGGCGCTGGCCGAACACCGTCCCGGACGGTACTCCTGCACGCTCGCTCCCGGTGACCGGGTCCTCTTGCACACCGACGGCCTCGTCGAGGCTCGCGACCCGGTGGGCCGGTTCTATCCTCTCGGCACCCGTACCGGTCTGCTCAGGGGCGACAGCGTGGCAGCCGGACTGGACCGGCTCCGCTCCGACGTCCACCGGCACGCCGTGCAGGCCGGCCCGGACGACGACTCCGCCCTGCTCCTCCTCGAATACGTCGGCGGGAGCGGCCCTCCCCCGCGCAGGGAACCGGCCACCGCCGGGGTGTCGGAATGCGAGGTATGCGTCGTCACCGACTGCCCGATCTCACCTGTGCTCCGCAGCCGTCAATCCCCGCCGCCGTCCCCCGGGAGCCCGGAAGCGGCTCAGTAGCCCGGTGGACGTAAGGGGACGGAAGGGGGCCCGGTGAGCCGTACTGTTTAATTGCACACTGTTCGCAACAACAGCCGATCTTGAACAGGGATGTGCAGACTATGACGGCCCGACCGATACGGGTGGCGGTCGCCGCCACGCTGGTGACCGCGCTGTCCCTGACCGCCGCGGCCTGCTCGAACCCGGACAGCGCCAAGAGCGGATCCGGGCCGGGATCCACCTCGGCCGTCGTCGGCATCGCCTACGAGCCCGACAGCCTGAGCCCGCTGCTCGGCTACGGCAAGGACGGCAACTCCAAGATCTTCGACGGACTGCTCGCCCTGGACGCGGACATGAAGCTCCGCCCCGCCCTCGCCGCCGCACTCCCCGAGGTCAGCACCGACGGCCTGACGTACACGTACAAGCTGCGCCAAGGCGTGAAGTTCAGCGACGGGAAGCCGTTCGGCGCCAAGGACGTCGTCTTCACCTACCGCACCATCCTCGACGAGAAGACCAACAACGCCTCCCGCACCGAGCTGGACGCCGTCAAGGACGTCACGGCGAAGGGCGAGGACACGGTCGTCTTCACGCTCAAGTACCCCTACGCGCCGTTCGCCCAGCGCACCGTCCTGCCCATCGCCCCCCAGCACATCGCGGGCAAGCAGGACGTCAACGCCGGAGCCTTCACCACTCGCCCCATCGGCACCGGGCCCTACGTCCTCACCAAGTGGTCCAAGGGCGAAAAGCTCAGCTTCACCGCCAACCCCCACTACTGGGGCGGCGAACCCGAGGTGAAGAAGTTCACCATGGCGATCATCAAGGACGACGACGTGCGCGCCACCCGGCTGCGCTCCGGCGATCTCGACGGCGCGATCCTGCCGCCCAACCTCGCCAAGGGCTTCGCGGACGACAAAGGCAAGAAGACGTACGCCGCCACCACCTACGACTACCGCACGGTGACCCTCCCGACCCACAACAAGGTCGCCGGCGACACCGCCGTGCGCCGCGCCCTCGACATCGCCGTCGACCGCGAGACCATGGTCGACGCCATCCTCAACGGCGACGGCAAGCCCGCCTACGGGCCCGTCCCCACCGACAGCGAGTGGTTCACCAAGGGCACCGAGCGCCCCCACGACCTCGCCGCCGCGAAGAAGATCCTGGACGAGGCGGGCTGGAAGCCCGGCAAGGACGGCGTCCGGGTCAAGGACGGCGTCCGCGCCGCCTTCCCGCTCTGGTACCTCACCGGCGACAAGCTCCGCCAGGAGCACGCCCTCGCCTACGCCTCCGACGCCAAGAAGGCCGGCATCGCCATCACCGCCGAGGCCGGTAGCTGGGAGGTCATCGAGCCCCGTATGAAGCACGACGCCGTGCTCGCGGGCGGCGGCTCGCCCGCCGACCCCGACTTCGACCAGTACACCCTGCTCAAGTCCTCCCTCGCGGGCGACGGCTTCAACAACATGGCCTGGTACGACAACAAGGCCGTCGACGCCGCGATCGAGGCAGGCCGCAGGAGCGGCGAGGCGGCCGAGCGCAAGAAGGCCTACGACACCGTCCAGCGCGAGCTGGTGAAGAACCCGGGCTACACCTTCCTCACCCACATCGACCACCTCTACGTCGTCGACGACCGCTTCGGCTCCCTCACCACCCAGGTCGAGCCGCACGACCACGGGCTGGCCTCCGGCCCCTGGTGGAACGTCGAGAAGTGGTCCACCGGGGGTTCCGGGGGCTCGAAGAAGTGAGCCGACGCCTCCCCTGGGGGCCGATGGCGCGGATGGCGGGGCGACGGGCCCTGTTCGCCGTACCCGTCCTCGGCGTCGTCACTTTCGGTGTCTTCGCCGTCGCCGCCGCGTCCCCCTTCGACCCGGTCAAGGCCTACGCGGGCACCGCCGGGCTCACCGCGTCGCAGGAGAACCTCGACCAGCTGCGGGCCAACCTCGGCGTCGACCAGCCGCTCGTCGCCCGCTGGTGGGACTGGCTGACCTCGGCGTTCCGGGGCGACTTCGGGGACTCCAGCGTGATGCGTCAGCCGGTCGCCGACGTCATCGCGGAGCGCATGGGCTGGTCCGTCCTGCTCGCCGCCACCGCCTTCCTCGTCGCGATCCTGCTCGGCACCGGCCTCGGTGTCCTCGCAGCCCGCAAACCCGGTGGCTGGCTCGACCGGTGCGTCAGCTCCGCCGCGTACACCCTGGAGGCCGCCCCCGCCTTCTGGCTCGGGCTGCTCGCCATCTGGTTCTTCGCCCTCACACTGGACGTCCTCCCGGCCGGCGGACTCACCGACGCCGCCAGCGACGTCGTCACCTTCGGCCAGGTCGCCTCCCATCTGGTGCTGCCCGCCGCGGTCCTCGGCGTCTCCCAGCTGCCGTGGTTCTTCCTGTACGTGCGCCAGGGCGTGGCCGACGCCCTCGCCGAGGATCCGGTGCGCGGCGCCCGTGCCCGGGGACTGAGCGAGCGCACCGTGCTCCTCGGCCACGCCCTGCGCTCCGGGATGCTGCCGATGCTCACACTGATCGGCTCCCGCGTCCCCGAACTCATCACCGGCGCGCTGCTCGTGGAGACGGTATTCAGCTGGCCCGGCATCGCCGCCGCCACGGTGGAGGCCGCGACCTCGGTGGACTTCTCCCTGCTCGCCGCGCTCACGGTGCTCGCCACCGCCGCCGTGCTGCTCGGCAACCTGCTCTCCGACCTCCTCTACGGACTCGCCGACCCCCGGGTGGCCTTCGATGGCTGAGACCGCGCTCGCCCTCCCCGGCCGCACCACCCGCCGCGTCCGGATCGTCACCTCGGCCACGATCGTCGTCGCCGTCCTGCTCGCCGTCCTCGTGGTCCCGCCGCTGGCCCAGCTCGACCAGCAGGCCGTCGATCTCGCCAACAAGCTCGACCCGCCGTCCCTCGCCCATCCGTTCGGCACCGACGACGTCGGCCGCGACCTCCTGCTGCGCTGCGTATACGGCCTGCGCGTATCTCTGCTCGTCGGCCTGGTCGCGGCCCTCACCGCCACTGTCATCGGCACCGCGATCGGCGCGCTCGCCGGGGCGTTCGGCGGCTGGACGGACCGGGTCGTCATGCGGGTCGTCGACGCCCTGTCCTCCGTGCCGCACCTGCTGCTCGGTATCTTCATCGTCGCGATGTTCCGGCCCGGCGTCTGGCCGGTGATCATCTCGGTCGCCCTGACGCACTGGCTGTCCACCGCCCGGATCGTCCGCTCGGAGGTGCTCTCGCTGCGCTCGCGCCCCTTCATCGACGCGGCTGTCTCCGGTGGGGCCTCCCGCACCCGGGTCATCGTGCGGCACCTGCTGCCCGGCGTGCTCCCGCAGGCCGCTCTGGCGGCGGTGCTGATGGTTCCGCACGCGATGTGGCACGAGTCGGCGCTGTCCTTCCTCGGGCTGGGGCTCCCGGCCCATCAGGCGAGCCTCGGCAACCTCGTCCAGTCCGCGCGCGGTTCGCTGCTCGCGGGGGACTGGTGGCCCACCCTCTTCCCCGGCCTCTTCCTGATCATCCCGACCCTCGCGCTCGCGGGACTCGCCGGAGCCTGGCGCGACCGGATCAACCCGCGCCGGAAATCGGAGCTGATGCTGTGACCGATGACCACGAGATGGCCCGGGTGCCCGTCCTCGACGTACAGAACCTCTCCGTCCGCTTCCGGATGCGCGGTGGCCGGGACATCGCTGCCGTCACCGATGCCCGCTTCTCCGTCGCGCCGGGGGAGTGCCTGGCGCTGGTCGGCGAGAGCGGCTGCGGCAAGTCGGTGCTGGCCTCGGCCCTGCTCGGGCTGCTGCCCGCCAACGCGGCGACCACCGGCAGCGCGGTGCTCGGCGGGGATACGGACCTGCTGACCGCCGATGAGCGCACCCTCGCCCGCACCGTACGGGGACGGCGTATCGGCCTCGTACCGCAGAGTCCCGCCGCCCACCTCACCCCCGTGCGCACCGTCCGGGCCCAGCTGGAGGAGAGCCTGCGCGAGCTGACCGGGGTACGGGGCAGCGAGTTGCCGAAGGCCGCCGTGGCGGCCGCCGACCGCGCCTCGTTCCCCGAGGGCCACCTCGACCGCTACCCGCACGAGCTCTCCGGCGGTCTCGCCCAGCGCGCCGCGACCGCCCTCGCCCTGGTCGGTGACGCCCCGCTGCTGCTCGCCGACGAACCGACCACCGGGCTCGACCGCGACCTGGTCGAGCGGACCGTCGACGAACTGCGCCGCCACACCGACGAGGGCAGGGCGCTGCTGATCATCACCCACGACCTGGCCGCCGCCGAACGGATCGCCGACCGGGTCGCCGTGATGTACGCGGGCCGGATCGTGGAGATCACCGACGCGGCCCCCTTCTTCGGGGCACCCGGCCCCCGCCACCCGTACGCCCGAGGCCTGCTGGACGCCTTGCCCGAGAGGGACTTCACCCCGATCCCCGGGATGCCGCCGGAGCTGGGGGCGCTGCCGGAGGGCTGTGCCTTCGCCGCCCGCTGCACGTACGCGGACATCCGCTGCACCGGCGAACGTCCGGCCTTCGCGTCGGACCTGGCCTGCCACCACGTGCCGGCCGGCCGGACGCACCCCTTCGAGGAGGCCGCCGGTGCTTGAGCTGACCCGCGTCACCGCCGGATACGACCGCCGCGATCCCGTCGTCCGCGAGGTGTCCCTGTCCGTCGCGGCGGGCGAGGCGGTCGGGCTGCTGGGTCCCAGTGGCTGCGGCAAGTCCACCCTGGCCAAGGTCGCCGCCCTCCTGCATCGCCCGGACGCCGGAACGATGACCCTCGACGGCGCGGTGGTACGCGGCTGGCGGCACCGGGCCCCGCGCGAGCAGCGCACGGCCGTCGGCGTCGTCTTCCAGCAGCCCCGGCTCTCCGCCGACCCCCGGCTCAGCCTGCGCGAACTGATCGCCCAGCCGCTGCGGTCCACCGGCCGCCGCCGGGACGTCCCCGAGCGGGTGGCGGAACTGGCCCCGCTGGTCGGCCTCTCCGACGAACTACTGGAGCGCCGCCCGCACGCGGTCAGCGACGGCCAGCTTCAGCGGGCCTGTCTGGCACGGGCCCTGGTGCTGGAGCCCCGGCTGCTGATCTGCGACGAGATGACCGCGATGCTCGACGCCTCCACGACGGCCGCCCTGGTCGCCGTGGTCGAGCGCTACCGCTCCGAGTCCGGGGCGGCCCTGCTGGCCGTCGGCCACGACCGGGTACTGCTGGAACGCTGGTGCGACCGTACGGTGCGCTGGGGCGGGCACCACGCAGAGGAGGCGCCGACCGGGTGACGGATCCCGGGCGGCGCCTCCTCGGTGCTCGACCGGTCTACGTCGCCAGGGCCGTGCAGCGGCCGTCCTGCGGACAGACCAGGCCGTCGTACCCGACGGGTGGGTACCGCATGGACGCGGAGGCGAGTTTCAGCGACCACTTCCCGCTGCCGGTGGCCGGATCCCACGCGGCGATCTGCGGTACCCGGACGGTCAGGAGGACAGTGAATCGACGACCACGGAGGCCGCTTCCGCGATCAGCCTGTCATCCGGCTCGGCGTCCTTCGTGCCACGGTGCGACAGGATGGCGATCACGAGGGGAGCGGAGTCCGGGGGCCACACCACGGCGATGTCATTGCGTGCCCCGTAGTAGCTGCCGGTTCCGGTCTTGTCGCCGACGACCCAGTTCTCGGGCACCCCCGCCCTGATGACCGCGTCCCCGGTGGTATTGGTCCGCAGCCACTTCGTCAACTGCGCCCGCTCGGGTGTGCGCAGGGCCTTGCCCAGGACGAACGCGCGCAGATCCTGGGCCATCGCCCGAGGCGTGGACGTGTCCCTCTTCTCCCCGGGGACCCAGCGGCTCAGATCCGGTTCCTCCCGGTCCATCCGCGTGACGTCGTCGCCCAGCTCCTCCAGTGCTGCGTCCATACCCTTGGGCCCGCCGATGTGGTCGAAGAGAAGGTTCGCCGCGGTGTTGTCGCTGTAGCGCACGGAGGCGTCGCACAGCTCCTTGAGCGTCATGCCGGTGTCCACGTGCTTCTCGGTCACCGGGGAGTTGGCGACCAGGTCCTCGCGGGTGTAGGTCACCCGCTTGTCGAGCCCGTCCATGGAGTAGGCGCTGAGGACGACCCCGGCCTGGAGCGCCTTGAAGGTCGAGTTGTAGGCGAACCGGGCCCGGTCGTTGTGGACCACCTCGCGTCCGGTCCCGGTGTCGATCGCGTACACGCCCAGCCGCGCGTCGAACTCGCGCTCCAGCTTCTTGAAGTCGCCGGTGTACGGCTTCGCGGCGTCAGCGGAGGCCGACGTGTGCGCGACGGGCTTGGCGGACGTGGGCGGCGAGGCGGAGTCGTTCTGCCCGCAGGCCACCAGCGGTACGAGGGACAGTGCGGCGACCACACCGGCGACGGCGGTCCTGAGGCGGGGGTGATGCATGGGCGAAAACCTCCTGGCGCTCCGGTTCGGAGCGCATCGGGGACGGGCGGCACGGCTCCGCCCCGGTACGTTGTTGTGCGTGCCGAAGTCACCCTCGCCTCCCTCCGGTCATGCGGTCCAATACGTTCGTGTGCGTTTCCATGCCGAAACCGCATAGGCTCTGCCCCGTGGATCTGGTCGGAGCGTGTCGGGCGTTCGTCAGCGTCAGCGAGTGCGGCGGCTTCACCGATGGGGCGGCCGCCGCGGGGATGTCCCAGTCGGTGGCGAGCCGCCGGGTCGCGGCACTGGAGGAGCGCTTCGGCGAGCAACTGTTCGAGCGCACGTCCCGGCGGGCGGTGCTCACCCCCTTCGGGCGCGATATGCTGCCCGCCGCCAGAGCGCTGGTCCAGGCCGCCGACGTCCTGCTGGACGAGGCCGAAGCCGTCAAGCACAAGCCCTGGCGGCTGGCCGTCCCCGACATCTGCTCCGGGTCCGCCCAGGCCCGCCTGGTCGCCGCGGCGCGGGGGCACGGTGTCAGGCTCGACCTCCGCACCGCCGGGCCGGCGCGGCGCAGGGAACTCCTCCACGCACACCAGGTGCGCGCCGCCCTGCTCACCGTGCCCGCGGGGGAGGCGTCCTGGTCCGTGCGGCTGGGGCTGGCCGGGGCGCGGGACAGCGAGGTGCGGCGGATCTACGTCGAGACTCTGCGCATCGGACGGGCCTCGTCCGGCCCGGCCCGCCGCATCTGGATCCAGCCGGAGGACGACGTGCCGCATATCCGCGACCCGCTGACACGGCTGCGGGACGCGGCGGGTCTGCGGCCCGCGCAGGTTCTCGCCGCACCCGACCTGACAGCCGCCGCCGCCGAAGTCCTCTGCTCCGAGGACCTGTTGCTGTGCTCCCGGGCGCAGGCGGCGGAACTCGCCCTGGCCTGGCACCCCATGGGCGAGATGACCTTGCGCCGGGGCTACGCTCTCACGGTCGTGGCGGACGGCAACTCCCTGCCCATGGAAGCGCGCCTGGGCGAGGTCATAGCCCGCTGCCTGGGCGCGGACGACCCGGCCGGGGCCGGCGGAGGGAAGGCGGCATGAACACCGAGGCTCTGCTGCGGGACGTGCGCGCCCGGCTGCACGAGGGTGGTCTGCGCGCGTGCCTGCTGGTGCGGGACCTGGGCACGGGGGAGGAGCTGGGCATCGAGCCGGAAACACAGCTGCCGTCGGCCTCCTTGGTCAAGGTTCCGCTCGCGCTCGCCACGCTCGAACGCATCCGGCGCGGCGAACTGGACGGCGCGACCTTGCTGGAGGTGGCGCCCGGTCGCGTCACCACGCCGGGACCGACCGGCCTCAGCCGCTTCCGGCACCCCGCCCGGATCGCGATCGACGACCTGCTCTATCTCAGTACCTGCCTGAGCGACGGGACGGCCGCCGACGCGCTGTTCGCCCTCACCCCGCCCGGCCTGGTCACCGACATCCTCCGGGGAGCCGGCCTGCCCGGCATCACGGTCCGGCACCGCACGGAGGAGCTGTTCGACACGCCCGTCGAGCGTTTCGACACCGACCAGGTGCACCTCGCCCACGCGCTGGCCATCGACGCGGGCACCAGCGGTCGTGGCCACCGGGTTCCGCAGCTCGACACGACCCGTGCCAACACCGGCAGCGCACGCTCCTTCGTCGACCTCCTCCACGCCGTGTGGACCCCGTCGAAGATCCATCCCGAGGTGGCCGAGCGGCTGCGCGACCTCCTGGCGCACAACGTCCTGCGCCATCGGCTGGCCCCGGACTTCAGCTCCGACGCGAGCACATGGTCCTCCAAGACAGGCACTCTGCTGAATCTGCGACACGAGATCGGCGTCGTGGAGCACGCCGACGGGCAGACCTTCGCCATCGCCGTACTGACCGAGTCCTCGGTTCCGGCGGGCGCACAGCCGGGCGTCGACGCGCTGATGGCCCAGGCCGCCCGGGGCCTGCGCGACCACCTTCGACAACTCTAGGAGTCTCCTGCCGGTCCGGTCCGATCGGCAACGCGCCCCGAGGTGGCCGAGGCGTGAAGCATCGCCGAACAACTGTCAGGTACCTGACGGAACGTGCGGTCCCGGCCCCATACTCGTCGCGACCCCGTCCACCGCTCAGGGAGTCCTCATGCCCCGTCCCACCCGCCGCCGCGCGCTCACGGTCGCCCTCGCCACCGTCGCCGCGGGCGTCGCCGTCCCCACCGCGACCGCGACGGCCGCACCCGCACGCCCCGGCCGCCCACGCCCGTTGCGCCACGCCCACGCACACAACGACTACCTGCACCCGCGACCGCTGCATGACGCGCTCGCGCGCGGGTTCACCAGCGTCGAGGCGGACGTCTTCCTCGTCGACGGCGATCTGCTCGTGGCCCACGAGCCCGCCACGCTCGACCCCACCCGCACCCTCGCCTCGCTCTATCTGGGCCCGCTCGCCGCACTGGTCCGCGCGGGGCACGACAGGGGCCGGCCGCACCATCGCGCCCCGCTGCAGCTCCTCATCGACATCAAGGCCGATGGCGTCGCCGCCTACCGCGAGCTGGACCGGCAGCTGCGTCGCCACCACCGGATCCTGACCCGCTACAGCCACGGCCGTGTCCACCCCGGCGCGGTCACCCCGGTGATCTCCGGCGACCGCGCCGCCCGCGTCCCCATGGAGGCGCAGCGCACCCGGTACGCGTTCTACGACGGCCGCCTCGACGACCTCACCACCGCGGCACCCGCCTCGTTCGCCCCGCTCATCAGCGCCAACTGGACCCAGAGCTTCGGCTGGCTCGGCGCCGGCCCCTTCCCCCGGGCCGAGCGCGACCGGCTCCGCGCCTTCGTCGCCACCGCCCACCGGGAAGGCCGCCGTATCCGCTTCTGGGCCACACCCGACCTGCCCGGACCCGAACGCGAGGCCGTCTGGTCCGAACTGCTCGCCGCCGGGGTCGACCACCTCAACACCGACGACCTGGCCGGACTCGAACGGTTCCTTCGCGCTCGCGGAAACGGCGCGGCGACCTCGTAACGCCTCCCGGCCGGAAAGTACCCGTTCGGCGGACGCGCCAGTGCGCCGAACAGCTCCCGCGCTGCGCCACACTGGCGGGCGAAAGCCGCAAATCCGGCGCGGCGGAGGAGGTTGGCCATGGCCGTTTCGATCTCAGTGGTCCTGTTCATGCTGATCCTGGCAGTGATCTTCCTGCGCAGCGGCGGACTGAAGTTCTCCCACGCGCTGGTCTGTGTCCTGCTGGGCTTCTTCCTGGCAGGTACGAGCATGGCGCCGGCCATCCACGACAGCGTCGGGGCCACCGCCGACCTGGTCAGCGGCCTCCACCCCTGACCCCGGCCCGGCCCCCGGCCCTCGCCCGACTCGGGCCGGGGCCGACGGACGGTCCGCGCCGCGCCCGGACATCCCGCACAATGGGCAGATGTCTTTTCCGCCCTCCGGCCGGCACTCGGGCGCCGCCCATCACGAGTACTGCAACACCGGCCTGTGCTGCCGATGCCAGATGCGGACCTGGACGACGAAGGCGGGCAACGAGCGGCTCTGCGGTCCGTGCGCGGCCTGCTGCCACGAGTGCGGGCGGGCGCCCGCGCCCTATGTGGACGGGCTCGACGGCGGGCTGTGCGCCGAGTGCCGCGGACTGTGCGGCCGCTGCCACGCCCCCAAGCGCCCCGACGGGTCCTGCGCCTGCGACCGCTGGCGGGAGAACGCCCGGAGTAATCCGCCCGGCTACGTCCTCCAGGCCCTGCCGCCCCAGCTCCTCCAGGCGCTCGGCGGCCGGCTGCCCAGCACCGTGCACGACCTGATCCACCAGGAACTCGCCGTCCGCAGCTCCGGCCTTCTGCGCGAGCGCATCGAACGCCGCTGGAACCTGCGCTGGGCCCACGCGCTGGGCGAGAAGGACGAGGACGGCCGCCGTCGGTGGAGCGCCCAGGACATCGCCGAACAGCTCCTGCGGCCCGGCTCGTGCACCGACCCCCAGTGCGAGGACGGCTACCTCCTCACCACCGACACCCCGTGCACCCGCTGCCGGCAGCCGCTGCACCGCTTCGTCACCTCGGTCGCCGACCACATGGCGACCCCGGAGCACGCGCGTTCCACGGCGGCCGGAATCCGCCGGGCGATGCTGGAGAACCGTTCGCGTCCGCAGCGGCCGCCGCGCTGAGCGAAACCCTCTCCACGGCACGCGGCCGTGTGCGCGGTGCGGTGTTGCGGGGCACGAGGGCGCCCGCCACCGCGCCGGCTCGCCCTCCACCGTGCCCAAGCTGTCCACAGCCAACGGACCGCTCTACTTCCAGGAGAAGGAGCCAGCCGCTCCGGGTATCGACGCCTGGTACCTGACCGCCGTGGACTTCCATACCGGCGAACGCCGCCGGCGCACACTCACCGGCACCGGGCCCGCGTACGACAACGACTGGGCGCCCATCACCATCGGCCCCGACGGCACCGCGTACGCGGGCGTGTTCAACGGCATCGTCGCGGTGTGCGACACCGCCTGACGGGCGGTGTCGCCTCCTCAGCCGCCCACCAGACGGGAACGGATGAGGAAGCGCACCCCCTCCGGGGCCTCCAGCGAGAATCCGCTGCCGCGGCCCTCCACCACGTCCACGACCAGCCGGGTGTGGGCCCACAGCTCGTACTGGCTCCGCGATATCCAGAAGGGCACTTTCTCGGGCATCCCCTCGACGGCGAGGTCCGCCAGCAGCACATCGGCGCCCCCGGTGCGGAATTCGCCGGCCGGAAAGCACATCGGCGCGCTGCCGTCGCAGCAGCCACCCGACTGATGGAACATCAACGGGCCGTGGTCCGCCCGGAGCCGCCGCAGCAGACCGGCCGCGGCGGGTGTCAGCCCGACAGCGGGCGATTTCGGGTCACACTCCATGGACCTGCCCCTTCCCGGCTGCGCTGCGACAACCGAAAGCAAGTCAACTCGACCGGACGTTGCGACCGGGTTGCACGCCCTATGCTCGCGCCCATGGAGCAACGGGAAGTCGTGAAGCGCGTGATCGGCATCCTCACAGAGGCGCGCGAAATGCAGCGTCTGCTGGAGGCGGACCTCGAACGAGAAGATCTGGACACGGGAGCGGGCGCCGTCACCGCCCTGCTGAACGAGACGATGCCCCACATCGCCATCCCCGACGACTTCTCCGTCGAGGAGGTGGTCACCGTCGTCGGGCGCGAGGTCGGCGGTGCGGTCGAACAGCTCGTGAGCGCCTTCACCCTTGCGTTCACGATGCTGGCCCAGGTCCATGACTCCGGCCAGACCGACGTGTCATCGGCGGACGTCCTCCAGGACCTCGCGCTGCGGGTCGAGGGCGGCGGACCGGACGAGGACGAGGATCCACTGCTGTAGCAGCCTGCGTTCTGCCGCGCGGGTATGCATAGTGGAGGGAGAAGCGCGTATCTCCCTCGCGGCATGGAGGCAGCTGTGGGAAAGACCACCGGCATAGCCCGCGCCAAGGCGCGGAGGCTCAAAGGAATGATCAAGGAATCGGACGGCATCGCCCTCGAGAACGAGCGGTTGAAGGCCGAGGGCAGGAAGGAACAGGCCGAGGCCCGCCGCGAGGAGGCCCTGGCACGCGCACCGCGGCCGGCCTCCGACCGCTGAGGGAAGCGAAGGCGCCCGTGCCGTCGCGGACGGCACGGGCGCCTTCGCGCCTTCGCCCGGCCTTCCGGCGTGGGGCGCGCATGCCGTCCGCGAACAACGCCCGCACTGCTACCGCTGCCCGTATTCGGGCGCTCAGCAGCCGACTCGGCATCAGGACCCGGCGGACCGGCTGCGGAGTGTCACGCAGCGGTATCCCCTCCTCCGTCACACAGGTTCGCCCCTGCCCTTCCAGCGGCACGTCGGTGATCCGGCGCGCCGGATGCGGACACCTCGCGGCTCAGCCGTCAGCCGTAACCGAAGATCCGGGCGAGGAAGAATCCGGCGACCACCAGCGCACCGATCATGATCAGGGCCGACCAGAGGCCGGGGTGCTCCCACAGTCCTCCGTCCGCCCGTTCCTCGTGGGCCTCGCCGATGGAACCTTCGGCCGGTGGTGTCTCTCCTGGGGGATTCAGCGGAACAGCCATGCCTCCAGGGTCTCTCCGTCCGTGCGCCCGTGCACATCGTCCGGATTCCGTGGCCGGCCGCAGGGCCGTACGGCGGAGCCCGGACGGGGCAAGCGCTGCGACGGGATTCGGGACACGGTCAAGGAATGCCCCGAGTCTCCGCCTCCGTCGTCAAGCTCGTGCGGCGCACCACCGAACCCGCCGGAGTGCGGACGCTGCGCTCGACGGCGGCCGCGGTCATCGCCCTGAGAGCCCCGGCCGTGCGGGATGCGGAGGCGGCCGGTCGCTGGTTCGCTGGGGGCAGAGATCCCCAGCGTCCAAGGAGTGGTGATGAGCGGTTCGGACGAACCCGCCGACCTGGCTCGGCAGATGCGTGAGAAGGCCCAGCAGCTCGCGGAGGCCGCTGAGCGCGCGAGCGACCCGCACGAGCGCGAGCGGCTGGAGAAGAAGTCCCGGACGATCCGGGACCGGAGCGAGCAGCAGAGCGCCATGGAGGCCGGGGACATCTACCCCGAGAAGTAGCCCGGCCGACGCCCGCCCGCTTCCGGAGTACATACGGAAACTCCGGGGCGGGCGGCCGGTGTGTGTGGGCCGTGGGCGGGTCAGCCGGCCCACTTCAGGAGCCGGTCCGCGCTCCAGGTCGTCACGACCCGGTCGGCCGGCACCCCGCACTGCTCGGCGCGGGCGCACCCCGACCGCTGCCAGTCGAGCTGCCCCGGGGCGTGCGCGTCCGTGTCGATCGCGAACAGCACTCCCGCCGCGAGGGCCGAGCGCAGCAGCCGCAGGGGCGGATCCTGCCGCTCCGGACGGCAGTTGATCTCCACCGCCGTGCCCGCCTCGGCGCAGGCCGCGAAGACCCGGTCCGCGTCGAACCGCGACTCCGGCCGGCCACGCCCGGCCAGCAGGCGTCCCGTGCAGTGGCCGAGCACATGCGCGCGTGGATGGCGCACCGCCGCCTCCAGGCGTCGCGTCATCGGGGCCGGTTCCATTCGCAGCTTGGAATGGACGGAGACCACCACCACGTCGACCCGCTCCAGCAGCCCGGGCTCCTGGTCGAGGGAGCCGTCGGGGAGGATGTCGCACTCGATCCCCGTCAGCAGCCGGAACGGGGCCCACTCCTCGTTGAGCCGCGCCACCACCGCGAGCTGTTCCCGCAGCCGCTCCGGCGACAGGCCGCGCGCCACCGTCAGCCGGGGCGAGTGGTCCGTGAGGACGGCCCACGCGTGCCCGAGCTCCGCGGCGGTCCGGCCCATCTCCTCGATCGGGCTGCCCCCGTCCGACCAGTCCGAGTGCAGATGGCAGTCGCCCGTCAGGCGGGCGAAGAGATCCTCTCCCCCCTCGACGGGCGGCTCGGCCGTCGCATCCTTCTCCAGCCGGTCCAGATAGCCGGGCGTTTCCCCGGCCAAGGCCTCACGGATCACCTCGGCCGTGCGGGGCCCGATCCCGGCGACCCGCTCCAGGGACTTCGCGGCCACGCGCCCGGCCGCCTCCCCGGCGGCCATCGCATCCACGGCGCCGGCGGCCGTACGGAAGGCCTTCACCCGGTAGGTGGCGGCCTGCGAGCGTTCCAGCAGGAAGGCGATCCGCCGCAGCGCGGTGACGGGGTCCATCGGAACCTCCACCAGGAGCGTCTTCGGTCCGCCGGGCAGGCCGCCCGCCCCACCAGGATGGGCGCATCCGGCTCCGGGCGCCTCCGCGCCGGGGCCGCCGCTTCAGGACGCGGCAGCCCCGGAGTCCGGCACGGACACCCAGCGGCCGGTGGCCGTGTCGTAGTCGAGTGCGGGGCGCCCCGCTACCCCGCTCGTACGGAACGGCCGCCCGCCGTCGTCGACGCGCACCGTGCCGGCCCGGCCGCCGCTGCTCCAGGTCAGCTCCGCGAACCAGTCGCAGTCGCAGCCGACCGTGCGACCCGTGATCAGGAGAACCTCGGGGTCGGCGGCGGAGACACGGTACGGGAAGGTGACCGCCTCGATGGGCTCGCCCGAGTCGTTGCCCGCGATCGAGCGGGCCACGGGGCGGGGTACGTCGAGATCCACGTCGAACATCCTCGGGGTGAGGGCACCGCCGCAGCCGGAGCTCATCCGGTGGACCCGGCCGGCCGCCGGTGAACGGCGCTCGAGCACCCGGATCCGCAGGGCTTCCAGCACCACGGCCCGCTCGTCCCGGCCCTGCAACGTGATCCGGACACCGGCCTCGCCCGCGTGCACCGCGCCGAGCGCTTCGGCCCAGGACTCCGCGTCCGCCTCCACCGGGGGCGGCGGGACGGCGGCGGGCGCCCGGTCGACGAGGTAGGAGTGGTCGCAGCCGTTCTTCCAGACGTGGTCGTCCGCGGTCCAGGTGAACGGCACACGTCCGGCCTTCGGGGCCGGCGAGCCCCCGGATGCCCGGGGGAGCGTCTCCTCGCGGGGGCCGACGCCGGGCGGCACGGTCGGCCGGGTGCCGCCGGACGGGGTTCCGCGTGGGGTCCCGCTCGGCGTGCCCTGCGGCTTCCCGGGCGCCATGGCGCCGGAGTGCGAGGGCGACGGGCTGCCCGCCGGAGGCCCGCCCGGCCGCTGGGCCACTGACGGGCGCCGGTCCGAACCAGGGAGCTGGGTCCCTCCGAGAGCCGCGACCAGGGCGAGGACGAGGGCCGAGGCGGCGAGGACACCGAGCCCCTGCCCGTACCGGCGTGCTCGACGCGACCGGAACACCGGCCCCCGGGGCGCACCGCTCCCGATCGTGGCCACCTCCTCGGCGACGGAAGCCGGCCCCGGGCGAGGAGCGTCCTGGCCGGACCGCTCGGGGGCCGCGGACAGCGGCGGCCCGGACACGGTGCCGCCGGACAGCCCGGCCACGGCGGCGTGGGGCAGCGCCCGCCGCCCGGGTGACTCCGCTTCCCCGGCCGCTCCGTCCACCGGCACCACGTCAGGCGGCTCCGCCTTGCCCTCCGCCGCCCCCTGCCGATCGAGGCGTTCGCGGTCCGCCAGGATCCACAGGCGGTGCAGCGCCTCCCGCTCCTCGGCCGGTGCGCCGCACAAGCGTGCCAGCCGCTCCACGGGGGCGAACTCCGCGGGCACCGTCCGCCCCGTGCAGTACCGGTGCAGCGTCGAGCCGCTGACCCCGATACGGCGGGCCAGTGACGCGTACGTCCGGCCCGACCGCTCCCGCAGCGCGCTCAGCCGCTCCGCCAGCACCGCCCGTGCGGCCCCCTCGGCGTCACCCGACACACCCGACCTCCTCACAGCCGTTCCAGGGCGTTCCAGCCTCCCGAGAACACCCACGTCGCCAGGGGTGGGACGGTTCCAGCCCGGCGGAAAGCCGTGTCCCGCTTGTCCGGGTCCGGGGCGGCGGCCCACGCTGGTGCTCGTTCCCGCATCGCCGCCGTACGGCCCCTCAGCGGGCTCCGTACACCTCGGGCGCGATGCAGTACGACCACCTGACCGCACCATCCGAAACGGGGAAACCTCACCATGCGTACCCTCCGCACCGCAGTTCTGACCGCCGCGGCCGCGGGCCTGGCCGTCACCGCCCTGGCCCAGCTGCCCGCCACCGCGGCTCCGGCCCCCGCTCCCGCCCCGCCGAAGTTCCTGAGCGCGGACCGGCTGCCCACCTCCCTGACTCCCTGGACGGCCGGTCCGGTACGCCAGGGAGTGCCCGCGGAAGGATCCGTGTGCACCGCCGGTATCGCCCCGGCGGCCGGCACCCGCCACCGGGACTTCCGCACCGAACTGGACACCGGCGCCCGCCAGACCATCACGGTCGCCGCCACCACCGCTCGGGCCAAGGCGCTCGCCGCCGAACTGCGCAGCGCCCTGGAGAGCTGCCTCGACCGGCGGAAGGAGCAGGACCCCGGCCTGGAGGGGGAGGCGTTCTACCAGGGCCGTGTCGACATCGAGGAGGGCGCGCACGTCTACAGCATCGACACGTCGTATCCGGAGGTCGGCTCCACCGACATCGGGCTCTACTCCGTGGGCCGCGACGGCAGGGCGGTGACCGTCGTCGAGTGGGGACAGCTGGGCGAACTCGACGGCGCACCGCTGGAGGGTTTCAGGAAGACGACGCGCACCGCCGTCGCCAAGCTGTACTGAGGCGACCGTCCGCGACCGGTCGCCAGGAGGCGGCCGGTCGCCGGAGGTGCGGGGTACCTTGCACCGGGAGCATGCTGACTGTGTGACCCGGCACGAAACGCCCCGGCATCCCCCGCCCGCCGGAAACGGGGCCGCGGCCGGGGGAGACGAGGGTGGCCGAGTGCCCGACGAGTTGTCGCTCGTACTGGCGCAGGCCCTTGTCAGCGCCGTCGAGTCGAGCGACGGCTACGCGGGCGGCGTCTACCTCCGCAGCCGGACGCCCGGACTCCTGCGGCTCGCGGTGCTCGCCGGACTGCCCGGCCCCCTGTTCCGGCCCTGGTGGCGGATGCATGTGAACCGGCCCTTCCCGGTGTCCGAGGCCTACCGCTCGGGGCGGCCCGTGCTGCTCTCCGACGCGGAGGAGGCCATGCGCCGGTTCCCGCAGCTGATGGCCGGTCTGCCGTTCCCGTTCGGTTCGCTGTGGGTGCCGATCACCGGACCGCGGGGGAGCGTGGGCGTGCTGGCGGTCCTGCGGGCCTCCACACCGGGGCAGCCCGTCGACCCCGCCGACGGAGACCGGCTGCACCGCCTGGGCCACCGACTCGGTGCCGCGCTCGACGATCTGGAGCAGCGGGGCGTCGACCGCGTATGGGAGACCGAGCCGGTCCCCGTGCAACTGCCCGCCGCCACCACGCCCCCGGTACGGGTCGGCCGCTTCGACTGGGACCTGCACTCCGGGCAGGTCGTCGCCGACGACGAGCTCTGCGCGATCCTCGGCTTCGAGCCCGCCGCCTTCCCGGGCACCGTCGACGCGCTCGCCGAACGGCTGGTCCCGGAAGACGTGTACGGGCTGTGGGCGCTGGCCCGTCAGACGGTGGAATCGGCCGAACCGGTCGTCCGCCGGATGCGGCTGCGCGGTCCCGACGGCCGCTCCCATCTGCTGGAGTTGTCAGGCCGCTGGACGCACCCGGACGGCGATGTGTCCGCCAGCCGTCTGAGCGGCTTCCTGGTCGACCTCGGTGCGGGGCCCGTCGTACCGGAGGCCGCCGATCGGCTGCCCGGCGGTGTCCTCTCCCTCGACCGGCTGGGCCGGATCACGTACGCGAACGGACTCGCCGAGGAACTGCTCGGCCACTCCGGGGAGGAGCTTGTGGGCCATGTCGTGTGGCAGGCCCTGCCCTGGTTCGGGCACGAGGCCTACGAGGACCACTACCGGGCCGCCCTGATGGCCGACGAACCCGTCCACTTCCTTGCCCGCCGCCCGCCCTCACGCTGGCTGTCGGTGTCCCTGTACCCGGGCCACGACGGGGTGAGCGTCCTCCTCCAGGCGACCGACCGGCCGGACTACGCCCCCGGCTCCGTCACCACGCCCGGCCTGGGCATCGGCTCTGCCGCCGACCGCTCCTCGGCGCTGTACCGGCCGGTGGCCCTCGCCATCGCGCTGACCGAGGCGGTCACGGCACGTCAGGTCTCGGCGGTGGTCACGGAGGAGTTGCTGCCCGCGTTCGGCGGTCGTCAGCTCGCCATCTACCTGCTGGACGAGGGCCATCTCCATCTGGCCTGGGAGACGGGGTTCCCGAAGGGTTTCCTCGACCGTTTCGAAGGGGTCGAGCTCGACGTCAGCATTCCCGGGGTGGAGACCCTGACCACGGGCCGTCCGATGTTCTTCGAGTCCATGCAACGTCTCGCCGAGGCCTATCCGGGCATTCCGATCGACGCTGACGTCGGGGCGCGTGCGTTCCTGCCCCTGATCGCCTCCGGGCGGCCCGTCGGCTCCTGCATCCTCGGCTTCGACCGCCCCCGCGGCTTCAGCCCGGAGGAGCGTACGGTCCTGACGGCACTGGCCGGACTCATCGCCCAGGCCCTGAAGCGCGCCCAGCGCTACGACAGCGAGTCGGCCCTCGCCCGCGGACTCCAGGACGCCCTGCTGCCGCACCGGTTGCCCGAGGTGGACGGGGTGGACACCCTGGGGCGCTACCTCTCCGGCACCCAGGGCATGGACGTGGGCGGCGACTGGTACGACGTCATCGAGACCGGCCACGAACTCGCCCTGATCATCGGCGACGTACAGGGGCACGGTGTCTCCGCCGCCGCGACCATGGGGCAACTGCGCAGTGCGGTAAGGGCGTTCGCGCTGAGCAACCACGATCCGCAGGAGGTGATGAGCGGGACGAACCGGCTGCTCATCGATCTCGATCCGGGACAGTTCGCGAGCTGCTGCTACATCGCCCTGGACCCGGTGACCGGAGTGGCCCGCGCCGTACGGGCGGGGCATCCGCAGCCCGTGCTGCGGCGGCCGGACGGTCGGACGGAGGTGCTGGACCTGCCCGGCGGCATCGTCCTCGGGATCGACGAGCAGGCGTCCTACCCGGTCACGGAGATGCGGCTCGAACCGGGGGCGATGCTCGCCCTGTTCACGGACGGGCTCATCGAGCGCCCCGGGACGGACATCGGCGAGGGGATCGAGCGGCTGCGCGCCACTGTCGAACGCATCGGCGCGGTCCCCCTGGCCGAGACGGCCGACCAGGTCATCGGAGAGGCCAGGGCGGCCACCGACCGTCCCGACGACATCGCGATCCTGCTCGCCGCCCGGTGGGCGGCGACCCCGACGGTCCGGCGTACCGGGGCGGACAAGGCCCCCGGACCCGACCTGTGGCGCACGTTCAGGAGGCCCGACCCGGGGCGTACGGCGGGCGCACCGGATCCGGCCTCCTAGAAAGACGTCCTGTCGTTCTGTCGTTCAGGCGCCGATCAGGCGTCGGCGGGGCGCTCTGCCGGCACGAAGCCGCCGGAGGCCTCCAGCATGCCCTCGCGCTCCACGACCTTGATCCGCTCACGGCCCTGGGCCGCGCCCAGCGCCTGCTCGTGTGCGTCCAGCTTGTGCCAGCCCTCCCAGGTCGTGAAGCGGACGCCACGGTCTTGCAGGAAGGCCTCGACGGCCTCCGGAGCGGGCGTGGCCGGCTCAGGCAGCCGGCCGGCGGCACGGTCCTCCAGGACGCAGGCCACCGTCTCGTTGGCGTCGCCCTTGGTGTGCCCGATCAGGCCGATCGGACCGCGCTTGATCCAGCCGGTGACATAGACCGAGCTCATGTGCTCGTCACCGGCGATGACCCGTCCCGCCTCGTGCGGCACGGTGCCGGAGGCCACGTCGAAGGGGAGCTTGGGCAGCTCCTCCGAGTAGTAGCCGACGGCACGGTAGACGCTCTGCATGTCCCAGTCGGTGAACCGGCCGGTGCCCCGGACATTGCCGGTTCCGTCCAGCTCGGTGCGCTCGGTGCGGAGCGCCACGACCTTGCCGTCCTCGCCGAGGATCTCGACGGGAGACTCGAAGAAGTGCAGGAACAGCTTGTGCGGGCGGTCGCCGACGTCGCGGATCGCCCAGTTCTCCAGGGTCTGCGCGACCATGTTGGCCTGCTTGTTCTCCCGGCGGGTCGCGATGGAGCCCTCGTCGTACTCGATGTCCTCGGGGTTGACGATGACCTCGATGTTGGGGGAGTGGTCCAGCTCCCGCAGTTCCATCGGGCTGAACTTGGCCTGTGCGGGGCCACGCCGCCCGAACACGTGCACCTCCAGAGCCTTGTTCTCCTTGAGGCCCTGGTACACGTTGTCCGGGATCTCGGTGGGCAGCAGCTCGTCCGCCGTCTTGGCCAGGACGCGGGCCACGTCCAGGGCCACGTTCCCGACGCCCAGCACGGCGACCTTCTCCGCGGTGAGCGGCCAGGTGCGCGGGACCTCGGGGTGTCCGTCGTACCAGGAGACGAACTCGGCCGCGCCGTAGGAGCCGTCCAGCTGGATGCCGGGAACGTCGAGCGCCCGGTCGGCCTCGGCACCTGTGGAGAAGATCACCGCGTCGTAGAACGACCGCAGGTCGTCCAGGCCGATGTCGTGCGGGTAGCTGACGTTTCCGAAGAGCCGGATCTGGGGCTTGTCCAGCACCTGGTGCAGCGCTTTGACGATGCCCTTGATCCGCGGGTGGTCGGGGGCCACGCCGTAGCGGATGAGGCCGAAGGGCGCGGGCATGCGCTCGAAGAGGTCGATGGAGACCCCCGGGTCCTGGCAGACCTCGGATTTGAGCAGCGCGTCCGCAGCGTAGATACCGGCGGGGCCGGCTCCGACAATGGCGACGCGGACGGGGCGTGTCATGGCGTGGTGATCCTTCGGGGCGGGCGAACGCGGGCAGGTACAGCGTACGTCGGAGGTAAGGGTTGACTTACTAATCTCCACCGCACACCGTAAGCGATCGCCCCGCGGGCCCGTCGACCGGCCCTGCCTAGAGTGTCCGATTAGCCCACTTTCGTATACCGGTATGGGTGATTTGTTTCTTTTGGCCCTCCTGTTTCGTAAAGGGCTTATTGGGCCTATGGGGTCATTTGCTTGAGCCCGTTTCGGCCATCACTGCGAGGGAGTGGTGAGCGTCACGTCCGAGGGGTCGGACGTGGAAGCGGAGGTGTTGGTTCCCTTCTGTGTGAGGAAAGTTGACGACCTGACGGAATGGCCCGAACCGGCAATTCCGCCTTTCGATCTTGCGCGGAAGGGGAAATCCGGAATGCGGGGCTTGTCCTGTTCGGCATTTCTCGCCTACGGTCACCGTCAATCCGGGCGGAACGCCGAATCCTGCCGCCGTCCGGGAATCCGAAACCCACTCACGTACGGCAGGAGCGGGGGACCCAGGTAAGTCGCCGATCCGTCACCGGAACGGCTTGGGGTGAAGCCGCACGAGTGTGCGGCCAGACATCTCCCGTCTGAACCCGACAGCTCACCTCGCAGGCGCCGGAGAGGAAAACCCCCATGCCCGCACAGGGTAAGCACCGTCGTACCCAGTCCACCTCGCTGCGCCGCGGCATTGTCGCCGTGGCCGCCGGTGGAGCCGTTCTCGCCCTCCCGGTGATCGGCGCCACCAGCGCCTTCGCGGCCCCCGCGCCCGCCGCTCCGCAGCAGGCCGTGGCGCCCGCCGCGGTGTCCGCACAGGTGAATTCCGCCGTGCGGGCCGCGCCCGCCCAGCATTCCGTGGCGGCCGGTGAAACGCTTTCCAAGATCGCCCACGAGTATTCCGTCAGTGGCGGCTGGGAGAAGCTGTACGAAGGCAACCGGAAGATCGTCGGAGAGAATCCCGATCTTATTCACCCGGGTATCAAGCTGATCCTCGGAGCCAAGTCCGAGGCCCCTTCGGGTGGCAAGGCGGGCAAGGCAGCCAAGGCTTCCCCGTCCGTCGCGCGCGGTGCCGAGGCGGACCGCGCCGACCGTTCGGAGCGCGTTAACGCCGCTCCGGTGGCAAAGGCCGCTCCGGCAGCCGTGAAGGCCGTCACGTACACGAATGACCTCGACGGCTGGATCAAGGAATCGCTGGCCGTCATGGCCGAGCAGGGCATCCCCGGCACCTACGAGGGCATCCACCGCAACATCATCCGTGAGTCCTCGGGCAACCCGGCCGCGATCAACAACTGGGACTCCAACGCGGTCAAGGGCACCCCGTCCAAGGGGCTGCTCCAGGTCATCGACCCGACCTTCCAGGCCTATCACGTGCCCGGCACCTCGACCGACAGCTACGACCCGGTCGCCAACATCACGGCCGCGTGCAACTACGCCGCGGACCGGTACGGCTCGATCGACAACGTCTTCGGCGCCTACTGATCCTCCACGCCCGAGCCCGAGTGACCCCGGATCTTGCGGTCCGGGGTCACTCGCGTGTGCCGGGAAGTTACCCTCAAGTTCCTAGTGACTTACCACGCGATCGACAGTAGAACTTGTTGCACTCTGTTGAGGGTGAGGGATGTCATATGAGTGATATTGTCGTGCGGGATGGCGAGGCCAAGGGTGTCTCGCGTCGAAGATTCATCACTGGAACAGGTTCTCTTCTTGGTGCGGCGGCGATCGCCGGGCACACCGCACCGGCGTGGGCGGGCGTCCGTGCGGCAGCAGCGCCGATCGGCTCCGGGGCCCGCGTGCCGGTCCTGGTCGTCGGCACCGGATACGGCGGCTCCGTGGCCGCCCTCCGGCTCGCCCAGGCAGGCACGGACGTTCATATGGTCGAGATGGGCATGGCGTGGGACACGCCAGGCGCGGACGGCAAGATCTTCGCCAACACCACGAGGCCCGACGACCGCTCCTTCTGGCTACGGACCCGGACCAAGCAGCCGCTGAGCAACTTCCTCGGTTTCCCCATCGACAAGAACGTCAACCGCTACACCGGCATCCTGGACGCCGAGGAGTTCGCCGGCATCACCGTCTACCAGGGGCGTGGCGTCGGCGGCGGGTCCCTGGTCAACGGTGGCATGGCCGTCACCCCGCGCCGGGAGCACTTCGGCGCGATCCTCCCGACGGTGAACGCCGCGGAGATGTACAGCACCTACTACCCGCGCGCCAACAGCGGACTAGGTGTCACCACCATCGATCCCGCCTGGTTCGACAGCGTCGACTGCTACCAGTACGCCCGGGTCGGCCGGAAACACGCCCAGCGCTCCGGCTTCCCGTTCCTCTTCGTTCCCGCCGTCTACGACTGGGACTACATGAAGCAGGAGGCGGCCGGTACCGTCCCCAAGTCGGCCCTGGACGCCGAGATCCTCTACGGCAACAACTACGGCAAGAAGTCGCTCCAGAAGACCTACATCGACCGGATCAGGGCCACCGGACGGGTCACCATCTCCCCGCTCCACAAGGTCACCACGGTCACCCCGGCGCCAGGCGGTGGCTACACGGTGCTCATCGACCAGTTGGACACCGTCGGCCGGACCACCGCCACCAAGACCGTCACAGCGGACAAGGTGTTCTTCGCCGCGGGCAGCGTGGGCACCAGCAAGCTGCTCGTCGGCCTCAAGGCCACCGGCGCGCTGCCCCTCCTCAACAACGAGGTCGGCAGGGGCTGGGGCGACAACGGCAACGTCATGTGCGGCCGGGCCAACCACCTGTGGGATCCGACAGGGAAGGTGCAGTCGTCCATCCCCACCGGAGGTATCGACAACTGGGACGCCGGCGGGGCGTTCGCCGAAGTCGCTCCGCTGCCCACCGGGATCGAGACGTGGGCCTCGTTCTACCTCTCCATCACCAAGAACCCGAACCGGGCGCAGTTCACCTGGAACGCGGCGGCCGGGAAGGCCGAACTGAACTGGCAGACGGCATGGAAGCAGCCGTCCATCGACGCCGCGAAGACCATCTTCGACAAGATCAACCAGAAGGAGGGGACGATCTACCGCACGGACCTCTTCGGCGTCCACAAGATCTGGGGCGACGACCTCACCTACCACCCGCTGGGCGGCGCCGTCCTGGACAAGGCCACCGACAACTACGGTCGGCTGCACGGCTACACGGGCCTGTACGTCATCGACGGCGCGCTCATCCCCGGCAACACCAGCGTGAACCCGTTCGTCACCATCACCGCGCTCGCCGAGCGCAACATCGAACGGATCATCGCGACCGATCTGTAGTCGACCCGGAAGATACGGGGACCGACGGAGAGTCCGGGGCCGCCGGGAGTGCCGACCCGGCGGCCCCGGACTCCGTCAGGAGGCGCCCGACCTCATCCGTGACCGGGCAGAACGCACACCGCGTCGATCCCCAGCACATGGTTGAGCCGCCCGAACGCCAGCCACGAGCCGATGCTCATCGTCAGCTCCACGATCTCCGCCTGGCTGTAGCGCGCGGTCATCCGCTTCCAGAAGGCGTCGTCCAGACCGTGGTGGTCGAGCGTGTACCGCTCGGCGTACTCCGCCGCGAGCCGGGTCCGCTCGTCGAAGGCGTCGGTCGTACGCCACTGGGTCACCGCCCCGGCGAACTCCTCCTCGACCTTCGCCCCGTCCCGGTCGGTCCGCCAGTCCAGACAGAACAGGCACCCGTTGATCTGCGCCACCCGCAGCCTCGCCGCCTCGAACTCCCGCAGTCCCAGAGTCGTGTGCTCGTACACGGACACCGAGAAGGCGGCGGCTGCCATGCCGATGCCGGGGACCATCTCCCCCCACACGTAACCGATGGGCTCCTGACCCTCCGGGATATCGATGATCATGCCGGTCTCCTTCCCAGCCTGCCGACCGCAGGCCGCAGCGGAACGTCGAGTGCGTCGTACAGGCCCGGCTCCGCGTCCACCAGCCAGTCGATCGCCGAGACGAGCCGCCCGACCGCGGTGGCGTTCCCGCCGGCCGAACGGTTCTCGCCCTCGTCGGAGGCCTCGACCGTCACCTCGATACGGGGACGGCCCTCGATCACCACGCGGTGCGCGCCCACCCCGTCGGGTGGGGACGGCCAGTCCGGGGCGCACGAGGCGTGGATCCGGGTGATGTGCTCGATGACGATGCGCGGCTCGCCGTCCACGATGCCCCGCACCTCGAAGCGCACCGCCCCCTGCGTGCCCGCCGCGAACTCGCCCATCGTGCGGGTGCGCACCGCGCTCTCCAGCGCCCGGCGGTCCAGTGTCTCGCGGATCCCGTCGAGCTCGACGCCCAGCGCCCGCGCCATGAGGCGTATCTGACCGCCCCACACCATCGTCGGAACACTCTTCGCGAGCATCGGCGGCTCGTAGTCCATCGGGTGCCCCATACCGATCAGATGGCGCACCGACTCCTCCTGCTCGTACGTGGAGTAGTCGAAGATCTCCTGGCAGCGGATGACGTCCACCTCGCTACCGAGGCCGCTGATCAGCAGGGGCAGGACGTCATTGCCCCAGCCGGGGTCGACTCCGGAGACGAAGAGGGAACCCCCGCCCTCGGCGACGGCGGCCAGGACCGGGTCCCGCAGCTCCGGCGGGGCGTTGCGCTGATCGTAGAGCGGATAGAGGGACGGCGTGACGACCACCGCGCCGACCCGGATGGCCCGCCCGATGTCGGCGAGGGCGTCGTCGGGACGGATGTCCCCGGACGCCGCGTAGACCACCGCCCGGGGCCGGGTGGCCAGGACGGCCGCGATGTCGTCGGTGGCCGCGACCCCGAGCGTGCGCCCGACCCCGCCGAGCTCGCCCGCGTCGCGTCCGGCCTTGGCGGGATCGTGCACGAGGACGGCGGCGAGTGTCAGCGCCGGATGGGCCCCGACGGCGCGGATCGCCGCGCGGCCGACGTTGCCGGTACCCCAGACAACCGTGGGAATCATGCGCGGAGGGTAGCCCCGGGACCCCGCACTTCCCAGAGCCGTGCGGGACCCAATCCGCCGGATGGGAAGGGGCGTTCCCGGGCTGGAGACGATCCGCCGGTCCGGGAACGCGGAAGCGGCTACCGCTTGGCGCGTGCGCCGTTCGGGGCGCCGGAGACCGTGAACCGGCCTCGATCAGTACATGGCCGTCGTGCGAGTCGGTGATCGTCACGTCCGTGGAGGATGATCGCGTCGAACTCCTGGTCCCCGTTCCGGAAGGCCCGCCGGCGTGAGCAGGGCGTGGGACTCGTCGAACAGCCGCCGGTCCGGTGAGTCGTTTCCCTCTCATGGCGCCCTCTGCTTCCGCGATAGGTGATCCAGCAGGTCAATCGTTCGCGGTGAGAGGTTCATGGATCTCCGAGCTGTCTCCGAGGCGTCAACGGTCTTCGCATGGCCATGTCATCCGGCGCATTGATTGACGTATCGCCAGATAGGTGTTCGGGCGGGCCCGTTCAGGACCCGGCGGCACCCCGGGCCAGCAGCAGCGCCAGATCCACCGCCGCCACGGCCACCGCTCCCGCCAAGGCGGCCTTGCGCCACCGGCGGCCGAGAGCCGGGCCCGCGAGCGCCGCCGCGCCGGCCAGGATGATCGCCGCCGCACCCCCGCCGCCGACCGGCCCCGGTGGGCCGAACGCCAGCACGGCCGTGGCGCCGAGGAGCGCCACCGGCAGCAGCAGCCGGGTCCCCCTGTCGCCCAGCCGGTGCGGGAGGCCCCTGATCCCGGCCGCCCGGTCCGCCGCGATGTCCGGGAGCGTGTCGGCCAGATGCGCCGCGAACCCGAGCAGGGCCCCTGCCGTCACCGTCCACCACCGGGGCCACGGTCCGTCGGGCAGGGAGAGGGTGACGGTGGCGGGCAGGGCGCCGAATCCGGCCACGTACGGCAGCCAGGACAGGGCGGTCGCCTTGAGCCGCAGGTTGTAGAGCCAGGCGGCGGTGACGGCAGCGAGGTGCACCGTGCCGGCGAGTGGCCCGCAGGCCAGCGAGAGCGGTACGCACAGGGCGAGCGCGACCGCCGCCGCCGCCCACACCGCACGCGCCCCGACCGTGCCGTCGGCCGCGGGCTTTCCCCGGCGGCCGGCAGCGGCGTCACGTCGCGCGTCGTACGCGTCGTTGCACCAGCCCACCGAGAGCTGGCCGGTCAGCACCGCCGCCGTGACCAGCGCGGAGCGGGGACCGCCGAGGCCGGAGCCGAGGGCGAGGGCGAGCGCGAGCGCGGTCACCGCGAGGGCCGGTCCCGGGTGGCACGCGAGCGCGAGGCCCGCGACCCGGCCGCGTCGCCCCGAACCGGCCGGCCCTGCCCGATCCGCTCCGAACGGCTCGGCGTCGGCCGGATCCGCTCCGGCCGGGCTCACCCTGTCCGTGGCGTCCATCGGGCGATCGTAGGGGCCTGGCGCCCCGCCAATGCGGCGACCGGGCGGGTCCTTTACGCCGTTTCATCGTTCGTTGTGGGCAGGATGGGGCCATGACGCCACCGAAGCAGGAGGCAGGATGACCCGCATCGCCGCGGTTCACGGGGCTCTGCCGCCCCACCGTCACACCCAGCGCGAGGTCACCGACATGGTGGCCCGCACCTGCCTGCCGCCCGGAGCCGACCGCCGTGTCCTTGACCGGCTCCACGAGAACGCCCGGGTCCGCACCCGGCACACCGTGCTTCCCCTGGACGGCTACCGCGACCTCGACGGCTTCGGCGCGTCCAACGACGTGTTCATCCGGTCCGCCGTGGACCTCGGCGCCGAGGCCGTGCGCGGTGCGTTGCGGGCGGCGGGGCTGCGGCCCACCGACGTGGACCTGCTGATGTTCACCTCGGTCACCGGCATCGCCGCCCCCTCCGTCGACGCCCGGCTCGTGACTCGCCTGGGGATGCGGTCGGACGTCAAACGGCTGCCCGTCTTCGGTCTCGGCTGCGTTGCCGGAGCCGCCGGGACGGCCCGGCTGCACGACTACCTCCTCGGCCACCCGGACGACGTGGCCGTGCTCCTGTCGGTCGAACTCTGCTCCCTCACCTTCCAACGCCACGACACATCGCCCGCCAACCTGGTGGCGAGTGCGCTGTTCGGCGACGGAGCGGCCGCCATGGTCGCCCTCGGCGGACGCCGGGCCGTCTCCGGCCCCGAGATCGTCGCCACCCGCAGCCGGATGTACCCGGACACCGAGCACGTCATGGGCTGGGACATCGGCAGCACCGGCTTCACCGTGGTCCTCGACCCGGCGGTGCCCGATGTCGTCCGCCGCTATCTCGCGGACGACGTAAGGGAGTTCCTCGACGAGCACGGCCTCAAGCCGAAGGACGTCGCCCACTGGGTGTGTCACCCGGGCGGCCCCAAGGTGCTGGAGACCGTCACCGAGGTCCTCGATCTGCCCGACGGCGCGCTCGACGTCACCTGGCGCTCGCTGGCCGACGTCGGCAACCTGTCCTCGTCCTCGGTCCTGCACGTCCTGCGGGACACCATCGAACAGCGCCGTCCCGAGCCGGGCACCCCCGGGCTGCTGCTGGCGATGGGCCCGGGATTCTGCTGCGAACTGGTGCTGCTGCGCTGGTAGGAAGGAGAGCGACCCATGACCTCCACCTGGTACACCCTCCTGGTACTGGCCATCGCGGCCGAGCGCCTCGCCGAACTCGTCGTGGCCCGCCGCAACACCCGCTGGAGCCTCGCCCGGGGCGGCGTCGAATCGGGCCGCGGGCACTATCCGGTGATGGTCGCGCTGCACACCGCGCTCCTGGCCGGCTGTCTGGCGGAGGTCCGGTCCGCCGAACGCCCCTTCCCCTTGGTACTCGGCTGGGCGATGGTCGCCGTCGTCGTGGCCGCGCAAGGGCTCCGCTGGTGGTGCATCCGAACCCTCGGCCCCCGCTGGAACACGCGGGTCATCGTGGTCCCCGGCCTGCCCCGGATCACCGGCGGCCCCTACCGGTGGCTGAGCCACCCCAACTACGTCGCCGTCGCCGCCGAGGGCCTCGCGCTGCCGCTGGTCCACGGGGCCTGGGTGACCGCCCTCGTGTTCACCGCCCTCAACGCCGTACTCATGGCCGTGCGGATCCGGTGCGAGGACGGGGCGCTCGCCCGCCTTCCGGCCGTGGACGCACGCGCGTGATCGATGTCCTGGTCGTGGGCGGCGGACCGGCCGGGCTGGCCGCCGCGATCCGGGCCGCCTCGGCGGGCCTGGAGGCGGTGGTGGTCGAGCCGCGCACCGCCCCCGTCGACAAGGCGTGCGGTGAAGGCATCATGCCCGGCGGCGTCGCGGCCCTGCGCGACCTGGGCGTACGCGTGAGCGGCCACGAACTGCGGGGGATCCGCTACACCGACGGCCGACGCAGCGCGGAGGCGGCCTTCCGGGGCGGCCCCGGCGCGGGAGTCCGCCGCACCGAACTCCACACCGCCCTGCACGAGCGGGCCACAGCCCTCGGCGTACGCGTCGTCGCCGCGAAGGCGGGGGAGATCCGGCAGGACGAGGACACCGTCACCGCCGCCGGACACACCGCGCGCTGGCTCATCGCCGCCGACGGGCTCCACTCGCCGCTGCGCCGCGCCCTGGGTCTCGACCGGCCCGTCCCCGGTCCCGGCCGTTACGGCCTGCGCCGCCACTACCCGCTCACCCCGTGGACGGACCACGTCGAGGTGCACTGGTCCCAGCACGGCGAGGCGTACGTGACGCCGGTCGGCGAGCGGCTGGTAGGGGTGGCCGTCCTGAGCCGTGACCGCCGCCCCTACGACCAGCACCTGGCCGCCTTCCCCGCTCTCGCGGCCCGGCTCGCGGACAGCGCCGGAGCCACCCCCGTACGCGGGGCAGGTCCGCTGCGCCAGCGGGCGCTGGGCCGGCGGGCCGGGCGCGTCCTGTTGGTCGGCGACGCCGCGGGCTACGTCGACGCCCTGACCGGGGAGGGGATCGCCCTCGCGGTGGCCACCGCGACGGCCGCGGTCGACTGCCTGACCGCCGGGCGGCCCGAGGACTACCCCCGGCGGTGGGCGCGGGCCACGCGACGCTACCGCCTGCTCACCGCGGCCCTGCTGGGCGCGGCAGGCCATCCGTCCTCGGGCCGGCTGATCGTCGCCGCGGCCCACCGGGCGCCGGCCCTCTTCCGCACCGCGGTCCACGCGCTCCAGTGAACCGGAGGGGTCCGTGCGGCCTCCGGTTCCTCGAATGGCAGGGCTCCGGGTTCCGGCATAACGTCGGTCGGGTGAACGCCCGTGTTCACCCGACCGACGCAGAGACCGGCCGCCCCACCGGGCACACTGCCCTCGGCACGAGAGACGAAATCCACTATGACGGGCTCCCGAGCGACCCCAGCGGACACGGCGAAGACCACTGATCGGCACCACGGCGGACTGGCACTGCTGGTCATCGCCTCGTGTCAGCTGATGGTGGTGCTCGACATCACCATCGTCAACATCGCGCTTCCGCACATGCAGAAGGCCCTGGGATTCTCCACCGAGAACCTCTCCTGGGTCGTCAACGCCTACACCCTGACCTTCGGCGGACTGCTGCTGCTCGGCGGACGCCTCGGCGACATCCTCGGCCGCCGCCGGGTCTTCATCTTCGGCGTGCTCCTCTTCGTCTTCGCCTCGCTGCTGGGCGGACTGTCCCAGGAGGGCTGGCAGTTGCTGGCCGCCCGCTCCCTCCAGGGCGTCGGCGGCGCGATCGCCTCGCCCACCGCCCTGTCGCTGATCACCACCACCTTCCGCGAGGGCCCCGAACGCAACCGCGCGTTCGGGGTGTTCGCCGCTGTCTCGGCGGGCGGCAGCGCGATCGGACTGCTGGCCGGCGGGATCCTGGTGGAGTGGCTCGACTGGCGCTGGGTGCTGTTCGTCAACGTCCCCATCGGCCTGCTGATCGCCCTCGCGGCCCCCCGGTACATCCCCGAGTCCGAACGCCGTCCCGGCCACTTCGACGTGGCGGGCGCCCTCACCTCCACAGCCGGCATGGTGTTGCTGGTCTACGGCTTCATCCGAGCCTCCGAGGAGGGTTGGACCGACCCGATCACGCTCGGATCGTTCGCCGCAGCCGTGGTGTTCCTCGGCGTGTTCATCGCCATCGAGAGCCGCTCCAGACAGCCCATCACCCCGCTGGCGCTGTTCCGCGACCGCAACCGGGCCGGCTCCTACACGATGATGCTGTGTCTCTCCGCGGCGATCTTCGGGATGTTCTTCTTCCTGACCCTCTTCGTCCAGGACGTCCTCGGCTTCAGCCCGTTGCGGGCCGGACTCGCCTTCCTGCCGGTGAGCGTCGTCATCGCGATCAGCGCGGGCATGGCGTCCCAGCTGCTCCCCCGGTGGGGGCCCAAACCCTTCATGGTGGTGGGGGCGCTCCTGGCCGCTGCGGGGCTCGGCTGGCTCACGCTGACCGATGTCCACAGCACCTACCTGGGCTCGATCCTCGGTCCGATGCTCGTGTTCGGCTTCGGCATGGGCATGCAGTTCGTGTCGCTGACCCTGATGGCGGTCTCGGGCATCGCCCCGAAGGAGGCGGGAGCCGCCTCCGGCACCCTCAACGCCTCCCAGCAGGTCGGCGGGTCGCTGGGGCTGTCGATCCTGGTCACGACGTTCGGCACGGCCAGCCGCAACGAGGCGAACGACCAGGTGCCGCAATTCCTCCGGGAGGGCACCCCCGCCCAGCTCCTGGAGTTCCGCAGGACCGGCCAGCTGCCACCGCCCTGGGGCGACCAGGTCCTCGCCTCGGGCATCTCCAGCGCCTTCGTCGTCGCGGCCTGCTTCGCCGTGCTCGCCGCCCTGGTCGCCCTGTTCGTCATCCAGGTCCGGTCCGCCGACCTGGCCCGCCTCCAGGGCGGCGCGACGCCGCTCGCCGGGGAAACGGGCGGGGAATCGGGCGGGGACGGGTTTCCGGCCGGGGGCGGTGAAGCGGACGATCCCCGGACCGACCCGGACCGGCCGGGACCCGAACCGGACACCGACCGACCCGCGAAAGGGCTCTGAGCCATGGACTGGACCCTCGAAGTGATCGTGCTGCCCGTGACCGACGTCGACCGGGCCCGGGACTTCTACCGGGACAAGCTCGGCTTCCACGTCGACATCGACGCCGAGGTGATGCCGGGCGCCCGCGTCGTCCAGCTGACGCCGCCCGGATCCGGCTGTTCGATCGCTCTCACCGACGGACTGCCCAACCCGACCGGAACCCCGCGGCCGGGCACGTACCACGGCCTCCAGCTCTGCGTCACCGACATCACCGCCGCGCACGCCGAACTTGTCGGCCGGGGCGTCGAGGTCTCCGAGCCGCAGCGGTACGCCCCCGACGACGGTGCGACCTTCATGTACTTCACCGATCCGGACGGCAACGGCTGGGCGGTGCAGGAGTACCGCCGCCGTGAGAACGAACCCCTGTACCGGCTGCTCGCCGACCGGGCGGCGAGGAACGCGGGGGACACGGTGGGGTGAACCGGATGCGGAGGTGGATCGTGCCACGCCCGTTCCACCAGAATGCTCCCCGTATCTAGTGCGGAGATCCATCAGCGCAAGGGAGCGGCATCCAATGGGCGCCAACACAGACATGGTTGTCTTCGTCCGGGCGCGGCTCGCCGACGAGGAACACGTCGCACTGGCCGCCGGCGGAGACCGATGGCGGTGCCCGGCCGATGTGCCGGGCGAGGTCCACGACCGCACCGGCGGGGTGGCGTTCACGGTGCGGGGCCGGGGCTTCGACCAGCACATCGCCCTCCAGAACCCCGCGCGGACCCTGGAGCGCATCGAGACGAACCGAGTCATGCTCGGCGAGTACGTCGAGGTGGCCGACCTGGACACCGACCGCCCGGCCGAGGACTTCCGCTCCGGCCGTGCGGTGGGCCTCGGATTCGCCGTACGGCAACTGGCCGCCGAGTACGCGGGCCACCCCGACTACCAGGCTCGGTGGCTGCCCCGGTTCATCCAGTAGTACCCGGTGCTCGGGGGCGCCGGTGAATCCCGTAAGTGCCGGTGCTTCGGGTCCAGTTGATCGATAGCATCTCCCCATAGGCCTACCCGGGGAGCTGTGCGCGTGCCCGACGTCTGGGAGAACACCCGATCACGGTGGGAGAGCGTCCGGCACACGGTGGACGGCGGCGGCCGGGGCGCCGCCGTGACCGCACCGCACGGACGGCTCGGACTCTCGGTCAACCTCATAGCCGTCACCGGCGAGGCGGGGGCGGGGGCGGCCAAGACCGTCCTGTACGACGCGCAGATCGGCGCGCTGCGCACCCATGTCGGCCAGGAACTCCAGACGTTCATCACGCAGCGGAGCGGGAACTGACATGGCCGCGATCGACGGTGGAGCGGCGTTCCTGCGGACGCTGGCGGCCGCGGAGCGACGGCTGGCCGGCGTGCGGGCCCTGAGCGCGCGGCGGCGACGGGTCCGCCGGCCCCGGATCGCGTCGGCCTCCCTCGCGGTGCTGATCCCGGGGATCCTGGTCCTCGCCGCCGCCACGGGCGGCGGCCCCGGGGGCGTGCTCGTCGCGGTCGGCCTGGCCGTGGCCGCGCTCTCCCTCGCGGCGTGCGTCGCCCTCCTGCTGAGGATCGAACGGCCGCTGAACCGGCGGTTCGTGGAGGAGGAACGCACCATGATCGAAGAGGTGAACCGGCTGCGGGAGCTGTTCACCCATGTCGCGGAGCGGGACCGGTGGGAGGAGCGCCTGAAGCGGTCGGTGCGCGAGCGCCTCTCCCGCTTTCCCGTGGACGGTGGATCGTTCCGGCGATCCGACGGCTGACCGTCTTCTTCGGCCCGGTGGCCTTACCCGCCGCCCTGTTCACTTCTGCCGGATACGTACTGGCCACCCGAGAGCCGGGGCCGTACCAACGGGCGTTCGAGGATCAGTGGGACGCCATCGCGGCCGGGTCTGCCGTCACCGTGCGCGGGGTGCTGGCCACGGCCTACGGGGGAGGCTGTGCTTCAGCGTGCTCGGCGGCCTCCAGCCCGACAACGTGCGGCGAGGCACGTTGGCCCTGCTCGCAGGACTGCTCGTCTGCGCTGTGGGGCTGCTGCTCTGGCGACTACTGGCGCCCTGCGTGTGCGCGGTGCTCCGGACACCCGTAACTTACTTTCGAGTAAGCCCCGTTGCCGAAGGAGACGCGTGTCCCGTCAGAGGCGTTCCGCCGTCGGTGTGTTTCCGGCCAATGTTCAGATGGCCGTCGACTGGAGTCACCGGCCCCGGCCGCAACGGGGCGCGGCCTATGCCCGGCTGCCCTTCCAGGTGCCGCTGGTCCTGTGGGCGCGCGATGTCGCCCGGGGCGCCGACGGGCCCTGAACAGACCGTAGTCGGCGTAGTACGGGCCGGTGATGATCAAGGTGATCCACAGCAAAATAGCGTTGCTCTCTGGTGAGGAGTGATCCCGCCGTGTAGCGTCGCCGGAAGATGTCGTGGTTCGCAGTACCTGCCCGCGCCTGGCGCGGGCGTTTTGCTGTGCAGTGCCTGAGAACCAGGGCGATCACCTCCGGGTCCGCGCGGTGCGGATCCGTTTACTGCTGAGAGGTACGGGCATGGCCAGCGGAACCGTCAAGTGGTTCAACTCGGAAAAGGGCTTCGGCTTCATCGCGCAGGACGGCGGGGGTCCCGACGTCTTCGCGCACTACTCCAACATCAACTCCACCGGCTTCCGTGAGCTCCAGGAAGGCCAGGCGGTGACCTTCGACATCACCCAGGGCCAGAAGGGACCGCAGGCGGAGAACATCACCACCGCCTGATCCGGGTTGACCGACCCTGGAGCCCCGGAGCGCGACGCGCCCCGGGGCTCCAGGGCGTTCGGGGCGGGCCTGGGCGGGTCACTGTCGGGCGGCTCCCCGATTGGGACGGCTCGCGCCGGGTACGCGGTGGCTCTCGCACCGATCGTTCCGGAACCTCCTGGGGTCAGCCCGTCGATTCGTCCGGGGACGGATGCCTGTCGGGGTGCGCGCTCGCGTTGCGTGGCGTGTTCCGGCCGGCGCCGGCCTCGTCCAGCTCGGGTTGTCCGCCCTGGCGGGCCACCCGGTCCGGCACCGATATGTCGAGAGCGTCCTCGCCCTCCTGCGTCTGCTGGTCCTGCATGTCCGCCGGAACGGGGGGCGGGCTGCCGGAAGCCCCGGTGCAGGCGGTACCTTCCGGCCTGCGGTCGGTCATGAGAGCTTCCTTCCGTACTGCCCCGGTGCGACCGGGGGACGAGTGATGGGCCCTGGTGCGTACCCGCTGCCGGGCGAAGCGGTCCTGGGATCCGATGAGGACCGGGACACCTGGCACCGGCCCGGGAGACGCCCGGGAGAGGGGCCGAGAAGATGCGGAGGCCATGCCGCCCGGCCATATTGGAGCTCCGGCCACCAGCCGGGGGCATGTCGCGCGGCACCGGAGCGGCGGACGCGTCGCCCCGGTGTGTGGCTCGCCCGTGGGCGGGTACCCGGGGCGGTGCCCCTCCCGGGCGACAGGCCGCCACTCGACGATTCCGGCGGAAGGATGACCCGCATGCTGATGGCGCACCCCACGGTACTGCGTAACCTGATCGAGCAGTACGAGGCACTGTGCGTGCTGCACGCGGAGAGCGGCGGCGAGGAGGCCCGGCAGCGCATGGACGACGTGGCGTACACGCTGTGCGTGTCGACCGGCACGGGTGACGTCGACAGCGCACTGGTCGCTGCCCGCCACCAACTGCTCGGCGCCCGGCCCGAGGACGACTCCGTCCTCTGAGCCGCCCCCGGACATCAGCACGTCCCTGCCACGTATGGCCTCCTGGCAGACAGATCATGCCTCGAAGGCCTGCCATCGGTGCGCATAGCCCTCGCGCAGCGGCCCGCCGATCACCTCCAGCACCTCGCGCGCCGCGGCCGTCAGTGGCACCGGATCGGCGCGCTCCGCCACGGCCAGGTGCCCGTCCAGCAGGGCCCGGCCCAGGTCGGGGTCCGCGGTCATGAGCCGACGGGGCAGCCACTTGCCGATCCCCGACCACGCGCCGCGGTGGGCAGTGACGAGGTGGGCAGTTTCCCGCAGCACATGGTCGGCGACGACGAGCTGCTCATGACGGCTCGCCGGGGACACGGCGACCAGGTCGTCCAGGTAGCCGGTCAGCACATAGCGGCCGTGGCGCCACTGGTCCGCCGTCAGCGAGGGTGGTCCCAGGGCGACGATCTCTTCCGCCAGCCGGCGTGTTCCGGCCACCTGCCCCGACGGATCGGTCAGCGTCAGGCCCTCGGCGTAGAGGAAGACGACGGTCGCCCGTCGACGCCCGCGGTCCCACGCGAAGAACCTGGGCACGTCCCCCAGGGCATTGAGGAAGAGCTCCACGAGACGGCCTTCGTGGCGGACCACGCGGCGGCCGCTTCCGGCTGAGTCCGGCAGAAGCACGCCGATGTCGAGGTCGCTGCTCGCGGTGGCGCGGCCCTGGGCGAACGACCCGCCGAGAACGGCTCCGAGAGCCTCGGGGAACATCTCACGCACCAGACGGGCGGCCTGGTCCGACGCGGCTTCAAGGTCACTCATGGTCATGCTGGCATCGTGCCAGGCCGACTCCAGTCCGCTGTCCGGCTGGTCAGTCCAGCGTCTGCGTCCACGTCGCCGCTGCCGTCCAGCCGGGTCCACCGGCCCGGGGTGTCGAGCGTGAACGTGCGGGCATCCGGATGCTCCGCGTGGTCGTCCCGGCCCGTGGCCCGGTGCCGCTCCGGCGGAATCCGGGTGAACCGGTGGCCCGGTGGCACGGAGACGACGTCGAGCCAGGACACCAGCCCCTCCGGCACCCGGTAGGGGGTGTCCATGAGGGTTGTTCCGCGCACGGTCGCCGCCCCGGTGAGAAGGGTCAGCGGTGTCATGAAGGTCGACATGCCCGAGTAGCCCACCACCCAGGCGTGTTCGCCGTACGCAGCCGGTCCAGCAGGTCAATGGCGGTCTCCCCGCCCCACGGCGGCACCACGGCTCTGATCCCGGGGTCTGACAGCATCGCCGTCAACTCGGCCGCCCGGTCCGCCGCCGGCGCGCTGACGTGCCCGACTCCGTCCACGCACCGGCCGGTCACGACCTCGTACCCCCGCGCTTGCACATCGCGCACCGCGACCCCGAGCCGCTCGCGCGGTTCCTCGGGTACACCGCTGGACGGGGAGGTGATTCCGACTCGGTCACCGGGACCCAGAGGGCGCGGATATCGAACAGGCATGGGCCGGGTTCTGGCACAGCGCCCGGCCGTATGACCGATGCCGTATCGAACCGGCGCCCATGAAAGGTTAGGCTGGCCTTAGTTAATTCGGTTCTCTCGTCCCGGTGGGCGAGGCGCTCAGGCCGACCACGCGTACGAAGGGGCAGAGTCCATGACGATCCACCGAGCCGTCGTTGCCCGAGTGCAGCCGCTTACCGAGACCATGACCCGCGTCACTCTCCACGGGGACGGCCTGGCGGGCTTCAGGACCACCGGGGTCGGTGACGAGTACGTGCGGATCTTCCTTCCGCACGGACCGGACCGCACCGACGTCTCCCTGCCGCGGACGACCGAGCAGGGCGGCTGGGAGACTCCCGAGGGGCGGCCTGTCGCGCCGATGCGCACATACACGATCCGCGCCGTGCGCCCGGATGCGGGCGAGGTCGACATCGACTTCGTCCTGCATGAGGGCGGCGTGGCGTCCGGCTGGGCCGCCGAGGCGCGGCCCGGGGACGTCGTGGGCGTCAACGACCCCACCGGCCTCTACAGTCCCCCGGCCGACCTCTCCTGGCAGGTTCTGGTCGCCGACCAGACCGGTCTGCCCGCCGCCGCCCGTCTGCTGGAGAGCACGCCCGACCATGTCAGGACCCGGGTGGTGCTGGAGGCGCCCGCGCCCTCGGCCGCGCTGCCCCTGCGGGAGCCTTCGGACTCCAAGGTGACCTGGACCTACGGCGGGAACGGTCGCGGCCCGAGCCGCCTGGCCGACCTGGTGGCCGCCGCCGTCCCGCCCGGCACGGACCTCGCGGGCGGGTACGTCTGGGTCGCGGGGGAGACCAACGCCCTGCGCTCGGTGCGCCGTTACCTCCGCCGTGACCTCGGGCTCCCGGCGGATCGCTTCAAGGTCGTCGGCTACTGGATACCGAACTCCGACACCTGGTCCGAGCGGTACGAGGCGCTGCCCGACGCCGTGCGCTCCGAGTTGGAGGCCCTCTGGGACAATCCGGCCGGCGACTCCGAGGACCTCACCATCCGCTACGAGGCCCGTCTGAGCGACCTCGGGCTCTGACCGGGCCCCGTGTCCGGCCGGGGCGCGCCGCCCCGGCCGGACCGGACTCCTCGGCCGACGCCATCTTGGGCAGGATCAGCCCTACTTCGCGGGGCCCCGTGTCGTACGGCCGGTCAACCAGCTTGTGCGCCAGGCGGGTTGATGGGTGTGCTACGCCGCCGCGAGGACAGCGGACGCGAGAGGGCTGCACCATGCGGGTGACCATGTTCGGCTCTCGGATCTGAGGGCCTCACGCGCCGCAAGCGTTACACGAGCGCTCGGCTCGGCCTGACGGTGCTGGGGATCGGGCTGTGCGGGGTGGCGGTGGCGAGCGCCGGGCCATCCCGTTCATCGAGGTGGCCGCCCCGCGGATCGCCGCCACGGTCAGCCGCAGTCCGGGCGTCAGTCTGGTCTCGGCCGGGGTGGTGGGTGCCGGACCGCTCTCGGGCGCGCGCCTTGCTTCCAGCCGGTTCTTCTCCGCCCCGGTATGGGCCGACCGGCAGTTCGGACGGGTCCGGGGCGTGGCGGAGTCCCAGCGCGACAACCTGCTACTGGTCGGGGGCGCCACCGCCGTGCTGGGCGGTGCGTACCGGGGGTGGGTGCTGTTCAAGTGGCGCGGCACCGGTACCGCGTGAGGAGGCGGCCCGGGTCCGAGGCGTCCGGGCCGCTGATTTCGAGCCCGCAAATCCGTTGCTGGGAAGAAGAGTTGTGAGATTCGTCGAGTCAACCGCGGAACGGGTGGGTAGGGTCGCCAACGATCAAGTGAAGATAGCCTTACCTAAGTGCGTGGAGGATGCGATGACCAACCCGTTCGAGGCGGAGGACGGCGCCTACCTGGTGCTCGTCAACGACGAAGGGCAGCACTCCTTGTGGCCCGCTTTCGCCGAGGTGCCCTCCGGATGGGCCGTGGTCCATCCGGAGGACAGTCGCCAGGCCTGCCTGGACTTCGTCGAGCGGAACTGGACCGATCTGCGGCCGAAGAGCCTGATAGCAAACATGGCGGCCGATCCGGTATGAACCCCCCGAGCTGTCGGACCGGGGCGCCCGCCGGGGCCAAGGGCGGCTTCTTCGCCCTCGACGGCGACGGTGTCGTCACGGTGCGGGCCGGCCGGGCTGCCCGCGGGCCTGAGGCTGGGGGACGGTTCCCAGGGACGTCTTCCGGCATCGCGCGGCCGGCGGTCCGGCCGCCGGGCTGTGGCGGCAGGACACGATCGCCGGTGGCTGAACGGCCGCACCACGTACGAAAGGCCCGTCGGCGCCACACGCCGCCGACGGGCCGAGAGGCACTGCGGACCGCTACATCTTCCTGGGCGTGCCCTCGATCTCGTCGTCCGAGGCGATCGCGAAGCTGTAGTCGGCCATCACGAAGTGCCGGGACGGGAAAGCCCGTTCGGCCTTGACCGCAGGAACGCCCTTCCATGGTTTGTGGTCCAGCAGCTGGACGCTGTCAGAAGTAGGGTGTGTCCAACCTGTCGCCTCCGGGTTGAATTCAGGAAGCCGGCCATCCCGAACGGCAACGAGGAGTCCGCCCGCCATGAGTACGGTCGCGACCGGCATGCACCGAAACCGCGGGCCGGGGCGCATACATGCGGCCGCCGTGCGTAGATCGCAACACATCACCCCTCGCAGGGTCCGGTCGACCCTGGGAGGTGGCGATCTGTCAGAATTCACCAGCAAGGGAAGTTATCGGCATGCCACCCTCTATTGCTACGAGGCCGGCGTCGAACTGCGCCCGGGCCACCGCGTCCTGGCCGCCGTCGAGGTCGCTGACCGGGCCGAGGGGCAGCCCCTCTCCACCCGGGCCGACGCCATCGTCACCTGGCTCCACCGCCACGGCCGTGACCACGGTGAACCCCTGCGCGAACACGCCACCACTCTCCAACTCCTGCACGGCCGGGGGCGCGTGCGGGGGAGCGCGGAGCGCGGTGTCATGCGGGACCTGCGCCATTACTTCGTCCACTTCCGCGGCCCAGAGCGCGCCGACACCCACCTGACCGCCTACTGGACCCAGGGCGAAACCCAGGACAGCGAGGTCTGACCCCACCATGCCTTCCGCATCCCTCAACGGACTCGACCTCGTCTACGACGACACGGGCGGCGACGGGGAACCCGTGGTGCTCGTCAACGGCACCGGCGCCACCCGCACCGCATGGCGCGCCCACCAGACCCCCGCCCTGGTCGCCGCCGGCTACCGGGTCATCGCCCCGGACAACCGAGGCATCCCGCCGAACGCCTCACCGCCCGGCGGCATCACCCTGGAGGCCATGGCCGCGGACCTGGCCGCGCTGATCGAGCACCTCGCTCTCCCACCCTGTCGCGTCGTCGGCTTCTCCCTCGGCGCGTCGATCGTCGGCGAACTCCTCCTCGGCCGGCCCGAACTCGTCAGCCAGGCCGTGCTGATGGCCGGCCGGGCCCGCGTCGACACCTTCGGCGGCGCCGTCACCCGCGCGGCCGCCGACCTGTACGACAGCGACAGCGGAGCCGCCGTCCCCGCCTCGCACCGGGCGGTCTTCCAGGCCCTGTGCTACCTGTCACCCCATACCCTGCGCGACCCCGCCGCCGTACAGGACTGGCTCGACGTCTTCACCTACGCCGAGGGAGCGACGGGCCCCGGAGTCCGTGCCCAGTACGAGGCCATGCGCGACGTCGACCAACTGCCCCGGTATGCGAAGCTCGACGTGCCGCTCCTGTGCATCGGCTTCGCCGACGACGTCATGATCCCGCCGACGGCCTCCCGGGAGATCGCCGACACCGTCCCCGGAGCCCGCTACACCGAATTGGAACGCTGCGGCCACTACGGCCATCTCGAACGCCCCGCGGAGGTCAACGCGGCCGTGCTCGACTTCTTCGCCCGCCGCCCCGGGGCCACGCACCCTGCCGCCCCGGGCCGGGCCGCACCCACATTTGCACCCGCACCCGCACCCGCACTCGGACGAGGTGCCGCGTGAACGCCACGGCCGAGCGGCAGGGCCCGTACGAGCCCACCGCCCGCGACGGGCTGTGGCTCCTCGCGGGCTGCCTCCGGGACTGCCCCGCCCTCACCGTCCTCGCGGACTCGTCCACCAGCTCGCCCTGACCGCCCTGCCCTGGTTCATCGAACGCGCCGTCGATCGGGAATCGTCCAGGAGGACCCCTCCGCCCTGCTCCGCTGGGCCCTGATCATCGTGGGCGTCGGCATTGTCGCCGCCCACGCGGAAATGGTCCTCGGCTGGTACTCCACGCTCCTCGCCACCACTGAGGGCCACCGCCTCCACCTCGCCCTGGCGGACCACGTCTCGCGCCTCGGCACCCGGATCCTCGCCCGGTAAGGGAGGGCGACCTCGGCGTGCGCGGCACCCGCGATGTGGACCTCGTCCGGAGCCGGCTCTCCGGCCTTGCCTCGCTCCTCACGGGTGTCACCGACTTCGCCGTGATGATCGTCGCGATCATGCCGACTCGATTCGCTCCTCGCCCTGATGTGCCTCCTGGGCGTGCCGCCCCTGATGTGGATCAACACCCACTGGTTCCCCAAGCGGTTCGGCGCGGCCAACACCGCACTCTCCGGGGCCCACGGCAGCCGTACCGCCGCCCTCGATGACTACCTCGACGCCGCCCCGGACGGACTGGTCACCCTCGCCGGCGCGCGCCGCGCACCCTCTCTGGCGGCCGGCTCCAGCGCCTGGGCCGCCTACGATTTCACCCGACGCGCCACCGAGCCCCGCGTGCCTGGACAGGGGCGTCCGACGAATCCCGCGCGGGCGGGCGGAAATGCCGGACGCCCCCTAGGCTGCGACCCTGTGCCGGCCCTCGACCCAGGAGCGCATCGCCATGCACGACTCTGTTCGCGAACTCCCCTTCCCCGACGCCCTCCGCCCCGAAGCGTCCCCCGCGCCGCATCCGCTGCTCGCCCCGGTGACCGGGTACATCGGCACCTGGCGAGGCACGGGCAGTGGCGGATACCCGACGCTGGAGGCGGACTTCACCTACGCGCAGGAGGTCACGTTCAGCCACGACGGGCGGCCTTTCCTCGCGTACGAGGCCCGGGCCTGGCTGCTCGACGCGGACGGGCAACCCCTGCGGCCGTCCGCCCGGGAGACCGGATGGTGGCGCCTGCGACCGGACGGGCGGGTGGAGGCCCTGATCACCCAGCCCACCGGCATCGCGGAGATTTCGGTCGGGCACGCCCACGACGGCGCCGTCGACCTCGCCACCGAGCGGGTGTCCCTCGCCCCGACGGCCAAGGAGGTCGACGCCACGCGCCGCCGCTACACGCTGACGGATCAGGACACGCTCGCCTTCGTCCACGACCTCGCCGCGGTCGGCCGGCCACTGCAGCACCATCTGTCGGCGCGGCTCCGCCGAGAAGCCCCTGGCCAGGGCATTTAGTTGCCGGAGTGTGACCAAGGCGACGCATGGAGGACGGTCCGCGGGGCAGGTGCACGGGAAGCCAGGAGAACAGGAGCACCTTCCCGATGTCCCTTCCCTCGTACCCGGATTCCCCGTACCCGGGGCAGCCCGCGGCCGATCACGACCCCTACGGCGGCCAGGCGCCCGCACGGACGAACGGCTTCGCGGTCGCCGCACTCGTACTCGGCCTGATCGCCTGCCTGTTCTTCTGGACCGTGGTGGGTGGGTTGCTGCTCGGCCTGCTCGCCGTCGTCTTCGGGATCATCGCCGTGCTCCGCACCCGCCAGGGCCGCGCGCCGCGTCGGGTGATGGCGATAGTCGGCGCCGCGTTCGGAGCGCTCGGGCTCATTGGTTCCGCGATCGTCCTCGTGGTGGCCGTCTCCGTGTTCGACTCCCAGGAGTTCAAGAACCTCGAGGACTGCATGAACCAGGCCAACGGCCAGGCGGCCGAGGACCGGTGCGCGGAGGGCTTCGTCGACGAGCTGACCAACTGACGGATCCCGGAGGGCCTCCCCTGGGATACCGGCACTGAGCGCCGGGCCATGGTCTCCGCACGTCTGTTTGCATCTGCCTGGCGGCGCGCCGCCGGTTGTACCCGCACCGGGTGTTTGCCACGGTGTCCATGGGCGGTGCGGCCCGGCGATCACCGGGCCGCACCGCCCGGTGGACCGCCCGTGACGGAGTACCCAGCAGAGAGAAGGAGGGTTCGATGTCATCGAAGCGACGTCGTAAGAAGAAGGCCCGCCGTAAGAACGCAGCGAACCACGGCAGGCGTCCGCAGAGCTGAGACGCCGCCGCGGCCCCACCGGGCGGAGAAGCCCGGTGGGGCCGCGGCGGTTTCCGTGGGCCGGGGGAGGGCCGTGCGGAACTCGGGTCCTGATGCTGATGCCCGATGCGCGCCGGGTTCACACCCCCAGCGGGGCCGTGGGTTCCGTTCCCGACCTGGCACAGACCGACGCGGCCGTCCCGGCGGCGTACTCCAGCATCGCCTTCGTCTGCCCGGCGGACAGTGCCGGATCCCAGCCCGCCTCCGCCCCCAGCCAGGTCAGCATCCCTGCCATGAACGCGTCACCCGCGCCGATGGTGTTCACCACCCGCACCGGCAGGGCCGGGACCGAGACCTCGGTCGCGCCATGGACGTACGCGGTGGCGCCCTCCGGCCCCCGGGTCATCACCACCAGCCGTCCCTCCCCGGCCAGCGCCCGGCAGCTGGCTTCCGGGGCCGCGTCCGGCCACAGACGCACCAGATCCTCGTCGCTCGCCTTCACGACCTGTGCGAGAGAGCACAGCTCGCGCAGCCGGCCGAGGCTCCGCACGGGATCCAGGGTGCGGTCATCGCGCACGTTGGGGTCCACCGCGAGCAGCCCCGACCGGGCCGCCGCCCGCGCGGTGGCGGACACGACGCCGGCCGCCGGCTCCACGACCGCGGCGAGACCGCCCACGTACACCGCGTCAAATCGCGCCGCCTCCGCCGCCCGGTCGGGCAGCTCGAAGGTCGCCGTGTCACCGAGGTGGAAGCGGTACGTGTTCCCGTGATCGCCCGGGTCGGCCACCGCGAGCGCCGTGGGCAGCGAGCACCGGGCGCTCAACGAGAGGTCGACGCCCGCGGCCGTCAGCCAGGCCTCGACGCCCTCCGCGAAGGCGTCGTCGCCGAGCCCGCCCACGAAGGACGGCCGCCCGCCGAGGCGCGCCAGGCCCACCGCGACGTGTCCGGGCGCCCCGCCCGGCTGGGCCACCCGGACCCCGGCGTCACCGTCGGCCGGAACCAGATCCACCAGCGCCTCGCCGAGCACGAGAACGGAGCCGGTGTCGGTGTCGGTGTCGGGGCCAGGGCGGGAGCCGGGGCCGGGGCGGGAGGCCGAAGCGTCTGTCACGGCTCCACCACGATCTTGCGGCCGATCCCCGCCCGGAAGCGCTCTATCGCCTGCGGATACTGCTCCAGCGGCAGCCGGTCGCTGATGAACACCGACGCGTCCAGCACCCCGCTCGCGAAGAGAGCCGCGGCCCGCTCGTAACTGTGCAGGACCGCCATCGACCCGGTGATGGTGATCTCCTGGTTGTAGATCCTGTACGGCTCGATCACCGCCGTCGTCGCATAGTCCGAGACCCCGAACTGGAGGAACGTACCGCCCTTGGCGACCCTCCCCAGACCGTCCTGGATGGCCCCGGCGTTGCCGGTGGCGTCGATGACGATGTCCCAGCCGCCCGGACGGTCCAGCTCCTCGGCACGGGCTGCCGCACCCGTGCAGCCCAGGGTCGTCGCGGTGGCCAGCCGCTGGGCGTTGACGTCCAGCATGTCCACCGACGCCGCGCCGGTGCGCTTGGCCAGCTCCAGCATCATCAGCCCCATGGTTCCGGAGCCGTAGATCAGCACCTGCGCCCCGAGATTGCCGTTCAGGACGTCGTAGCCCCGCACCGCGCAGGACAGCGGCTCGATCAGAGCCGCGTCCCGGACGTCGATGTGCTCGGGCAGGCGTACGCAGTTGGCGACGGGCGCCACCGCGAACTCGGCAGCGCCCCCGGGCACGGTGACGCCGATCGCCGCCCAGTTGTCGCAGAGGTTGCCCCGGCCCGAACGGCAGTAGCGGCACTCGTGGCAGTGCAGCGAGGGGTCCACGGCTACTTTGTCGCCGACGGACAGCTCTGTGACGTCCGCACCGAGGCCGACGACCTCCCCGGCGAACTCGTGCCCGGGCACGATCGGCAGGGTCGGAGCGAACTCGCCCTGGAGGATGTGGAGATCGGTACCGCACAACCCGCACGAAGCCACCTCGACGACCACGTCGCGAGGACCGGGCGTGGGGTCCCGGACGGTGGTCACCGAGACCTTGCCGACGGCTTCGACGATGGCTGCCCTCATTTGACTGCTCCCAGCGAGAGGCCCTGGACGAGTCTGTCCTGGGCGGCGTAGCCGGCGACGAGCACCGGCAGGGACACGACCACCGACGCCGCGCACAGCTGGGCGAGGAAGAGCCCCTGGCTGGTGACGAAGGTGGTCAGATGGACGGGCGCGGTCCCGGCGACCACGCCGGTCAGCACCCGGGCGAACAACAGCTCGTTCCAGCTGAAGATGAAGCAGATCAGGGCGGTCGCGGCGATGCCGGGACCGGCGACCGGGGCGACGACGCGGCACAGCACCGTCGGCAGTCGGGCCCCGTCCACCTGCGCCGCCTCGATGATGGAGACGGGGACGTCCGCGAGGAAGGACCGCATCATCCACACCGCGATCGGCAGGTTCATCGAGGTGTAGAGCAGGACCAGCAGCCAGATGTTGTCCAGCAGCCCCGAGTTCTTCGCGAACAGGTACACCGGCAGCAGCCCGGCGACTACCGGCAGCATCTTGGTGGACAGGAAGAAGAACATCACGTCCGTCCACTTGCGCACCGGCCGGATGGACAGCGCGTACGCGGCCGGAAGCGCGAGCAGCAGGACCAGCACGGTCGAGAAGAACGAGGCCGCCAGCGAGTTGACCAGCGGAGGCCACGGCGTCGGGCCGCCTCCGCCGCCGAAGAAGGTGCGGTAGCCGTCCAGCGTCAGCGCGGCGGCGAGCGACGGCGGGTTGGTCGCCGCGTCGGTCTCCGCGTGGAAGGACGTCAGCACCATCCACAGGGCGGGCAGACAGAAACCGATGCCCGCGACCCAGGCGGCCACGCCCAGGGCGGCCGAACGCCGACGGGCCTTGCGTGCGGCGGCGTTGACGGATGGGGACGGGGATGCGGATGTCGCGGTCGAGGCACTCATGCGCGGCTCGCCTCCTCACGGAAGAGGGAGGAGACCGTGCGGAGCGCGAAGGTGGCGATGATGATCGTGCCGATCACCACGACCACGCCCGCTGCCGACGCCAGCCCGTACTCATGGGCCCGGTAGAAGGTCTCGTAGACGGTGTACGGGAGATTGGCGGTGCCCAGACCGCCGGAGGTGATCGTGAACACCGCGTCGAAGTTCTGCACGATGTACACCGACCCGAGCAGGATGCCGAGTTCGAGATAGCGGCGTAGATGCGGCAGTGTCAGATAGCGGAACATCTGCCAGGGGCCTGCCCCGTCCAGCCGCGCGGCCTCCATGATCTCGGCCGGTCGGCTCTGCAACCCGGCCAGCAGGATCAGCATCATGAACGGCGTCCACTGCCACACGAGCGACGCCTCGACAGCGATCAGCGGCATCTGGGACGTCCACTCGGGCTGTGCGACGCTCTCGATGCCGAACAGTTCGCCGAACCAGGTGAGCGCCCCGTTGAACAGCCCGTACTCGGGGTTGTAGAGCGCGTGCTTCCACAGCAGCGCGGCGGAGACCGGCACCAGCAGGAACGGGGTGATCAGCAGGGTGCGCACGAACCCCCGGCCGAAGAACGCGCGGTCCAGCAACAGGGCGAGGACGAGACCCAGCACGACGCTGACGATCACGACGGACGCGGTGAGGACGACGGTCGTCACGACCGATTCGCGCAACGCCTCGTCGGTGAAGACGGACGCGTAGTTGGAGAGCCCGGTGAAGTGACGCTTCTCCGGCTTCAGTGAGTTCCAGTCGAAGAGCGAGATCACCAGGGTGGCCACGAAGGGCAGTTGGGTGACGGCGATCAGGAAGACGAGCGCGGGCAGCAGGGGGAGCCGGGTCGCCCAGGCACGCCGTCGGCTACCGCCGCCCGGCCTCTTAGCCGGGGCGGGCGGGGATGCCGTCTCCATGGTTGTGGTGGCGGTCACCGGTACTCCTCCGCGACCTTCTCGGCCAGCTTCTGGGAGGCGGCGAGCGCGGAGTCCACCGACTGGCGGCCCGCTATGGCGGCGCTGATCTCCTGCGCCACCCGGGTGCCCAGCTCGGTGAACTCCGGTACGCCGACGAACTGGATGCCCGCCGTCGGGCGGGGCTGGGTGCCCGGATTCATCGGATCGGCCTCGGAGATGGCCCGCTCGGTGACGTCCGCGAACGCGCCCGCCTCCGCCCGGTAGTCGGGGTTGGCGTAGGTGGAGGCCCGTTTGCCGGCGGGCACGTCTGACCAGCCGCTGGTGGCCCCGACGAGCTCCTCGTACTCCTTGCCCGACGCCCAGGAAACGAACTTCCAGGCGTCGTCCACCTTCTTGGACGCCTTCTGCAGACCCCAGGCCCAGGTGTAGAGCCAGCCGGAGCTCCTGGTCCGCTCGACGGGGGCCGGGACGTAGCCGATCTTCCCCTTCACCGGGGAGCCCTCCGCCTCCAGGGACCCGGCGCCCGCCGTGGCGTCGTACCACATGGCGGTCTTGCCCTGGGTCATGTTGTTGAGGCACTCGGCGTATCCGGACTGCGGGGCGCCGAGCTCTCCGTGCTTGCGCACCAGATCGACGTAGAACTTCGTCGCCCTCTTGAACTCCGGTGCGGTCAGGCGTGGTTCCCAGTCCTCGGTGAACCAGGTGCCGCCCATCGTGTTGACGACCGTGGTGAGCGGGGCGATGACCTCGCCCCAGCCCGGCAGCCCGCGCAGACAGATGCCCTTCATCCCGCGCTGCGCCCCGTCCGTCCGTTCGGCGAGCTGTGCCACCTGCTGCCAGGTCGGCTTGTCGGGCATCGTGAGGCCCTGCTCCTCGAAGACGTCCTTGCGGTACATCAGGAAGGACGACTCGCCGTAGAAGGGCTGGGCGTAGAGCCTGCCGTCCTCGGCGGTCAGCGATTCCCGCAGGGGCTGGAGGATGTCCTGCTGGTCAAAGGCGGTGTCGGCCTTCGCGTAGTCGTCGAGGGGGTGCAGCCAGCCGTTCTTCGCGAAGAAGGGCAGCTCGAAGTTGCTGATGGTGGCGACGTCGTACTGACCGGCCTGGTTGGAGAAGTCCTGGCCGATCTTGTCACGTACGTCGTTCTCGGGCAGCACAGTGAAGTGGACCTTGATGCCGGTCTCCTTCGTGAAGTGCTTCGCGGTCAGCTTCTGCAGTTCGACCATCTGCGGGTTGTTCACCATCAGCACGTTCAGCGCGTCGCCGCCCCCGAAGGAGGTCCCGCCCGCTCCGGCGCAGCCGGTGGCGAGCAGGGCCAGCGCGGCGGTCACGGCGCAGGCCCGGCCGCGTACACGTGGTCGGGTGCGGCGTCCTGGGTGGGACATGGGGGCTCCTGATCAGTCGTAGCGGCTCGGTGATCGGGTAGTCGCGGGCATGGCGAACCAGGCTCCGGCGGTGGAGGTGAAACGGGTGCGGGAGCCGTGCGGTCGGCGGTACGGGGCGGCGGGGCCGGTCAGACGCGGATGACCTGGGGTCCCAGGAGGGAGTAGCGCTGGGCCTCGGCCGAGGAGAGCCCCGCGTCGGTGACGATCGTTTCGAAGTCGCCGACGCCGGCGAACCGGCAGAAGCTCACCGCACCGAACTTGCTGTGGATCCCGGCGAAGATCCTGCGCCGGGAGCTGCGCAGCGCCTGCGTCTTCACCTCGGCGACGGCGGGGTCCGGGGTGGTGAGGCCGTACTCGCGGGAGATGCCGTTGGCTCCGAGATACGCGAGGTCGATGACGAAGTCCGAGAGCATCCGGGAGGCCCAGTGGTCGACGGTCGCCATCGTCGAGCCGCGGACCCGGCCGCCCAGCAGCAGCACCGAGGTCTTCTCGACCCCGGCGAGGGAGGTGGCGACTGCCAGGGAAGCGGTGACCACGGTCAGCGGCCGGTCCTGGGGAAGGGCCTCGGCGATGAGCTGCGGGGTGAAGCCCTCGTCGACGAAGACCGTCTCGGCGTCGCCGAGCAGATCGGCGGCGGCGGTCGCGATCCGCGACTTCTGTGGAACGTTGCGCGTGGTGCGGACGGCGAGCGTGGTCTCGAAGCCGGCCGACTCCACCGGGTAGGCGCCGCCGTGGGTCCGGCGGACGAGCCCGTGCTCCTCCAGGACATGCAGATCGCGGCGGACGGTCTCCTTGGCCACCTTGAACAGGTCCGCGAGGGTGTTCACCCCGACCGACCCCTCCCGCCGGGCCGCGTCCAGAATTCCCCGACGGCGTTCCTCGGTGTCCACGGCGCACTTCCCTGGTCGCTGCTGGGCCCGTTGCGGGCGGAGCCCGCTGTCCGTTCGGGCTCATGTGTCGTTTGTACAAGCACTCCCGGGGGAACTACCAGCCACTTCACCAGATCCCCTCAGCCCGATCGTGCCCGTTTCCCGGGTGCGACGGTGCTGGTCACGCCCAGGACGGTCGCCGATCCGGTCGCCGGGGCTGCCCGCTTTCCCGCGATCGCCGCCCGAATGGCGCCCGAAGTGCGGAGCCCCGGCGTCCGCGGTGCCGGGAAGGTGCGTGCGGAAGCCGGGGCAAGGGGCGCGGGAAGGCCGGAGCAAGAGGCGCGGGCTGAGCCGGACAGGCTCAGATCGTCACTCAGGTCACGTCAGGAGAGAACGGCGCCGCCCTCGCCCTCGCTGCGATGGGTCACCGCGCCCCTGCCCAGCGTCTCCGGATAGAACCGCTTGGCCCAGCGCCGGAACGGGCCGATCGGTCCGTCACCGGAAGCCAGCCGGGGCGGCTGCTGATACTGCTTGTGGTGCCAGATCGGGAAGTCGGCGGCGGTGAACTCGCAACTGGACCGGAAGACGGGGCGGTCCAGGAGTCGCGCCGCGGTACGACTGACGATCCGGGCGAGCCCCGGCGGCAGCCGCCCCGGCTCGTCGAAGGCGATGCGGTTCAGCTGCCGGAACTGCATCCTGTTGGGCCCGATGGCCGTCGGCATCACCATCGTGCACATCCGCAGCCCGAAGCGGGGCGTGTGGACGTCGGCGTGCAGACAGCCGAGCCCATAGCCGTCCACCTTCACGTCGACGGTGAAGTCGCCCATGAGCGGCGCCGACTCGTGGGCCCGCATGGCGACATGGAACTTCGCGTCGTCATAGGCCACAGGGCCCTCGATCTCGGCTTTCGCCCAGCCGTGCAGGGTGGCGAAGTGCCCGAGGTCCACCGAATTCTCGATGACCTCCTGGACGTTTCCGGCCAGTTCCCAGGCTGCCGTACGCGCAGGCCTGTGTCCGATCTCGTGCCACTGCGGAACGAACCAGTCCGGATCCCGGCCGTCGTGGTGCCGCCAGACGAAGACGCCCCCGTTCACCTCGTGGACGGGCAGTTGCGTCAGCGGGGACCGAGGCGGCGGCGTGCCGTACCCCGTACGGACACAGGTGCCATCGGGGCCGAACGAGAAGAAGTGGAAGGGGCACGTGAGATCCTCCCCCTCGACCTTCGCCAGGCCGAGATGGGCCCCGAGGTGCGGGCAGTAGGGGCGGACGGCGCGGAGTGCTCCCGTGCCGGTGCGGTACAGGACGACGTCGCGCCCCGCGAGCGGCCGGGTGAGCACGGTGCCCGGCCGCAGCTCGTGCGAGAAGGCCAGCGCGGACCAGCCGCTCGGACAGGGTAGGACGGGCGCTCCCGCCGCATCGGCCGGTGTCGGACCCTCACTGATGGTGCGCCCGTACTCACGTGCCACTCCCACGACTCCCCCTCCAAGATCGGTCGCACGGAGGCTGCCCAGCGCCACCCCGGGATCCTCCCGACACGCCGCACGTCACCCGAACGGGGTTATGAGCGTGACGTGTTGACCGTCAGAGCTCGTCGCCGAAGGCCTCGGCCAGCTCACGCCATGCGGCACGCGGCAGGCCGGCGCCGCCCTCCTCGGCGGTGAGCACCTGCAACGCGACATGGTCCGCGCCGGCGTCGAGGTACTCCCGTGTCCGACGCCTCACCTGCTCGGCGTCGCCCAGTGCGAAGAGGGCGTCGAGCAGACGGACGCTGCCGCCGCCGTCGAAGTTGCCTTCCGTGAACCCCAGGCGCAACAGATTGGCGGTGTAGTTGGGCAGTTGCAGATACATCCCCAGCATCGTCCGCGCGGTGGTGCGGGCCCGGTCGAGGTCGGTGTCCAGCACCACGGTCAGCTCCGGGGCGAGCAGCGCGTCGGGGCCGAGCGCCTCCCGGGCCTCTGCGGTGTGCTCGGTGGTGACGAGATAGGGGTGCGCCCCCAGCGACCGGTCGGCCGCGAGCTTCAGCATCTTCGGTCCGAGAGCCGCCAGGACCCGATGGCCGGAGCCCACGGACGGTTCGGCGCCGTCGAGTGCGTCGAGGTAGGAGACCATCGCGCTGTACGGCTTCGCGTACTGCGGCACCATCGGTCCGTGGCTGACGCCCAGACCGAGGACGAAGCGACTGCGCGCCCCGGGATCGAACGCCGCGACGGCGGCCGCCGCCTCCTCGGCCGTGTGGTTCCAGATGCTCAGGATGCCGGTGGCCACCGTGATCGACCGGGTGGCTGCCACGACGGCCGCCGCGTCCTCGGGCGTCGGACTGCCCCCGATCCAGACGGCGCCGTACCCCAGCGTTTCGAGCTCGGCGAGCGCCTCCGAGATCGCCTCCCTGCCCCCGTCGTCCACCCGCGAAGCGTGCAGGGCACCGCTCCAGATCCCCACACGTCCGAATGCGCTGCCCGTTCCCGAATTCTCAGAAGTCATGGTGTGAGCAACAACGGCCCGGCCCAACTATTCCTGAACCGAGGCCGATTCACCCGTCCGGACGCGCGGAGCGTGCGACGAGACCGACCCTGCGGGCGTCAGGAGCGTCTTCAAGTCCTCCGGGACGTCCTTCATGAACACGACTCCGTCGATACGGGCCAGGTGCGCCGGGTCGAGCGGGGCGTAGCCGAAGTACGGGGACGTGCGCCGGACGGTACCCGTGGGGCCGAGGGCGGTGGCCAGTTCGCAGGCGTCCACGAGGCTGGGTTCCTCCGGGAGCGCGTACAGGGCTCCTTCGAGGGTGTCCGGCGGCGGAACGTCGACCCCCTGGTGCTGCATCGTGCCGAAGGCGGTGGCCAGGAAGCCGTACTCCTCGCCCAGACGGGCGTTGACGACGGCGCCCGCGCCCCACCACTCCAGCCGCCGCCCGCCCATCCGCATCGAGCTCATATCCCGCTGGAGATGGCTGTTGTGCGCGTGCGCCAGAACCGGCCCCCGCTCGGCGAGCGCGAGCAGATTGCCGGCCATCATCTGATCCCGCAGGCCCGTCAGCCGTGACAGACGGCTCGGTGACGTGTCCGCCATCCAGAAGTGGTAGCGCAGCAGCCCTGAGGCGGCCCGTGCGTACAGGAGTGCCCGGTCGAACACGTCCCGGGAGGCGGCCGCGATCAGGTGCGGCGTCCACGCGTCGAGCAGAGCCCCCAGATCATCGGCGAGCAGGCGCAGTCGCCCGGCCTCGGCCGACTGCCCGAAGGACGCGGACGGATCCAGCATCGCCGTGGGGTCGGTCCACCGTTCGTCGGCCCCGAGGAGGTGATCGAGCGTCTCGGCAGTGCAGGGGAGCAGTCCCGTGTCCATGTGGTCGGCGAGAACGCGGTGGAGCGAGGTGAGGGCCTCGCGAGGGCTCGCGGCGTACGCCATCTCCAGCGGGCTGTCGAAGCCGGCGAAGCGGACCCGGTCGGCCGCGGGCCGGTCATCGTTGAACGCGCGCATCCAGCAGACCAGTTCACGATTGGCCGTCGACTTGCCGAAGCCGTGGGTGAACCCCCGCTCCATCACCTCGTCGAGCATGCCCGCACCCGTCGTCACGTAGTCGTCCACCAGCAGTCCCGCCACACCGTCGCTCTCGACGGTGATGGTCCGGTAACCCTCCCGCTCGACAAGCTCCCGGAAGAGCGCGTTGCGAAGCAGGAGAGGGGCGTCCACCCCGTGGGTGGGCTCGCCCAAGGTCAGCATCCTGGGCGGGGAGGCGAACAGCCTCATGACGGATTCCGCGTCGACGGCGTGGGCGATGTCCTTGATGTCGTTGGCCATGGCTTCAACCGTATCGCTGAACCCACGGTGGAGACTTTTACGCGATACCTTGGGATCCATGAGGCAAAACCCTCAAACAACAGGCCGCCTCCGGCCCGTCGATCTGGCCCGCCGGCACGGATTGTCGACGCAGGCCGTCAGGAACTACGAGGCGGTGGGGATCCTTCCGGTCGCCGGCCGCACACCCCACGGCTACCGCACCTACGCCCCGCTGCACGCGCACGCCCTCGCGGCGTTCCTCGCGCTGGTCCCCGCCCACGGGCACGGAACCGCGACGTCGATCATGCGTGCGGTGAACCGCGACGATCCGGAGGAGGCGTTCCGCCTCATCGACGAGAGCCACGCTCAGCTCCTGGAGGATCGTGGGACGCTGCGAGCCGTCGAGAGAGCCCTCCGCGATCTGGGGCCCGGCGCGGCGCCCGACGACGCGTCGAGCCCCGGAAGGATGTCCGTGGGGCCGTTGGCGGGAAAGCTGGGGATCAGGCCCGCCACCCTGCGGAAGTGGGAGCGCGCCGGTCTCGTGGCCCCGCGCCGCGACCCGCGGACCGGCTACCGGGTGTACGCCGAAGCCGACGTACGGGACGCCGGACTGGCCCACCAGCTCAGACGGGGCGGCTACGGGCTGGAACAGATCGCACCGTTGATCGCCCAGGTGCGGGCGGCCGGAGGTCTGGAGCCGCTGGCGGCCGCCCTGAGTGACTGGCATGGCCGGCTGGCCGCCCGCGGGCGGGCGATGCTGGCCGGGGCCGCCGAGCTGGACGGCTACCTCCGCTACGCACACGACGGCCACTGACGGAACAGCGGCGGGCCGGGCGGCGGGGCCACCCGCGAGGGCGACGGTTGCCGCCGCCCTCCAGCTGTCCCCGTCAGACGGGCAGCCGCCCCAGCAGCGCCGCGAAGTCCGTGCCGGCGGGGAGCGTGCCGAAGGCGAGCCCCCGGTCCCCGGCGAGGCGGGACGCGCAGAACGCGTCGGCCACCGCTGCCGGTGCGTGGCGCACCAGGAGCGAGCCCTGCAGCACGAGAGCGGCCCGTTCGACGACCCGGCGGGCCCGGAGCTGCGCGTCCTCGCTGCGCGCCAGCTCGGCCCGCAGCTCCCGCCAGGCCGCGTCGAGACGCGTGTCCGCCCCGGCCGCCGCCTCGATCTCGGCGTGAAAGGCCTCCAGCGACGCGGGCTCCCGCGTCAACGCCCGCAGCATGTCGAGGGCGTTGACATTGCCGGAGCCCTCCCAGATGCCGTTGAGCGGGGCCTCGCGGTACAGCCGAGGCATCCCGGACGCCTCGTCGTACCCGTTGCCGCCGAGGCACTCCAGGGCTTCGGCGACCGCGGCGGGCTGCCGTTTGCACACCCAGTACTTGCCGATGGCGGTGGCCAGGCGGAGGAAGGCGCGTTCCTCGTCGTCGCCCCGGTGGGCGCGGTCGGCGGCCCCCGCCAGGCGCAGGGCCAGGGTCGTGGCGGCTTCGGACTCCAGGGACAGGTCCGCCAGGACATTGCGCATCAGGGGCTGGTCGATCAGCTGGGCGCCGAACACCGAGCGGTGGCGCGCGTGGTGGGCCGCCTGCGCGAGTGCGGCACGGGTGCCGGCGGCGGAACCGAGCACGCAGTCGAGCCGGGTCATCGTCACCATGTCGATGATGGTGCGCACGCCCTTGCCCTCGTCACCGACGAGCCAGGCCACGGTGTCGTCGAACTCGGGCTCGCTGGAGGCGTTGGAGCGGTTGCCGAGCTTGTCCTTGAGCCGCTGGATGCGGAACGTGTTCCGGCTCCCGTCCGGCAGCACGCGCGGCACCAGGAAGCACGACAGTCCGCCGGGCGACTGGGCGAGCACCAGGAAGAGGTCGTTCATCGGCGCGCTGGTGAACCACTTGTGCCCGCGCAGCCGCCAGGTGCCGTCGGCCTGCTCGGTGGCGGCCGTGGTGTTGGCGCGCACATCGGTGCCGCCCTGCTTCTCCGTCATCCCCATACCGGCGAGCAGGCCGCGCTTGGCGGCGGGGGTGCTCAGCCCGGGCTCGTACACACGGCTGGTCAGGAGCGGTTCGTACGTCTTGGCGAGGTCGGGGGAGCGGCGCAGTGCCGGGACGACGGCGTACGTCATCGAGACCGGGCACAGGTGTCCCTGTTCCAGCATCGTGGCCAGCATGAAGGCGCCGGCGCGGGCGACATGGGCGCCGGGGCGCTCGTCGGCCCAGGCGGCGCCCGCCAGACCCGCACGCACCGAGGCGTCCACCAGACTGTGGTAGGCGGGGTGGAACTCGACCTCGTCGACCCGGTGGCCGAAGCGGTCGTGGGTACGCAGCTCCGGCTCGTGGCGGTTGGCCTGGTCGGCCCAGTGCTGTGCCTCCTCGCTCCCGACGTAGCGGCCGAAGCGGTGGAGCTCGTCCAGGTGCCATGCGGCGCCCTCGCGGTGTATCCCTTCGAGCAGCACCGTGTCGTCGGCGGCGTCGTGACCGGTGAGTGGAGGCGGCTGGTTCGTCACCTCGTGCGTCACGGAGGTCGGGTTGCTGCGCGGTGCGGTGGGCTTGGGCATCGGTTCTCCTCCGGGAGACGGGACGGCGGGTGCGGCACACGGGTACGAGGACGAGAGAGAGGCTGCCCGGGTCGGGGAGCCGCGGCAGGGTCAGGGAGCCGCGCCGGCACAGCGCAGGGCCACGGTGGTGAGGCGGGTGACGAGCCGGTCCGTGTCGTGCGCGGCCGAGGTACTCAGCGGGTACACGAGGACCTCGCCGATGGCGCCGGTCAGCGCCGCGGCGGTGATCTCCGCGTCCTGGTCCGGCAGCAGGCCCGAGGCGACCCCCTCGTCGATCACCGCGGCGAACAGCGCCCGGTAGCGGCGCCGGAAGGCGAGACGTTCCGCGCCGACCGCGGGTTCGGCGGGCGCCGCGAGCAGCGCGTACGCCAGACCGTGGTTCTCCAGGGCGCGGCGGGCGAACACCTCCACCCCCCGGCGCAACCGTTCGGCGGTGCCGCCGGCGCCCTCCAGCACCTCACCCAGCACGTCCACCTCGCGCTGTGCGGCGCGCCGGAAGACCTCCACGGCCAGCGCGGACTTGGACGGGAAGTGCTGGTAGACGGAGCCGGCGGCGATCCCGGCCGCGTCGGCGACAACGGTCACGGACGCCTGCGCCCAGCCGACCTCCGCCACGACCTCGGTGGCGCGGGCGACGAGACGCTCCCGAGCGGCTTCGAGCCGACGGATCTCGGCTGGGGTCTTGCGGTAGGCCATGAATGAAGTGAACCATCATTCAGAGTTTCCCGCCACGCTCGGTCGACGTCGATGTCGACGCTGGGGTCTGAGGTCTGGGGTCTGGGGTCCTGGGGTCGGGGTCGGGGTCGGCGGGCTGACGCTCAGACCGACAGGGCACTCCCCGAGGTCCCAGCCCCTGGAACCAAGGAACTGGAAGGAGGGCCCCCGCTTCCGGTCTACATGCTCCGCAAGGTATCTTGCATCGCATGGAACCAGGCGATGCAGCCAAACAGGCACGGGCGGCCGCCCAACTACGCAAGGGCGTCCTGGAGTACTGCGTACTCGCTCTGATGCGGGACCGCCCTCGCTACGGCGTGGAACTCCTTCACGCCCTTGAGGACTCCGGTGCCCTGGCCACCAGCCAGGGCACCGTCTACCCGCTGCTCTCCCGGCTCCGCCGCGACGACCTGGTCACCACCACCTGGCAGGAGTCCGACTCCGGGCCCCCCCGTCGCTACTACGCGCTCACCGACGGGGGGCGTGCCGCACTGGACGAGTTCACCCGCGTCTGGCCAGGCTTCCGCGACGCCGTCGACGCCTTCCTGATCACCCCCCACACCTCCAACGGAGACCCCGCATGAAGACCTTCGCCGACCCCGTACGCAACTACCTCTCCGCTGTCGAGCGGGAGAGCTCCGCACTTCCCGACGACCGCCGCCAGGAACTTCTCGCCGACCTCGCCGAGCACATCGAGGTGACGCGTACGGAGCGTCCCGACGCCACGATCGGCGAGATACTCGCGGAGTTGGGGGACCCCCGCACGATCGCGGCGACGGCGCTGGCCGAGGCGGGGAGCGGGACCACCGGCACGCAGTCCAGGAGCGACGCGGACGCACCTGCCCGGCGCGGCAAGGTGCACCCGCTGGTCCCGCTCCTGATGCTCACGCTCTCGCTGCCCTTCACGATGATCTTCTCCATCGGCCCCGACGCGGCATTCGACCCCGGTCCGGTGTTCGGCTTTCTGTTCCGTGTCACCGGCGCGGTACTTCTGTGCACCTCGGTGCACTGGACCGCCGTCCAGAAGACCACCGGCGTACTGCTCACCGTGATCGTGCCGACCACCGTCATCGTCAGCTGGAATGTGATCAGCGGCTGGGCGGCGGGCGAGGCCCAGGCTCTCCTGGGCAACCTCGGAAGCCTCGCCCTGATGGTCGGCACCGCCGTATGGCTCTGGCGGACCCGCCGCGCCTGAGGCAGTGCCGTTCCGGGGGGCCGAGGGGCGGCCGGCCCCCGCCCCGCTGACCGACCGCCCCTCGGCCCCGGGCGCGAACCGGCACGGATCCGCTCGGGTCAATGCGGGGTGGGCCGGTAGATGAGCTCCTGGGTACGGCCATCGAGCGTCCGGCTCTCGATCAGTTCGAGGTCGAAGTCGGCCGAACCCCGCAGGACCGGTTCCGTACCGGTCCGACCGGCGATGACAGGGAAGAGCGTCACATGGACGCGGTCGACCAGGCCGGCGGCCATCAGCGCCCGGTTCATCGACAGGCTGCCGTGCGAGCGCAACGGCACAGCGGACTCGTCCTTGAGGCGGGCGACCACGTCGACCGCGTCGCCGTTCGCCAAGGTCGCGTCCGGCCAGTCGAGGGGCCCTTCGAGCGTGGTCGACACCACCGTCGTCGGCAGGCTCCTCATCCGCGTGACCCATGCGTCACCCACGCCGGACTCCTCCGTGCCCGGGCCCAGCAGCCGCGCGAATTCCCGGTAGGTACGGGCCCCGAAGACCATTCGCTGGTCCTCGCCGTACACAGACAGCCGATGTTCGAGCAGCTCGGGGCCCTGCTTGCCCCAGTAACCGCCCCAGTCGCCGTCACTGTTGTAGGAGCCGAAACCGTCGAGGCTGGAAAACACGTCGAAGGTGTAGGTAGCGGTCATGATGCTCTCCTGGACGATTCCGATCGATGGACACAGGTACAGACTGCGTCCGGTGAGAGAACTCATCGGACGGACGGTCCACCGGGCCACGACGGTCACCCCGCACTCCCTCGCGGAGCTGTTCAGCAGCACGATGTGACGACGCGGACCACCGCCCCCTCTACCCTCCCGGCGCAAGGAGTACGTACGTTGTCGTCACCATCCGGCCTGGTCGCAGCCATGGAACGCCACCAGGTCGCCGTCTACGTGGGCGCACTGGCCACCGGTGGCCTGATGGGCTGGGCCGCACCCGGTGCGGGGCCGGGCCTGGAGCACACGATCAACCCGGTGCTGGCCGCCCTGTTGTACGTGACGTTCCTCCAGGTGCCGGCGGCGGAGTTGTTCCGCTCGGTGCGGGCGGGCCGTTTCCTGGCCGCGGCGCTGGTGGTGAACTTCGTCGTGGTGCCGCTGGTGGTGGCCGGGATGTTCACCTTCCTCCCGGACGACCGGGCGATCCGGCTCGGCGTGCTGCTGGTCCTCCTGGCCCCGTGCATCGATTACGTGATCGTCTTCAGCGGGCTCGCCGGCGGCAGCGGCGAGCGCCTGCTCGCCGCCACCCCGTTGCTGCTCCTGGCCCAGATGGTGCTGCTGCCGGTCTATCTGTTCCTGTTCATGGGCCCGGACCTGGCCGACGTGGTGGAGGCAGGACCGTTCGTCGAGGCGTTCGTCGTGCTGATCGTCATCCCGCTCACGCTGGCGTGGCTCACCCAGGCGTGGGCCGCACGTCGCCCGGCCGGACAGAAGGCCGCCGACGCGATGGGCACGACCATGGTGCCGCTGATGGCCGCCGTCCTGCTCACCGTGGTCGCCTCCCAGGTACCGAAGCTCGGCGACGCCGACAGCCTGGGGGACGTGGGCCGTGTCGTGCCGTTCTACGTGCTCTTCCTTGTCGTGATGGCGTTCGCCGGGCTCGGCGTCGCCCGCCTGTTCCGCCTGGAAGCCCCCGCCGGGCGGGCCATCGTGTTCACGGGAGCGACCCGCAACTCCCTGGTTGTTCTGCCCCTCGCCCTGGCGCTGCCGGACGCGCTGGCCGTCGCCGCCGTGGTCGTGGTCACCCAGACCCTGGTGGAGGTGATCGGCATGGTCCTCTACGTCAGGGCCGTGCCCCGGCTGCTGCCGCTCCGGGACTGATCCGCTCCGGCGTGCGACGCCCCGGGCCCGGGCCCGGCGCTCCTTCCCCGGCGTCGGCCGGCCGCGCGGGTGCGGCCGCCCCTGATCAGCTGCCCCCCACGACCATGGAAGGTGACGACGCGTCGCTCAGGAGGAGACTCGGCCCGGTGGCCGAGGCATCGGCGGGGACGGTCCAGATGTCCGTGGTGCCCTTTGCCCGGCCCGGAAGGGCGTACGCGAGGGTCGAGTCGTCCAGCCATGCCGCCTGGTCGTCGACGCTGCGGGTCTCGGCGACGGGAGTCTCCCGCATCGTCTTCAGGTCCAGTACGTGCAGTCGCCACGGGTTCTGGGTGCCCTCGCGGACCCTCTTCTTGAAGGCGATCCGGGTGCCGTCGGGCGACAGGGACGGGCATTCGGCGTTCCGGCGGAGTGTGCGGGCCTTCCACGTCTTGATGTCGCCCTCGACGAGGTACGTCTTCCCCTTGGTGGCGACCGTCGCGTAGAAGCGGTTGTCGTCGTCCGCGAAGGTGATGCCCCAGTAGTTCACGTCCGGCGCGTGGTAACGCCGCCCTTCCAGGTAGAGCTGGAGGGTCTCCACGTTCTTGACCAGATAGCCGGTCCTGGTGTCGAGGATGCCCGTTCTCGTGGAGAAGGAGGACGAGGCGTACGAGTCGCCACTGACGAACAGCGTCCAGGCGACCATCCGGCCCGACGGGGAGACCCGCGCCCGATTGGGGATGCCGCCGACGACGACGGTCTCACGGGTGGTGAGCTTTCGGTCGAGGACGGTCACCTTCGTCTTCTGCGAGATGCCGGGGTGGCTCGCGATACAGACGGCCGACCGTCCGCTCGCGTAGAAGCGGTCGCACGACAGTCCGGCGTTCCTGCTCCGCGTCCCATCGGCCGCTCCCGTACCGGAGAAGCTGTACGGCGCCGAACGCACGTTGCCCTGCCGTGCCGTGTGGTAAAGGCCGGGCACCGTATCGAGGTTGAGGCCCGGCGCGGCGACCGGCACCGGCGACCGGCCGTCGCCGTCGGCTGCCGCGACCGTGTAGCCGACGGCGACGGCCGCCAGTACGGCGATGGCCGCGGTGAGCGCGGAGATCCGCGCGCGAAGGGAGAGGGGAGGCAGGGTCATGAGGGCTCCGGGACGACGACGGGTACGGGGTCGGCGGGCGTGGGTGCGGCCGGCAGGAGTGCCCAGGCGAGGACGAGGACGGCGCCGAGTGCCGCGGCGGCCAGGACGAGGGCGTTGTCCATGCCCCACAGCGTCCAGACGGCTCCGAACCCGACGGACGCGAACAGGCGGCCCAGACTCTGGCCGGTCTGCAGCAGTGCCATCCCGCCCGCCCGCCGGTCCGCCGGCACGACAGGGCCGCCGAGTGCCATGAGGACCCCGTCGGTCGCCGCGTAGAACGTGCCGTGCAGGACGAGCACCAGGATCGTGAGCGGCCAGCCCGCCACCGGAGAGAACAGTGCGACGTACACCCCGAGCAGGGCGACATGCCCCAGCAGGTACGGAATGCGGCGGCCGATCCGGTCGGCGGCCCGGCCGAGGGGAACGGCGAGCAGGAGGTAGACCGCCGCGCTGCCGAGCGGCAGCAGCGGGAAGTACTCCACGTCGAGGGCGAGCCGCTTCTGTAGGACCAGGTAGAGAAATCCGTCGCCCACGCCGACGAGGCCGAACAGCGTGGCCGCGAGGAGGATCCGGCGGAAGGCGGGGACATGGAAGAGCCGCAGGGTTTCCCGCAGGGTGGCCGCGGCTCTGCCCGGCGGGCGCGCCGGCCCGGCCTCGCGGCCGGGGACGAACGCGAAGAGGATCAGTACTCCCAGCAGGCCGAAGCAGAAGCTGACGACGAAGACCGCGTCGTAGGCGTCTACGGTCGCCCACAGGACGGCGAAGGCGACGAGCGGTCCGAGCATGGCGCCCGTGGTGTCCATGGCCCGGTGCACACCGAAGGCTCGGCCGAGGTCTCTCTCGTCGCAGCTCAGCGAGATCAGGGCGTCGCGTGGCGCTGTCCGCACTCCTTTGCCGACCCGGTCGGCCGCGAGCGCCGCGGAGAGGGCGGGGGTGGAACTGCCTGCGAGGAGCAGACCGAGCTTGCAGACGGTGGACAGCGCGTAGCCGCTGCCGGCGACGAGCCTGTGCCGCTGCCAGCGGTCGGCGGCGTGCCCGCCGGCGAGCCTGACGAAGGCGGTGACACCGTTGTAGAGGCCGTCGAGAAAGCCGAACTGGAGCGGGCTGAGTCCCAGGCCCAGGACGAGATAGAGGGGCAGGACGGCGGTGACCATCTCGGAAGAGATGTCGGTGACGAGGCTGACCGCGCCGAGTGCGACGACGGTGCCGGTGAGGCGCCTTCGGCCGGCGGGCTGTGCGGCCGATGGAATCCGGTCGGGGGCGGGTCCGTCCGGTGGACGGGTTCTGCCGACGGCAAGGTACATACAGACGCTCCTGGTACGCGGTGCCCGGAGCTCCGACGGCACAACCGGTGCTCCGGGCGGGTTCGCCGGCCGGGCATGACCGGCCGCCGGAGCACGGCGGCCGGACCACGACGGACGGTGTGGGGGTCGGTGAACAGGCGCGGAGATCAGCGGCAGCTGTAGGTCGGGCCGGTGTCCAGGACCGTTCCGTCGGTGCCGACGAAATTCGAGGTGAAGCTCGTGTCGGTGAAGTCGAGCCGCATCACGCCGAACTTGTCCCAGATGCGCTTCTGGCTGTTCTTCTGCACGGTGTCACCCTGGCCGTACAGGTCCTTGCCACCCATCCCGCCGAGGATCTCGACGATGCCGTTGGGGTCTGCCTTGCCGTCCGGGCTCTGCGGTGCGAAGCGTTCGTAGTGGTGGTCGTGGCCGCTCAGCACCAGTTCGGTGCCAGCTGCCTGCAGCATGGACCAGATCGGCTTGCTCACGGGGTCGTTGCCGTGGCTTCCGGAGCTGAACAGCGGGTGGTGGAAGTACGCGGCGACGCACTTCTTGCTGTTCTTGGCGAGGTCGGCCTTCAGCCAGTCGAGCTGTTCGCGCTCGTCGAACCGGTTGGAGTTGAGGGCGACGAAGTGCCAGTTCCCGTAGTCGTAGCTGTACCACATCTTGCCCTGGGGAGTGGCGCGGTCGCCGAAGTACTGCCGGTAGGCGACCTCGTCCTGGTTGTCCCAGTCGTCGTACGCCTCGTGGTTGCCGGGCACGGGGTGGGTCTTGTCCTTGAACTGGCCCCAGGACTTGTCGTAGTAGTTGCGGAAGTCCTCGATGTGGGCGTCGTCGTACTGGTTGTCGCCCATGGTGATGTAGAAGGCCGGGTTGATCGCCATGGCGCGTGCGGCGGTCTTGAAGTGCTGGCATCCCGGATCGCTCTTGTTGCACCGGTCGGCGATGTCGCCGGCGCCGACCACGGTGAACGCGCCCTTCGGGGGCGGGTCGGTGGGGGTGGTTCCCCCGACGCTGCCGTACACGTCGGCCTCCCACAGGGAGTAGCCGTACGTGGTGCCGCGCGCGGTACCGTACACGCGCAGGTAGCGCCCCTTGCCGGTCAGACCGGTCCAGGTGTCGGTCCCGCCGTTGCCCGCTGTCTCCGCGGCGAGTCGGGTCCAGGTGGTGCCGTCGGCCGAGATCTCCAGCCGGTACTGCTTCGCGTACGCGGCCTCCCATGTCAGCTCGACGCGGGAGACGGACGCCCCTTCGCCGAGGTCGATGCGGAGCCACTGCGGGTCCGATCCCTCGGCACTGGCCCAGCGGCTGGTCGCGACGCCGTCGACGGCCTTGCCGGGCGCCAGGGCGGAGGTCTCGGACGACGAGGCGGTGGTGGGCCTGCCGCGCGATATCAGTGTCTCGGCGCCGGTCGGGTCCGTCGGTTCCGGGCCGGGCCGGGGGTCGGTGCCGATACGGAAGTCCTCGCCGTAGACGGCCCAGGCCAGTGGGGTGTCGAGGTCGAGATTGCCGTTCCTCAGGAACACGCGCTGGGCGGTGTCGACCCGGCTGGTGTCCTCGTGCGCCGCCTCCTTCCCCATCTCCACCACACGGGCGTCGAGGAAGGCGTCGAGGTACTGGGTTTCGTCGCCTCCCTCGGCCGGCGTAGGGGCGTCGTTCCTGGCCTCGGCGCGGATGCTGTCGAAGCCCGACTGTCCGTGCATGACGATGGCGTCGTAGTAGGCGAACTGCCCGAGCACCCGCAGTCCGTCGCTCTTCGCCCGGGATACGGAGGGATCGAAGTAGACGCGGTCACGCTCGTGTTCCTGGGCCGCCCGGAACTCGGGGGTGGCCGCGGCCTTCTCCCACGCGGTCGTGAAGCCGGGGTCCAGGCCCTTGTGCGAGTCGCTTCCGTCGACCGCGCGGAGCGCCGGGAGGTACTCGGCCAGCGGGTTGCCCGGCACCTTGCCCGTGTAGTACTCGACGAGTTCGAGCATGTCGTGCGTACCGGAGCAGAAGCCGATGATGCCGGCCGTGTAGCCGCGTCCGTCGCCGATGTCCTCGATGTAGTCGAACTGCTCGCGCCACTGGAGCGAGGAGTTCTCGGCCGTCGAGACGATCTGCATGGCGATCTCCTTCTTCACCGGATCGTCGAGGCCAGTGGCCACGGCAGCCTGTCCGGTGTTGAGGGCGACCACGGCGGGGATCGCGGTCAGCGCCATGGCCAGGGCGATCCGCACGCCGGTGCGACGTCGGCGGTGCGCGGGGCCGGGTGGTCGTTCCGTACGGGAAACGCGCCGGGAAATGCGGTGGGGCATGCGCATGCGCACGTGGTTCTCCGATCTCTTGCGACATGCCGGACGCCGAACGCACAGGGGCGTCGTGGAGGGGTGTCCGGACACAGCTCGGCTGAGAGGGGGTCAGCTCTATTAGGAAAGTTTCCTTTCCATTGAGTCGCGTCCATTGGAGCGCGCCACTCCCCTTCTTGCAAGGGTCATGACAACAACAATCCGGTTCGGAGTGGCGCTGGTCGGCCGGTTCGCACACGCGCGCGTGCGGGGGGTCTGCTTTCCCGTCGGCAGGCTGCGGGCGCGCCTGCGCCGCCACGGGTGTGGATACGGCAACGCCGAAGTCCTGGACGCTTCACCGCTTGTCGCGCGCGATCCGGGCTGAGACCTATGGGGCTTTCTGTACGTGGGTGGTGTCGGCGTCCAGAGGGGCACCGTCCGTGCCGACCGGTGTGAGGTGCGGCGCGGGGTTGCCGTGCCGGTCGACCAGGACGGAGTGGGCCTCGCCCGGCGCGAAGGCGTGGTGCTCGCCCCATTGGCGCAGCGTGAGGATGACGGGGAACAGGGCGCGGCCGGCGTCGGTGAGGGCGTACTCCTGGCGGCGGCCCGATGGGGCGGTGCGCTGGACGAGGAGCCCGTGGGTGAGGAGCTTGCGGAGGCGGTCGGTGAGGATGTTGCGTGCGATGCCGGTGCGCCGCTGGAACTCGGTGAACGAGGCCGCGCCGTCCATCGCGTCGCGGATGACGAGAAGGCTCCATCTGTCGCCGACGAGGTCGAGGGTGCGGGCGACGGGGCAGTCGGGATCCGACCATTGCGCGCGCGGGGTGTCCGGGCTGTCCGGGCTGCCCGGGGGTGCACCTGACATGACGCCTCCCAATGAGTTGCAGATTGAAACCATCATGCCGTACCGTCAAAACGGTTGCAATCTGCTACTGATTGAATGGGGTCGCGATGAACGCATGGCATCGAGTGCTGCTGGCGGTGATGTGCGGTGTCGCCGTGGCGGGCGTCTACGCCGCGCAGCCGGTTCTGGAGCCGATGGGGCGCGACCTCGGCGTGCCGGCGGAGCTCACCGGCTGGTTCGTGGCCACCGGTCAGTTCGGCTATCTGGCGGGCCTGTTGCTGCTGGTGCCGCTCGGCGATGTGGTCGACAGGCGCCGCCTCATCGCCGTGCACCTGGCGATCACCTCGGTGGGCATGATGCTGACGGCATCGTCGTCGGCCGCGTGGCCGGTGTTTGTGGGGCTCGCGACGGCCGGGGTGTTCGCGGTCGTGGTGCAGATCGCGGTGGCCTACGCGGCGTCGGCCTCCCCTCCCGCCGAACGGGGACGGAACATCGGGGTGGTGACCTCGGGCGTCGTGGTCGGCATTCTGGGCGCACGGGTCGTCACCGGCGCACTCGCCGACATGTGGGGCTGGCGCAGCGTCTACGTCGTGCTCGCGGTGCTCTCCCTCGGGCTCGCGGCCCTGGTCCTGGCCGTACTGCCCCCGGATACGCGTGTGACGTCACCCGTGAAGTACCGCGAGGCCGTCGGCTCGCTCGGCGGGCTGCTGGGGCAGCGCACGTTCCTGACGCGCGGCCTCATCGCGTTCTTCCTGTTCGCATCGTTCGGAACCCTGTGGAGCGGGCTGTCCACGCCGCTGGCGGGCGCACCCTGGCAGTTGAGCGAGACCTGGATCGGGCTGTTCGGCATCGCGGGCCTGGCCGGCGCACTCGGCGCGGCGCGCGCCGGACGGTGGGCGGACGCCGGGCGAGCGACCCCGGTCAGCGGCCTCGCGCTCACCCTCCTGATCCTCTCGTGGGTGGCGATCGCCCAGCTCCCGTGGTCGCTGTGGCTCCTGATCATCGGAATCGTCGCCCTCGACTTCGCGGTCCAGGCCGTACATGTGAGCAACCAGCACGTGCTCACCGCTACGTATCCAGATCGCCTGAGCAGCACCATCGGCGGCTATATGGTCTTCTATTCACTCGGCTCCGCCCTCGGCGCGGCGGCGACCACGGCGATCTTCACGACCTATGGCTGGACGGGCTCCAGCCTCCTCGGATCCGGATTCGCGGCGTGCGCGCTGGTTGTCTGGCTGGTCGTCAAGTCGGGCTCACGGTGCGGCACCGCGGTCCCGGTACGCGATCAACAAGCGCCCGCAAGCAGCTGAACGAGCGCGGGATGCTGGAGCCGGAACAGCGTCTTAGCTTGTTTTCTACGGTCTGATCTCGAGCGATGCCCCGAACGGGATCGCCCGTCCGGAAGTGCGCCGGACGTGGGAACGGCCTTCGCCAGTTCAGGTGCGACCAAGGGCGAACCTGAACTCGACGAGGACCGTGGAGGAAGAGTCTGTTGCGGCACGATGTCCAGCGGGAGCGGTTCGCTGAAGCGTCGTGCTTCCAGGAGGACTACTTCGCGTGTCTGACCACGCGGCATGACGCATTGCACAAGGTTGCGGACGCGCTGCTGTGCGCGGACGGGCCAGTCAGGATCATCCAGGAGCCGAGCTCGCTGGACCGGATCGGTGGTCAGCGGGTCCAAGGGCACCAGCAATTTTCCTGGGCGGAATCGATGTCGCTGAGTCGTACCAGCGCCCCGCCGATGAGGCCAGGCTTGTCCCGTGCGGCGAGGGCCGGGAATTCCAGCATGTCAGCGGCCTCTTCGAGGTAGGTGACGAGGGTGTGGAGTTCTTCGTGCGGGGCATCGTCATACCGGGACCACGGGACCAGGCGGCCGGTCGTTGTGCTCAAGCAGAGGCCTTCGGCTTTCAGCCTGAGGCAGACCAGGTAGTTGTGTGGTTCTCGCGTCACGAGGCTCCTCCCAGGAACCACCTGGCAGGAACGGGCGCAAGGGAAGCGAGCCCGGTACTGCGAGGCGCCGCTCGGGACCGTCCCCGCATGCGCGGGAGTAGCACTCGTTCCGGGTCGATGGGGGCCGACGGTCCAGCCCGACGCCGGCCCGGCGTCGGCCCGATGCGGTGATTCCCGGTCAGCGGCGGCCGGCGGTAAGGACGACGAGGAACTGGCCTCCGCCCGACTCGATCCCGGCGGTCACCGGCAGCCCCGGCACCAGCCGGGAGAATCGGTCCACCAGCCAATCCGCCGCTTCCTCGGCGTCCTGCCTGGTCGGACAGCGGCCCACCATCTCACGGCCCCCCTTGCGCTCCAGGCGGGCGGCGACGGCGATCAACGGCGCGGGTTCGACCACGTACAGGCGGTCCGGCCAGGCGATGGACACCTTGACCGCGCCCTTGCGAGAGTTGCACCCGCGGTGCGCGAGGCGCTCAGCGACCTTGGCCTTCCGATCGGCGGTCCGGCTGTCCACGCTGGGCCCCTGCTGGTCGTTCACCGACTTGTCGGGGTCGACCGGTTCGTCGCACACCCAGCACCGCCAGCTATCGCGCTCGGCCACATCATTGAGAAGGCTCATCCGAGCAAACTAGCCCCTCCGGCCGCTGCCCCGTGCACCAGGGCCACGGCAGAGCTTCCGGAGGCGGACACGGCCGGAGACCGTCGCCACCGTTGGCGGCACCAGCCCGCTTCCGTTGCGATCGGTGAGCCGTACCTGGCTCGCCTCGACACGATCGCTGTGCACGGCGTTCGACCTTTGGGGGCCCTTTCGACGGAGCGTGCGGTGGCTCCCGCTGGGACTGCTCGGCGTCGCGCCGCCGGCGCGCGCGCTCGAACTCGGCGACATCCGAGAACCAAGAGCCGAACTGTTCGAGCGCGGCGCAGCTGCCACGGACGAAGGCGGTCACCAGGCTCCGGTACCCGCCGATCCCGTCGCCCATCTGCTCGTCCTCGATGGTGAACACTTCGTTGTCCGCGGCCGAGCGGTCGCCGACGAACTCCCAGGGCTCCGCGGTGGCGATGACACGGTTGACCTCGGGCGGGATCGCGGGGTCGACGGCACCGGGTATCCGCTTCGGATCCGTCGAGCCATGGAGGTACCGGCCGGCGTCGAGCGGACCGAGTACCGTTCCACGCTCGGCGCGACGGCTGTCCACGCGGTACGCCTGAGCTCGTTTCCGTTGGACGTCTCGCGTCTCCGCGCGCGTTGCCGCGCGTTCCGAACCCGGCCGGGAGGTCCCGCCGCGGTACTGGTAGACGATGGCGTCCACGGTGCGGCGGTGATCGGCCCAAGGTCTGCGACGACCGGTACCGGAGGGCGGCAGAGGACGGACGCGGTTCCAGCGGCGGGGCTCAGCCCGACATGGCGAGGCGTCAGGAACAGTCCGCAGAGGTGCCGCGCACCCGAGTCGGCAGCCCGTCAGGGCTCAGCCGATCTTCTTGATCACCCGGGCGGGCACTCCCGCGACCACGGTGCCGGCAGGAACATCACGAGTCACCACCGCACCGGCGGCGACCACCGCACCGGCACCGATGGTCACCCCCTGCGTGATCACGGCAGCCGTCCCGATCCAGACGTCGTCCTCTATGGTGATCGGGGCGAAGGAGAGGTACTCGCGGCGCTTGGCCAGGGGCAGTGGATGGCCTCCGGTGATGAGGCTGACCTTCGGGGCGATCATGACGCCGTTCCCGACACGGATGCCTCCCTTGTCCATGAAGGTGCATCCCTGGTTGACGAAGACGTTCTCCCCGAACGTCGTGTTCAGCCCGTACTCGGTAAAGAACGGCGGGTAGATCACCACCGACTCCGGCAGCTGGCCACCGAACACAACAGAAAGTAGTTCCGTGCGGCCTTCGCTGTCGCTGAACGGAAGCACGTTCAGCCGAGACGTCGCATCAGTCACCTCCACGATCCGTTCCGCATGACGCGCGAACTCGGGCGTCTGGACATACATGACCTGCTCTGTGCGTGTAGACATGCGCTGATCCCACCACCGCGCACAACACACGATCAAACAACCCTGCCTGCACCAGGTACAACCCACGGTTGTGCAAGCAGGGTGGAGACGTTGAATGCCGAGGCGCTGCGGACGTTCGAGGTCATCTCCGATGCCCGCCAGTTCCAGGCTGTAGCTGACGAGCTGACGAGCTGACGAGCTGGGGGGATCAGCCGGCAGCCGGCCTCCAAGCGGATTTCGGGGAGCTGGGGGAGGCATATCGAGGTCACGCTCCTGGTACGGAGCTCCCGAGGCTCCTGGCTGAGCCTTGACGCGCAGGTTCTCCTGCCGCACGCCAAGAAGGTCCTGGCGGCCATCGTGCAGGCCGTGCGGCCCGTGCGCCTCCCGTGCCGTCGCTTGCGCGTCGATGTTCTGAATCGGAGCATCTTCCCGGCCCAGGCCGTCCATCGGCTTCCTCTCCCAACCCGAGACGGACCTGGACGCGGTCATGCTGAGGAAGAAGAAGGCCGCCCGGGCCGCTGTTCCGCAGTGGAGACCAGAACCCTCTGACCGCGCTACGCGACCATCCACGCACCGCAGGCCCGGGAACCGCTTACCACATGTGGGCGCCGGACCGGGGGAGACCGCTGACCGGACGACCGAATCAACAGACACGCCCTGGTCCCGCCGGCCCACGGAGGCCGGACCTACCGATAGCCGATGAGACCGTCCGCCAGCTCCTCCTCGTCACCGTCGCGCTGTGCGTAGAGGGCCTGTTGGAGGGCGAAGGTGCCGCGGATCGCGGTGATCCGCCCGACCGTCGAACCGTCGTCCCAGCCACCGAGCGCCAGCACTCGGTTCAGCAGATCCTCCCCGTAGCTGGCTGCGACGGCTGCCAGGTCCTCGGCGGGGTCACCCAAGGTGACCTCGTCCCAGTCGATGACACCGGTCATGCGTGGCACACCGTCCGAGATCTCCCACAGGACGTTCTCACCCCCGAGGTCGCCGTGGACCACTGCGGAAGTGAGCGGGGGAAGGCCGTCGAGCGCGGCGAGTTCGCGCTCGGCACGCTCCCGGCCGCCGTCGGACATCAGCGGGTACAGTTCGGCGCGCACTCCCGCCGCGAACTCCTGCCACTGGCCCTCGGGGGCCGCCGGAAGCGAGGCGCGCACCTTCTCGTCCCTGCCCGCGGCGATGAGCCCGGAGAGGAGTTCGGCGTACTGCTCGGCTGCCGCCTCGGCGACCCCGGGATGCTTGATCTCGTTGTCTTCCAAGGGCGCCCCGGGAATCCGGCTCAGCACCAGGTAGGGCGGCTCGTCCGTGCCCCGGCCGCCGACCTGGGCGAGCGGGCGCGGGGTGCGGAAGCCGAGGTCGAGCCGGGCGAGGGCGCGCAGGACGGCTGCCCGCGCGGGCAGCCGCGCCGCGGCGGCCTCGGTGCGGGCGAAGCACACCACGCGCTCCGATCCGACGACCACGTAATGGAACTGCCCTTGGTGGGTGACGAGTTCGTGCTGATTGTCATCGGGCAGTAGGCGGATCACAAGGTCGCGGTGCGTCTCCATGAATTCCACGGTGGGTGAACTCTCCACTTCTCAGGCTTTCGGAAGCTCTCGATGGATGTGTGCTGACGTGCTGAATCGGCTGAAGCAGGTATGACGATGGATCCGGTCGAATACGAGATGCTGCGGCACAGGTGGTTCCCGATCGCCCCGATCGCCGGCCTCAAGAACGGCGCTACGAGTGGGAACATTCTCGGTGAGGAACTCGTGGTGTACCGCGAACGTTCCGTCACTGTGGTCGGCAGGGGGCTTCGATCCGGGCCCGATGTTCTCCGTGTGGGCATGAGACTGTCTGGTTGTGTCGGACGCGGTGGGTGGGTTGCAGACGGCCTTGGACGGGGCTTTGTCCCCTTCGTGGTCGCAGCGTGCTCGTGCCGGGCGTGACCTTGCTCCGTTCGCGGATGTTCCTGCGGCTGCGGATGCGTTGGTGGGTCTGCTGCTGGACGTCGCGGACACGGCTGTGATCCGGCAGACGGCAGAAGCCCTGGCCTGGACGGGGACGCCGGCCGGAGTAAGACTCATCGCTCTCGCGGTTGCCGGGGCCGACGACAGTCAGTGCGACTGGATACAGGCCGGGGTGCTCGACGCGCTCGCGGGACCGGAGAGTGCGCCGGACGTCGCGGCAGTGTGCGGGCAGCTCGCCCGGGACCTGGATGTAGTTGTCCGCCGGGGCGCCGTAGAGATCTTTGAGTGGACAGAGGGTACGACGCGTTGATGCGGATCGTACGGTTGCTGAGGCCTTGTCGTGATGAGCCGAACCGCCCGTGGGATGGCTCGGACGGCGGTCTTCCGGGCGACGCGGGGGTTCGGGGGAGGTTCTGTCGCGGAGCATCGCGAACAGGACGCTGATGCCTGGGCGTGCGAGGTAGAAGAGGGCTTGGGCGTGGGTTCGCCGTGGGGCGGGTTTCCGGACGACTTCTTGTCGGGGCCAGACCGGCGCAGGAGGCGAGGTGGGCGACGGTGGGGAAGTCGGTGCCGTCGCCGACGTTGCTCAGCGGGACTGCGGGCGGCGGTCCTGACGCCGACGCCGGGCATGGAAGTCAGGACCTGGGAAGGAGGGTGAGCATCCAGCAGGGTGTTGATCTGGGTTTCCAGGGCCCGGCGCTGGGTGTGGACAAGGCTGAGCGAGGCGGCCGGCGAAGGAACGACGATGTCGAGGGTGCCGGTGCCGGGGACGACGATGGTCTGTTCGTCGAGTGCGTCGCAGCCCGGCAGCCCGGCCGAGTCGGTTGTGCAGGACTGCCGACGCACGGAATGGCTGGTAAAGGCTCAACTCCGCGGTGCCGGTCAACTCGACGCCGCGTCGAGGAGTCCCCCTTGCCGACGCAGTCGACCGAGGGAGCGGAAGATGTCAGTGAACACGTTACGCACAGCGCTGGTCGCGGCGGTGGCGGTACTCGCCACCGCCGCGCTGGTGGCACCCGCCGCAGCGAACCCCACTGCGGCCGAAGGAGTCGGCGGCCGGCACGGAGGTACCCAGCGTGCGCTCGAACAGGCAGTGCGGGACGGGGTTCCCGGCGCTGTGGCTCAGTCCCGGGGCCGGGCCGGAAGCTGGAGCGGCACCGCGGGTGTCGGTGAACTGGACACGGGGAAGAAGCGAAAGGCCCAGGACCGGTACCGGGTCGGCTCCATCACCAAGACGTTCGTTGCCACGGTCCTGCTCCAACTGGAGGCCGAGGGACGGGTCGACCTCGATGACGCGGTGGAGCAGTGGCTTCCTGGCACCGTCCAGGGCAACGGCCATGACGGCCGGCACATCAACCTGCGCCAGCTCCTCAACCACACCAGCGGCATCTACAGCTACACCGCCGACCCGGGCTTCCAGGCGATGATCTTCGGTGAGGGCTTTCTCCAGCATCGTTACGACACCTGGACCCCCGAGCAACTGGTCGGCCTCGCGGTACGGCACAAGCCCTACTTCGCCCCCGGCACCGGCTGGCAGTACTCCAACACCAACTACACCCTCGCCGGAATGGTCATCGAGAAGGTGACCGGCCGGGGTTACGAGGCCGAGATCGAACGCCGAATCCTGCGGCCGCTCCAGCTCCGAGCCACCTCTGTGCCCAGGACCGACCCCCGGGTCCCGGCACCTGCGAGCCGCGCGTACTCCCCGCTCTCCATGGATCCGGCGGCGAAGATTCGCGATGTTACCGAGCTGAACCCGTCACTGGCGGGCGCGGCGGGCGGCATGATATCCGACTCCAAGGACCTCCAGAAGTTCTTCCGCGCCCTGCTGAGGGGCGGCCTGCTCCCGCCCGACCAGCAGAACGCCATGACCACGACCGTGCCGATCGACCCCCAACAGCCGGAGTACCGCTACGGCCTCGGCCTGCAGTCCTCCCGACTCAGCTGCGGCAAGGAGGTCTGGGGCCACGGCGGAGGCATACACGGCTCTGTGTCCGAGGCGTTCGTCACCCGGGACGCGAGTCATTCGCTGGCGTTGAACTTCAACGGGGACTGGGCGGGGGACAGCGGCGCGGTGATCGAGGCGGAGTTCTGCGGATAGCCGCGAGGTTCTTCGGCATCGAAGGGTGGGGCTCGCAGCTCGGCGGGCCTGATCTCCAGCGGAGTTGCGCGCAGGGGCTGGAGTCAGCGTCATGGGCTCCAGCCCGTGCCTCCGGGCCGGTGGTCGGTCGGGGTCGCGGTCGGGCGCCGCCCCATAGGAAGGTGCTGCCGGCCGTCGATCTCGTCGGCGCCAGGTCCGCGATGGGCGTGGGCCACGGCCCGGCCCACGGCCGCGGACAGGCGAATCCCGCCGGCCGGTGGCCCGGTCGGCGGGATTCGTCGACGGCCGCGCTACTCCGGGCGCTGCCTGCGGAGAACGGTCAGGCCGTAGCAGGCGACGAGGAAGGCGGTGAAGGCGAGACCGATGCCCGCCGCCTGGCGCATGTCGGGGATCTCCACCGCGGTGGCGGCGACGGCGAGCACCCCGATCACGGCCATGACCGCCAGCTTCCCGCCCGCGGGCACGCTGAACCCGGTGAACTCCTCGGGGTGAGCCGTCCGGTGGCGCCGGAAGGCGATGTACGAGGCGAGGATCAGCAGCCACACCAGCAGGACGGCGAAGAGCGCGATCGACATCATGATGCCGAAGAGACCGCTGACGTCGTAGAAGGCCAGCAGCGCGGCGGCCGCGATGCCGAGGCTCGAAGCGGCCAGGGCCGCCGCCGGAACACCGCGTCGGCTGAGTCTGGCCATCGGCGCCGGGGCCAGACCGTCGCCGCCGAGCGAGTGCAGCAGCCGGGAGGCCCCGTACAGATGGGCGTTGGCGGCGGAGATGGCGGCGATGAGCACGACCACGTTGGTGACGGTCGCCACGGCGGGCACGCCGACCTCCGAGAAGACCCGCACGAAGGGACTCGTCTCGATGCTCCCGTCGCTGTCGGCCATCCGGCGCCACGGGATCAGCGCGAGGACCAGAGTGATGGAGAGGAGGTAGAAGAAACTCAGTCGCCAGGCCAGTTGACGCATCGCGGTGCGGATGGTGCGCTGCGGGTCGACCGCCTCCGCGGACGCGATGGCGACGACCTCGAAACCGGCGTACGCGAACATCACCACGGACATGGCCAGCCAGATCGAGCTCGCTCCGTGCGGGACGAAGCCGCCGTCGCCGGTGAGGTGGGCGAAGCCGGCGGCCTTGGTGTCGGGCAGCCCGAAGAAGACCAGCAGAGCGGCGCACAGGATGAACGCGCACAGTGCCACCACCTTGATGGTGGAGAGCCAGAACTCGGTGGTGCCGAAGGACTTCACGCTGATGATGTTGACCGCGAGGACCACTGAGGCGACGGCCAGGATCGCCACCGCCATCGGCACGCCGGGCCACCACCAGCGGATGTAGAGCGCGGAGGCGACGACCTCCGTCCCGATGACGACGACCGCGCTGAACCAGTAGAGCCACCGGCTGAGGAAGCCGGCCCACGCGCCGAGGTAGCGGTGCGCGATGGTGCCGAACGAACCCTGGACCGGGTGGGCGGCGGACATCTCGCCCAGCAGGACGGCGATGACACCGACCAGTACCGCCCCGATCGCGTACGAGACGATCACGGCGGGTCCGGCAGCGGATATCGCGGAGCCGGAGCCGAGGAAGAGGCCGGTGCCGAGCGCGGAGCCCAGCCCGATCATGGTCGTCTGCCGGTGGGTGAGGGAACGGACCAGTGCTTCACCGGCGGGTGCCGGTCTGGCCCCTTCGGCGTCGGACGGGGCTGGGGCGGGCGGTGCGGAGTCGCTGGGTGCGGCCATGGCGGTGGTGCCCTTCTGGAGGGAGGGTGGCGGAGAGGGCGGTGGGGGAGTCGGAGAGTTCGACGCCTCAGAACTCGCTGGTGCGGAACGGCTTCGCCGGTGCGTCCCGGTCGGGGCTGCCCAGGACCTTCGGCGAGGACAGTGCGTAGATGCCGTGGTTGGTCAGTGCCCAGGCGATGTTGCGGTCCCACTCCACGTAGACGCCGTGGGTCTGGTTGCCGTACGCGTAGTCGGCGGTCCCCGTCCCGTAGGCCTTCGGGACGAAGTAGGCGGAGACCTCCGGCGAGGCGGGGTCGGAGACGTCGAAGAACTGGACGCCCGCGTTGTAGAAGCCGTAGCTCAGAACCCCGGAACTGTGCCGTCCCGGGTTGGTGTAGTAGCCGGTGCGCTTGGGGCCGAAGCTGCCGCGGCGCTGGCAGTAGTCGGTGATTCCGGAGGACTTCGGGGGGATCGGCCGGGGCAGGACGCCGACGACACGGGGCTTCTTCGGGTTCCGCGCGTCGATCTGGTAGACGTCCTTGTACGGCTCGTAGCAGTCCTCGGTGAGCGGGTAGCCGGAGTAGTAGACCATTCCGGTCTTCTCGTACTGGGAGACGTCGATGTTGTCGCCCTCGGTGCCAGCGACGGAGGCCGGCAGGTCCAGGTGGCTCACGGTCCTCAGGTCCGACGGGTCGGAGACGTCCAGCACCGTCAGGCCGTAGCCGCCCATGGCGGCGAAGGCGTAACGCCCTCCCTTCTCCACGGGCCTGGGGAGGAAGAGAGGCATCCGGGCGCCCATCCAACTGGTCCGGTTCCCGCAACGCGGGTTGTTCCGGTACGCGGCGTCCTCGCCGGTCCGCTGGCCCGGCAGGTGCCAGGTGTCGAGAAGCTTCGGGCGGGCCGGGTCGGACATGTCCCACGACTGGTAGCCGGCCGAGTGCAGATTGGTCGGGTACTCGGTGCCGGAGTAGGTGTCGTCCGGCGCGGTGGCGATGAACATGTACTTCTCGCCGGTCCAGTACGGCACGTCGATCGATCCGGATCCCTGCTGCGCCTGGGCCGGGTCGCTGTTCAGGGGGTCGGGCCGGGTGGCGTCGGTGGAGACCGTCGTCAGCAGCTTCCAGTCCTTCTTGCGCGGGCCGTCCAGGCGGTAGACCTTGAAGCCCTTGAGCCCCGGCTTGGCGCGCAGCTTCCGTACGCCCTCCGGGTTGTTGAACTTGTCCAGCGGCGGGTGGTCGGAGAGCTCCGAGATCTGGCGCCTGCTCTCGAAGCTCTGGACCATGACGTACGCCTTGAGCTTCTTGTTCCACTGGATGGTGGAGGCTCCCCAGTAGTCGTGCGCCGCCCAGTCCCCGTTCGCCCGGGTCTCGTCGCCGCCCACGTTCGCGCGGCTCAGCTTCTCGACCACCTTGACCTTCTTGATATCGGTGATGTCGTAGACGCGGCCGTCGGAGCGGCTGTACTGGAAGAGGTAGCGGCGGCCGTCGAAGTCGACGATGTTCTGCCAGGTGTGAAAGTAGTCGGGAGTGAAGTCCGGTCCCTCGTAGGCGGCTTCGACCTTCATGTTCTTGATGTACGAGCGGGTGTCGTACTCCTCGTTGCGCCCCGGGAAGGGGTGCTCGTTCTGCTCGTCCACCGGGGTGAGGCCGGGGTGGCGGAAACCGCCGTCCAGTTGCATGCCGTACGAGCCGGGGTCGGCCGGTCCGGGCCGCCGGTCGGCACACACGTCGAGGATGTTCGGATCGGTGGCGGGGGTGACGACCGCGGGATCCGCGCCGGACACGCCGGGGGTGAGGAGGGTGGCGGTGGTGGCGGCGGCGACCACCGCGGCCAGGGCTGCGTTTCTGCGGAGGGAACGCATCTGACGGTCCTTTCGGAGCGGGAAGGGAGCGGGGACGTATGCGTGGTGGCCCCTGGGGTGGGCGCGGGGCGGGACGGGACGGCGATCAGGTGACGGTGGGGCGCCGGCGGAGCCCGGAGGCCCGGTGTTCGCCTCCGGCCACGACGGCGCGCAGTTCCCGCACGGCCTGCAGGACGTCGGCGTGCGTGACGTACAGGGCGTTGAATCCGAAGCGGAGCAGGTCGGGGGCGCGCATGTCACCGATCACGCCGCGGGCGGTGAGGGCCGCCACCAGGGGGTACGCCTCCGCATGCCGCAGGGAGACCTGGCTGCCCCGGCGCGCCGGGTCCCGAGGGGTGGCCATGCTGAAGCCCAGACCGTCGAGGAGCTCGTCGGCGCACTCCTGGAAGAACCCGGTCAGGGAGAGGCTCTTGTCGCGTACGGCCGTCATCTCCACCCCGTCGAAGGCGGTGAGCGCGGCCTCCAGGGCGAGCAGGGAGAGCAACGGCGGGGTGCTGATCCGGGCCCGGGCCATGTCGTCCGCCGGCGTGTAGGTGCCGGCCATGGCGAACGGCTCCGCATGCCCGTGCCAGCCGGTGAGGGGATGGTCGAAGTCCGGCTGGTGGCGTCGGGCGACATAGGCGAACGCCGGTGCCCCCGGGCCTCCGGAGAGGTACTTGTAGCCGCAGCCGACCGCGAAGTCCGCTGCTGTGGCGTCCAGTTCGACGGGCAGGCTTCCCGCCGCGTGGCACAGATCCCAGTGTGCCAGGGCTCCGGCGGAGTGCGCGGCGTCGGTGAGCGCGGCCATGTCGTGCAGCTCTCCGGTGCGGTAGTCAACCGGGGCGTAGGCGGCGACGGCGACGTTCCCGGTCTCGGCGGCCAGCACCGCGGCAGCCTCCCGGGCCGGCACCCGGCGGACGTCGAGCCCGAGGAGCCGGCCCACCGAGTCGGCGATGTACTGATCGGTGGGGAAGTGGTCGGGGTCGGTGAGCAGCAGCCGCCGTCCTGGGCGCAGACGGACGGCCGCGACCAGGGTGTTGAACAACTGGACGCTGGTGGAGTCCCCGACGACCGTCTGGCCGGGGGCCGCGCCGATCAGCCGGCCCACGGCGTCGCCCGTCCGGATCGGCGCCTCCCACCAGCCGTTGCCGTTCCAGGACCGGATCAGGTCGGTGCCCCACTGGCGGTGCACGGCGTCCTCGATGGCTGCCGGAACGGCGGCGGGAAGGGCCCCCAGGGAGTTTCCGTCGAGGTACACGACCCCCTCGGGGAGCAGGAAACGGGCGCGGATGTGGGCGAGGGGGTCGGCGGCGTCCAGCGCGGTGGCCCGTTCGGTCAGCATGGGGAGTCTCCGTCGTGGTGTGCGGTGGTGGGCCGGGCTGCGAGGGCGGGCCGGGGGTCGGGAGCCGGCCCTGCGTCGCGGTCCCGGGCGAGATCGAGTGCGATGTCGGTGAGCAGGTCTTCCTGCCCGCCGACCAGCCGCCGCCGACCTGCCTCGACCAACAGGTCGCGGGTGTCGAGGCCGTGGCGGGTGGCCGTGTTCTCCGCGTGCCGCAGGAAGCTGGAGTACACCCCGGCGTACCCGAGTGTCAGCGTCTCGCGGTCGACCCTCACGGGCCGGTCCTGCGTCGGCCGTACGAGCTCTTCGGCTGCGTCCATCAGCGGGAACAGCGCGCAACCGTGCTCCCAGCCCAGGAGGTCGAACACCGCCACCACCGGCTCCAGCGGCGCGTTGCCCGCGCCCGCTCCCTGACCGGCGAGAGAGGCGTCGACGCGGTGCGCCCCGGCCTCGACCGCCACGACGCTGTTGGCCACGCCCAGGCCGAGATTGTGGTGGGCGTGGATGCCGACCTCGGTTGCCGGGTCGAGGGCGTCGCGGTAGGCGTGGACCCGGTCGCGTACGCCGTCCATGGTCAGCCGGCCACCGGAGTCGGTGACGTAGACGCAGTGCGCGCCGTACGACTCCATGAGACGGGCCTGTGCGGCCAGTTCGGCGGGCGGGGACAGGTGGGACATCATCAGGAAGCCCGACACGTCCATGCCGAGCTCACGGGCCAGGCCGATGTGCTGGGCGGAGATGTCCGCCTCGGTGCAGTGCGTCGCGACGCGGACCGAGGTGACGCCGAGGGAATGGGCGCGGCGCAGATCGTCGGCGGTGCCGATGCCGGGCAGCAGCAGGGTGGTGAGCCTGGCCCGGTCGAGTACCTCGGCCGCCGCCTCCAGCCATTCCCAGTCGGTGTGGGCGCCGGGTCCGTAGGTGACGGAGGAGCCGGACAGTCCGTCGCCGTGGGCGACCTCGACGGCGTCGACGCCCGCCGCCTCCAGGGCCCCGGCGATCGCCCGGACCTGGTCGAGGGTGTAGCGGTGCGACACGGCGTGCATGCCGTCGCGCAGGGTGACGTCCTGGACGTAGACCTTGGTCATCGGCCCCGGCTCCGTTCGGCAAGGCGCTCGGCTGTGCGGAGCGCTGCGGAGGTCATGATGTCGAGATTTCCGGCGTAGGCGGGGAGGTGGTGGGCGGCGCCCTCGACCTCCAGGTAGACGGAGACGAGGAGCCGTCCGCCGCCGGCGAGCCCGGTGAGGGGGTCGTCGGCCGCCAGGGCACGGAACTGCGGTTCCTGCTTGAGCCGGTAGCCGGGCACGTAAGCGGCGACGGACGCGACCATCGCGTGCACGGATGACGCCACCCGCTCGGTGTCGCACGCGTCGACCACGCAGTGCACGGTGTCGCGCATCAGCAGGGGCGGCTCCGCCGGGTTGAGCACGATGATCGCCTTGCCACGCGCCGCGCCGCCCACCCGTTCGAGGGCGCGGGACGTGGTCTCGGTGAACTCGTCGATGTTGGCCCGGGTGCCCGGGCCGGCCGACCGCGAGGCGATCGAGGCGACGATCTCCGCGTAGTGGACCGGCGCCACCGCCGAGACGGCCGCGACGATCGGGACAGTGGCCTGGCCGCCACAGGTGACCATATTGACGTTGCGGGCGTCGAGGTGCTCGTCGAGGTTGACGGACGGCACGACGTAGGGACCCAGGGCCGCCGGGGTCAGATCGACGATCATCTTGCCGTACGGCGCGAGCGCGGCCGCGTTGGCCCGGTGCGCGGCGGCGGAGGTGGCGTCGAAGACCAGGTCGATCTCGTCGAATTCGTCGAGCGCCAGCAGGCCGGCCACGCCGTCCGCGCTGGTGTGTACCCCGAGCCTGCGGGCCCGTGCGAGCCCTGCCGACTCAGGGTCGATGCCGATCATCGCGGCGGCGGTGACCTGACCCGACCCCCTGATGATCTTGATGAGGAGGTCGGTGCCGATGTTGCCCGACCCGATCACGGCCGCCTTCATCGGACGGTCTCCTTTCGCAGGGGAGTCAGCCCGAAGAAGCGGAGGGCGTTGCCGCCGAGCACGGCCGCCCGCTCCCGCGGAGAGAGCGCGCTTTCCCGTACCAGCCGGCCGATCTCCTCCTCGCCGAGCGGGAAGGGGTGGTCGGAGCCGAGCAGGACGCGCTCGGCTCCCATCACGTCCACGAGGAGACGCAGTGCTCCGGGGTCGAAGACCGCCGAGTCGACGGAGAAGCGGTCGGTGTAGTGCGAGGGCGGGTGCGGGCTGTCGGCGCGCACGAGGTCGCGGCGGTGCCAGGCGTTGTCGGCCCGGCCCAGGAGGTACGGGAAGCTGCCGCCGCCGTGCGCGAACATCAGGCGCAGCGAGGCCGGGAGACGTTCGAAGGCGCCGGACAGGATCAGCGACAGGATGGTCAGATGGGTCTCGCCGGCCATGCCCGCCAGCCAGGCCAGCATGTACCGGGAGAACCGGGGCCCCGAGGGCAGGTCCCAGGGGTGGACCAGGACGGCCGCGTCCTGTTCGGCGCAGTGGGTGAGGAACTCGGTGAGCGCCCCGTGGTCGAGGTCGCGGTCGCCGAGGTGGTTGCCGATGTGCACGCCGTGGAAGCCCTGCCGCATCGCCTCGCTGAGCGTCTCGCAGGCCGCCTCGGTGTCCTGCAACGGCACCTGGCACAGCGGGGACAGCCGGTCCGGGGCGTGTGCGGCGTACTGCGAAAGATGCGAGTTGACCGCCCGGCACCAGTCGACGGCGCGCGCGGTTTCGAGACCGTAGCCGAAGAGCATCGGGGTGCTGGACAGCACCTGCACGTCCACGCCGAGCCGGTCCAGGTCCGCGACGCGTTCGGCCGGGTCCCACAGGGTGCGGCGCACCGGCCGGTACTCGGTGGAGCCGGCCATCATCATTCCGGTGTCCGGACCGTCCGTGGTACGCAGCCAGGGGCCGTCGTCGGAGCCGGTGAGCAGCCGGGACTCGGCACGGCCGATCTCCGGGAAGACGTGGGCGTGCACGTCGACGACGCTCACGCGGCGGCCTCCCCGTCGCGGCGGGTGCGCGGACGCAGCTCTTCGGGCCAGTCCCGGCCCGGGTGCACCGCTCCGCAGTGCGGGCAGGTGCGGGCGGCCTCGTCCGCGTAGAACGCGCCGAACACCGGCGGCAGGTCGTCGACGATGGAGGTGAGCTGCACCTCGCTGCGGTGCACCAAGTGGTGGCACTCCACGCAGTACCACTCGAAGGCGTCGCGGTGCCCCTGCGGCCGGGCGAACTCGACGACGAGTCCGATGCTGTCCTCCTCCGGTCGCTGCGGGGAGTGCCGCAGGTGTGCCGGGGCGAGGAACACGTCTCCCTCACGGATGTGGATATCGCGCGGAGGCCGGCCCTCCTGTTCCATGACGCGGAGCACCATGTCGCCCTTGAGCTGATAGAAGAACTCCTCTATCGGGTCGTCGTGGAAGTCGGTGCGCCGGTTGGGGCCACCCACGACGGTCACCATCAGGTCGGCGTCCTGCCAGATCTGGACGTTGCCGACCGGTGGCTTGAGTAGGTGGCGGTGCTCCTCGATCCAGGCGTGGAGGTTGAACGGGCTCAGGGTCATCGGTGCTGTTCCTTGCGCTGTGGGAGGTGGGCGACGGCGCTGATCTCAATCAGCAGGTGGGGATGGGGGAGCTGATGGACGGCGACGGTGGTGCGGGTCGGTCCTTCCTCGTCGAAGTACTCGGCGTAGACCTCGTTGTATCCGCGGAAGTCGTTCATGCTGACCAGATAGGCGGTGACCGACACCAGGTCGTCGAGACCGCTGCCCGCGGCGGCCAGCAGGTTCGCGATGTTGTCGAGCACGGCCCGGGTCTGGGCGCGGACATCGAGGTCGGTCACGCCCATCGGGTCGGTACTCGCACCGGCGAAGGTGCCGTCGGGTCGGCGGGAGCTGGTGCCGGAGACGAAGACCAGGTCGCCGGCGCGTCGGAGGTGCGGGAATCGGCCGCGGGGCGGGGCGGCGCCCGGGACGATCACGCGTCCTCCCCGGTGGCGGTCCGGGCGTTGCCGGCCGGCCCCGTGGCGAAGCCGACGGTGCCCAGGCCCGCGACCGTCGCCCGTACGTAGGTGCCAGGCGGCAGGGGTACCGCGGCGGTCGCCGCCCCGGCGAGGAGCACGGTGCCGGGCTCCAGCGGGCCGGCGAGCCGGGCCGCGGCGGCGAGGGCGCGCAGTGGGTGCCCGAGGATCGCCGCGGTGGAACCGGTCTGGGCCGGACGGCCGTCGAGCTCCAGCAGGACACCGAGGTTGGCCAGCTCGCCGGGGGCTCGCCAGGACCCCACGGCGTAGGCCGCGGCGGAGGTGTTGTCGGCGATCACCTCGGGAAGGGAGAACCGGAAGCCGTCGTACCGGGAGTCGATGACCTCCAGTGCGGGGGCCACCGCGGCGACCGCCGACGCAGGGTCCGCACCGGGTCGCAGGGTGTCGCCCAGGAGAAAGGCCACCTCCGGTTCGACCCGGGGATGGATCAGCCCCGAGAGGTCGTAGCGTCCCCCGTCGGGGATCTCCATCCGGTCCGTCAGCCGCCCGTGGATCAGATCGCTCACGCCCATCTGCCGCATCTTCGAGAGGCTGGTGAAGCCCAGTTTGACGCCGGTGAGCCGTTCGCCGCGGGCCAGCCGCCGCCTGATCAGGGCCTGCTGTACGGCGTACGCCTCGGCGGTGTCCTCCAGACCGCTGCCGCCCCCCGGCAGCGGGCGTGCCTCCCGCGCCGCGGTGTCGAGGGTCTTGGCCAGGGCCGCGATGTTCATCGGTTCGTCCTTTCACGGTGGGCGCGCCCGAAAGCGGCGCGCACCGAGCCGAGTCCATCGATCCGGGCCTCGAACACATCACCGGGCTCGACGGCCGTCATGGGTCCGAGGGCGCCGGTGAGCACGGTGTCCCCGGCCCGCAGCGGCCGGCCGAGCCGTACGAGCGTGTCGGCCAGCCAGAGGGCGGCGTGCAGCGGGTTTCCCAGGCAGGCCACGCCCGCACCGGTGGAGACGGGCTCACCCCGGCGCTCCAACACCATGCCGGCTGTCCTCAGGTCCAGTTCCCGCAGTCTCACGGGCCGGGTGCCCAGGACGTACGCGCCGCTGGAGGCGTTGTCGGCGACGGTGTCCACGGCCGCGATGTCCCAGTCGCGGATCCGGCTGCCGACCACTTCGATCGCGGGCAGCGCGAACGCCGTCGCACGGATCACGTCGGCCACCGTGTGCCGCTCGTGGCGGAGGTCGTGTTCGAGGACCAGGGCGACCTCGGCCTCGGCCCTGGCCTGGAGCACCGAACCCCAGGGGATCTCGGCCCCGTCCTCCACGGCGGTGTCGTCGAACAGAGCACCGAAGTCCGGTGTTGTGACGCCCAGTTGTTCCTGCACGGCCGAAGAGGTCAGACCGATCTTCCAGCCGGTGACGCGGCGGCCCTCGGCGAGGCGGCGGTCGGTCAGGACGGACTGGACGGCGTAGGCGGCGTCGAGGTCCCCGGAGGGGAGCAGGTCGCGGACCGGGGCGCACGGGATCCCGGTGCGATGTGCCTCTTCGAGGCGCTCGGCGGCCCTGGTCACCGGGTCAGGTGCCGGACCCGCCGTGTTCGGGGTCGTCTTCACAGCTTCACACACACATTCATCGGTTCGGAGAAGAAGTCGAGGGAGTGGTCGCCGCCCTCACGGCCGACGCCGGATGCCTTCACACCGCCGAAGGGCGTACGGAGATCGCGCAGGTTCCAGGTGTTGACCCAGGCGACGCCGACATCGAGGGCCGGGGCGACACGGTGGGCGCGGCTCACGTCGCCGGTCCATACCGTGGCGGCGAGCCCGTACGGGCCGGCGTTGGCGAGGGCCAGCGCCTCCTCCTCGGTGTCGAACGGCGCCAGGTGCACGACCGGGCCGAAGATCTCGTCGCGTACCGCCGGGTGGTCCTCCGGCAGACCGGCCAGCACGGTGGGCTCCACCCAGAATCCGCCGTCCCGCTCGTCCCCGAAGCGCGGCACCCCGCCGCCCGCCAGGACGTCGCCGTCGTCGGCGGCTCTCTCCAGGTGGCCGAGGACCTTGTCCCGGTGGGCGGCGGAGATCATCGGGCCGTAACCGGCCAGCTTCTTCGCACCGGCGGCCAGCGCCGCCGCGAACCGGTCGAAAACCGGACGCTGCACGTACACCCGCTCGGTGCACAGGCAGACCTGCCCGCTGTGGGTGAAGGAGGACCGGAGGGTGCCCGCGACGGCCTCCTCCAGATCGGCGTCGGCGAAGACGAGTCCGGCGTTCTTGCCGCCCAGTTCGAAGGAGACCGGCGCCAGCCGGGACGCCACCGCTCGCATGATCGTCGACCCGGTGCGCGACTCGCCCGTGAAGGCGACGGCGTCCACCCCGGGATGCTCGGTGAGCCACTGGCCCGCAGCGTCGGCGCCCGTGCCGTGCACGAGGTTGAAGACGCCCGGCGGTACTTCCGCCCCGGCCATCACCTCGGCCAGCAGACAGGCCGTCGCGGGGGTGAGTTCGGACGGCTTGGCCACCACCGTGTTGCCCGTCGCGAGGGCCGGTGCGACCTTCCAGGTGAGAAGGAGCAGCGGCAGGTTCCAGGGCGAGATCACCGCGACGACGCCCAGCGGCTTGCGTACGGTGTAATTCAGCGCGCCGCGCCCGTCGGGGGTGACGGTGTGCCAGGACCGCTCGCTCCGACCCGCCAACAGGTTTGCGTAGGAACGGAAGTTGGCGACGGCTCGCGTGACATCGACCGTGGAGGCCAGCTCACGTGACTTGCCCGTGTCGGCGCACTCGGCGGCGACGAACTCCTCGAAGCGCCACTCGATCCCGTCGGCGATCCGGTGGAGCATGCGTGAGCGCTCCGCCGGGCTCCACGCGGACCACGGCCCGTGCAGCGCCTCCCGGGCCGAGCACACGGCCCGGTCGATCGTCTCCCTCGATGCTCGGGGCACCTCACCCACGACGCGCCCGGTGGTCGGGTCGACGCGCGGGAACGGCACGCCGGAAGCGTCGAATTCACCTCCTACGTAATGCCGCACGGGTGCGATCACCTTGCAGACCTCCGTTGATGGGCCGGGGATGTCCGAAAATCGCCCCCAGCGCGTGCCGGTATAATGCACCCATCCAGCTATGCCGATCCAATGCCGATCGACGCGAGAGGTATAGCGACCCTGGTATGTCGCGCTGTACGCCACCCCGGTCGCCCCGCCTCCCCCGAAGGAGCCCGCCGTGATGGACCTCCTGGACGGACGGCTGAAGTTCCGGCATCTGACCCTGCTCATCGCGGTGCACGAGCACGGGAGCGTCGTCCGGGCGGCCGAATCGCTGCACCTCACCCAGCCCGCCGCGACCCGGACCCTGCGCGAACTGGAGGCCATCGCCGACCTGCCGCTCTTCGTCCGCGTACCGCGGGGCATGCGGCCCACGGTCTACGGCGAGGCACTGGCGGAACACGCCCGCGCGGTGGTCGCCGAGGTGCGGCGGGCCGGGGAACACCTCACCGGCCTGCGGCAGGGCCAGGACGGCACGGTGACCGTGGGTACGCTGCTGGCCGGCGCCAATGTGCTCCTGCCCCGGGCGGTCGCCGCCCTCAAGCGGGAACGGCCCCGGCTCACGGTGGTCGTACGGGAGGGCACCCCGGACGTCCTCCACCCCGCACTGCTCGCGGGTGAACTGGACGTGATCGTCGGCAGGGTGGGACCAGCCCCCGCCGAAGGGGACGGGCTGCGCCAGCGGATGCTGTACCGGGAGCCCATCCGGCTCGCCGTCCGCACCGGCCACCCGCTCCTCCACGCGGCGGAGCTCGCGCTCACGGACACCCTCACGTTCCCCTGGATCCTGCCGGTCGAACAGACCGCCCTGCGTCAGGAACTGGGCGCACTCTTCGTGGGCAGGGGCCTCGCGTTGCCCGTGGACCGTGTCGAATGCACGTCCATCCTCACCATGCGGGCGCTGCTCCTGCAGACGGACATGGTGGCGCTCCTGCCCGAACTGGTGCTGCGCGAGGACGAGCACCTCGCCGCACTGCCGGTCGAACTCCCCTCGGTAGGACGCACGGTGGGCGCCACCGAGGCGACCTACCGCACGCGCACGCCCGCTCTGGAGGCGCTGCTCCGCCACCTCGACCGGGAGGCGGTCCTGCTGCGCGAGACACTCGGCGGAGCCGCGGTGGTCCGCTGAGGGCGGCCGGTCTCCACCCGTGTTCGTCCACCGCGAGAACGGGCCGCTTCCCGGCCGGGCTGACGCGTCACCACGGGCGACGGGTTCGCCGCGACGCCGGTTCGCGCCTCCCGTCGACGGGGAGGCCGAGCCTGTGCCCCCGCAGTGTCCGGTCGCAGCCGCGAAGCAGTGCGGTTGTGACGATCCTGGGACATTCCACCTCGGGGCGAAAGGGCACAGATCGTACCGACCACGGTTCTGGCGGAGTGCGCCGCTGGGCCGTCCGGCAAGGCAAGGAGTGTCCATGCGTACCACTCACATGACCGCGGTCGCCCTCGCGGCAGCGCTGCTGACCGTCGCGTCCCCGGCTGTCGCGCAGTCCACGCCGCCGAGCAACGGCTCCGCCGCCCCGTCCGCGTGCCGCCCGGCCAACCACACGGCGAGGATCACCGAGGTGCCCGCCGGTTCCGGGCACCACCACTACCGCGTCACCCTGACGGCACCCCGTGGATATGACTCCTGCGAACTGGCCGGGTCCCCGACCGACCTGCGGTTCTCCGACCGCGGCTCGCAGACCCGGGTCACCGCCGGCCCATACGGCGACCAGCACACCCCGGTGACCTTCGGCCCGGGCCACCCGGTGCACTTCCACATCCAGGTTCCCGGCGACGCCCGCCGGGTCTCCGCGGACGAGGCGTCCTTCACGCTCCAGGCCCCGGGCGGGCCGATCCCCGGTTCGTCCTACGCCCGAGGCACGATGAAGGTCGCCGCCGGTACCCTCATCGGCCCCCTGCGGTCAGGGGTCTGACGGCGGCCCGACGCCCCTGGAGCGGCTGGAGGGCACAACCTCGTACCGTCGGCAGGAAGCGGAAGCGGAAGCGGAAGCGGGTGCGGCACAGGGTGGCCTCGCGGTCGGCCGGGGCAGCTCCGGCGAGGAGTTCGCCGCGACCGCCTCGTCGAGCGCAGGCCCATCGGTGGGGCAGCCCCGGTGGACAGGCGTCGTCCGTTGGCGGGGCGGAATACGCGAGCGGCGCCCGAGCGACCTGGGCCGGGTACGGGCAGAGGAAGCGCCTCCTCTGCCCGTACCCGGCCGCCGAGCCTCGCGCTACGGGACGGACGCGGCTACGGGACGAGCCTGAGCAGCTTGTTCGGGGAGCCGGTTCCGACACCGGTGAGGACGTTGCCGGTCGCACTGTTCACGAGGGCCGCGGCCACTGCCGCCGGCGAGGAGCCGGGGTGGTTCGTCAGGTAGACAGCGGCCGCGCCGGCGACGTGCGGTGCCGCGAAGGACGTGCCGCTGCCGGTGTAGGTGGCGGTGTCCGAGGTGGCCCAGCCGGCCGTGATATCGGAGCCCGGCGCGAAGAGGTCCACCAGGGGGCCGTAGTTGGAGTAGGAGGCCCGTGCGTCGGTCCGGGTCGTGGCGCCGACGGTGAGCGCGGTGTCCACCCGGGCGGGCGAGAACCCGGATGCGGGGGCGTTGGAATTGCCGGCCGCGATGGAGTACGTCACACCCGCCGCGATGGACCGGCGTACCGCGTTGTCCAGGGTGGTGCTGGGTCCACCGCCCAGCGAGACGTTGGCGACGGAGGACGCCACGCGGTTGGCGGTGATCCAGTCGACGCCGGCGACGACCCCGGCGGTCGTGCCCGAGCCGTTGTTGTCGAGGACCCGCACGGCGACGACCTTCGCCTTCTTGGCCACCCCGTAGGTGGTACCGGCGGCGGTCGTGGCGACGTGCGTGCCATGCCCGTTGCCGTCCTGGGCGACGTTGTCGTTGTCGACGAAGTCGTAGCCGTTCGAGGCCCGGCCGGCGATGTCCTGGTGCGTGATGCGTACGCCGGTGTCCAGGACGAAGACGGTGGCGCCGCCGCCGGCGGAGTCCGGGTAGGTGAAGGTGCGGTTCAGCGGCAGGTTCGTCTGGTCGATCCGGTCGAGTCCCCAGGGCGCGTCGGTCTGGGTGGCGGTGGAATGGACCTTCTGGTCCTGCTCGACCGAGGCGACCGCCGGGTCGGCGGCGAGACGCTTGGCCCCGGTGCTGCTGAGCTTGGCCGCGTAGCCGTTCAACGCCGAGGTGTACGTGCGCTCGACCCGGCCGCCGTAGCTCGATATCAGCTTCTTGCCCCGTGCCGCGGACGCGCTGAACCCGGCTGTCTCCTTCAGCGTGACGAGGTAGCTGCCGGGAATGGCCTCGGCCGTCGCCGCGTGGAGGATGCTGCCTTCCTTCTGCGCCGCCTGGGCCGGTAAGGCGGCACCGGCTCCGACCGCGAGCACCAGTGTTGTCGCCGCGGCGATCCCTGTGGCGATCTTCCGCCTGGTGGTGCTTACTGCTGCCATGACAGGTCTCCTCGAACGTGACGCGTTGACGCGCCGGGATGGCGTACGGGTTTCCGTCCGCCGCATCCGACGATGCCGCCGCGGATTCGGCGGGGGCAAGCGGGAACGGGATGATGTCACGGCCGCGACACAGAGGTGACGGCACGTCAACTTCACGTACACACAACGCAATAGTGATGTCGAAGACCGGCAGTCGCCGCCGTCCGGGAGAGCGCGAGTCATGCCGCGATCGGCAAGGACCTCCCGCCCGGCGTGGACCGACGGGCGGGGCCGGCGTGCCGTCGTCCGCAGCTCCACCGCGGACCGGCGCGCCCGCCGAGCCGACGGAGGCGAAGCGCAGCGCGGTGGGGCCTTCCCGGCTCCCGAGCGGTCGCGGCATGACGTTGGAGATTGCCCGGCCGAGGCGATATCTCCGAATGCCTCTGGACCTTCTCCCGCCCACTTCGATCCGCACCATTGCTGACCCGTCCATCGGGGTGGGACCGTGGCCGACATGGCCGACACTCGCTCGCGAGGCTACGAGGCAGCCGTCCGGTGGATGTTCTGGTTCGGCATCGTCCTGTTGCTGCTGGGTCTGGCCGCCCTCACGGTCGGGCGGACGGGAGGCGCCCGATCGTGGGTGTGCGACCCCGGCTGTCATGTGATGGCAAGCACGGCGTGGGAGATCATCAGAACGCTGGGTGCGGTGGGCGCTGGCCTGGGCGCGCTACTTTGGGCCACCGCCGTGCTCATGGCCACTCTCCGCCGTCCGCAGCCCCCTCCGTCGTCGTAGCGAGATCGAACACCGACCCAACGCCTGACGGACGCGGCGACGGCTGCTGCGACGAACCGGCCGCTCCACCCGCCACCGCGCACAGCCTGGTGCCATCGTCTCGATGCGCCGGGCGTTGAGATGGTGCGCAGGGCGGGTTCGTATCCGTCTCGGCCGCGCCTTCGGGCCGGCACACCCGGGAGGGAGCGGCTTCACGTGGTGAGTAGTCTTCTTCTCAAGCCTCTCTCGCCGTCACGTTCGGAAGTCAACCCATGCGACCGTCGCAGTTGCCCCGCCCCGCCTCACCGGCGTCCGGTGTGCTCCGGGGCGCGCGGGCGGCGGTCCTTGCCGTGCTGTGTGTCCTGCTGCCGATGGTCGGGCACGTGCTCTCGCAGGGGCACGCTCCGCAGTGGGCTGTCGTGGGTCTGGTGGGTCTGGTGGCCGTGCCGGGGTCCGTGTTCCTGACCAGGAGGCGGCTCACGGACGGTCAGCTGCTCGGGGTGCTCGTCGCGGCGCAGGTCGCTCATCACGCCACGTACGCGTTGCCCGGGATGTGCCGTGCGGCAGCCGGAGCGGACGCCGCCCTCGGCGTCCCGTCGTGGGTGGAGCACGGCGCGGCCCTGCAACTGCCGGCCGGGGTGGTCTTTTCCGGCCACATGATCACTCTGGTCGTGGCCGCCCGGCTGCTCGGGGTGACCGAGCAGATGCTGTGGCGGAGCAAGCCTCTGCTGGCCGGCGTCCGGCGCCTTCTGGCGTTCGTCTGGCCGCTCGTCATCGTGCGGGGCCATGGACCCCGGGAGCGGCTGGGGACCACCGCGACACCGATGAAGCCCGCCGTTCTCGTACGGCTGTGCTCCGGCCGGGCACCTCCGCCCGCGGGTGCTCTCCTCGTCCGTCGTTCCCGGCTGCTGCCGGTCGGCTGTCCTGCCTTGTCCTGACAGACATACGCGTGCAGGGGATGGCCGGCGTGCGCCGGTCCACGCGTATTCCCGCGGCTGAGGCCGCGGGCCGCACAGGGAGTCCCCTCACCGATGTTCCCCACTCATCGGCGTGCCCGCTTCGCGGCGCGCGCCCTTGTCGTACCCGCCGCCCTGGGCAAGCTCGCCGCAGGCGCACCCCTGGCGGCGGCCCACACCGATCTCGACAGCACTCCCGCAGCGGATGCGTCCCTCGCTCGGGTACCTGAGAGCGTCACCCTGACCTTCAGTGACCCGATGAGTCAGAAGTACGCCAAGGTCGCCGTGACCGGCCCCGGCAAGCAGCCCGTCGGCCGGGGAGCCCCGCAGGTCGACGGCAAGCGCGTCACGGTCGCCCTCGATCAGCAGGCTCCAGCAGGTACTTACCGCGTCGGCTACCGGGTCGTGTCCGCGGACAGCCACGCCGTCTCCGGCAGCTATACCTTCACCGTGCGCATCCCCGAGGCGTCCGCATCCCCGGCGACGTCCCCGCCGCCCGGACAGCCGGCGCCGCCCGCCCCGGACCGGACTCCGGTCTCCCCGGCGGCTTCGGAGAACGACGGTTGGGCCGGTACGAGCACGGCGGTCACCGCGGGCGGGATGCTGCTTGCCGCCGGCACGGCAGGCTGCCTCGTGGTCCGGCGCAGGAGGGCCGGCAGATCGACCGCGACGACGCCGGCGACCCCTTGGCCGCCTACAACACCTACCTCGCCGGGCTCCACGCCCGCGACCGACACCCCCATCCCCGCGAAACCCCCAAGAGGCAACCATGAAGAAGCTGACCAAGCACCTGATCATCGCCGCCGTACTACTGGCGAGCTTCGCGGCGGCGCTCGGCTCCTACCTCCTGCTGCGCCCCGACACTCCCTCCGACAGCGCCACGAACATTCGGCCCGCCGCCCAGGCCCTGCCCGTACGGGACTCCAGCCACCGTCTCAGCACGCCCGGGCGCAGTGAACTGACCATCGTCGAGTTCCTCGACTTCGAGTGCGAAGCGTGCGGTGCGTACTACCCGGTCGTGGAGAAGCTCCGCGATCAGTACGGCGACCGGGTCACCTTCGTCGCCCGGTACTTCCCCATGCCCAGCCACCGCAACGGCGAACTCGCCGCCCGTACGGCCGAAGCTGCGGCGCGGCAGGGCAAGTTCGAGGAGATGTACAGCAAGCTCTTCGCCACTCAGAAGACGTGGGGTGAGTCGCAGGAGAGCAAGGAGAGCGTCTTCCGTGGCTACGCGAAGGAGCTCGGACTGGACATGACGAAGTTCGACACCGACCTCGCCGCCCCGGCCACCGCCGAACGCGTCCGGGCCGACCAGCGCGACGGCCTCGGCCTCGGTGTCCAGGGAACACCGACCTTCATCGTCGACGGCACCAAGGTCCAGAACCCGGCCTCGTACGACGCGTTCAAGCAGCTCATCGACGACCGCCTCGCGGACTGACCAGGAGGTGTCATGCAACCCCTCATCGACGAGGCCCGTACCTTCCCCGCCCGTACCTTCCCCGCCCGCGCCGCCGCTCACCGTCCGGACCTCGGCCCGCACACCACGAGTGCCCCACCCCGGGCGATTCTCCTCGCCTGCTCCGACGCCCCTGTGCGGTACCCGTGCGTTCAAGTCCGTCCGATCGACCGGACACTGCGCCTGCACGCCTGGTTCTACGACATCGACGCGGGCACCACTGTCCGCTACGACCCGCGCGCCAGCGCCTTCCTGCCGCTGTGAACGCCCCCGTTTCCCCCTTCGTACACGACAAGGTGAACTCCGTGGACGCGGACAACGCACTCGCCCATGACGAACGCCTCACCGCCCCCCGCACCTGGTGGGTCATCGTCTTCGCCTTCGGCCTGGCCATGGCCCTGGTGTTCTTCCCCTACGGGGCTGCCGCTGCCCTCGTCGCCTTTGCGATCGGCGGCGGCCTGGCCTCAAGCTTCGTCATGTCCCAGGGGGCGATGCGTATCCGTGTCACCCCGAACTCGGTCGTCATCGGTGACGCCCGCCTGCCGCTGAACGCCCTGGGCGAGCCCCACGTCCTGGCCGGGGAGGAAGCCCGGGCGTGGCGTACCCACAAGGCCGACGCGCGGGCTTTCCTGGTCATGCGCAGCTACATCGGCACAGCGGTACGCGTCGAGATCCTTGATCCGGACGACCCCACGCCCTACCTCTACGTCTCCACCCGCGCACCCGAGCAACTCGCCGCGGCGATCCGGGCTGCCGCCTGCGGCGGGGAGGCAAGAGGCCAAGGCTAGAGGCCCTTCAGGGCTTGCTCATCGTCGCCGTCGTTCCTCCCTCACCAAGGAGTTCACCGTGGTCCACCTTCCGTCCGCCGTCCGCAGGACCAGTTCCGCAGGAGCCCTCGCACTGACGGTGGTCCTCATTTCAGCGGCACCCGCACGGGCGCACGTAGAGGTTCGGTCCGACACCCCGCAGGCACTTGCTCAGAACGTGAGCCTTACGTTCGAGGCCGAGGCCGAGTCGGACAGCGCGGGCATCACCGAAATGCGCATCGTCCTGCCCGAGGGCATCAGCCCTGGCGACGTCACTCTGCGAGGGCAGCCCAAGGGGTGGAAGCTGAAAGCCGGCTCCGACGGCTTCACGGTCGGCGGACCACCGGTCGCCGTCGGCACCAACGCCGTCTTCACGGTCAAGGTCCGCCAGCTTCCGGACGTCGACGAGCTGGCCTTCAAGACCATCGAAACCTACAGCGACGGCAAGATCTCCCGGTGGATCGAAGTTCCCCACGGGGACACCAGGCCGGAACAGCCGGCGCCCATAATGGAGTTGCAGGGTCCGGCTCCGGGAGCCGGACCCATCACCCCCAGCCCCACGACGAGCGACGCCTCGGCCCCATCGCCCTCCGCCACCTCTCTCTCCCCGGCCGCAACGACCGCCGAGGCGGCCGAGGCAGCCGACAAGGACGAGGACAGCGGAGGCCGAACAGAGGCGCTCATCGCCGGAGCGGTGATCGCACTGGCCGCGGCGGGCGGCGCGTGGTGGCTGTTCAGGCGCCGCACAGCGGGACCTCGGAACTGAGCCGGCCGCACGGCTCAACGGCCTGCTCGCCGTTCCGCGCCGGTGTCGGACCGGCCGCAGGCTGCGAGCGGCCCGCCGCCAAAGGACCTCTGCCCAGCGCACTCCTTGGTCTCCCCCAAGGAGAACGGGAGCCGGTCATGAACTCCCGGTGAGACATTCGCAGCTCCGGTGCACCCGATCGAGGGAACGCACCGGGGCAGTTCTCACGCCACTCGACCGCGAAGGAGGGGCGGCACACGGCCTCGACGGCTTGATCAGCACGGACGACACCCACCACTAACGAGCACTTTATGTGCTCGAGTGGCTACAGTCTGCGCTCGTGAGGGGAAGGGCTGGACGCCGCGTCAGCCGCCTCGGGGTGTGGACCCAGGCGGCCTTGATGGTGCTGCTCGCCGTCCTCGTTCACCTGCTGGGCTGCGCGCATGGACCCGCACCCTCCGGTGAGGAGCGGGTCGACAGCATCGCCGCGGTCTTCGGGCCCTCGTACAGCCGGCCCCCGCCCCCGCAGACGTATCGGCCTGACCAGGTGCCGCAGCCCGCAGGCGACGGTGACGTGCACTGCCAGAGCGGCGACGAGCCCAGCACCCAGGTGCCACGCGCCGCGGAACAGGCCGACGTCGCCGTACACGAGATCCCCGCAGCACATCGCGGCGGTGTTGCCCACCAGGGTTCGCAGCGGACCCCGCCCCCGCGCTGTGCGCGAATCCCCTCCCAGCAGAAGCGTGCCTGCCTGGGTGTCTGGCGGACGTGACCGGCCTGTGAGCCGTCGTTACGCGGGCTTCCGTCCGCCGCGGCGCCACGGTCACTCGTCTCGTCCCCCTGCGCAGCGGCCGACAGCCTTCCGGCGTCGGCCGCAGGAGAAGCACGTCATGAACCAGAGCACCCGCACTTTCACCCTTGCCGCGCCCGCCGGTCTCCTCGCCGACGCGAAACGTCCGATGCACACCCCGGCCGGACTGGTCGGCGACACCCCCGTCCTGTGGATCGGCGCCCCCTTCACCGCACCCGGCCGCGGCTTCTGGGCCAAGCTGGAGGGCCACAACCCCGGCGGAATCAAGGACCGCACCGCCCTGAACATGGTGCTGGCCGCCCGGCAACGTGGACAACTGCTGCCCGGGGCACGAATCATCGAGTCCACCTCCGGCACCCTCGGCCTGGGACTGGCCCTCGCCGCGGCCGTGTACGGGCACCCGGTCACCGTCGTCACCGACCCCGGGATGGAGCCGCTCATGAGCGGGCTGCTCAACGCCTACGGCGTCGATGTGGAACGCGTGGAAACGCCGCACCTGGTCGGCGGCTGGCAGGAGGCCCGCCGCCGGCGCGTCGAAGAACTCCTCGCGACCCGGCCCGACGCCTGGTGCCCCGACCAGTACAACAACCCCGACAACGTCGCCGCCTACGCCACGCTCGCCCATGAACTCGTCGCCCAGCTCGGCAGGATCGACACCCTGGTCGTCTCCGTCGGCACCGGCGGGCACTCCGCCGGCATCGCCTCCGTCCTGCGCGGCTACTTCCCGCACCTGCGGGTGGTGGGCGTGGACACCACCGGATCGACCATCTTCGGTCAGCCCGCGGCCACGCGCCTGATGCGAGGCCTGGGCAGCAGCATCCATCCCCGTAACGTCGCCTACGAGCTGTTCGACGAGGTTCACTGGGTGGCTGCCCCGGAAGCGGTCTGGGCGGCGCGGCGGCTGGCCCGCGACCACTACGCCACCGGCGGCTGGAGCGTCGGTGCGGTCGCCCTCGTCTCCCGCTGGCTGGCCCGGACCCTGCCGGCCGAGAACCGGACGCTGACCGTCTTCCCCGACGGACCGCAGCGCTACATCGGCACCGTCTTCGACGACGCCTACTGCCGTGAACACGAGCTGCTGGATCACCTTCCCGCCGAGGATCCCGACGAGATCGCCCGCCCCGGTGACCGGGTCGTCTCCCGCTGGACCCGCTGTACCCGCGTCACCGACCCCCTCGAACTCGACGCACGGCTGCTCACGGAGGCCGCCCGATGAGGGCCGTCCGGGAAAAGACCCGTTCCTTCTCCGCCCCCGTCAGACTGCTGATGGTCAACCAGTTCGCCATCAACCTCGCCTTCTACATGCTCATGCCCTACCTGGCCGCCCACCTCGCCGGCCCGCTCGGGCTGGCCGCATGGGCCGTCGGACTGGTCCTGGGGGTGCGCAACTTCTCCCAGCAGGGCATGTTCCTCATCGGCGGGACCATCGCCGACCGGTTCGGCTACAAGGCGCCCATCATGGCCGGCTGCCTGCTGCGCACCGCCGGATTCGGGCTGCTGGGCTGGGTGGACAGCCTGCCCGCGCTGATCGCCGCGTCCGCCGCCACCGGGTTCGCCGGCGCGCTGTTCAACCCCGCCGTCCGCGCCTACCTGGCCGCCGAGGCGGGTGAGCGCAGGGTCGACGCCTTCGCGACTTTCAACGTCTACTACCAGGCAGGGATGTTCCTGGGCCCTCTCGTCGGTCTCGCCCTGCTCGCCGCCGATTTCCAGGCCGTGTGCACGGCCGCCGCCGCTGTCTTCGCCGTACTCACCGTGCAGCAATGGCGCGCCCTGCCCGATCGTCGCGGTGCGGGCGCGGACGCCGCCGCCGACCCGGCCGGGAGCGTCCTCGCGCAGTGGCGATCGGTTCTGGCGAACCGTTCGTTCCTGCTGTTCTCCGGTGCCATGATCGGCTCCTATGTGCTGACCTTCCAGATCTATCTCGCCCTCCCGCTGGCGGCGGGAGACGCCCTGGGGACGAACGCCACCAAGGTCACCAGCGGCCTTTTCGTCATCTCCGCCGCCGTGACGGTCACCGCGCAACTGCGACTGACGGCGTGGGCGAAGAACCGGTGGAGCCCGCACCAAGCCCTGACCGTCGGACTGTCCTGCATGGGCCTGGCCTTCGCCCCGCTCGCGCTCACCCCACGGGACCTGCCCGCCGTGGCCTTGATCGCGCTCGTGGGAGCGGCGGTGCTCCTCGCCGTCGGCAGCGCGATCGTCTACCCCTTCGAGATGGACACCGTGGTCGCCCTGTGCGACAACCGGTTGGTCGCCACCCACTACGGCCTGTACAACACCATCTCCGGCCTGGGCATCACCCTGGGCAACCTGGCCATCGGAGCCCTGTGGGGCTTCGCACAGAGCAACGAGATGGTCTGGCTGGTCTGGGGGGCTCTCGTTGCGACGGGCTGTGCGTGCGCGGCATCGGTCACCGCGCTGGCCCGCAACGGGAGACTCTCCGAACATCGAGTCACCCGAGCGGTCGGCTCGACGTCCCTCTGATCTGGGCAGACGGGTCGGCCCCGCCCGATGATCCAGGCGGCGACGGGGCGGGTGCGGTGGTTGAGGATCTCGAAGCCCGCGGCGGTCTCCAGCCCGGGTACTCCCGGTGCTGCCGGGACCTGGTGTCGTCGGTCGATCCTCGGCCGGAGGCCATGCCGGGCGGTGGGAGGCGGTGAGGGCAGGGCTGGGAAGCGCTTCCGTGTGTTCTCACGGGCCGGCGGGCGGCACGGAGAGGGTGTGGCGGAAGACGTCGAGGGGGTCCCAGCGGGCTTTCACGGCGCGGAGCCGAGGGGCGTTGCCCTTGAAGTAGAGGCTCTGCCAGTCGGCGGGGGAGGTGTTGTGGGCCGGGTCGGCGAGGTCGGTGTCGGCGTAGTTGATGAAGGCTCCGTCGCTGATGCCTCCGGGGAGGGGGACTCCGCCGGTGTCGGCGTAGACGTCGCGGTAGAACTCCCGGATCGCCGAGAGATGGGCGGCGTCCTGCGCGGGGTCGGTCCAGCCGCTCAGGTAGAGGAGTTTGAGGACGGAGTCCCGCTGGGCGACCGCGGTGTGCCGGGGGTGGACGGCGTTGACCCGGCCACCGTAGGTGTTGAGGGTGATACCGGCGAAGGCGGTGGTGTCGGTGCGGGTGAGGTGGTGGTGGACCGCGGCGAGCATGCGGGGGGTGAACCGGCGGCGTAGATAGCCGGACTTGACCTTGATGCGGTAGTCGCCGACCGAGTTCTCGCCGGAGCCGCGCAGGGTCGCGGTGAGCCAGGGGAGTTCGCGTGAGGTGTGGGAGACGGGGGCGGCGGTGCCCCGGGAGAGGTCGGCCACGAGGTTCTCCAGGAGCCGCTGGGCCTCCTGGTGTCCGGCGGTGACCTGGCCGAAGAGTATCGGTCCGGCGCTCGCGGCGCGGTGGGACAGGGCGAATTCGGCGTAGATCGGGGCGGTGGGGGTGCCGGGGGCGGAGTTGCGTTCGGCCCACCGTCCGTGGTTGTCGACCAGGCGGGTCAAGGCCGCCTGGTCCAGTTGTCGCCAGTCCCACTCCACGCGGAAGGTGGTGGCGGTGGCGGGTGGTACGGGCAGCAGCCGTTCGGGCGGGGTGGCGGAGGTCGTGCCCGGGGAGCGGAACCAGTAGCGGGTGGCGACGCCGAATGTGCCGCCGCCTCCGCCGGTGTGGGCCCACCACAGATCGCGGTGGGGGTCGTCCGGTTCGCGGGTGGCGATGACCGCGCGGGCGCGTCCGGAGCGGTCCACGACGACGGTTTCGACGGCGTACAGATGGTCGGAGAGGAGTCCGTACATGCGGCAGAGCGGTCCGTACGCGCCTCCGGGGACATGGCCGCCGATGCCGACATCGGGGCAGTATCCGCCGGGGAGGGCGACGCCCCATCCGAGGTGGAGCAGGCGGTGTACCTCCTCCAGCGTGGCTCCGGGTTCGACGGCGAAGGCGTGCAGGCGCGGGTCATAGGCGACGGAGCGCAGGCGGGAGGTGTCGATGAGGACGCGGACGGCAGCGTTGTCGACGAGGTCCTCGAAGCAGTGGCCGCCGCTGCGGACGGCGACGCGTCGGCCCTCGCGTACGGCTTCGGTGACGCAGCGCACGGTCTGAGCGCTGGTCTCGACGGGACGGACCTCGTCGGGGGTGCCGCGGAAGCGGTTGGCGCCGCGGCTGACCAGATGTCCGTAGCGCGGGTCGGCGGGCCCGACCCGGGGGGCGTCGGAAGCGGTGGCAGACGCGCCGGCCGCCGCAGTGGTGGACAGCAGGCTCGCGGCACCGGTGAGGGCGGCGGTACCGAGGAGCCGGCGCCGGGAGTGCTGGGGTAATGCGGGGTACTGGTCCGTCATATGCCTGGCCTCTCCCCTGCGGTGCACCGATGGTGGCCAGAGGAAGGCTAGGCAGGGCGGCGGCCCGGCGCAATCAACTCCCCTGCGATATTTCGCCGTGCCGCGCCACATACGTCCGAAGAGGGACGACCTGGAATTTCCGGGCAGCCTTCCCGTGTCATGGCCGCACCGGCCTGCGGGGGCTCGTGCAGGGCAGGTATCCCGTCACCCGCGAGTCTGTCGCCTGGCTCTCGAAGCGGGGCCGGTGGCTGTCCTGCTCGGCCCGGATGGCCATCTGGACCGACCTGACCACAGGCGCGATCCAGCGACTCGACGCACTCCCGAACCCTGGATGGCCAGCAGCAACAGCCCATCCCGACGAACTCGAACCGCACACCGGAACCGTGGAACCCGGCGCCCACCCGACGCGACAGCCGGGCCATCGCCCTACCCGTCACCGACCCGACAAGCCGAAACGGACCGCCGGAGAATCCGACAGCCCGTCACGAAAGATCGAGTCTACCTTCGCCGAGGACGCCTCCCGCGTCCGCACCGGCACGGCCCCTCGCGCGATGGCCACTCTCCGCAACCTCGCCATCGGCCTCATCCGCCAGACCGGCTGGAACAACATCGCCGCCGCGACCGACCATTACCAGTCACGAGCAGGCCGTGCCTTTCAGCTACTCGATCTCGAAGCGTGAGAACGCATCGGCCCTGCCCTCTGCAGCGGTGAAGGCCCGCGATGGGGTGGGGCTTTGACAGTCTCGCCGGGGCATTGCATACTGATTGCTGCCAGTAAATTACATGGATTGACAATTCACGCCTCGCGTCTTCTGCTTCAGGAAGTTGGAGGATAATGCAAGACGTAATAGAGTCGATGTTAATAGAGCTGTGGAATGGCATAGCCGGGCATGGGGAGTTCCCGGATTGCCGCATTTCTCGGGAATTAAATGAGAAGTCGGACGGTTCCTGCTCCGGCGGAATCACCGGGCGGGAAAGGTCTGCAACCGGGCACATCTCCGCCGAGCACGTCGAAGAATTCGCGGCCGCGCTGCGCAGCGTTCTCCAGCTCGACGTACGGCCCGCCGACCTGTCCGGACTCGACAGCTTCAAAGATCTCGCCGCCCACCTGGGTGAGTTGCGCGCCTCCGGCAGGAGTGCCCCCGATAGCGACGGTGCCGCCGGACGAGCCGCCCCCGCAACATCCGAGGGCTCCGTCGTACCCGCCTCCCGCGGTCAGGCCGGACTGTGGTTCATCGACCAGTCCACGGCCAACCCCGCCATCTACAACTCGCCGATCGTGCTGCGGCCCGGCTTCGACGTGGACCCGGAGTTGCTCGAGCGTGCCCTGCGGTACGCCGTGGCCCGGCACGAGTCGCTTCGTACCACGTTCGAGACGGCCGACGGCGAACTGATGCAGCGGATCTCCGAGCGGCCCCGCGTCGACTTCTCGGTCGAGCGGTGCGACGACGAGGAGCGGTACCAGGACATCCACCGCCGCGTCATGGGAACTCCCTTCGACCTGGCGGGCGGGCCCCTGGTGCGCGCCGCCCACGTCACGGGCCCCGGCGGAACGGCGCGGGTGCTGTGCAACGTGCACCACATCGTTTTCGACGCGACCTCCGTCGGACTGCTGCTCGACGAATGGTTCTCCATGTACGTGCGACTGCGCGACGGAGGAGGCGACGGCGGTACGGTGCCCGTCGAGGGGCTCGCCGAGTACCAGTACCGGGACTTCGTGCGCCGGCAGCGGGAGCGCCTGGACGAGCGGTCCATGGAGGACATGCTCGGGTACTGGCAGGAAAAGCTCGCGGGACCACTGCCCCTGCTCGACCTGCCGCTCGACAAGCCGCGGCCCCTGATGCGTACCCATGAGGGCGGGGTGCGCCGGTTCACGGTGCCGGCCGCGCTCGCCGAGGGGCTGCGCCGACGGGCCGCCGAAGAGGGCCTCACCCCGTACATGATGCTGCTGTCGGGGTACGCGCTGCTGCTGAACCGGTACACGCGCCAGTCCGACGTGCTGATCGGTAGCCCCGCCACCCTGCGCGACACTCGCGCGCTGCGCCAAATCGTCGGCTATCTGGTCAATACCGTCGTGACGCGGCACCGGTTCGAGGACGCGATGCCGCTGCGGGACTTCCACCAGTCGGTCAAGAGTGACGTCATCGCCTCGCTCCAGCACAAGCACGTGCCGCTGGACCGGATCATCCAGCGCGTCCAGCCCGAGCGGAGCGGTAGCCACCCGCCGGTCTTCCAGACCATGTTCGTCATGCCGGACGTGGACACGGCCCTTTTCGACCGCCTCGGGCTCCCGATGGAGGCACAGGTCTCCGGCAGCGACAACGCCAAGTACGATCTGACGCTCTTCGTCGAGGACCGTGCGGGCGACGGAAGTCTGAGCTGCGCCTTCGAGTACGACTCCAGCGTGTTGGAGCCCGCGACGGTGGACGCCCTGGGGCGCCATTACGAGGCGGTGCTGCGGCAGTTCGTGGACACGCCCGACGTGCTCCTCGGTCGGATGCACCTGCTGGACGAGGAGGAGGAGCGCGTCGAGCTTGCTCGCCGCACCGTGCCGCGCGAGCCCGTGACGCGTCCCGTGATGGACCTGTTCCGGGAGCAGGCCGCGCGGACCCCGGACGCGACCGCCGTCGTCCACGAGGGCGATGCGTTGACGTACCGTCAACTCGATGAGCAGGCAAATCGGTTCGCCCGACTGCTCCGCTCTCGCGGCATCGGCGCCGGACAGCGTGTGGGCCTGCACCTGCGCCGGGCCCCGCACATGGTCGTGGGGCTGCTCGGCATCCTGAAGTCCGGTGCGGCGTACGTGCCGATCGACCCGTCCTACCCCGAGGACCGGATCGCCTACGCGCTGCGCGACTCCGGGGCGCGGCTCGTCGTGACCGAGAGCGCGCTGGCCGGCCGGATGCCCGACGGGATCGAGCTGTTCCTGCTCGATCAGGAGGGCGCCGCCCTCGCGGCCGAGGGCAGCCTGGACCCGGGGCAGGTCAAGACGCCCGACGACGAGTTCTACGTGATCTACACCTCCGGCTCGACCGGCAAACCCAAGGGGGTCGTCCTCAACGACGCCACTATCGCGAACCTGATCGAGTATCAGAAGGACATCACGGCGGTGGGCGCGGGGGACCGCACCCTCCAGTACATGAGCCTGTCCTTCGACGTCTCGATCCAGGAAGTCCTGGGAACCCTCTGCGCCGGCGGGACACTCGTCCTCATCACCGAGGAACTGCAGAAGGACCTGCACCGGCTCGCCGAGTTCATGGTGCGCGAGCGCATCGCGCGCGCCTACTTCCCGTACATCGCGTTGCAGCAACTGGCCGCCTTCGCGGTCATGTCCGGCCTCCGCATGGACGCACTGCGCGAGGTCGTCTCCACCGGCGAACAGCTCGTCGTCTCCCCGCAGGTCCGGGAGTTCTTCCGGGCCCACCCGCAGGCACGGCTGTGGAACATGTACGGCCCCTCGGAATCGCACGTGGTCTCCGCCCACCGGCTCTCCCAGGACACCGCGAGCTGGCCCGAGGCGGCGCCCATCGGCCTTCCGCTGCCCGGGTTCTCCATGCCGGTCATGGACGGGGCGGGCAACCTGGTGCCGCCCGGCGTCGCCGGCGAACTGTACCTGGGCGGCCCACTGATCTCCCCCGGCTACAACCGGCTGCCGCAGGAGACCGCGCGCCGTTTCCTTACCTACGGCGAAACCGCCGCCGGGCTGCGCGCCGGTTCGGGCCAGGAGCCGCGCCTCTACCGGACCGGGGACCTGGTGCGAGTGGGAGCGGACGGGGTGTACGAGTACCTGGGCCGCGTCGACAACCAGGTGAAGGTACGCGGCTACCGCGTCGAGCCCTCCGAGATCGAATCGGCCCTCAACGGGCTGGAGTTCGTGAAGGCCTCGGCCGTCGTGGCCATCTCGCTGGGGGAGGGGGACAAGCGGCTGGTCGCCTTCCTGGAGGCAGGCGACCAAGCGGCTGCCTCCACCCTGCGCGAGCGGCTCGGGGCGGTGCTGCCCGATTACATGGTGCCCGCGCACTTCGTGCACCTCGACGCCATCCCGACGACCCCCAGCGGCAAGATCGACCGCAAGGCGCTGCCCGGACTCTTCACCCCCACCGACCACCAGGACTCCCTCCCGCCCCGCACACCCGTCGAACGGGAGATCGCCGTGCGGTGGAGCGAGCTGCTGAAGGTCGACAGCGTGGGTGTGCACGACGACTTCTTCCACCTCGGCGGCCACTCGATCCTGGCGACCCAGCTCGTCTACCGGCTCAGGGACGGGTTCGGCATCGACGTGGGGCTGCGCGAACTGCTGCGGATGCCCACGGTCGCGGGCATGGCCGGCGTCGTCGAGGCACTCCTCAACGGCACCGGGACGTCCGCGCCCGGAACCGGGCCCGGGCTGGACCTGTGGGCGGACGTGCGCCTTCCGGAGTCGGTCGCGCCCACCGGGGCCGGCCGCCACGAGCCCGACAGCGCCACGCGCACGCGCGCGGCCGACGAGGTCCTGCTGACCGGCGCCACCGGGTTCCTCGGCAGCTACCTGCTACGGGACCTGCTGGAGCAGACCGACGCGCGGGTGCACTGTCTGGTGCGGGCCGGGAACGCGACGGAGGCCCACAAGCGGCTGGAGGAGACGGCCAGGCGCTACCGGCTCGCCGACTCCCTGGACACCGAACGGGTGGTGCCGGTCCCCGGCGACCTGAGCGCAACGCTCTTCGGCCTGGACGAGACCGCGTACACGCGGCTGGTGGATTCCGTGGGCGCTGTGTACCACGCAGCGGCGCACATCAACTTCGTTGCCCCGTACGCCACGGTGAAGACGGCCAACGTGGACGGCATGACGCGCGTCCTGGAGTTCTGCACTGCGGGCGGCCGGCCGGTGCCGCTGCACTACGCGTCCACCATCGCGGTGTTCTCGCCCGAGCACCGGGGCGTCATCTCCGAGGACAGCGTGCCCGAGGAGGACCGCGGCCTGGGCATCGGCTACACCCAGAGCAAGTGGGTCGCCGAACGGCTGGCGTTCGCGGCGCGCGAGCGCGGCGTGCCGGTATCGGTGTACCGCATGGGCCGGATCTCCGGCGACAGCGTCACCGGCGCGTGCCAGGCGGACGACTTCTTCTGGCGTCAGATCAAGAGCTTCGTCCAGCTGGGCTCGGCACCGCCCGGCGGGACGATGACCACCGACCTGCTGCCCGCCGACTTCGTCAGCAACGCCATGGTGCGACTCTCCCGGCAGGAGGAGTCCGCCGCCACCTTCCACCTCTTCCACCCCCGCCCGGCCGGCTTCGACGTCGTGTACGAGGCCGTCAGGGAAGCCGGTTACGCACTGGACATCGTGCCGGCGGACGTCTGGCTGCGGCAGCTGGAGACCGCCGCCGAGGACACGGGCGACAACGCGCTCGCCGCCGCGGTACCCCTCTTCCGGGAGGGGGCGCTGGAACTCGGCGAGAACGTCTGCACCAACGAGTCGACCACGCGCGCCCTGCACCGCCTCGGGCTGGAGTACCCGGAGATCAACACCCTGGCCGTGACCAGAATGATCCAGTTCTTCCGGCAGTCCGGCGAAGTCGCGTAGGCCCGAACCCGCCCGCTTCGCCCACGTACACCACACTCCACGGTTCGTGGTCTCCAGCCCGCCGTACGTGTCGGCCCGCACAGTCGAGGCGCGCCACGTGACGCGCCCCCCACCGCAGCCGCCCGCTCCGAGCCACCGGCCAGGCCGGGCGGCTGCGAGTTCTGCAGAGATGAGTGAGACGAACGTGACTCAAAGCAGCCCTCGCGGTCTTCACGCCACGCGTGACCCCGAGATCGACAACGTCATGCGGCTCCCCGCCGAGCAGCAGCCGCAGTGGCACGACCCGGCGCGGGCAGCAGCGGTGCGCGCCGCGCTGGAAGCGGAGCCGGCGCAGGTCGCTGTGGGAGAGGTGCGTGAACTGACCGCGCTCCTCGCCCGGGTGGCCGCCGGGGAACTGTGCGTTCTCCAGGCCGGCGACTGCGCGGAGGACCCCGCGGACGCCACCCCCGCCGCTGTGGCGCTCAAGGCCGAGATGCTCGACGTCCTCGGCGGCATCATGCGGGTCGGCGCCGACCGGCCCGTCCTACGGGTGGGGCGGCTGGCCGGCCAGTTCGCCAAGCCCCGCTCGCAGCCGTACGAAACCGTGGACGGTGTCCGGCTCCCGGTGTTCCGCGGGCCGATCGTCAACGGGCCCGAGGCGACGCGGAGCGCGCGGCGAGCGGACCCCGACCGGATGCTCGCCTGCCACACGGCTGCGGGACGCACCCGCAGCGCACTGGAAGAACTCGGCCGGGGGCCCGGCGCCGATCCGCTGAAGCGGGTGTGGACCAGCCACGAGGCACTGCTCCTCGACTACGAGGTCCCCCTGGTCCGCCCGACCGGTACGGGAGGCCACTACCTGTCCTCGACGCACTGGCCGTGGATAGGCGAGCGCACCCGTCAACCGGCCGGTGCGCACGTGCGGTTACTGGCCCGGCTGGAAAACCCCGTGGCCTGCAAGGTGGGTCCCGACACGACGGCCTCCCAAGTCAGGGAGCTGTGCGCCCTGCTGGATCCGCACCGGGTACCGGGACGCCTGACGCTCATTCCCCGCTTCGGCACCGCGAGGATCGGCCGGCTGCAGCCCCTGGTGGAGGAAGTGGGCCGGGCCGGTCACCCGGTGCTCTGGATGTGCGACCCCATGCACGGCAACACCGTCAAGGATGCCTGCGGCCTCAAGATACGGCGGCTCGAGGACATCATGACGGAGGTACGCGGCTTCCTGTCGGCGGTCCGGCGGGGCGGCGGAGTGTGCGCCGGCGTACACCTGGAGGCCTCGCCCCACAACATCGCCGAGTGCGCGGGCGCGGGCACGGTCCCCGCCCGCGGACCCGGCTACCGGACGCTGTGCGACCCGCGGCTGAACATGCGCCAGGCCGTCGCGGTCGCGGCGCACTGGCAGCAGGGCCTCAGCCCCGCGCGTCCGGCCGTTCGTGCAGCAAACCCGTAACGGCGGTGGCGACCCGCTGGCACATTTCCGCGAAGGCGTCCTGTTCTTCCTCGCTCAGTACGGAGAGGGCCGCCCGGGCGTTCTCGCGGCGGCCCTTGGCGGCACGGGCGAGGAAAAGGTGGCCCTGGTGCGTGAGCGTCGTGGTCTGTTCGCGCCTGTCCTCGCCGAGTGCCGCCTGCGCGATCAGTTCGAGGTCCTTGAGCACGCGCAGGGCTTTGGAGACGCTCGCCCGCGAGATCCCGAGGGAGTCGCTGAGCGTCGACGGCCTCATGGCGCCGTTGATGCGGAGCATCTCCAGCACGTCGTACTGCGTCCAGCTGATCGCTTCGGGGGTGGTGCTCGTGCGCCGTGCGATCAGGGTGCACTGGAGGAAGGACAGGGCGTCCTCCAGGCTGGGGGGCGGGCCCAGTGTTTTCGCCGGAGCCGATGGCGATCGGGTCATCTGGGCTTCTCCCATCCCAAGTCCTTGGTGCGGTCGGAGTTTCTTGGTGCGGTCCGAACTCTCTCCCCGGTGCGGTGCGGGGCGCAAGGCTTGTTCGCGGCAAGTCGAATGTCGTTTCCGAACAGAAACCAGGTTACCGCAGCAGGCCGGTTCCCGGACCGTTCCGTTTGTTACGGAATGGCAGGGGGTGTGCGCATGCGCACACCCCCTGCGGGGGTCAATGCCGGAGACCGGACACCTTCCGCGAGGCGTCAACGGGGGCTCGGCCGACGGTTTCCCTGAGCAGGTCGAGCAGGATTTCCGGGCCGGAGAGACTGAGCACCGACTCGGGATGGAACTGGACGCCGGAAATGCCCGGCCCCCGAAGGGCCGTCACCTCGTGGGTGGCCGGGTCGCGGGAGATCTCCACCCCGTCCGCCAGAAGTGCGGATGTCTGTCCGGGATCCGCGTGTACGCGGAAGGAGCTGTAGAAACCGGCGGTCACCGGGCGGCCGAAGAACTCCACGACGCGCTGTGTTCCCTGGTAGGGGCGTTCGCCGCGCAGCACGGGCAGTCCGAGCGCCCCGGACAGCAACTGGAAGCCGAGGCACACGCCGACGAGGGGGTTGCCGCCGCCGCGCGCCTCGCCGAGCAGTTCGGCGGTCAGCTCCCGCAGTGCGCCGATGCGCGGGTCGGCGGCGTCGTTCGGGTTGCCGGGCCCCGGCCCGAGCAGGACCGGGCCCCGGTGGTGCCGCAGTGCCTCGCGCAGGCCGGGATGGTCGTGCGGGACCACGGAGGTGCCCAGGCCCGCCGCCCGCAGCAGGTGCGCCAGCATCGCGGTGAAATCGTCCTCGGCGTCCACGACCAGCACCTCCTTGAGGCGCTTGCCACCGTGGTCGGTCCGGTCGTTGAGCGACCCGTGCAGGTCGGGGTCGAGCCAGCAGGGCGCCAGGTTCCGCCGACGGCCGCCGAGGGCCGCGAGGACCTCGGGGGTGCACAGCGAGGCCCCGGGGGCCGGTCCGGCGGCCGCGGCCCGTGCCGGGGTGACGCCGAACGCGCTGAGCACGCCCGCGAGTTTCGCGTGCGTCTCCGCGACTTCCGAGCGCGGGTCCGAGTCGCGTACGAGGGTCGCGCCGACGGAGATGCGCAGGGCGCCGTCGGGCGTGATGTCGGCGGTACGGATCGTGATCGGCGAGTCGAGCCAGCGCCGCCCCGAGGCGTCCTGGCCGAACAGGGCCAGGGCGCCCGCGTAGTAACCGCGGCCGGACGGCTCGTGCGCACGGATCACGCGGCACGCGCTCTTGAGCGGACTGCCGGTGACGGTCGCGGCGAACATGGTGCGGCTGAGGACCTCGCGCACCTCCTTGGCTCCGCGCCCCCGGATCTCGAACTCCGTGTGGGCCAGGTGCGACATCTCGCGCAGATAGGGCCCGTGCAGCCGGACGTCCCGGTCGGCGACGGCGCAGAGCATCTTCAGCTCCTCGTCCACCACCATCGACAGCTCGTTGCGCTCCTTGGAGTCCGCGAGGAAGGTCAGCAGGCTGTCCGTGTCCGGTCCGGCGGCGGGATAGCGGTAGGTGCCGCTGATCGGGTTCATCACCACTTCGTCGCCACGCACCCGTACGTGCGCCTCGGGGCTGGCGCCGACCAGGGTGTGGCCGTCGTGCCCGGCCGCGTCCTGCCCCGCCCCGCCGTCCCGCGCGGCCTCGACCGGGCCGGTGTGGACGCAGAAGGTCCAGTACGCGCCGGTCTCCGAGGTCAGCAGGCGGCGGAAGAGCGTGAGGGCCGTGGCCGGCCCGGGGTCGGCCAGGCGGGCGGTGAAGTCCCGGCGTATGACGAAGTTGGCTCCGGTGCCGGGGCCTATCTCCTCGTGCACGATGCGCTCGACCGCCGCGGCGTACGCGTCGTCGTCGAGGTCGAACCCGGCGCCGTCCAGGCGCACGGGCACGTCGGGGAGCGCGGCCAGCAGGTCGGCCTCGTTCAGGGTGTGGCTCTCCTCGACGCGCAGGACCCGCAGGGGAGTCCCGTCGTCGTGGCAGGCGAATCCGCGCTCGCGGATCTGCCGGAAGGGTACGAGCGCGAGGACCTCGGGGCCGGGCTCGCGCGGGGGAGTGCCCTCGGGCGTCTCCACGGGCGTGGGGGCCAGCGGGATCGCGGAGATGCTCTCCACGTCGGTGACGGTGCCGATGAGCAGTTCGACCGGGACCGGCTCTTCGGATCGGGCTCCGCCGCGGCGCAGCAGCGCGAAGGCGGGCGGTCGGGGGGAGTTCACGAGACGACCGATCAGGTCGGCGGCCGGGCTGGGGGAAGCGCCCCGGCCGGAGGTGTGGGGGCTGGTCATGACTCGCCTCTCGATGACTCGACGGGAGGGACCGGCGACGCGGCGGTACCAAGGCCGACGCACCTCCGAATATGATTTCCATGAGGAAATCAAATGCTAACATGTGCGACCGCGATCATGGTCACGCTCACCTTGTTCCATGCGTTACGCGATTCACGCAAGCTCCACTGCTCCATGCGGGGTTGACAGTAATCACGTATGGAGCGAAAGTAGTTTCTCTCAGGAAACTAGATGATTTTGACTCCGGACGTCAGGGTTCCAGCCTGCCGACGGCACACGGAAAGGAACCAGGAATGCCTCCCACGACACCGACGCACGTTCGCAGCGCCCGCACCCTCACGCGGGCCTTCGCCGATGTGGTGGACCTGCACGCCGACCGGACAGCACTGGAGACGGCCGCAGAGCGCATCACCTACGCGGAGCTGGACCGCCGCTCCAACCGGGCGGCGCACGCCCTCGGCCGCCGCGGCGTGACGCCCGGCGCGGCCGTGGGCCTCCATCTCGGCCGCTCGGCCGACCTGTTCGTGCTGATGCTGGGCGTGCTGAAGGCGGGCGGCTGTGTGGTCCCGCTCAATCCCGCGCACCCGTCGGCCGTCGTATGCCGCGTCGTCGAGGAGTCCGGGGCGCACCTGGTGGTACGTCAGGAAGCAGACCCGGCCGACCGGTTCGGCGACCGGGCGCGCACCGTCGTGGCCGACGAGCTGATCGCCGACGCGGCACAGTGCCCGGCGGACGCCGTGGACCTGTGCGAGGACGCGGAGAACGCCGCGTTCATCATGTTCACCTCGGGCTCCACCGGAAACCCCAAGGGCGTCCGGATCGCGCACCGGGGCCTCTCCCGGCTCGCGGAGTACAGCGACGAACTGCGGATCACCCAGGACGACTGCTTCCTGCAACAGGCTGCGTTCTCCTTCGCCGCCTCCACCATCGAGATCTGGCAGAGCCTGCTGCACGGGGCGAAGCTGGCCGTCCTGCCGCCCAAGCTGCCCACGCTCCAGGAGCTGACGGAGGCCGTCGAACGGCACGGCGTCACCTTCCTCAGCCTTCCCGGCGGTCTGTTCAACCTCCTGGTCGACCAGGAGCCGAGCAGCCTCCGGGGCCTGCGGGTCGTCACCCTCAGCGGAGACTTCCCCTCGCCCCGCCACATGGAGGCGGCCGTCGCGGCGACCTCGGCCCGCATCTACAACTGCTACGGCTGCACCGAGGGTTCGTCGCTGGTCGCCGTCCACCGGGTGCGGGCCCCCTTGAGCACGCCCCTCAGTGCGACGGAGCCGCTGCCGGTGGGCCGCCCGATGCCGGGCATGACCGCCGAGGTCCTCGACGAGAAGCTGGAGCCCTGCCCGCCCGGCACCGCCGGGGAACTGTGCGTCGGCGGTGCCGGGGTCGCCCTGGGCTACGTCGACGAACCGGCGCTGACCGAGGAGAAGTTCGTGCCGGGCCCGCACGGCGAGCGGATCTACCGCACCGGTGACCGGGCCCGCACCACTCCCGACGGTGACATCGTCCTGCTGGGCCGCGCGGACGGGATGGTCAAGATCCGGGGATTCAGGGTCGAGACGAGCGCCGTCGAACTGGCGCTGCGGGCCCACCACGACATCGGCCAGGCAGCCGTCGTCGCCACTGGCGGGGCCGAGAGGCAGAAGAGGCTGGTCGCCTTTTACACCGCACGCGGCGAGGCCCGGCCCGGCTCCGGCGAACTCCACCGACACCTGCGGGAGCTCGTCCAGGACTACATGATCCCGTCCGCCTTCCACCGTCTCGACGAGCTGCCCGTGAACGTGAACGGGAAGATCGACCGGAGCCGGCTGACCGTACCGGCGCGCGAGCCCGGCACGGCCGCGAAGGACGGCGCGCGCAGCCCCCTGGAGACCGCCGTGGTCCACCTGTGGACGGGTGTCCTCGGCTCCGACGGCGACCACTCCGGAAACTGCGCCGTCTCCGACGGATTCCTCGAACAGGGCGGCACCTCACTGCACTTCATACAGCTCGCCTCCCAGCTCAAGGTGGTCTTCGGAGTGGAGATAGGGGTGGAGGAGATCTTCGTGCACAACAGCGCGGAGAAGCTGGCGCGCCACATAGAGGACGTACGTTCCTCCGTCCACTGACAGCCGCGCGGCCCGCCCGGCCCGGGCCGGCCGCATCCCAGGAAAGCGAACAACATGCCTCTCGCCATCCCTGTCCTCGGGATCGCCATCTTCAGCCTCAACACCACGGAGATCATGGTCGCGGGCCTGCTGCCCAGCCTGTCCTCCGAGTTCGACGTCTCCGTCGGTACGGTCGGCCTGCTCATCTCCGTCTACGCGCTGGGCATGGTGGTGGGCGGCCCGGTCCTCACCGTCGCGCTGCTGCGCCTGCCGCGCAAGATGTCCCTGCTGGGCCTGCTCGCGGTGTTCGTGGCGGGGCAGGTCCTGGGCGCGACGGCGCAGGAGTTCTGGGTGCTCGTCGTCGCGCGCGTCATCACGGCCCTGGCGGCCTCCGCGTTCTTCGGCATCGCCATGGCGGTCAGCGCGCAGCTCGTCGAGCCGGAGCGGCGGGGACGGGCGCTGTCCACGCTCTTCGCCGGTCTCATGACCGCGCACGTCGTCGGACTGCCCGCCGCCACCTTGATCGACCAGCACTTCGGCTGGCGGGCGAGCTTCTGGACGGTGGCCGCCCTCGCGGCGTTGAGCGCCCTGGCGGTGGCCCGGCTGGTGCCCCGTACTCCGGCCGAGGAGGGCATCGACGTACGGACGGAGATCGGCGCCTTCCGCAACCGGCGGCTGTGGGTCGCCTACGGCACGAACGCCCTGTTCATCGGGGCGATCATGGCGGCGAACAGCTACTTCTCACCGATCTTCGTGGACGTCACCGGGTTCTCGCCCGGCACCGTTCCCTGGCTGTTCGGCCTGTTCGGCGTCGGCACGATCATCGGCAACCTCGTCATGGGCCGGTTCGCCGACCGCTACATGATGCCGATGCTCGGCTGGGGTTTCGCCGCCGTGGCGGCGGTCCTCGCGGTGTTCGCGCTGGTCGCCGAGCACCAGGGCCCGACGCTGGTCGCGGTGGCGCTGCTCGGGCTCATCGGGCTGCCGCTCAGTCCGGTGCTGAGCACCCGGGTCATCAAGATCGCCAATCCGGGGCCGTTGGTGAACACGGTGAACGCCTCCGCGATCAACGTCGGCGTGGTGCTCGGCCCGTGGGCGGGCGGCCAGGCCATCGACGCGGGGCTCGGCACCATCTCGCCCCTGTGGATCGGCTGCGGGATGGCGCTCGCGGCGCTCGCGGCCGTCCTGCCGGCCGTGCTCGCCTCCCGGCAGGGGCGCCCGACGAGCCCCACGAAGGTGACGGCGGAGAAGGGCGTCTGACCCCGCGCCGCCGCCGTCCCGCGCCCGTCACCTCCGTGACGGAGCCCGCCTCACGCCCGGCGGGCGCGGGCGTCGGCGACCCGGGCCAGCTTTCGCAGGGTGTCCGGAACCGGGGCCGCCACCGAATCACCGAATTCGGCCCCGGCCGCCGGGCCCTCGATCTCGACACGGTGCGTGATGCGGGTGCCGCCGCCGTCGGGCGCCGCCAGCAGATAAACGAAACGGATGAGAGTTCCGTCCGGCATGCGTGTTTCCGTACGGAATTCCGCATGCGGGAGCACCGCGGTCACCGTGAGGGCCATCGGCGGCAGGTGGTGCAGCGACATGGTGCCGGCGACACCCGCCGCGAAGGGTCCTTCCAGGATCAACTCCTTGATCTCCGCGTCCCATCCGGGCCACACCGAAGGGTCCGCGTAGCAGGCCCAGACGTCCTGCGGGGTGCAGTTCGCGGTGACGCTGTACTCATAGGTCCACATGATGACCACCTCCATGGGGAATTCGACACGGCAAGCGTATCCGAATGATTGCTCCTTGGAAATTATCTGGGTACGGTAGGCCCAGTAGCTGCTCGAACTGCGATGCGTGAAGGGTGGTAGCCGTATGGATCCCATGGAGCATGCGGACGGCGGCATCGTGGTGATCGGTGCCCGTACGAACAACCTCAAGGACGTCTCGCTCACCATCCCCAAGAAGGCACTCACCGCCTTCGTCGGTGTATCCGGCTCCGGAAAATCCTCGCTCGTTCTCGACACTATCGCCGTCGAATCGCAGCGCCAGCTCAACGAGACGTTCCCCTCGTTCGTCCGCAGCCGGCTCGCCCGCCTGGAGCGGCCGAAGGCCGAGGCGTTGAGGAACCTGTCGACAGCCGTCGTCGTCGACCAGAGGCCCCCGGGCGAGAACTCGCGCTCCACGGTCGGCACGATGACGGAGGTCAACCCGGTTCTCCGGGTGCTCTTCTCGCGTCACGGCGAGCCCTGCGCCGGACCGTCGAACGCCTACTCCTTCAACGACCCGCACGGTATGTGCCCGCGCTGCGAGGGCCTGGGCCGGATCACGACCGTGGAACCCGAGGCCCTCGTCGACGATACGAAGACGCTCAACGAGGGCGCGCTGACCTTCCCCGCGTTCGCCGTCGGCACCGCCCAGTGGCAGCAATACGCCGAGTCCGGCCTCTTCGACCCGGACAAGCCGATCGCCGACTTCACCGCCGAGGAGCGCGAACTGCTGCTCCACGGCAGCGGGTTGTCCGTGCAGCGCCGTACGAAGCACAGCGTGTTCCGCAACGAGTACGAGGGCGTGGTCACCCGCTTCACCCGCCGCTTCATCAAACGCGACACGCCCCTGCGGGCCCGCGAGCGCGAGAACGTGGAGCGCGTCGTCTCCCAGGGCCCCTGCACGGACTGCGGCGGCACCCGCCTCAACCCCGCCGCGCTCGACTCACGTATCGGTCCTCACAACCTCGCCGACTACTGCGCCACGGAGGTCGGCGACCTCATCGGCGTTCTGGAAGGCATCGACGACCCGGTCGCGGGGCCCGTCGCGCATGCGGCCCTGGAGATCCTGCGGCACATCGAGTCGATCGGCCTCGGCTACCTCAGCCTGGACCGGGGGACCTCCACGGTCTCCGGCGGCGAGGGACAGCGGCTGAAGACGGTGCGCCACCTGGGCAGCAGCCTCACCGACATCGTGTACGTCTTCGACGAGCCCAGCGCCGGCCTGCACCCGCGCGACATCAGCCGGCTGACCGGACTGCTGCACGGCCTGCGTGACAAGGGGAACACCGTCCTGGTCGTCGAGCACGACCGCGCGGTGCTCGACGCCGCCGACCACGTGGTCGAGCTGGGCCCAGGACCCGGAGCACGCGGCGGCCACATCGTCTTCGAAGGCACCCCCCGGGAACTGCGGGACGCCGACACTGTCACCGGCCGGTGCCGGCGCCAGACCCCGCACGTCAACAAGGATCCGCGTACGGCACACGGGGCGATCAGCATCCGCGGCGCGGGCCTGCACAACCTGCGGGATGTCAGCGTCGACGTGCCCACCGAAGTGCTCACCGTCGTCACGGGCGTCGCGGGCTCGGGCAAGAGCACCCTGATCTCCGGCGTCCTGGCCGCCCAGTGCCCCGACGCCGTCCTTGTCGACCAGTCCGCGACGGGCATCTCGTCCCGCGCCACCCCCGCCACGTATCTCGGCATCATGGACACCGTGCGCAAGCTGTTCGCCCGCGCGGGCGGCGTGGACGCGAGCCTGTTCAGCTTCAACTCCGAAGGCGGCTGCCCCGCCTGCCGCGGCCGCGGGGTCATCCGCACGGACCTGGCCTTCCTCGACCCGGTCACCGTGATCTGCGAGGTGTGCGAAGGACTGCGTTACCGCCCGGAGGCGCTGACCCACCGGCTCGGCCCGCTGAACGTCGTGGAGGTCCTGGCGCTCACCGTCGAGGACGCGCGGGAGTTCTTCGCCGAACACGCCTTTGCCGAGCGGAACATCGCGGACCGCCTGCACGCGCTCCAGGAAGCCGGGCTGGGCTATCTCACCCTCGGACAGCCGCTGTCCACCCTGTCGGGCGGCGAACGCCAGCGGCTGAAGCTGGCCGGCCGGCTGCGGGAGCAGGGCGGTCTCTACCTCTTCGACGAGCCGACGACCGGACTGCACATGGCGGACGTGACCGGCCTCCTCGCCCTGATCGACCGGCTGGTCGACGGTGGCAACACCGTGGTCGTCGTCGAACACGACCTGGACGTCGTACGGCACGCCGACTGGGTCATCGACCTCGGCCCGGGGCCCGGCCAGGACGGCGGCCGGGTGGTCTTCGAAGGCCCGCCCGTCGCCCTCCTGGACGCCGAGGACTCCGTCACCGCCGAGTACCTCCGCGGCCACGTCCAGCACCAGCGGGGGACGAACAACCGCGATACGTAACGCCGGAAGCGGGCATCCGACCGAGAACACAGGACCGGCAACCACGAGAGGCGGAACGTGAGAATACCCACGCAGACCGACGTGCGCACCGCATTCGACAACGGACTCCCCGGGCTGACCCCTCCCAGAAGTGTCGTGGTGATCGGCGCTGGCGTCGCGGGCCTGGCCACCGCGTACGAACTGGCACGCCGGGGCACCGAAGTGACGGTCCTGGAGGCCGCCGACCGTGCGGGCGGAAGAGCCCGCACCCTGCGCGAGCCGTTCGCCGACGGCCTGTACGCCGAGGCGGGCGCCATGACGGTCAGCCCGCACTGCCATTACACCCTGCACTACATACGGGAACTGGGCGTCGACCTGGCCCCCTCCGACCTTCTGGACACCACGTTCTCGTACTACCTCCGGGGGCGGTTCGCCACCCCGGACGGGACGTCTCTCGCCCGGCTCGGGCTGTCGCTGAACCCGGCGGAGGAGGGCATGGACGTCGCGCAGCTGATGGACACCTACGTCCAGTCCCTGTGCCAGGAACTGCAGCCGGACCTCGACGCCGCCAACTGGGAGGTGACCGAACGCCTGGCCCCGTACGACCGGCGCTCGGTCGCGGAAGTGCTGCGCGACCGCGGAGCCTCGGAAGCGGCCATCGGTCTCCTGGACCCGTTCTTCCTGGAGATGCGCGGCGGCGACCTCCAGTCGGCCTCGGCCCTGTCCTGGCTGCGGTACGAGTCCAGCGGCCACTCCATGATCAAGGCGGGCACGAGCTGGTCCAAGATCAAGGGAGGCACCGACCGATTACCGGCGGCCCTCGCGGACCGGCTCAAGGGCCACATCCACTACCGCAGCTCCGTCGTGCGCGTGCAGCAGGACGACGACGGCGCCCGTGTCACCGCCGCCGCCCAGGGCGGTCTGCGTACCTTCGAGGCCGACCGCGTCGTGGTGACCGTGCCGTTCAGCGCCATACGGCACATCGACTTCTCCGACGCCCGGCTCTCCCGGGCCAAGTCCGCCGCCATGCGACAGCTGCGATACGCCTCGGTCGTCCGGGTCTACCTCCAGATGCGGCGGCAGTTCTGGAAGGGCTTCCGGGTCAGCATCTCCACGGACCTGCCCATACGGTGGATCCGCGACGCCACGCCCGACCAGGCGGGCCCGCGCAAGATAGTGGAGTGCATGATGACGGGCCAACGCGCCCGCGCCGTGGCCGCGATGAGCGAAGAGGAACGGCTGCGCTTCACCCTCGACCACCTGGAGACGCTCCTGCCGGGCGCGAACGAGCACTTCGAGACCGGCACGTCCGTGGTGTGGGACCGGGCCCCGCACATCGAGGGCGCCTACATCCTGCCCGAGCCGCACCACGCGGAACTGATGCCCGCAGTCCGGGCGCCCGAGGGCCGGATCCACTTCGCCGGAGAGCACACGTCCTTCGAACCCAACGGCGGCGCGATGACGTTCGCCTTCGAGTCCGCTGCCCGGGCCCTCCTCGAACTCGGCCTCGCCGAAGCCACCGCACAGCCTTGACCCCGCCCTGCCTGGGCTACCGCCCAGCCATGCCCTTGCCGGGGCCGGCCACCGCACAGCCTTGACTCGCACCGTTCATTCCGTACGACAACCGCCCGCTGGTCCCCCCATCGGGCCGTACGGGCCATCGAGAGGAGCACCAACGTGACGACAAGCACCGGCTGCCCCGTGAAACTCACCAGCCGCGGAGGGAAGCACCTGCACGCCCAGACCGACGAACTCCGATCCGCAGGACCGGCCGTGCGCATCGAGCTGCCCGAATCCATCCCCGCCTGGTCCGTCACCCGCGGCGATGTCATGAAGAAGCTGCTCGGCCACCCGCACGTGTCGAAGGATGCCCGCAAGTCGTGGCCCGGCTATGTAGCGGGCGCAATACCGTGGCTGAATCCGTGGGTCGACGTCACCTCCATGTTCACCACCGACGGAGCCGACCATGAACGGCTGCGCAGCCTGGTCGGCAAGGCCTTTACCCCGCGCCGGGTCCAGGAACTGCGGCCCGCCATCGAAAAGATCGTCGACGACTTGCTCGACGAAATGGCCACCACGCCCGCGCACGAATCCATCGACCTGCGTGCGCGGTTCGCGCACCAGGTCCCCAACCGTCTGATCTGCGACCTGTTCGGCATGCCCGAGGAGAAGCGGGCGGTGATGCGAAGGGCTATTTCGGCGTCCCTGGACACCGAGGCCACTGCGGAGGAGGCTGCGGCCACCCGCGACACGATGATGACCAGCATGCGCGACCTCGTCGAGAGCAAGCGCAGGGAGCCGGGAGAGGACATGACCAGCGACCTGATCGCCGCTCAGCTGGCCGACGGGGACCGCCTCAGCGACGGCGAGATGATCTCCACCCTCTTCAACATGATCGCGGCCGGAACGGAGACCACCGCGTCCGTCATCGACTGGGCGGTCTGCGAACTGCTCGACCACCCCGACCAGTTGGAGCAGGTGCGCGAGGATCCAAGCCGCTGGGACGACGTCGTCAACGAGACGTTGCGCCTCCATGCGCCGATCATGCACGAGCCGCTGCGGTACGCGACCGCCGACATCGACCTCGGTGAAGGAGTGGTGATCCGGCGGGGCGAGGCGATCGTCGTCAACTTCGGCGCCCACGGCCGCGACCCCGACCTGCACCAGGACCCCGGCAGCTTCCAGCTGGACCGGGCCGACAAGGCACACTTGGCCTTCGGTCACGGCATCCACTACTGCATCGGCGCGCCCCTGTCGAAACTCGAGGCGAACATCGCTCTGCCCGCCCTCTTCGCCCGCTTTCGCGACCTTGCCCTGGCCGTCCCCCGGCACGAGCTCCAGCACCAGCCGTCGTTCATCGGCAACGACTACCAGTCGATCCCCGTCTACCCGCACGGCCTGCCCACGGACGCGTAACCACATGCACGCACCCGCCTCTCAGCTACCTCCCTAAGCTTGTCCTCCTTTTCAAACGGGTCGGATCTGGTCATTCGTAGGATCGGGGAAGCCCAGGGGTTCCGGGTATGGCTGTGAGCTTGTCGCCGCTTGATTGCTCAAAGAACCTGGCCGCCCGGAGCCCCGCGACGACTCGACCGCTGTTGCCTTTGCGTTCGTACCGGACTCGGCGGCGCGGCCCGCGCCGGGACCGTATCGCCGGAATGCCCCTCACCAGGGGCTTGAGAGCCTGACTGTCGTGGGTGTTCGCACCCGGGACGCCCACTGTCGGCGGGATGCTCTGTGCCTCGGACAGCACGTGCGGTTTGCTGTCGGTTCTGCCCCGGTCGACGGGATTGCGCCCGGTCAGCGAGCCCCCTTTTCGCCCGCATCGACGATCACCGAGGACCAGTCGAGACCACCCCGGGCACCCAGCTCGTCCAGCACCACCCGGTGAAGCCGCCGCCACAGACCCGCCTTCGTCCACGCCGCGAAACGGCGGTGCGCGGTGGTCGGCGACACACCGAACACCGGCGGCAGATGCCGCCACGCACACCCACTCGTCAGCACGTACACCACGGCCATGAACACCGCCCGCTCATCCAACGGCGCACTCCCACCACCCTGCGAACGCGGCCTGAACGACGGCAACAACAGGGGCGCCGGAACGAGGCGTACGGCGGCGGGGAGCCTGGGCCAGGTCGGGGAGCGGTGACGTGGCCCGCTGGTCAGGACAGGACGCGGCGGCGGAAGTTGCGCAGGCCCAGGCCGAGGAAGAGGATGCAGAATCCGACCAGCACCGGGTAGACGATGTGGAGCGGCATGTGGGAGACGTCTGTGAAGGCGGCCCGCATGCCCTCGCTGATGTAGATCAGCGGATTGACGAGGACCAGTGTCTGGAGCCAGTGAAACCCGCCCACCTGCACGGGAGCCAGCTCGGTCCACTGGTAGTAGGTGCCGCCGAGGAAGACCAGCGGAAGGATCACGAACCCGAACATGACGCCGATGTTTCTCGGTTGGAAGGTCGTGCCCAGCAGCAGTCCGAGGGAGGTCATGGCGACGCAGGCCAGCGGGATCAATGTGAGGGCGATCCACCAGTGGATGTGCAGGTCCGCATGGACGCCGGGCGCGTGTACGACGGCGGCGATCGGGAGGACGATGGCCGCGGAGATCACTCCCTGGACGGAGCCCGAGAGCACCCGTGCGACCGCCACGAGCCAGATCGGGCATGGGGCCTGCACCCGGTCCTCGATCTCCCGGGTGAACCCGAACTCCTGGGACATCTGGATGGCGACCGACTGGATGCCCTGGAACATGATGGCGATGGACACCACCCCGGGCACCAGGACGGTGGCGAACGCGGACTCCCCTGTCCTGCCATCGGCGGACCCCACGCCCTGCCCGATGACGGGGAAGACGTAGAGGAACACGAACACCAGCAGGAACGGCTGCATCAGTGTCCGTCCGACGAACTCTCCGAAGTTCTTCCGCAGCACCGTCAGATCCCGTCGGATCAGGGCACCCAGGGCGAGCCGGCTCGACGCGGCGGCCGAACGCCGAGGCACGATGCCGACCCGGTGCACGGGCGGGAGACGGGCGGCGGAGGCCGTACCGGGGTCTGACATCACTCCCTCAGCTCCTTTCCGGTCAGACTGATGAACACCGTTTCCAGGGTGCTCCGGCCGAGCGAGAGGTCGACCAGTTCGACGCCCGCCGCCTCGGCGCTGGTGACGATCCTCGTCAGCAGCCGGTCGTTGCCCTGGACGTGGAGTTCGACCCCGCTGTCGAGGGGCCGGGTGCGGATGATCTCGGGAATGTCCTTGCGGAGCAGCGCCTCCAGCCGGTCCACGGGGCCGTTCGCCATGACCGCGACGGTGGTGTCGGCGCCCAGCCCCCGTTTGAGTGCGTCGGGGGTGTCCAGGGCGAGCACCCGGCCGTGGTCGACAACCGCCACCCGGTCGCAGAGGCGGTCCGCCTCCTCCATGTTGTGCGTGGTGAGCACGATCGTCTGCCCGTCGGCGATCAGTCGCTCCAGCACCTCCCACAGGGCCAGCCGGCCCTGTGGGTCCAGGCCGCCCGTCGGTTCGTCGAGGAACAGGACGGCGGGGCGGTGGAAGATGGCCCGGGCGAGCATCAGGCGCTGGGCCATGCCTCCCGACAGGGCGTCAACGGTTGAGGACGCCCAGCGTGCGAGACGGAACTCGTCAAGGAGTTCGTCCGCGGTCCGGCGTGACTGGCGGCGCGGGAATCCGAAGAGCAGTCCATGGAAGTAGAGGTTCTCCCAGACCGTCAGCGAACGGTCCAGGGTGTTCTGCTGGGTCACCACGGCGATGATCTGCTTTGCCCGGGTCGGCTGGGCGACGACGTCGATGTCGCCGATGTGGGCGGAGCCCGCGGTGGGCACCACACGGCCGGTGAGCATGCCGACCGTGGTGGTCTTGCCGGCGCCGTTGGGTCCCAACAGCCCGAAGATCTCGCCCCGCCGAACGGTGAGGTCGATCCCGTCCACGGCCACGACGTTCCCGGCCGGGTACACCTTCGTCAGCCCGGAGGTGCGGACAACGACCGGAGCGTTCCGGTCGTGCGCTGCGTGCGCCGGCGCGGGCCGGTCGGTGGGGGCGGTGTCATCACCCGTTCCGGGCAGCGTCATCGTCGGCCCCGCCGGATCCAGTGGGAGCGTCGCTGGTGGCGGACCAGCGGTGACGCGTCGGTGCACGGGAGGCCGGCGCCGTTCGGGGGTGCGGTGGCGACCGGTCCGGGGGGAGCGCCCGTCGGGGGGTGCAGGCCCTTTGCCGAGTGGTTCGTGGTCGCGATGGCGTCCACGAGCTGCTGTTCGGTGAAGGTCTCGGAGCCGGGAATATGGGCGACGAAGCCGATGAGAGTGCCGTCATCGGTGATCTCCGTGTCCAGCCCGGCCGCTCCGTCGACGCCCCAGAGCGCTTCGATGCCCTCGTCGATGACCACGCGGACGCCCACCTCGCAGATCCCGGCCTCCACGAAGTGGGCCGTCACCCCAGTCGTGGAAGGGAACGAACGCAGGATGGCCATGCCGTTCCGTGTTCCACCAGGCCCGCCGCCATCTCGTTGACGCCGGCGATTCCGTTGAGCACCGTGACCTTCCCACCGGCCCACGGGGCTCTTCGGGGATGCGTCAGCTCCGTAGATCTGCCCCTTCGACACGCACATCCATTCGGGTCGCCATTGGTCGGGCTGCGGACCTCAAGGGAGGCCACACCTTCGTGCCGCCCCTCGTGTGCGTACGCGCACAACCCGGTCGCCCGCTTTCTCTTCGACGGTACTGCGCCTCCGCCCGGTCGGCGCTCCCGCACAGGGGTGGAGTACGGCATATGGGTGTGCCTCCGCCCTCTCCCGTTTCCCGCGTGCCCGCTTCCTGACATCCAGCGATCTCACCTGTTCACCGCACTCCACGGAACGCCTTCAGGCCCGGCTACGGCAAGCGCTCCGCCCCCGACCAGCAGGCGCGTACGCGAACCGACTTCGCGCTCCTGCCGACGCGCGAGCGGTACGTCGTCGGGTTCGTCGACCACCTCCCCGAGGGCGTGTCGATGACCGTGAAGACCCTGGTCAAGCACCTTCAGCTCTACGGCCAGCAGGCCATCTCCACGCCCCCACGGCTCTGTCCGTCGCCGGGCACCTGCGGCGCGTACGGTGCGCGGTCGGCGCGGGCGAGAGGACCCGCTGGGTCTTTCGCACCTTCTGGTCCCGCACCGCCCGCGACAACGAGTGGTGGAACACCTACCTCGCCACCGAGAACGCCGCCCTGGCCACAGCTCCCGTACCGGACGCGTCCACCCCCGACACGGCACCGCCGCCACCGTGGGCCCCGGCCGAGGAACCACAGCCTTCGCCCGCACCGGAGGGCCCCGGTCCGGAGCAGACCCCCGAGCCCACCTCCGTACCGCACCGGCGCACCCCGGCCCAGGCCCGCGGCACCGAGCCCGCGCCGCCCGCCCCGCACACAGTTCCACGGCGCCCCGCACCTCCAAAGCAGGACCCTCCCTCGCCTACCTCGCCCTGGCCCGTCTCGGTCGTCGAACGGTGGTCTGGGATCGGGCAGCGAGATGTTCCGCCGAGCCAGATGCGCTGCTCCCTGGGCGCTCACGCTGACGGTGATGGCGCCCGCTGCGGCCGTGGAGCGCTGGATGACCAGGTGGATGCTGGTGACGCCCCTTCGGCCGCAGAGCGGGGTAACGAGGCCGATGACGGCGTCGCGGGCGTCCTGGATCTGCTGCCCGGGGCCGCGGCGGAGTTGCAGCCCGGCGGTCACGATGCGCCGGACATGCCGGCCGGCGTCGCGTTTTGCCGGTATGCAGACGTACACGGTAGGTGTCCTCGCTCACGGTCTGCGCCTGATGGGCCTCGTCCACCATCAGCCCACTCACGGCCGCGCCCGGCGTCGTGCCGGAACTTCTCCAGACCCCCGAGTACGCCTGCGCCCTCCTGTACCACCCGAAGGCCGACGACGGGGAGATCGAGCGGCGCCCCCAGCTCCTGCGCGAGCGCCAACAGCACGTCCTGTACCGCCCCGGCCGGCCCGGCGTGCTGTGGGCCTTGAACGAAGACGCGGTGCTGCGGCCGCCGATCGGCGGGAGAGCGGCCATGGCCGAACAGATCGACTACCTTGACCGATACACCCGCGACCGCAGCAGCGGCATCACCATCCAGGTAATCCGCGCGGCCGACGGCGGGCATCCGCAACTGCTGTCGGGGCCCGCGTCGATCCTGCGCTACCCCCACCCCGCGCTGGAAAGCCGCCTGATCACCCGGGCACTGCACTCCGAGGCCGCCGCCCTCACCGAGGACCCCGCAACAGTGAGCACCTACCTTGCGGCGATGGACGAAACCGCGGCCCTCGCCGCACTACCCACCACCCCGCTGCCGCACCCAGCGGAGCAGGAGAGAAAGGGCCACCCCTGATGACCGACAACCCGGATCACCGGACCAACCGGAAGATCGACCTCCAGCCGCACAAACCGCACTCCGCCCGGTTCTGGAACGCCCTCCTCGGAGGCAAGGACAACTACCCCGCCGACCAAGAGCTCGCCGAGAAGATGAAGAAGGAATTCCCCGACGCGGTCAACCTCGCGGTCTCCACCCGCGCCTTCCTCAAACGCTCCGTGACCCACCTGGTCGCCCAGGACGGCTACCGCCAGTTCCTCGACATCGGCACCGGCCTCCCCACCGCCGACAACACCCACGAAGTCGCCCAACTCGCCGCAGCGGACGCCCGCATCGTCTACGTCGACAACGACCCCATCGTCCTCGCCCACGCCCGCGCCCTGCTCACCAGCACCCCCGAAGGCGCCACCGACTACCTCGATGCCGACCTCAACCGCCCTGACATCATCTTCACCGAGACCGCCCGCACCCTCGACCTGGACCAGCCCGTCGTCCTGATGTTCATGTCCGTCATCGGCCACGTCACCAACCCCGCCAAGGCCATCAGCCTGGTCCAGGAGTACACCTCCCGCCTCGCCCCCGGCAGCGCGCTCGTCATGTGCACCACGCTGGCCTCACCGGACATCGACGCCGCCAACCGCTCCTACGCCGACTCCGGCACCCAGCCCTACGTCGCCAGCACCGCCGACACCATGCTCGCCATGGCCGACGGGCTGACTATCCCCGACCCCGGCCTCGGCCCCATCAACAGGTGGCACCCCGGACCCGCCGGCCCCGACAACGACACTCGCCAGTGGGGCTACATCGCCTACAAACCCGCCTGAAGGCACTTCCCGAGCCCGACCGGCTGAGCGCCGCCCCAGCCGCCAGGCCGCGGCTGGGCGAGAACTGCCTCGATACGCTCGGCTCATGACTGACTTTGTGCAGGTATCGACGGCAACACCCACACGGGATCGGGCCGTTGCCCCCGCCGATCCGGTAGTTCAGCGGCGGTCGGTGGCGGGGTCGCAGATCGGTTGACCCGTCACGGGCGTCTTCTGGCACCTGGGTGGGTACGGCATCGGCGAGGAGTGGAAACTTCTTCCACCGCCGACAACGCCAGCCCCTCATCGTGCGCGGATACTTCGGCGGTCGGCACGTCCGCTACGTCACCGACGAGTGAACCTCATGAGTTTCTGAACAATAAGCAAGAACGCATGGGTTCAAGAACCGCAGGGGGGGGAGTGGCGGAAGGCTCTGGACCGGATGAAGCGGAACTCCTTGCCTGTTGGCGTTTCTTCGGCTGCATGTACTACGCGGCCATGCGGCCGGCGGACATCATCCACCTCCGGCTCAAACAGTGCCGTCTGCCCGAATCCGGTTGGGGGCTGCTCAACCTGTCGGGCGGTGTCGTCACCGCAGGCAAGGACCGGACGGACTAGGGCGCGGTGCACGAGGTGCACTCGCTCAAGCGTCGCGCGGCCACCGCCACCCGGCCCGTGCCCATTCCGCCGCAGTTCGTACGCATCCTGCTGGAGCACATCGAACGGTTCGGCGTAGCGCCGAACGGCCATTGTTCCGAAACCAGGCCGGCAACTACATGGACGCCGCCGCGTATGGCACAACGTGGGCGCGGGCGCGAAAGTCCGTCCCGACCCGCACGGAACTTGCCTCCGGCCTGGCCAAGTGGCTCTATGACCTCCGGCACGCTGGGATTTCGTTCTGGTTGTATTCCGGAGTGGACCCGGCCGAATGCGCTCGCCGCGCGGGCCAGAGCATCGGGGTTCTCTTCCGCCACTATGTCAAGTTCCTGGATGGCGTCGGTGAACAGGCCAACCGCCTCATCGAGCAGTCGATGAAGGAGCGGGATCGCGTCAGTCAGGGCGCGGGGGCAGCGCGGTGAGTCGGGGTCTTGGTCCGCCACGGGTCCGGAACAACTGGTCACAAGCGGGAGAGAGGTGGGAGGAACTGGTAGTTACCACGTGAACGGTCCCTAACTCGAGTGGGCCGAGCGGAAGGCGCCTGACGGGCAAAAGCCCAGCTCAGGCGCCTTCTCGCGTGCTCCTAGAAGAAGCCCAGCTTCTTCGGCGAGTACGACACCAGAAGGTTCTTCGTCTGCTGGTAGTGCTCCAGCATCATCTTGTGGTTCTCCCTGCCGATGCCCGACTGCTTGTAGCCGCCGAATGCCGCGTGCGCCGGGTAGGCGTGGTAGCAGTTCGTCCAGACCCTGCCCGCCTTGATCCCACGCCCCGCCCGGTAGGCCGTGTTGACGTCGCGGGTCCAGACTCCGGCCCCCAGCCCGTAGAGGGTTTCGTTCGCCGTGCTGATGGCGTCGTCGAAGTCCGTGAAGGACGTCACGGCCACGACCGGGCCGAAGATCTCCTCCTGGAAGACCCGCATCCGGTTGTCTCCCTCGAGGACCGTCGGCTGGACGTAGTAGCCGCCGGCCAGCTCACCGCCGTGCTCGATGCGCCTGCCACCCGTCAGGATCTTCGCTCCCTCCTGTCGGCCGATGTCCAGGTACGAAAGGATCTTCTGCAACTGGTCGTTGGAGGCCTGGGCGCCGATCATCGTGTCGGTGTCCAGTGGGTGACCCGGCACGATCTGTTCCGTGCGGGCGATGCCCGCCTCCAGGAACGCGCCGTAGTGGCCGCGCTGAATGAGAGCACGCGACGGGCACGTGCACACCTCGCCCTGGTTGAGGGCGAACATGGTGAAACCTTCGAGAGCCTTGTCGAGGAAGTCGTCGTCGGCGCGCGAGACGTCGTCGAAGAAGATGTTCGGCGATTTGCCGCCCAGCTCCAACGTCACCGGCTTGATGTTCTCGGAGGCGTACTGCATGATCAGCCGCCCCGTCGTGGTCTCACCCGTGAAGGCGATCTTCGCGACGCGCGGGCTGGAGGCGAGCGGCTTCCCGGCCTCCGCTCCGAAGCCGTTGACGATGTTGATGACGCCGGGCGGAAGCAGATCAGCCACCAGGCTCAACCAGTAGTGGATCGAGGCGGGCGTCTGCTCGGCCGGCTTGAGGACCACCGCATTGCCCGCGGCGAGCGCCGGGGCGAGCTTCCAGGTGGCCATCAGGATGGGGAAGTTCCACGGGATGATCTGGCCGACCACACCCAGCGGCTCGTGGAAGTGGTACGCGACGGTGTTGTCGTCGATCTCGCTGAGCGAACCCTCCTGGGCGCGCAGAGCCCCCGCGAAATAGCGGAAGTGGTCGATGGCCAGCGGAATGTCGGCCGCCAGCGTCTCCCGTACGGGCTTCCCGTTCTCCCAGCTCTCGGCGACCGCCAGCTCCTCGAGGTGAGCCTCCATCCGGTCGGCGATCCTGTTCAGCACCGAGGCCCGGTCCCCGGCGGATGTGGCTCCCCAGCCCGGAGCCGCAGCATGGGCGGCGTCCAGGGCCAGTTCGACGTCCTCGGACGTGCCGCGCGCGACCTCCGTGAACGGGCGGCCATTGACAGGGCTCGGGTTCTCGAAGTACTGGCCCCGGGCCGGCGGGACGTACGCGCCGCCGATCCAGTGATCGTAGCGGGACGCGTAGGTGACGATCGCACCCTCGGTGCCCGGCGCTGCGTAACGGGTCATCTCAGTGGCCTCCCGGATCCGGCGCCACCCGCCGTTGGGCGGCCCCCGGCGCGAGGCTAGGGGCGTGGACGTTGCAAGGGCGTTGCAACGGCACTGCGGGGGCGGCCTTCCACGGTCTGCGTCACCGTTCTGTCTGCCGGGCGTCGACAAGCTCTAGCCACGCTGCTCGGCGTCCAGCCCCCGTACCCGGGCCAGCAGCGCCGCCCGCTGGTCCGCCGGAACCGCCCCGGCCAGCGCGCGCCATACGGGCAGGTCCTCCTCGCCCCACGAGCTGTAGGCCCAGTCTGCCAGCAGCCCCGGATCAGCCCGGGCGATCAGAGCCGCCCGCAGCTGCTCCGAGATCCGCCGCCGCAGGCGTACGACCGCAGGGGCCCGGGAACCCGGCAACAGCGGGCCCGCGTACGAGCCCAGCGCCGCCGCCACCGCGCCCGAAGCCAGCCGACGCGTCACCGTGTCGAAATCGGCGTCCACCGGGACGGTCAGCCGGTACGGGCGCGAATCCAGCAGATCGGGCCCCAACAGCCTGCGGAGCCGTGAGAGTTCGGCCCGCAATGTCACCGGGGTCACCGACTCGTCCTCGTACAGCTCCACCAGCAACTCGTCCCCGCTCAGGCCCTCCGGCCGACGGATCAGGGCGACCAGGATCTCGCTGTGCCGACGGCTGAGCCGCAGCCGACGGCCGTGCGTCACCAGCAGCGCCTCGTCCCTGCCCAGCGCGGTCAGCCGCACCGACTCGACGTCGGACTCGGACGACGGCGTCAGCAGCGCGAGCTGCGACTCGGCCGCCCGGGCGACCGCCTGGACGAACGCCAGACTGTGTGGGTGGGCGAGCCGGTCGCCGCCCGTGATGTCGACGGCTCCCAGCACCCGGCCCGTACGGGGGTCATGCAACGGCGCCGCCGCGCAGGTCCACTGCTGGACCGGTCGCAGGAAGTGCTCGGCGGCGAAGACCTGGACCGGACGGTCCACCGCGATGGCCGTTCCCGGCGCGTTCGTCCCCGCCACGGACTCGGCCCAGCGGGCGCCCTCGACGAAGTTCATCAGGCCGGCCCGCCGTCGCGCCGCCGTATGCCCCTCGACCCACAGGAGGCGTCCGTGGGCGTCGCAGACGGCCAGCAGGTGTTCCCCGTCCGTCGCGTACGCTCCCATCAGCTCGCGGATCACGGGCATGGCACGGGCCAGGGGGTGCGCCGCCCGGTAGGGGCCCAGTTCGTCCGGGCCGAGCTCTACCGCGGGGGCGTCGTTCGGGCTGACCCGTGCCCGTGCCGAGCGTCGCCAGGACGCGCCGACCACCGCACGGACCGGCCGCTCCAGGCGTCCCGCCGAGGTGAACACGTCATGGGCGCGGCGCAGTGCGCCGCTCTGTTCGCCGGGATCGGTGCCCGCGGTCAGGGCCACCCAGGGATCCGTCAACTCACCCTCCAGTCCATGGGACTTCGCGCCCTCTCATGGTCGTCGCCGTCGGCCTCCGGGACAAGCTCGGTGCGGAGAGTCATCACCACGGGTGGCCGGAAGGTGACGCTCGGGTGACACCGGCGACGAGCCGGAGATAGCGTTCCCAGTCCCAGTGGACGCCGGGGTCGGTGTGGTCGCTGCCCGGCACCTCGTGATGGCCGACGATGTGCTCCCGGTCCTTGGGGATGCCGTGGCGGTCGCAGATGTCCGCGGTGAGCCTGGCGGACCGCAGGTACATGACGTCCGTGAAGAACTCCGGGCGGTCCACCCATCCTTCGTGCTCGATGCCGATGCTCCGGGTGTTCCAGCTCCAGTTGCCCGCGTGCCAGGCGATGTCCTTCTCGCGTACGCACTGGGCGACATGGCCGTCGCCGGAGCGCACCACATAGTGGGCCGACACCTGTTTGGAGGGGTTGCGGAAGATGCCTGCGGTCGGAGTGAACAGTTGTTGGGCGACATGGATGACGACGCGGTCGATCCGGCGCTCCGAAGGGCGGGAGGGGACGGTGTAGTTGGCGGGGGCGGCCGGAGCCCAGAGTGCGGTCGCGTAGTCGGTGGGGGTCTTCGGTGCCGCCGCCACGGCCCTCGCTGAGGCGGGCAGGGCGGCAACGACCGCCGTCGCGGCGGCACACTGAATGATCCTTCTGCGGTGCAACGGCCCTCCTGAGGCCGGGGCCAGGGGCCGAGGCCTGGGCGGAAACGGGACAGGGGCGGGGGCGGGGGCGTTTCAAGCTGAGCCGGAGCGGCCCCCTGGGTCGTGAATCGCCCTCGCCGATGCAGATGACGAGCCCGCCGGACATCCGGTTCCCCGTAATTGCCGTACGGACACTCCTCGGCTTCCGCGCGTACGGCTTCCGCGCGTACGGCTCCCGTGCCTTCGGCTGCTGAGCCTGCGGATCCCGCGTCGCAGATACCGTTTCTCCGTGAGTGACGAACTCGCCCGGCGACCCGGTCCCCGGCCAGGGTTCCCCAGCTCCCGGCGCCGCCTCCCCACCCGCCCCAGGCCTCGACGGTTCAGACAGCCGCGTCCGCCGCCCCGCCGTCGGCTCCCGCCAGCGCTCCCGCCGGGTCGTCGTCCGCCGGTCCGGCGGGTACCCAACGACCGCGCTGCTTGCGGTAGGGCCACCACCGCCCGTTCCGGTCCAACCGGAGCTGGAGGTCGGCGCCCGCGACGGTCCAGCGGGCCCGTCCGCTCACCCGCAGTGCCGGCCGCTCGCCCGCCTCCCACGCGTCGCCGAGCCGGGCACGGGCCCGTCCCAGGTGCTCCGGGTCCGGTGTCCACTCCTCGTCCAGCACGGCGAGTGCCGCGACCCCGCCGTACCGCCAGGCGCGGACCGCCGCGTCCAGGTCCGCGGCCGGGCGGCCGGACGCCGTGGCCAGCCGGGCCCCGATCCGCGGCACCGGCCGGGTGTCCGCGGCCAGCCGTACCGCGTCCTGCCGCGGAGTCAGCTCGACCGGGAGCGGCTGCCCTTCGTGCCCCGGGGCCAGCGCGTCCAGCAGCATCCGGTGGGCCCGCACCGCGCTGTCGACCGCCAGCATCTCCAGCGCCGCCGGGTCGATCCCGGGCGCGGGCCCGGTCTCCGTGTCCAGTGAAGGCCCGAGCCCCGGCTCATCGGGGGCCGGCGGGGGAGCGGGGAGCGGCGGCAGGATCCCGGCCGCCGCGAACACCTCGCCTGCCGGGACTCCGTGTACCTCCTGTTCCGCGTCGTCGGCTCCCTCCCGTGCCCCGTCGCCGCCCGCCCGGACCGCGCGGGCGGCACTGCGCACCTGGAGTTCGTCCAGCAGCCGCCGCTCCTCGCGCCCCCGCATCAGCAGCAGGACGAACGGATCCTCGTCCAGCAAGCGCGCCACCTGGTAGCAGAGAGCGCCCGAATGTGGGCAGTGGTCCCAGGCCCCACAGGTGCACTCCGGCTCCAGATCCCCGATGCCGGGCAGCAGATCGACCCCGGCGCCCGCCGCGTCCTCCACCAGATGCGGCGGCATCTCCCGGTCCAGCAGCGCCGCGATGTGACCGGCCCGGTCCACAGCCATGTCGAGGAACCGGTCCCAGGCGCCCACGCCGAGCTGCTGGAGCAGGACGTCGCTGCGGTAGGCCGTACCGTCGCGGTCCCGAACCACGGCTGTGATCCGCCCCGGTCGTACGGAGACCGCCCCGACCCTGCGCTCCCGGGCCAGCCGCCGGCCCTGCTTGAGCTGCTGGCCGTCCAGCGCGGTGTCCTCCAGAGCCTTGAGCCACGCCAGTCCCCACCAGGACGTGGCGAAACCCCGGCCCTGCGCAGGGGGAAACGCCGCGAACACACGCTCCGCCCCGTTCCGGCCGTCCCGCGATGCCCCGTCGTCGCCCCGGTCGGAGGCGTCCGTGTCGCCCGTCCCGTAGTCGTCCTCGTAGTCATCGCTCATCGTGTGCCCCCTCGTAGCTCGACCAGGTCGGCCAGTTCCGCATCGGTCAGTTCGGTCAGTGCCGCCTCGCCCGAGCCGAGCACCGCGTCCGCGAGTCCCTGTTTGCGGGCGAGCATGTCGGCGATCTTGTCCTCGATCGTGCCCTCGGCGATCAGCCGATGCACCTGCACCGGCTGCGTCTGGCCGATCCGGTACGCCCGGTCCGTCGCCTGCGCCTCGACCGCCGGATTCCACCAGCGGTCGAAGTGCACGACATGTCCGGCCCGGGTGAGGTTGAGCCCGGTGCCCGCTGCCTTGAGGGACAGCAGGAAGACCGGCGCCTCGCCCGCCTGGAAGCGAGCCACCATCTCCTCGCGCCGGGCCACTGGCGTACCGCCGTGCAGGAACTGCGTGTCCACCCCGCGCGCGGCCAGGTGATCCTCCAGCAGCCGGGCCATTTGTACGTACTGCGTGAAGACCAGCACCGAACCCCGCTCGGCCAGGATCGTGTCCAGGAGTTCGTCCAGCAGTTCGATCTTCCCCGACCGGTCCGTGATCCGCGGCTGCTCCTCCTTGAGGTACTGAGCGGGGTGGTTGCAGATCTGCTTGAGGGCCGTCAGCAGCTTCATCACGAGCCCCCGCCGCTCGAACCCGTCGGCGGCGGCGATCTCCGCGAGGGTCTCGCGGACCACCGCCTCGTACAGTCCGGTCTGTTCCGGCGTCAGCGAAACGGCCCGGTCGGTCTCGGTCTTCGGCGGCAGCTCCGGCGCGATCCCCGGGTCGGACTTCCGGCGGCGCAGCAGGAACGGCCGCACCAGCGCGGCGAGCCGCTCGGCGGCGCCCGGGTCGTTGCCGCCCTCGACCGCTGCCGCGTACCGCGTACGGAAGGTGCTGAGCCGACCTAGCAGACCGGGCGTCGTCCAGTCCAGGATCGCCCACAGCTCGGAGAGGTTGTTCTCCACGGGTGTGCCGGTGAGTGCGACGCGGGCGCGGGACCCGACAGTACGCAACTGCTTGGCCGTCGCCGAGTGCGGGTTCTTCACGTGCTGCGCCTCGTCGATGACGACCATGCCCCAGGGCACGTCGGCGAGCCGTGGCGCGTCGAGGCGCATCGTGCCGTATGTCGTCAGCACGATCTCGCCGTCCGCCAGCTCTTCCAGGGAACGCGACACACCGTGGAAGCGGCGGACGGGGGTGCCCGGCGCGAACCGCTCGATCTCCCGCTGCCAGTTGCCCATCAACGATGTCGGGCACACCACCAGCGTCGGGCCGGCCGCGTCCCGGTCGCCCTGCCGGTGCAGGTGCAGGGCGATGAGCGTGATCGTCTTTCCGAGGCCCATGTCGTCGGCGAGGCAGGCGCCGAGGCCGAGGGAGGTCATCGTGTTCAGCCAGTTCAGACCGCGCAGCTGGTAGTCGCGCAAGGTCGCGGTGAGCGTCTCGGGCTGTCCGATCGACTGCTGGGCGGCGGACTCCGGGGCGGCCAGCCGGTCCCGCAACTGTTGGAGCCAGCCGGTCGCCGCCACCTCGACGCGACGGCCGTCCACCTCCGTCGAACCGGTCAGCACCGCGCCGAGAGCGTCGATCGGGGTGACCTTGCGGTCCTGGGTCTCCCGGGCGCGGCGCGCCTCCCCGGGGTCGATGAGCACCCACTGGTCGCGCAGCCGCACGATGGGCCTGCGGGATTCGGCGAGCCGGTCCAGCTCCTCGCGGGTCAGCTTCTGGTCGCCGAGTGCGAACTGCCAGTCGAACGACAGCAGTGCGTCGGCGGAGAGGAACGAGGGCACGTCCGCGGCGGTGCGTCCCCGAGTCGCGGAGCCCTGTCCGTCGCCCTCCCGGTCCATGGCATCCCGGTATGTGGCATCCCTGTCGTCCGGGCCGATCACGGCGCGCGCGGTGAGCTTCCTGGCCAGTTCCTTGGGCCAGTGCACCTGCACACCGGCGGCGGCCAGGGCACGCGAGGCGGACCCCAGCAGTTCGGCGATCTCCTCGTCGGCCGGTTCCACCGAGTCCGGCACCGCGGCGGAGAGCAACGGTGCCAGCGCCGGCCAGGCACGGGCGGCCCGGCGCAGGGTGAGGAGGACGTCCATCCGGGCCCGCGGCCCGAACGCGGCGGCGGTCCGCGAGCCGCCCGCCCACACCTCGGCCGCGTCGGCGACCAGGGTGGGATCGCTGACACTGTGGATCTGCAGGACGGCACGGAACGACGGCGTCGCCAGGTCCGGACCGGACCTCGGCCTCACGGATCCCGGACCCGACGCTGGACCCACCGCTTCCGGGGCGGCTTCCGGGGCCGCCCCGAGGTGCGCATCCGTGATGCTCCGCGGCGAGGTCGCGCCGGTGACCTCGATACGCAACGAGAGCCGCACGCCCGCGTCGTGACCGGCCGCCACATCGGCCGCCCAGGCCCGCACCTCGGGCAGGCGCTGCGGCTGCGGGGAGGCGAACGCGGGGCCGGCGGCGGCGAATCCGGCAGCCGGTGTACGGGGCATCGTGTCGGCCACGGCATCGAGGAACGCACGCAGCAGTCGCTCCGGTTCGGGCAGCAACGTTTCGCCGCCGCCGTTCGCCGTGTTCCTCTCCCGCTCCCGCTCTCCCGCTCCGCCCGGCCGGCCCGTACCGTCCGGGCTGACGGCCCCGCCGGGGCCGTCCGGCTGCCCGCCGCCCTCGTCCGGAACGGGGGTCGCGTGGGCGGTCGGCGGCATCGACGCCGCCAGTTCCCGAATCCGTTGGAGGTCGTCGGCGCTCAACGGCCCGATCCGCCAGGCGTCGTGGTCGGTACTGCTCAGCCCCGGCAACAGGAGGCCGCGGGCGACGAACTGGAGAGCGAGCAGCGTGGCGGCGCCCCAGAAGGCGGTGGCGGGTGAGGCATCCGCGACAGCGCGTGCCCGGGTCAGGACCGGCAGAGCGTCCCGCACGGAGAGGTGCTGCGCCGTGATCGTACGGAGGCGCAGGTCGGGTTCGACGACGGTCAGCTCTGACAAAGTCCCGGGAGCGTCGGAAGGGGGGCTACCGTCCGGGTTCCAGAACGCGATACTGCCGGTACGTGCTGGATCCGCGGGGACGAAGACCGCAGAGCAGCGGGACAGTTCGGCGATCTCGGAGGGCGTTGCCGCAGGGTGCCTGTGCACAGCGATGTCAGATTCCTCAAATTTGACTAGTGGGCGGAGTCGCCGAGGGTACTCCATTTCGAGCGACGACAGGCCGTATGGCTATGTGGTGCGCGTCACCTCCCCTCTTTCCGGTCTCGATGGTGCAGCCAGCCCCACCATCGGGCACGGGGGTCTGCCCCAGGGGAACCAGGGTGGTGGCGCCATGGCTCCCACCGGCCCCCGGTCCGTACGTTCGATGAGTCAGCGCATATGTTCCAGAGACCGGAGACGTCATGCCCCAGGCGACAGCCACTGTTGCGGATCCCGCCGACGAAAGCAGTCCGGACCGCCCGGCCGATGTTCGGGAGGCTTCGGCCGGAAGCGACTTCGCGCCGCTGCTGCGGACCGTGCGGGACCAGGGGCTGCTGGAGCGCCGCACGGACCGGTATGTGCTCGGTATCGCCGTCAATCTGGCGGCCCTGGGCGCGGTGATCTCCGGCTTCGTCCTGCTGGGCGACACCTGGTGGAGCCTGCTCCTCACCCTGCCGCTGGCGGTTCTGTGGACCCGTACGGCTTTCGTCGCCCATGACGCGGGGCACGCGCAGATATCCGGTGACCGCAGGACGAGCAGACTGATCGGTCTCGTACACGCCAATCTGCTCCTCGGTATGAACGAGGCATGGTGGAACGACAAGCACGTACGCCACCACGCCAACCCGAACCACATCGACAAGGACCCCGATGTCGGTGTCGGCGCCCTGGTCTGGACGCAGAAGCAGGCGGCGCAGCGTGAGGGGTTCGCCCGCTGGCTGACCAGGAACCAGGCCCGGCTGTTCTTCCCGATGCTGTTGCTCGAAGGCGTCGCGCTGAAGATCTACGGATTCCAGTTCCTGCGCCATCAGCCCTTCCGGGAGCGGGCCCTCTCGGGGCTGCTGCTGACCGCGCACTTCGCCCTGTACGCGACTCTGTTGCTCAGCACGTTGTCACCGGGCAAGGCGATCGTCTTCGCACTGGTGCTGCATGCGCTGTTCGGCCTCCACCTGGGCATGGCCTTCGCCCCGAACCACAAGGGTATGGAGATGCCCGACCCCGACGGCGAGCGCTGGGGCCACCTCCAGCGACAGGTTCTGACCTCGCGCAACGTACGCGGCGCCGTCCTGACCGACTGGTTCCTCGGCGGGCTGAACTACCAGATCGAACACCACCTCTTCCCGAGCATGCCCCGCCCCAACCTGCGCCTCGCCCAGCCCCTGGTCAAGGCGCACTGCTCCGGTATCGGCATGCCGTACGCGGAGACCGGACTGATCGAGTCCTACCGGCAGGCGCTGGCGCACATGCACGAGGTCGGCGAACCGCTGCGGTAGCGCGGCCGACGGGGAACGTAAAGGCGCGCGGACGCGTTCACACAACAGGAGCGGCGCCGGCCGCGAAGGAGGCGTGGATCATGTCGAATGGTGCGAAGGTCGCTATCGGGGGAGTGCTCGCGGCGGCCATCCTGTGGCCCCTGATCGGATTCTGGTGGGCGCTGCTGATCGTGATCGGGGTTCCCGTGGCGGGCTATCTGCTGTTGGACCCGTCCCAGCGGCGCAGGCTCCGCAGGATCAACCGCAAGGAGATCGGTCGCTGAGCCCGGACACAGCAGGGCCCTGCGTGGGTGTGTCTCTCCCGGGCCGGATCCTTCCGGACCCGGTTCCTCCTGGGACCGTCTTGTCCCGCCCGTAGCCCTCCTCGTACGGTTCGAGTGCGAGAGCGTCGCACGCGGCCATGCAGTCGTTGCCCAGCACGCCGGGAAACCGCGCGGGCGTCAGCAGCATCGCGGTCAGCATCAGCAGCGCGTCGTCGGTGACCTCATCGTCCGCACCGGCCGCCGTGTCCTCCCCATTGCTCATCGCCCGCATCCTCATCGCTCGGTCCCGCGTCCCTGGTCCGTCAGCGCACCCTGACTACTCGGTAACCCTTTCGTCGAGGCTCGACGAGCAGGAGCGAACCGGAGCCGTGCCCACCCCGTTCGGGTGCGGGGAAGCCGAAGGCCCGGGCTGGGGGAGGCCTCCGCGTAAGGTTGGACGTCCGGCCGAACGAGGGGGACAGCATGGCAAAGCGGTACGACCGGCTGAAGGAGATCCAGCGGCTGGACCCCGAGCGGGACTTCCTGGAGATCTACCGTCTCACCGTCACCTACGAGTTCCCCTGGGACATCGCCCGCGCCCTCGAGCTGGCCCTCTACCGCACTTATGCCGTGCCCAGCATCGGCCGACTCCTCGATGAGACGGCCGAGTTGACGGACCGCTCCCAGAAGCGCTACGACGACACCGCCCTGCTGCTCGATACGGTGGTGGAGCACGGCTTCGACACCGACGACGGCCGTACTGCCGTCCGCCGGATCAACCGGATGCACCGTAGCTACGACATCAGCAACGATGACATGCGCTACGTCCTGTGCACGTTCGTCGTCACCCCGAAGCGCTGGCTGGACAGCTTCGGCTGGCGGCGCTTGTGCTGCCACGAGCTGGGGGCCTTCGCCGCCTACTACCGCACGCTCGGCGGCCGCATGGGAATCAAGGACGTTCCGGAGACCTACGAGCACTTCGAGCGCACCCTCGACGCCTACGAGCACGAGCATTTCGGCTGGGACGAAGGAGCCCGCCGGGTATCCGACGCCACGCTTGCGCTGATGGGGTCCTGGTACCCGGCGCCCCTCGCCCCGCTGGTGCGCGGCGCCAGCCTCGCGCTCCTGGACGACTCCTTGCTCAGGGTGTTCCGCTACCGCCGCCCGGGGCCGGTGGCGCGCGGAGCGACCAGAGGCGCGCTCCGGCTCCGGGCTGGTGTCGTTCGGCTCCTGCCGCCCCGCGGGACGCCCCACTACGCGCGCCAGAACCCCGAGATCAAGGGGTATCCGAACGGGTACGAGATCGCGGAGCTCGGTACGTTCCCCACGCCGGTCGTCCCTGGCTGCCCGGTTCCCGTCCGCCGGCCGCAGTCACCCACCGAGTGACGCGACGTGCCCCGACCGGACCATGTGCGGGACCCCGACCGAGCCCGGCTCGGGCGCTTCCTGTACGTCGGCGGCCCGGCCGTGCCCCCGGCCTCAGGCTTGCCTGACGGCGAGGGCGAGAAAACGGTCGTCCTCGTCGGTGTAGGACTCCAGCCGCCACCCCGCACCGGCCAGCAACGCGCGCAGCCCGGGCTCGGCCCGCAGGTCGTCGTCGGTGACGGTCCGTCCCTGGCGTGCGGCGAGGGCGGCCCGGCAGATCGGGTGGAACAGAGCCAGGACCCCGTCCGGCCGGACCACGCGGGCGAGTTCCGCCATATCGGCCTCGGGGCGGGCGAGATGCGAGATCAGCCCCGCTCCGAACACCGCGTCCAGGACCCCGTCACGCAGCGGCAGCCGAGCGACGTCGGCACGCACGAGCGTCCCGCTGTCCCCTCGTCCCGCACGCACCGCCGCCTCCAGCATGGCCGGGGTCAGATCGACGCCCAGCACGGTGCCCTCCGGCCCGACCGCGGCCCGCAGCGCGGGCAGCGCGCGCCCCGTCCCGCAACCCGCGTCGAGCACGGCATCGCCGGGCCGCAGCCCGAGCAGCCCGGCCGCGGCGGTGTAGGCGGGGCCGTCGTCGGGGAACCGGCTGTCCCAGCCGCCCGCGCGCGGAGTGAAGAAGTCCAGGACGTGATGGGTGTGGTCGTCTGCCATGGAGACAGGATCGCGCAACCGGCGCGGGGCGGCATGTCATCACCGGAACCCGGCCTGTCCGTTCAGACGCTGACGCCGTAGTCCGAGGCGATGCCCGCCAGGCCAGAGGCGTAATCCTGGCCGACGGCCCGGAGTTTCCACTCGACGCCGTGACGATACGGCTCGCCGAAGACCATCGCGGTCTCGGTGGAAGCGTCCTCGCTCGGGTCGTAGCGGGCGAGCTCGAAGCCGTTGGCCCGGTTCACCACACGGACGAACGCGTTGCGCACCTGACCGAAGCTCTGTCCCCGGCTCTGGGCGTCGTGGATCGAGACGGGAACACCATCTTGCGCTAGATCTGAAGTGAGCAGCGGTGGGGAGGGACGGATGGGCTGCTGCCCTGGCCTTCCCTCCGTGACGCGGTCAGTGGGCGTTTCCTGTCCTTCATCGCCTTGGCCTCGCTCTTGAGCCTGCGCATGGACTTCCCCAGCGCGCGGGCGATGTGCGGCAGCTTCTTCGATCCGAAGACGACGACCGTGGAGCGGAAGACAGCCACGACCGCAGCGATGAGTTTCGGCCGTATCACCGTCCACTCCGGCCTGACGCTCAACCTGTTCGGCACGCCGGGCCACGACCGTTTCCGATTCCTTTTGGACGAGCTGTTCGAGGGCGCCCTCGCGGCGATCGTGCTCGCGGACACATGGCGTCTCGGGGACTGCTTCGCCGCCGTCGACCACTTCGAGAGCAGGCGAATTCCGCTCCTCGTCGCCGTCAACCGGTTCTCTGGTGCTCCTGACCATACGGAGCGAGATGTCGCCCGGGTGTTCGGCCTAGACCGGGGCACGCCGGTCGTGCTGTGCGACGCCCGCCACCGGGCATCGGAAAAGAAGTCCTGATCCGTACGGTCGAGTACGCCGGGCGCATGCACACGGCCCGACTGCTCGCCTCCGTCGGTCGACCGTCCGGTATCGCGGCCCGTCCGTCAGCCGACCATGTCGGCCATAGCGACCACCTTGTCGATCCGTACCCGTACGACCAGTTCGCCGGGCACGCCGTTGCGTCGGCCGAACTCCTCGGCGGCGTCGGCCCCCACGTAACGGTGGGCGATCAGCGTCGCCCACCGCAGGAGTTCTCCGGGGTCCTCGATCAGCTCGGCATGCCCCTGCACCACTGCGAACGCGTACGGAGGCCGGTCGTCGTCGACGCAGAGGGCGACCCGTCCGTCGTGTGCGAGGTTGCGCCCCTTCACGCTCTCCCTGCCGGTGTTGAAGACCACCGAGTCGCCGTCGAGGAGGAACCAGACGGGCGCGATGTGCGGACTGCCGTCGGTCCGCACCGTCGAAACCTTCGCCGTGCGCGTGCCCTTCGAGAGGAAGGCCCGCCATTCTTCTTCGGTCATGTGGTGTGCCATGGGCCCCATCCTGAGCCCGATCCCCGCATGGCGCGAAGCGGCGCCCCGAGGGGGGAGGGGCGCTTGCCCCCACGGGGCCGTTGCGCGAGGCTTACGCGCGTAGCGGGGCACAAGGAACGAAGGTACGGGGAGGACGAGCACATGCCGCTTGATCGGGGACTTGACTGGCTCCTTGACGATCTCACCAGCAGGGTGCAATTCATACGGCACGCCTTGGTGCTGTCGAACGACGGACTGGTCACCGGTGCCAGCACCGGGCTCGCGCGAGAGGACGCGGAGCACCTGGCAGCGGTCTCTTCCGGTCTGCAGAGCCTGGCGCGCGGCTCGGGGCGCCACTTCCGGGCGGGCCGGGCCCGCCAGACCATGGTCGAGTTCGACGAGGCGCTGCTCTTCGTGACGGCAGCGGGCGACGGCAGCTGCCTGTGTGTGCTGACCGCGGCCGAAGCCGATGTCGGCCAGGTCGCCTACGAGATGACCTTGCTCGTCAACCGGGTCGGCGAACACCTCGGAGTCTCCGTTCGCCAGGGTGGTCCCGAAGACATCGGCCCCTTCTGACCTGCATTTCTCGTCGCCGGTGAAGAGTTATCCACAGGGGTGACGGGCGATGACTCCCTCGAGCTACCGTGATCACGGAGAGTATTCGAGTCGACGGGGGAGGACAGTCGTGACGGTCAAGGAAGTACATCGAGCACACGCCAGGACCCAGGGCGCGAACACCAAGATCCGGGCCGCGCGGGCCAGGACCCGGGACACGCGGGCTGGCGGCACGAGCGTACGGGGCGACGCCCATGCCGGAGACGTCAGCACGGGGGTGGAGGGCGAGGGCGGGCGCACCTCGTCCGCTGCCCCGGCGACGGTAGCGACTGGGCGGGCGGCCCAGGAGCTGGGTGTGCGGCGTGCGGAGTTCGAGCTTGCGGTGCACCTGGGGCTGATCGCCGTCGTCGGCGTACCGGGCGGTGGGCGGCCACGGGTGCACGAAGAGGAGATCGCGCGCCTGAGGCAGCGGCCGGGCTTTCCCGATGGCCTGGCAGAGCGGGTCCGCACCGTCGGAACAGCCGAAGGAGCGGCCCAGCTGGATATCGCTCCGGCGCGGTTCACCCGGCTTGCCCGAGCAGGTTGCGTCTCACCGGTCACGTTCTATCTAAACCGGTATCGTGCGGTCGTCTGGCTCTACCTCGCGGACGAGCTTGCCGCTTTCGAGGCCCGGGAACCCGACCTGCTGGCCGGACGGATGCCTTTGGGAATGCGCACGATGCTTGAGTCGGGCGTCGACTGGCGGTCGCGCAACTGGCGCTCGCAGCGCATCGACCGGCTGCTGAACCGGACTCAGGACCCCTGGGTGCGAACTGCGGTCCAGGCGTCGGCACTGGACCCTGTGCAACTGGCGGAAGTGGTGGACGACCCCTATGAACGCGCCTATCTCGTGCGGGTCCGGCCGGAGCCGGTCTTCGGACGCCCGGGGTCCATGGCGGCGAGAGACGCCATGGGGGAGCTGATGCTTGCCGATGACCCCGACGAGATCCTCTGGCGGCGGGTCAACCTGACGCTGGAGCTGGACAGGGCACGTGAGGACCGGCCGGCCCCGCGTCCCGGGGGCGACGGTGGAATCCGAGCGGCGCCCACAGCCCGGACCGGTGCCGGGACTCCTACCGGGACCGTGATTCCGGCATCCGCCGCCGATCCGGCTCCGCCGTCCGCCTGCGCCGGGGCGTCACACTCCGCTGCGGAGGGCGCGCCGACCGGGAAGAGGCTGCTCGCCAGGTTGGGATGGCGTGGCCGTGGCGCCGGATAATTTTTCGCGTCGATCGTTCGGATGGGCCATCCTGTCCGCATGTTGATCAGGGAAGCAACCTCCGAGGACTGGCCCGTCATCTGGCCGTTCTTCCATGCGATCGTCTCCGCGGGCGAGACGCTCACCTATCCGCCGGATCTTGCCGAGGAGGACGCCGAGGGATGGTGGTTCGTCGCCGCGCCGAGTCGAGTGGTCGTTGCCGTGGACGATGCCGGGACGGTGCTCGGCACCGCGAAGATGAACCGCAACCACATGGGCAACGGATCGCACATAGCCAGCGCCACGTACATGGTCGACCCCGCTCACTCCGGCCGGGGAGTGGGGCGCGCGCTGTGCGACCACACGGTCGACTGGGCTCGCGCCGAAGGCTATCGAGCCATGCAATTCAACGCGGTGGTCGAGACCAACACCCACGCCGTCACGTTGTACCGCTCGATCGGCTTCGATGTGATCGGAACCCTTCCGGAGGGCTTCAAACACCCGACCGAGGGCTATGTGGGGCTTCACATCATGCATAAGGCCCTGTGACGACGGAGCGCCTTCGCGTCGACAGGTCCCCGACTGCGGTTGCGAGCGCGGCGGTCAGCCGAAGGGATGATCCGCAGTCGGTCCCTTATCCGGGCCCGGCGGAGTGCGGCCGGCCGGGCCACCGTCCGCCGCGCCGCTCGCGGCGACCCCCGGGACGACCGTCCCGGCCCAGGAGAGAGCCGTCCATCCCGAGTTCGGTGAGCCCTCGACCACCACCACGCCCGTGTTGTCCAGGCTGTGTTCGGCGGCGAACCCGACCGTGACGTTCCGTGCGCGGGCGGCTGTCCACACCCGGATAGCGGCACCATGACTGACGAGCGCCACGGTCCCGGGCTCCCCGGACCCCGCCGCCTCGGCCACTACGGCGTCGAAGCGGGCCAGCGCCTCCGTCCCGCTCTCGCCCCCCGGTATCCGGCGGGCGATGTCCCCGGCGGACCAGGCGAAGGCGGTCGTCAGGTACTGCCGCACCGCATCCTCGTCGGCCCGCATCTCCAGGTCACCGGCCGACAGCTCGCGGATCCCGTCACGGATCCGGACCTCGATGCCCCGCTCCGCGGCGAGGGGTGCGGCTGTGAGCTGTGTACGGGTCAGGGTGGAGGCGAACAACGCGGCGATGTCCTCCCCGGCGAGGGCCCCAGGGAGGGCGGCTGCCTGCCGCATCCCCAGTTCGGTGAGCCCGGGGCCGGGCAGCGCGGTGTCCAGGAAGTTGCCGACGTTGGACGGTGTCTGGCCGTGACGGATCAGCAGCAATCGCATAGAACGGGTCATGCTCCAGGGCCAGGGGCGCGGGGCGGCGGCAGACAGATGCACAGCCCACCCTCTCATTCGGTCGGACCGGAGGACAGTGCGACGTGAGGGCCTGCCCGCCCTGCCGGAAGTGGCGCGGCTGAGAACGGAGTTGGTGCGACGGGATACGCATGGGGCGACTGCGCCGTTCCTGGGCGATGGCAGTACTGTGCGCCCCACCGCCATTCGGGCGATGTGACGTATCTGGAGGAAGAATCCATGACCATACCCAGGAGATCGTGGCGTGGTGCGGGAGCACTCGTGGCCGCGGCGGTCGTCGGTCTGACCGGAGGCGTCATCTCTGTCGGTCCGGCTGCGGCTCACACCCCCCACCTGGGCCGTGACCTGCTCCGAGGTGACTGTTGATCTCACCAGCTACACGAGCGACGTCCCCAACACGGTGACCGTCACGGTGGACGGCAAGGACCTGCTGCCCACTCAGACGTTCGGCCGTGAGTACCACAAGAAGTTGACGCTTCCCGATCACGACGAGCCGGTGACCGTCCGGCTGGTCGTCAAGGATGCCGACGGCGATGGCAAGCACTCCATCGACCAGGCGAAGACGGCGGAGGTGTGCGACCAGGAGCCCAGCCCCACGCCGCCCGAGCCGACCCCGACCGAGTCGGTCCCGGACGAGCCGCCCCCGTCGGAGACGCCGCCCACCGGGACGCCCGAGTCGAGTGCCACCCCCAGTATGCAGCCCTCGGAGTCCGCGCCCGCCGTGCCCGCACCGAGCCCGAGCTCGCCGGACCTGGCCGAGACCGGCTCGTCGTCGTCGACTCCGGTCATCGGCGGCGCCGCTGTCGCGGTACTGCTGGCCGGTGGCGGCATCCTGTGGGCCGTCCGCAAGCGGCGCACCGCCCGGAGCTGACGCTCCCGCGGTCGAGGGTGTGCCGCATCACCGCGGTGCTGCGGCACACCCCATGTCGTCCGTCACCGCTCCACGTCCGTCACCGCTCCACGTCCGTCATCGCTCCACGTCCGGCGGCGGCGGGCTGGCAGGCGGGGGAGCAGGGCCGATCTCGCACCAAACGGCCTTGCCCTCGCCTCTCGGCTCGATACCCCAGCGCGTGGCTACCGCGTCGAGCAGGAGCAGTCCCCTGCCGGAGGTGGACGTCTCGCCCGGCATACGCCGACGGGGCCAGGCGCTGGACCTGTCCTGGACCGACAGCCGGATCCGTCGCACCGGTTCGGGCAGCAGCTCCAGCGTCAGGACAGCCCCGCCCTCGGTGTGCAGGAGCACGTTCACCAACAACTCGCCCGTGATGAGCTCGGCATCGTCGGCGAATTCGGCCATGCCCCAGTCGGCGAGGGACTGGCGCACGATCGCACGGGCGTCCGAGAGCCCTTCCGGGTCCGCTTGGTGAATGTACTGATGCAGCCGCGGCGCGTGCGACGACCCCACGTCAGGGCTTCGGCGGAGGACCAGGAGTGCCACATCGTCCCCCGACCCCCACCGCTCCCACAGCCGTTCCGACAGGTGATCGGCCAAGGCCTCGGCCCCGGCGGGCCCGGCGCTCACCTCGTTGCGCAGCGCGTCGATCCCGGTGTCCAGATCGGCTCCGGGCTCCTCCACCAACCCGTCCGTGTACAGGACGAATATCTCACCGGGCACCAGGTCCAGCCGGGTCTCCGGGTACTCCTCGTCCTGGAGGTCCGTGGAGGTGCCCAGCGGCAGCCCGCCGCGCACCTGAGGGCTGCCGACCCGCCCGTCGAGATGCCGGATCAATGGGCCGAGGTGCCCGGCCCGTACCACCTGCACCGCTCCGGACGCCAGGTCGATCTGGGCGTAGGCGCAGGTGGCGAAGCGGTCGGTGTCCAGTTCGGCGAGGAAGCGGGACGCCCGGGCCAGCACGGTGGCCGGCGGGTGCCCCTCGGCGGCATACGCGCGCAGGGCGATACGCAACTGGCCCATGATCGCGGCCGCGTGGGTGTCGTGCCCCTGAACGTCTCCCACGACCAGCCCATAACGGTTCTTGGGCAGGGCGATCACGTCGTACCAGTCGCCGCCGACCTGTCGGCCGCTCCATGCCGCGTGGTACCGGACCGCGATCTCGCCGCCCTCGACGTCCTGAATCCGGGGCGGGAGCATCGCGGACTGTAGTTGGGTGGCGAACTCCCGCTCCTCGTCGAAGAGCATCGCCCGTTGCAGGGACTGGGCCACGATGGCGGCGAGGCCCAGGCACAGAATGCGCTCGTCCGCGTTGAAGACCGTGCGCTCGCGGTAGAAGAGGGCCAGACCACCGAGCGACCGGGCCTGGGCCACCAGCGGAAGGTACGCCGCCGCCCTGAACCTCAGCCTCCCGAGATACGGCTCCAGTTCCGGGTAGCGACGGGCCAACGCGGAGAGGGAGGTGATGAACCGGGGGCGTCCGCTGCGGATGGTGTCCGCGAGAGGGAGGTTGCGGTCGAGAGCACCGGAGCCGAGCCCGTCGTGCACCTCGAGCGTCTCGCCGCTCAGCGCGACGATGTTCAGCGTGGAATTCTCCACGAGCCCCAGGGCGAGACCGTCAGCGCCGAGCCGGGCCAGCCCGCCCGGTCCGGTGAGGGCCGCCGTCACGTCGTCCACGGTCACCGCCCGCGACATGACACTTGTTGTCCGTTCAACGATATTGGTCTGGCGCTGCCGCCGCTTTTCCAGATCGAGAACGAAGGCCGAATGGGTGACCTCCGCCGTCGCGTCCCGGACAACCCCTACGATCCGATGGGCCGTTCCGTCCTTCGATCGCAGGATGCGGGCCTGGACATGGGTCCACTGTGTGGTCCCGTCATCCAGCGGCACAGGGAAGTGGACACTGTAGGAATTACTGCCGCCGGTGATGGCCTCGTCGATCGTGACGTCGAGCCGGGCCCGTTCCGCCGGTTCCAGGTGCTCCAGCAGTGCGCCCGGGCGGGCGTCGAACGTCGCCGGATCCACGCCGAACACCATGAGCCCGGCCTCGTCGATGTCCAGGGTCCGGGTGTCCAGGTCCCAGTCGAAGCTGCCGGTCCGATTCATGGCGAGGCGTTCCGTCGGCCGGATCTCACCGTTGGTCTTCCGGTCGATCCGGCGGAGCGTAGAGGCCTCGGTGTCCTGCCGCCGTTCGTCGTCGGTCATGCCAGCTCCGGAGGTCGCCCGGCGGGGCCGCACATCGGCGGACCCCGTAGGCCTATATTGTCGAGCCGCGTCCATCGGAGTGCCACAGCGGTTCGCCCGTGATCCCATAAGCCCGCGTCCCACGCGCCCGCATGCACGCTCCCGTATGCACGCGCTCCTGGAGTGGCCGTGGCGCCGAGTCTCACGTGCCCGTGTCCCGCTCCGGCCACCCCTGGGCGGCTCCGCCCTCCATGGGCCCGCCGCGCCCGACCCGCTCCGGGGGCGCGGACCGGCAGCCGAGGGCCGTCAGCGACCATGGAAGGCGTCCCACGTGTCCACGAGCTCAGCGAGCGGAGCGCACGCATGAACGACGACCGGCCCGTCCTGCTGGAGAAGAGGGGCACATGCCTGCACCTCACACTGAACCGCCCCCGGGCGCTCAACGCCCTCAGCCACACCATGGTGCGGCTTCTCGACGAGGCCCTGTCCCGCGCCGAGCAGGACGAATCGATCGCATCGGTACTGCTGTCCGGGGCCGGCGACCGAGGTCTGTGCGCCGGTGGTGATATTCGAGCCCTGCATGACGACGCACGAGCCTCGGGACGTGCGTCCCTGGAGTTCTGGCGTGACGAGTACCGCCTCAATGCCCGCATCGCCCGATTCCCCAAGCCGTACGTCGCGCTGATGGACGGCATCGTGATGGGCGGGGGAGTCGGGGTGTCCGCACACTGCGGAATCCGTGTCGTCACCGAACGCTCACGCGTCGCCATGCCCGAGACAGCGATCGGCTTCGTGCCTGACGTCGGGGGCACCCGCCTGCTGGCCACAGCCCCCGGCGAACTGGGCACCCATCTGGCGCTCACGGGCCGTTCCGTCGGGGCGGCCGACGCTGTTCTCTGCGGTCTGGCCGATCACCACGTCCCTGCCCGCCTCCTGCCTGCCCTGACCGAGGCACTGGGCGAACCGTCCGGTCAGGACAGGTCGGTGGCGGGCATCGTCCAGCGGTTCGCCACAGAGCCGTCGGCGGGCGAGCTCGCAGCGCAACGCGACTGGATCGACGGTTGCTACGCGGCGGACAGCATGGAGGAGATCCTCCGACAGCTGCGCGAGAGCGGTGTTCCCCTGGCGGAGGCGGCGGCGGACGAACTCCTGACCAAGTCGCCGCTCGCGCTCAAGGTCACGCTCGCCGCAGTCCGTCGGGCAGCCCGTCTCGACAGCCTGGAGGCCGTTCTCGACCAGGAGTTCCGTGTCTCCAGCCGGGCGTTCGAGCACCCTGATTTCGTGGAAGGCGTGCGAGCCCGGATCATCGACAAGGACAACGAACCGCAGTGGAAACCGGGCTCCCTCGCCGAGATCGACGCCGAGGAAGTCGCCCGGTTCTTCGCACCACTCGGCCCCGGCGAACAGGAGCTCGGACTCGCTCCGGGGACCGTGCACACCTCCGTCAACGAGGGAGAGGCCGGATAGGAGAGGCCGGCGCGTGCCCCTCCGCCCCGCCTATCTGTCGCTGCCGGAAAGGCTCGGCTGCAGTGCCCGTACGAGAGCGAACAGTCGGTCCTCGTTGCCCGTCAGCCCCGCGCTGCGCAAGGCATGGTCGGCCTCCCGCATCGGAGAGGTGAGCAGCGGCAGGTAGACCGGTGCGTCGTCGGGGTCAGCGAGCGCTGCCCGGGCGGCCTCCAGCAGGCGAACGTACGCCTGCGCCGCAGCGAGCTCGTCGTTATCCATCTCAGCATCTCCTCCTCAGAGCTGTCGGACCGTCAAGCATCTCCCATGGGTCTGACAACGCGGCCTCATGCCCGGCCGTGCCCGCCGGACAACCCGCTCGGCGGTTCCACCTCCAGGTAGCGCCGTCTGCGAGGCCCTCGGTAGAGCAGGACGGTCCAGCCCAGTTGCCGCAAGGCCGAAGCGCAGCCGGCCAGCGCCTCCTCCTCGTCGTGAGCGGCGCCACTGCCGGGCGGCCCGGACCACTCGACCCGTACCGAACCTGCCGACTCCCCGTTGCTCACCCGGTATCCGGCCGACACACGGCGTCCGGACGGGTCGACGGCCGAAGGCGTGGCCCCCGAGTTCTCCAGCGCCAACGCGATCGCCCTGACCGGGCGGTTCAGTTCCCACAGAGCCGGCGCGGCCACGAGGTCGGGCCGCCCGGCGCCGGTGAGCCGACGGATCTGCAGCAGCCCCTCGAACGCGGTCCGCACCGAAGCGGCCCGTGCCGCAGGCTCGGCGGCCGGTGGGCCGTCGCCGGTCGCGGGCTCGAATCCGCTGCTCTCCTCGCTGCCCATGCGTCCCCCTCGCGATCTATACAGTGCCCAGTGTGCACCGGCAGCGGCAGCGGCCGACAGAATCCTTGGGAGTCGCAAGTGGTCGACAGGTGCTGACAGGGACGACAGGAACCGACGGGAGCGTCGCGCTTGGGCCCCTCGGTAGACTCGTGTGCTCTGCACCCGTACTTTCCGCAGCACCGTATCCATGCGAGGACCCGCCGCCCGTGCCCGACAACGAACCGACCGCCGTGCCCGACAAGGGACGGGAGGCACTGCGTGCGGACTGCGCGAACTGTTTTGCTCTCTGCTGCGTAGCCCTCACGCTGAGGGCCTCTGCGGACTTCGCCATCGACAAGGATGCGGGGCGACCCTGTCCCAACCTTCAGGACTGTTTCCGCTGTGGCATCCACACCAGGCTGCGTCCGAAGGGCTTCTCCGGCTGCACCGTTTACGACTGCTTCGGCGCCGGCCAGAAGGTCTCCCAAGTGACCTACGGGGGCCGTGACTGGCGTTCGTCCCCGGACCTTGCCGCGCAGATGTTCCAGGTGTTCCCGGTCATGCGTCAGCTCCATGAACTGCTGTGGTATCTCACCGAGGCCCTCGCCCTGCCGGACGCACGTCCCCTGCACGCCGAGATCCGCCGGGCCCTGGAAGAGACGGAACGGCACACCACCCGCCCGGCCGTCGACTTCGCGGAACTGGACGTCGTGGGTCACCGCGACCGGGTCGCCGGGCTGCTTCTTCGCGCCAGCGCACTTGCCCGGGCCGCCGCGCCCCGCCGCAAGAAGCACAACCACCGCGGTGCCGACCTCATCGGTGCCCGTCTGCGCGGTGCCGACCTGCGCGCAGCGGACCTCCGCGGGGCCTATCTGATCGCCGCCGATCTCACCGGCGCCGACCTCCGCCTGGCCGACCTCATCGGTGCGGACTTCCGTGACGCCGACCTCTCGGGCGCCGACCTCACGGGAAGCCTGTTCCTCACCCAGGCACAGCTCAACGCCGCCAAGGGCAATGTGAGAACAGCCCTTCCCGGATCGCTGAGCCGCCCTCCACACTGGGCCGTCTGACCACCTGGCCCACCCGACCGTCTGGCTCGCCTAGCTTCCGGTTTCCCGGACGTCCGCCTCCAGGGCCGCCTTGAGACGCTTCAACGTCGTACGGATGTTGCCGCCCTGGAACTGCGCGAAAGTCCTCCCGCCCGTCGCGACGCGGTCGAAGGCGTTGGCGAGGAAGTCAGGCCAGCGACGCCGGTCGTCGGTCCAGGTCTCCGTGACCCGGGTCGCACCGTCCACCGCCTCGAAACGGTAGTCCCACGTGGCGATCGGTCCCCGGAGCAGAGGACGCCGCAGACCGATCGCGTGCACCCGGAAGGCGAAGTGCTCGCCGGGGTCGGCCGCCGTTACCGTGCACCGTGTCGTCCAGCGCGCCGCACCGCGTTTGTTCCGGCCCTCGAAGACCATGCCGACGTACGCACCACGACGCCCGCCGTGCACGGTCGCGCCCCGGTTCTCCGGGCTCCAACGCCCCATAGCCGTGGGGTCGCTGAGCTGTTCATAGACCTGCGCCGGAGTGGCGTCGATGTCGATGCTGTCTGCTACGGACATGGTGCGGGGCACGGTGCGACTCCTTGTTCACGGCCGTTGACGGGCCACGCCCGGGTGCCGCACGGGCCGTGGGCCGACATCCCGGAGCCCATACCTTACTCGTGAGTAGATTCTGTGGGTGTGCCGGTGGGAGTAGTTCCGGGGTGCCACCACGCACATCCGTGGGTGGCTGCCGGACCACCGTGGCGCGGTACGGCACCCGGGCCGTACAGGCCGCGGTCGTCGCCCTGTTGCCCGAGGAGCCGGTGGTCTCGGTGCGGACCACCGTGACGCGCGTCGTCCGAGGGCGGCTGACGCTCCGGCCGGGCGGGTACCCCCGTTTCCCGCCCGGCCGGAGCGGTCGCCCGGTCGTCCCTCCCGCGTGACCCCCGGTGTCAGGCGCGCCACTCCGCCGTGCGCTCCTGCGATGCCTCGGAGAGGGCCTTCACGATGGCGTCGACGTCGCCCTGACTGCCGTACACCGGGGTACCGGGCTGCTGGCGCCAGGAGTCGTCAAGGCCGCCGCTGTCGACCGTGTCGAAGCCCAACTCGTCGATGAGGTCGCGGACCGCCTGCTTGGCCGCCGGGTCGTCGCCGGCCACCGGGAGCGCCTGTCGGCCCGGAGTGCCCTGCGGACGGCCCCGGTCCAGGATGTCCTGGGCGTATGTGCCGTTGAACGCCTTGATCACGGGGCGGCCGATCTGCTGCTCCGTCCACCGGCTCTCGGTCAGCCCGTCCTCGATGGCGGCGATGCGGCCGTCGCGCTGCTGCGGGTAGTAGTTGCCCGTGTCGATGACCGCGGCACCCTCTGCCGCACCGTCGAGGAATCCGGCGGGCAGGCCGGGCACGGCCTTCAGCGGCACGGTGACCACGACTACCTGGGCTCCCCGCGCGGCCTCCGACGCGGGCACCGGCTTCGCCCCGGTCTCTTCGGCGAGGGCGGTGAGTGTCTGGGGGCCGCGGGAGTTGGCGACCGCGACCTCATGCCCGAGGACGGTCAGTCGTCGCGTCAGGTTGCCGCCGATGTTGCCCGCGCCGATGATGCCGATCTTCATGGATCCGACCTTCCGAAGCTTGTCGAGTGGAGAGAGGTGAGGAGGTGAGGAGAGAGGCGGTGGATGAGAAGTGATTCTGTCGGTTCGCCAACTCCGGTTCCGGAGGCGCTATTCCGATGCCCGCGAGGGAATATCCGATCGGCTCCCGGACGTTGACAGGTACTTTCGGTTGCGCCGGTCGAGGACGGAGCGTTCGCCGTAGGCCATATGAGTGTCCTTGTCGGCTGCTCGCCCCGGACGGGGAAGGATGTCCCACCGCACCGATCGCCGCGGGTCCATTCTGGTCGCCGAGTCCACACGGGCCGTCGACCGAAGGAGCGTCGTAGTGACGACGAGGGGCATCTCGCAACCGGTGGAGACCGATACCGCCGACCAGGACGAAATGCCGGTACGGCGCGGTGAACCCGGCAACGTGGTCATCAAGTGGATGACCACCACGGACCACAAGACAATCGGCACGCTCTACCTCGTCACCTCCTTCGCGTTCTTCTGCGTGGGAGGGCTCCTGGCGCTGGTGATGCGGGCCGAGCTGGCCCGGCCAGGTATCCAGCTGATCTCGAACGAGCAGTTCAACCAGGCGTTCACGATGCATGGCACGATCATGCTGCTGATGTTCGCGACGCCGCTGTTCGCCGGATTCACGAACTGGATCATGCCGCTGCAGATCGGCGCGCCCGACGTGGCGTTTCCCCGGCTGAACATGTTCGCGTACTGGCTGTACCTCTTCGGTTCGCTCATCGCGGTGGCCGGCTTCCTCACCCCGCAGGGCGCCGCGGACTTCGGCTGGTTCGCCTACTCCCCGCTCAACGACGCGGTCCGCTCGCCGGGTATCGGCGCCGATATGTGGATCATGGGCCTCGCGTTCTCCGGCTTCGGTACGATCCTCGGCTCGGTCAACTTCATTACCACGATCATCTGCCTGCGCGCACCCGGTATGACGATGTTCCGCATGCCGATCTTCGTCTGGAACGTCCTGCTGACCGGTGTTCTGGTCCTGCTGGCCTTCCCGGTCCTCGCCGCGGCCCTGCTGGCGCTGGAGGCCGACCGCAAGTTCGGCGCGCACGTCTTCGACGCGGCCAACGGAGGCGCCCTGCTGTGGCAGCACCTGTTCTGGTTCTTCGGCCACCCCGAGGTCTACATCATCGCCCTGCCGTTCTTCGGCATCGTCACCGAGATCTTCCCGGTCTTCAGTCGCAAGCCGGTCTTCGGCTATATCGGCCTGGTCGCGGCCACCATCGCCATCGCGGGCCTGTCCGCGACCGTGTGGGCGCACCACATGTTCGTCACGGGCGGAGTGCTGCTGCCATTCTTCTCGTTCATGACCTTCCTCATCGCCGTGCCGACCGGGGTGAAGTTCTTCAACTGGATCGGCACGATGTGGAAGGGATCGCTCTCCCTGGAGACCCCGATGCTCTGGGCCGTCGGGTTTCTGGTCACCTTCCTGTTCGGCGGTCTGACCGGGGTCATCCTCGCCTCACCGCCCCTGGACTTCCATGTCTCCGACTCGTACTTCGTCGTCGCCCACTTCCATTACGTGGTATTCGGCACCGTGGTGTTCGCCATGTTCGCCGGATTCCACTTCTGGTGGCCGAAATTCACCGGAAAGATGCTGGACGAACGGCTCGGGAAGATGACGTTCTGGACGCTTTTCGTCGGATTCCATGGGACGTTCCTCATTCAGCACTGGCTCGGCGCCGAGGGCATGCCGCGACGCTACGCGGACTATCTCGACGCCGACGGCTTCACAGCGCTGAACACGATCTCCACCATTTCCTCCTTCCTGCTGGGCCTTTCGATCCTGCCGTTCTTCTACAACATCTGGAAGACCGCCAAGTACGGCAAGAAGGTTGAGGTCGACGACCCGTGGGGCTACGGCCGTTCGCTGGAATGGGCTACCTCCTGCCCGCCGCCCCGGCACAACTTCGTGACTCTGCCACGGATTCGCTCCGAATCGCCGGCGTTCGACCTGCACCACCCGGCGGTCCGATCCCTGGAGGACGCGACCAACCGCCCCCGGAACTCCACGATCGTCGCCCCGGGTGACCGGCACGAGTGAATGGGGCCCCGGCATTGACGAAGCGACGGATAGGAGGACGGGTTGAAACCTGACAAGGACTACGCCCGGGGCCTGGCGCGACTGGAGGGCTTTCTGCTGTGGAACGCCGAGATCGAGCGCGCGCGACGACAGGCGCGCCGGTTCACCGACCGGTTGCCCTGGTTGACCACAGCGCAGCGTGAGGACGTCGAGCGGGTGTTCATCGCCGAACGCGTCGCCGCTTCACGGGAGTCGCTGTCCCACATCCGGGCCCGCGTGGACGAACTGCGCGAGGAGTACGCCGGGCGCTATGTCCGGCTCCGGGCCCGCTGCGTCGCCGTCTCGGCCGGCGCGGTGGGCGCGGCGACCTGCCTCGGCACGGCGCTGACGTTGGTCCTACGCTGACTCGGTGGGACTCGGTGGGACTCGGTGGGACTCGGTGGGACTCGGTGGGACTCGGTGGGACTCGGTGGGACTCGGTGGGACTCGGTGGGACTCGGTGGGACTCGGT
>NZ_JBVJMW010000004.1:625621-718684 GCF_055583985.1 Streptomyces sp. NPDC104313
GGGACGGGCCGACACCCGCCCCGGACGGGCCGGGTGCACGCGTGCGGTGCCGGAAGGGTCAGTTCCGAACCAGGCAGAAAGGGTGCCCGGCCGGATCGGCGTACACACGCCAGCTGCGTTCCCCGTCCCCGGCGTCGAGCAGGGACGCTCCGCCCGCCAGAACCGCGTCGTGCGCCCGTTCCTGGTCGGTGACGCCGAAGTCCAGATGGAACTGCTGGGGCGGATCCTGGCCGGGCCAGCCAGGCGGCCGGTGGTCGGCCACCCGCTGAAAGGCGAGGACGAGTCCACCGGGCGTGTGCAGCGTGGACCAGTCGGCGTCGCACTCCCATCGCCGGTCGGTGCGGTCGACCTCGCCCCCGAGCAAGGACGCGTAGAAGCCGGCCAGTTCTTTCGGGTCCGGGCAGTCCAGTGCCACGCACTCCACTTCAGCGATCATGGCCGCATCCTAGAGGCGTCTCGCCGATGGCCGTGACCACCTGTCCCTGCGAACTCAGCGGGCCCCGAACACCTGTGTCCACACCGGACCGCCACCCGAATTCTGCTTACCCACGCCGATCTCCTTGAAGGAACAGTTGAGGATGTTCGCGCGGTGGCCCGGGCTGTCCATCCAGGACCGCATCACGTCGGCCGGGGTCCGCTGGCCCTTGGCGATGTTCTCGCCGTAGGTGGACCATTGGTACCCGGCAGCGGTCATCCGGTCGCCGGGATCCCTGCCGTCCTGCGAGGTGTGCGAGAAGTAGTCCTTGGCCTCCATGTCGGCTGAGTGCCGTTGCGCGGCGCTGTTGAGCTGATTGTTGACGGTCACCGGACCGCAGCCCTCCTTGGCCCGCTCCGCGTTGACAAGTTCGGTGACCTGGCCGGCGGTCCCCGCCGAGACGGGCGGTGCGGGCGCCGGCCGGTCCGGCTTCGGGACCGGGGTGGCGGTGGTGGGCGCGGGCGGTGGCGGGGTGCTGTTCTTCGGCTTCGCCTTGGGCGTACGGGTGGGACTCGGAGACGGGGAGGCGCTGGGCGACGGGGACGTGGGGGCAGAGGGAGTAGGCGACAACGTCGGTGAGGCCGACGTGGGTACCTGGGAGCGGGGGGCCGGGTCGTCGGCGGTGACGGTCCTCGCGTCCCGGTCGTCGCCGTCGGTGTGGAGGTGCACCACCACGCCGCCCGTGCCGAGCGCGGCGACCGCGACCGCGGTGGCTATGGCTGATGTGCGACGGCGTCGCCGTGTCTGCACCCGTCTGCGCTCCGCGCGCCCCGCCCCGGCGCCGTGCGAGCCAGGACCGGGCGCCTGGAGTCGCGCAGCCGTGGTGAGCAGTTCGGGAGCGGCCGCCGTCCCTGCCGCGGCCATCGGGACCAGTGCGAGACCCACCAACAGCCCTTCGGCGGGCACAAGTCCCGAGCGGTGTCCCGAGCACACCGTGCATTCGCGGGCGTGGCGGGCCAGCCGTTTGCGCCACAGGGCGGAGGGGGTGCCGTTCCAGCCGACGGCGATGTCCTCCAGCAGCACGCACGGCGGTTCGGCCGCCAGCGCGCCCACTACGCCCCTCGCCGTCTCCAGTTGGGCCTTCATCCGCTGCACCCGTACGGCGGTGTGCTGCGGGGAGAGTTCGAGAGCCGCGGCGACCTCGGCACGGGACAGGTGTCCGGCGGTCTCCAGCCACCACAGCGACAGCAGGGCGCGGTCGTCCTCGTCCAGCCAGCGCGTCGCCTCCGCGACCTGGCGGCGCTGGCCGGTCAGACCGAGTTCCAGGATGGTCACCTCGACGAAGTCCGCCCGGGGATCCGGCAGGTCGTACGCGGCGTCCAGCCGGTCCGCCGGTATCGCACCGGACTGGCTGTCGCGCCAGTGCGTGCGTACCTCGTTCATGGCTATCGCCACCAGCCAGGAACGGAAACGCTCCGGGTCGCGCAGTTCGGACAGGCCGCGGAGCATGCGCAGCACCGTCTCCTGCACCACGTCGTCCACGTCAGCATGACCTTCCAGCGCACGTCCGACGACGTTGTACAGCAGCGGCAGGTACGCCGAGACGAGCTGGTCCTTGGCCTGCTGGTCGCCGCCCTGCGCCGCCGCGATCAAGACCGTCGGGTGATCCTTGCCCATGCTGTGCTCACTCTTCCGGGGTCCGGTGCTGTCACTTCCCACACTCGGGAGACGTTGTGCGGGCGGGACGATAACAAGAATCCGGCGGGCAACCCAGGACATCTTTGCCGCCGCTCTCCGCCACCGGGTCCTGTCGGTCCCCGTGGTGTCCATGCGCACGCCGGTCCCGACATACTTCGCGCACCGGTCCGTGCCACAGAAAGCGATCCGTGGCCCGGACCGGTGCGCGGGGCGGACGGCGGCCGGGCGGCGACTGTCCGGTCACCGGCCGGGCGGCTCAGGCGCGGGGCGGCCCGTCCTGGTCGCGGTCCGCCCCGAGCTGCTGCTTGAGCTTGTCCTGGCCGGTGTCGACGTGACCCTTGTACTTGCCCTTCGTACGGTCGTCGACCATGTCGCCGGCCTTGTCGATGCCCTTGCCGACCTGCTCCTCGTGGCCCTTGAGCATCCTCTTGATCTTGTCCAGTGCGGACATGCGTCCTCCTTGTCGACTCTGCGCCCCCAGCTCAAGGGTCACCGCACCGGGCACCGACCGCATCCGAGCCGGGGGACGGCGAGGACGCCGACAGGTGGGACGGACGAGGGCGGGAAGTGTGAAGCCGCGCCGACTGGGCACATACCGGTTGACCAGGAGGAGGTGGTGGCAATGGGCCGCATCCGAGTCGTCGTCCGTCGTCCCCCGCCCCCTTCGGGGCCGCCGCCGCTGGATCTACGCACCCCGTCCGGCCGCCCCCTGCCGTACTGACGGTGGCGCTCCCGCCCTTCGAGGCACCGGCGCGCCCTGCGCGCTACCGGTGGTCCGGGTGGGGGCCGTCGTCGAGGGAGCCGTGTGGTCGCTGCCTGTCCTCGTACCGCGCCGCGGCCGGCCCCGACAGCGGCGCCAACTGCTCCACCAGGGCCTCCAGCTCCTCGACGGCGTATTCCGTCTCGCGGCGGATGTTCTTGTGCTCCGCGACGACGGCCCCGAGGAGCAGCGCGGTGAGCGCGACGCTTCCGTTGAGCAGGGAGAGATTGGCCATGATCTCCATCAGGCTGTGCCCGGCGAACGGCCCCACGGCATCCGTACCGGCAACGATGGCGAGCACCGAGACGACCAGGGCGCACGGAGCGCTGCCGGGCAGCTGGAAGCGCAGCGCCGCCCAGATGATCACCGGGAACACCAGATAGATCATCGACAGTGAGCTGCGTGTGGCGATCAGTGATGTCACGACCACGACGACCGCGAGGACCGTCGCCTCCAGCCACCGGTCGGACGGGCGGGGCCACCGCACCCCGCGCAGGACCAGCAGCACGGGGGCGACCACCAGGACCCCCATCGCGTCCCCCGCCCACCAGGACGACCAGACCAGCCAGAACCGTCCCGGTGGAACCTTGCCGTCGAGCAGCAGCGTGAAACTCCCGATGGTGGCGCTGATCAGCATCCCCGCGAACGCGCCGAGGAAGACCAGGCAGACCCCGTCCCGCAGTCGGACCAGCTCGCTGCGGAAGCCGACCCTCCGCAACAGTGCGTACGAGGCGAGCGGGGCGACCGTGTTGCCGAACACGATGGCCAGACGGCTCACGGTGAACGCGTCGCCGATCTCGGAGACCGTGACGAGTGTGCCCAGCGCGATGCCCGGCCAGACGCGGACGCCCAGGCACAGCAGGGCGGCCAGTGCGATCCCGGTGGGCGGCCACAGCGGAGTGACGACCGCACCGTCCACGACGACCTGGCGCATCAGCCCTAGATGCCCCGCCAGGTAGTAGGCGCCGGCCACGCCCAGGATCTGCGCCACGTACACGGTCCGACGTCTGGCTTCTCCGGTGCGGATCACACCACTCATCAGACACCGACCGCCGCTGGACTCGGCAGGTGACACGCGCGGTACGGTCAGGCGTCACCGTGGTCCGCGGCGGGCTGCGGCATGCCGCAGGACCAGTACGGCGGCATCGTCCTCGTGTCCCGTCACCTCCGCCGCGCCCAGGACCTCGTCGGCAAGGCGCGCCGCGCTCGCCCCGGCGTGCGCGGCGACCAGCTGCCGTACTCGCTCCAGGCCGTCCTCGATGAGCAGCGACGGCCCCTCGACGACCCCATCGGTGAGCAGCACGATCGCCCCGTCGGAGTCGAGGGTGCGCCGGGTGACGGGATAGCCCTCGCCGGGCTCGATGCCCAGCGGCATGCCGCCCGGGTCCTCCGTGACGCCGGACCGCCCCTCCGTGGTGGCCCACACGCAGGCCACGTGCCCGGCCCGTGCGCTGTGCAGTTCCCAGGTCGCCGGGTCCAGACGCATGAAGGTACAGGTCGCGAAGAGGCCCGAGTCCACGGACACCAGCAGATCGTTCGTCCGGCCCAGGACCTCTCCCGGGTCGGACGCCGTGCCCGCGATCGCCCGCATCGCGATACGGACCTGCCCCATGAAGGCGGCGGCCTCGACATCGTGACCCTGCACGTCGCCGATGGCGAACCCGAGGGCCCCGTCCGCGAGCGGGAAACCGTCGTACCAGTCACCGCCGATGTCCAGACCGTGGCGGGCGGGCGCATAGCGTGCCGCGGACTGGAGACCGGGGACCGTTGGCAGGGCCGCCGGAAGCATGTCGCGCTGGAGCGCCTGCGCGAGCTCCACCCTGGCCTGGTGCAGCTCCACCTCGCGCCGAGCGCGGGCAGTGAGGTTCTGGAGGGTGTTGAGCAGGTCTTCGGCGGTAGCCGAGCGGGGAGTCCGACGCCGGTTCATGTGTCGCTCCGCGGTGCGTTATGTCCCTGAATCATAGGGCGGGCGACCCTGAGCGGCGACTGCGGAAGCTTTCGCGTACTCGCCGGCCGGCGGGGCGCCGCTCAGGACGGCCGGGCGCGGTACAGATCGCGGAGCAGGGCGATCTCGGCACCGTGGTGCAGCACCTCCTGGTTGACCCACCAGACGATGTCGACGAAGAGATCCTCGGCGTCGCTGCCGTTCGGATACGTGCTGTGGCCGACGGTGTCCAGGGCCGCGTCGTCGGTGGCGAGCAGGGCTTCGCGCCAGGCGGCGGACGAGGTCTCGAAGGCGGCCACCGCCCCGGCGGCGTCCCCCGGAGTGCGGTAGCTGTCGCGCCTGAGCACCTTGTCGCCACAGGTGTGGTCGGCACGGAGGGTGAGCATCTCGGCGAGATGGCTCAGACGCCACGCGATGGTGGTGAACGGCGGAGGGAAGGGATGCGGGGAGTCCGCCGAGTCCCGCCCCCAGTCCCCGGCTCCCGTCAGAGCGCTCGCCCGCGCCCCGGGGCCGTCGCCGCGACGGCGTACGGACCAGCAGTCGGGCACGGGTTCCCAGAGGTGTTCGTCATCACCGAGCGGAGTGACGTCGATGCCGACGCCGTTGCCGCTGTCCATGACGGGACCTGCCAGGCGGGCGAGGAGACGCTCGCAGGCGAAGTCGAACTGCTCCAGCAGCGGGATCAGTCGTGGTGGGAGGGCCATCGGTGGAGCGTGTCACGGCCGACGGGTGGGCGCGCACCCATTTCCAGCGGCCACCGCCCCGCGGATCCGCCCCGGCGGGGGGTCTCGGGCGGGCGGCTGACGTTGGCCGGATGGACCCTCGTACCGAGCCGTTGTCAGTGCCCGGTGGGATGCTGCCCGCATGGACGAGCTGATGAGGCAGCGACGGGTGTACGGCACCGACCACGACGACCCCCGCCCCGGGCCGAGGCCGGGGCACGACTACCGGGAGTTGGTGGGCGGCCCACTGGACGGGCTGCTGCTCGACGTCACCGGCTGGGGCGAGGCGGATCTGCGCGACGGCGTCGGGCTGGTCACCGAGATCGGCGCCTACGGGCCAGGAGGGCGTGCCGAGTACGGACCGCGGTCGCCGGACGGTCACCAGTGGGACTGGCGCGGCGACGTGCGGTGAAAGGCCGGGGGTGACGGCAGGGGCGGCAGGAATCGAACCTGCGACATTCGCTTGTGGAGACCGCCGCTCTGGCCGCTGAGCTACGCCCCTTGGCTACGGGTGAGGCGTGCCACGCGCGCGTGCCCGAGCACCAACGGATCTACGTGGGCGCTGCGTTGAACCCCGTCGCGCGGCACGGCCCCACGACCGGCCGGGGCCGGATGCGGCGCGGTGCCGCCCCCGGGGTGCCGGGCAAAGCCGGGGGAGGGGCTGCGGGCGGGGCCCGGCCCGCACGATAGGTTGACCGGTCATGTGGGCTTTGAGCGCGGTCGGGCACCGTCGGCTGGGTGCGGCAGGATCTGTGGCGATCGTCGTCGGCGGCTGGTTCGCCGGAAAGCTGCCGGTCCATGACCCCTGGGGCCTGTGGACCGACCACGGGTCCGCCACGAAGGCGGCGGCGGCCGTCCTCGCCTACATGGGCCTGACCGTGCTGGTCGTGGCCTGGTGGCAGTACGGCAAGGCCGCCTCCACCGTCCGCGAGACCCTCGTCACCCTCGCCTGGTGGGCGGCCCCGTTCCTGCTCGCGCCCCCGCTCTACAGCGCCGATGTCTACAGCTACATCGCCCAGGGCGCGATGGTCCTCGAAGGGCACGACGTCTACACCGTCGGCCCCTCCGCCTTGGACCCCGGCGGAATCGGCGGTGACGCAGCCGCGAGCGTCGGCAACCACTGGCGCGACACCCCGGCCCCGTACGGACCGCTCTTCCTGCTGCTCTCGGCGGCCGTGGCCTGGATCACCGGCGCGACGATCGTCCCCGCCGTCCTCGCCATGCGCGTCGTCGCGCTCCTCTCCCTCGCTCTGATCGTCTGGTCCCTGCGCCGCCTGGCGCGCGAACACGGCCGCAGCGAGAGTCGCGCCCTGTGGCTGGGAGCGCTCAACCCGCTGCTGCTGATGCACGTGGTCGGCGGCGTGCACAACGACGGGCTGATGATCGGCCTGATGCTCGCCGGCCTGGTGATCGCCCTGCGCGGCAGATGGATCGCGGGCAGCGCTCTGGTCGGCCTCGCCATGATGGTGAAGTCACCGGCGGCCGTGGCACTCCTGTTCATCGGGGTTCTCGTGCACGCGTCCGCGACCGGCCCCCAATGGCGCCGCTGGGCCAAGGGACTGCTCGCGCCCGGCCTGATCGCCTGCGCGGTCGCCGGAGGGGCCACGCTGATCAGCGGCACCGGCTTCGGCTGGCTTCACACCCAGGGCGTCGCCGCGAACATTCACACCGCGCTCTCCGTCACCAGCGACGTCGGCCTGGGACTGGGGGAACTGGCCCAGCTGTTCCTGGGCGTCGACGCGGAAACGGTCAAATCCGCTGTCCAGACACTGGGCCTGGCGGTCGCGCTCGGCGTGATCGTCGTGCTGGCCCGGCGTGCGATGCGGGGCGGGATGACGCCGGCCCACGCCTTGGGCCTCTCGCTGCTCGTCCTGGTCGCCCTCTCGCCCATGGTCCAGCCCTGGTACCTGCTGTGGGGCATGGCCGTCGTCGCCGCGACCGAACAGTACGGCCGCCTCTCCGCCGTCCTGATCGTGCTCTCGGCGGCGCTGGTGTACGAGACCCATCCCATGGGCGCCACCCCGCCCTACGGATTCGCCCTGGCCGGGCTCGCCGCCGTCCTCGGCACCCTCGCGCTCCGGCGGACCCCCGTCGTGCCGCCCGGCGTCCGGCTGCCCGGCCGGCGGGGTCCCGCGGACCCGGCGGACCCGGCAGAGAACCGGGAGACCTCCGTGTCCGCCACGTCCCCTGCCCCGGCACCGCGGAACGCTCCCTGAAACAAAGCCCCTCGACGCCCGGCAAGATCCTCGGCTACGCTGATCGGGTCCTGTTGTCTCCGATAGAGGTGGACGTTGCGCATCTGAGGTCCGCGATCATCGCGCGGTACGGCCCTGGCCCGTACACGGTCACGACGCTGTCGGCATCTCTGCCGTCCGTGGCTTCCGCGTGGATGCGACCTCGGTGCTGAGCCGTCCCTCACCTTCGCAGGACTGTTCCTCCCACCACCTTCCGGCTCCGGCCGGGTCGCCGCGTGCTGTTCGCATACGAAGCCCCCCGTTCCTTCTGCTTCCGACTGCGAGAACCACCATGAGCCATCCCACCGCGCCCAGCGCCTCCGTGGCAGCCTCCAACCTCACCTTCCGGTGGCCCGACGGCACGACCGTCTTCGACGGACTGTCCCTCACCGTCCCCCGGGGCCGCACCGGTCTGGCCGGAGCCAACGGCGCCGGCAAGTCGACTCTGCTGCGCCTGTTCGCCGGACTCCTGCACCCCTCGGAGGGGTCCGTCACGGTCGGCGGCAACCTCGCCCACCTGCCCCAGAACATCACCCTGGACACCGGCCTCCGGGTCGACGCGGCCCTCGGTATCGCCGAACGGCGTGCCGCCCTGCGCGCCATCGAGTCCGGAGACGTACGGGAGGAGCACTTCGAGACGGTCGGCGATGACTGGGACGTCGAGGAGCGCGCCCTGGCCACCCTCGGTTCCCTCGGGCTCGGCGGCATCGAACTCGACCGCACCGTCGGGCAGTTGTCCGGCGGCGAGACCGTCCTGCTGCGCTTGGCCGCGCTGCTCCTGGAGCGCCCCGACGTCCTGCTCCTCGACGAGCCGACCAACAACCTGGACCTGTTCGCCCGCCGCAGACTCTACGAAGCCGTCGACTCCTGGCGCACCGGGATCCTGATCGTCGTCAGCCACGACCGGGAACTGCTGGAGCGGGTCGACCGCATCGCCGAACTGCGATCGGGCTCGGTCAGCTGGTACGGAGGCGGCTGGTCCGCCTACCAGGAGGCTCTCGCCACCCAGCAGGAGGCCGCCGGGAGGATGCTGCGCGCCGCTGACGCCGACGTACGTCGCCAGCAGCGCGAACTGGAGGAGACCCGGATCAAAGTGGCCCGGCGCCAACGCCACGACAAGAAGCTGGACGGCCAGCGGAAGGCCCCGCGCATCGTCGCCGGGGAACGCAAACGCTCGGCCCAGGAATCCGGGGACCGGCTGCGAGGCCTGCACGAGGACCGCCTCGACGATGCCCGCGAGCGCAGGGAGGAAGCCGCCGAAGCCATGCGCCGGGACGCCGAGATCAAGGTGAGCCTGCCCCACACCGCAGTGCCCGCGGGCCGCACCGTCCTGACGGTACGGGACCTGAGCCTCCCCTACGGACGGTTGCGCGAGGGCAGTCTCCAGGTGAAGGGACCCGAACGCATCGCCCTGGTCGGGCGCAACGGTGCGGGCAAGACGACCCTGCTGCGGGCGCTCACCGGAGAGCTCGCGCCGACCACCGGGGAGGCCACGGCCGCAGTGCCACTGAAGTTCCTCCCACAGCGGCTGGACGTCCTTGACGACGAACTGAGCGTCGCCGCCAATGTCGCCCGCACCGCCCCGGGCACCACCGACAATCAGATCCGCTCCCAGCTCGCCCGGTTCCTCTTCAAGGGGGCCCGCGCGGAGCAACCGGCGGGCACCCTCTCGGGCGGCGAACGCTTCCGAGCAGCCCTCGCGGCGACGATGCTCGCCGCCCCCGCCCCGCAGCTGCTTCTGCTGGATGAGCCGACGAACAACCTCGATCTTGCCAGCGTGCGGCAGCTGACGAGTGCCCTGGAGTCCTACGAGGGCGCGCTCGTCATCGCCAGCCACGATCTGCCGTTCCTGGAATCCGTGGGCATCACTCGCTGGATCCTGCTGGACGAAGCACTGCGCGAGACCGATGCCGAGGAGGTCCGCGTACGGTTTGGGAGCCCGGATTCCACTCCGACGGGTACGGCGTGACACCGACCGCACGATCGAAGGATGAGGAGAAGCGGATGAGCACTGACCTCGGCCCCTGTGTCGTACTGATCACCGGTGTGATGGCCGCGGGGAAGTCCACCGTCGCCCAGCTCCTGGCGGAGAGCCTGCACCGCGCGGTCCATGTGCGCGGAGACGTGTTCCGCCGCATGATCGTCTCGGGCCGCGCGGAGATGACACTCGACGAGGCGGAGGAGGCACGGAGCCAGCTCGACCTGCGCCAGCGGCTCTCGGCACAGGTGGCCGACGTCTATGCGGACGACGGCTGGACGGCCGTCGTCCAGGACATCGTCCTCGGCGAGGACCTGCCCCGCTACGTCGCCAGGGTTCGCACCCGCCCGTTCCACGTCGTCGTGCTCGCCCCCTCGCCCGCAACCGTGCGCGAGCGAGAGGAGACGCGGGCGAAGACGGGGTACGGGGAGTGGACTGTCGAAGCGTTCGACGCCCATCTGCGGAGGGGGACGCCCCGTATCGGCCTGTGGCTGGACACATCCGGTCAGACACCCGAGGAGACGGTTTCGGCCATCCTCGACGGGCTGCGCGGGGTAAACGGAGATCCGTGGGCCCGGGGCCGCTGAGGGGCGGCGAAGGGCATGCCCAAGAGATAGGGCGGGTGCGGCGCGGCCTCTCAGGCCGCCTCGTAGTGGTGGGCCCGCCCGCCCCGCCACTCCACCCAGACCGGGTTGTCGAGGATCCGGTCCGCTTCCTCGAGGCCGGCCTCGTTCAGGAACACGATCACGTCGTGGTCGCTGTGGGCCAGCCCGAGTATCTCGTCCCGGCCCTCGTAGTGCACGGTCACCCGGCGGCCGCCCGAGGGGGTCGGACGGTGGATGACGATCGGGGGATGTGCCATGGGTCCACCCTGCGACGCGCCCCGCACCCTCGCATCCCCGGCCCGCCCCTGCCGACGGCGAACCGAAGCCGCTCCCGAAATGGTTCCCGCGCCCTCCCCGAGGGCCGAGAAGGGCCTCACCGCCCGGCGGACCCGAGTTCCACCGTTGTGGTGACACGCACCAGGGAGGGGGCGCGCGGCGCGGAACCGAACCCGAAGGCGACCGGCGGATCGAGCGGCGTGAGCCGCCCCAGGCTCGCCCCGTCCAGCACGGCGTCGGCGGCCACGACCGGCCGCAGCCCCCGCGCCCCGTACCACTCACGCCGCCCCGGACCCGCGCGGCCCAGGGTGCGTACGCCGGGCATCAGCAACCGGGCCGGCACGCGTCGCACAGCGCGGCCCAGACCGGGCTGCGGGCGAGCGGGGCCGGTACGGCGGACAGCATCAGGCCGAGGGCGGAACGGCGTCCTGTCCGCAGCCGCAGACGCAGCGGTCCGGCCTCGACGAGCCAGGTGTCGCCGGCGATACTGACGGCCACGGGCACCACCTCGATACGGTCGAAGCGGTATGTGGCGGCCACGAAGTCCGCGATCCGCCGGGACGGGGCCAGCAGGACCCGTTCGCCGTCGGGATGCTCGACCATGACGTCGCTGAACGCCCCGAATGGCGAACCCGGCCAGTGGCCGACCACCAGCCGGGTGCCCGAGGCGGTACCCACACCGGCGATCCAGCCGTCGAACCGCAGTCGCTCACCTGTCACGCCCACCAGTCTCCCCGGTCATGGGCGGCGGGGGCGGACGGGCGACCGGCGCGGCGGGCCCCGCCGTACGGGCTACTCGAAGCGGGACGTGTCCCCGGCTCCGCGGCGCACGATCTCGGGCTCGTCGCCGGAGAAGTCGATGACCGTGGTCAGTTCGGTTCCGCAGTCGCCCGAGTCGATGACGGCGTCCACCTCGTGGTCGAGCCTCTCCTTGATCTCCCAGCCCTGCGTCAGCGGCTCCTCCTCGTCCGGCAGCAGCAGGGTGCTGGAGAGCAACGGCTCGCCGAGCTCGGCGACCAGCGCCTGGGTCACGACGTGGTCGGGGATGCGCACGCCGACCGTCTTCTTCTTCGGGTGCAGCAACTGGCGGGGAACCTCCTTCGTCGCCGGAAGGATGAAGGTGTAGCTGCCGGGCGTCGCCGCCTTGACCGCCCGGAACACGTCGTTGTCCACGCGGACGAACTGCGACAGCTGCGCGAAGTCGTGGCACACCAGCGTGAAGTGGTGCTTGTCGTCGAGGTTCCGGATCGACCGGATCCGGCCGAGGGCGTCACGGTTGCCCAACTGGCAGCCCAGTGCGTAGCACGAGTCGGTCGGATAGGCGACGAGCGCGCCGGACCGGATGCTGTCGACCACCGTGCTGATGGTGCGGGGCTGAGGATTTGCGGGGTGCACGTCGAAGTACTTGGCCATTTGCCGAGCTTACGCGCTCGGGCGGGACCGGTAGCGCCCTCCGCCGGGAAGAGAGTAAGAGGCGGCCCGTCGTGCGACGGGCCGCCTCTTCTTCCGCTTCACGCGGTGGCGTTCACCGCCGGGCCGGTCAGACCGCGGCGGCCCCCACCAGCTCGTCCAGTACGTCCTCCATGGTCACGAAGCCGATGACCGTGCCCTTGCCCCCGGCGACCGCCGCGAGATGCGTACCGGCGGCACGCATCGCGGTGAGGGTGTCGTCGAGCGGAGTGTCGATCTCGACCCGGATGACGGGGTGGAGGGCGCTCGTGGGCAGTGCCTTGGCGCGCTCCGTGACACCGAGGGCGTCCTTGATGTGGAAGTAGCCCAGCAGCCCGTCGTCGGGTCCGGTGACCGGCAGCCGGGAGAACCCCGAGGCGACGGCGGCCCGCTCCAGACCCTGTGGGGTGATGCCCAGGTCGACGGTGACGGTCCGGTTCAGCGGGACCATCACCTCGCCGACCGGCCGGGTCCCGAGCTCCAGCGCGTCCCGCAGACGCTCCCCGTCGGCGGGGGCCAGCAGCCCGGCGTCGCTGGAGTCCTTGACCAGCCGCACGAGCTCGTCGTCGGTGAACACCGAGGCGACCTCGTCCTTGGGGTCGACCTTGAGCAACCGCAGCAGCATGTTGGCGAAGGCGTTGATGCCGAAGATGACCGGGCGCAGCGCCCGGGTCAGGCCGACCAGGGACGGCCCCAGCGCCAGCGCGGTGGCGACGGGGGCCGCCAGCGCGATGTTCTTCGGGATCATCTCGCCGATGAGCATGTGCAGATACGTCGCCAGCGTCAACGCGATCACGAAGGCGATCGGGTGGACCAGCGCCTCCGGTACGCCGACCGCGTCGAACGGCGGTTCCAGCAGATGGGCGATGGCCGGCTCCGCGACAGCGCCCAGCACCAGGGAGGAGATGGTGATGCCGAGCTGCGCGGTGGCCATGGCGGCCGACAGGTGTTCCAGGCCCCACAGGGCGCTCTTCGCGCGTCGGCTGCCCCGTATGGCCTGCGGCTCGATCTGACTGCGGCGGACCGAGATGAGGGCGAACTCCGCGCCCACGAAGAACGCGTTGGTGAGGAGGGTGAGCGCGCCGATGGCGAGCTGGACAGCGGTCATCGGGCGTCCTCCTCCACAAGGGCCGGCGCCGGTGCGGGCGCGCTGATCCGGACCCGGTCGGCCCGGTGGTGCTCGATGTCGAGCACGTCGAACTGCCAGCCGCCGACCTCCACCCGGTCCGTACGGACCGGAATGCGGGCCAGCTGGTTGGCGAGCAGGCCGGCAAGCGTCTCGTAGGGGCCTTCCGGCGCGCCGAAACCGATCCGGTCGAGCTGGTCCAGCCTGATGCTGCCCTCGGCCTCCCAGACCGGGCGCCCGTCGCCGAGTGGCTCGGCCGGTGCGAGGTCGGGACGCTCATGCGGGTCGTGCTCGTCGCGGACCTCGCCGACGACCTCTTCGACGATGTCCTCGACGGTGGCGACCCCCGCCGTACCGCCGTACTCGTCGATCACCACCGCCATCGTCCGGTGCTTGCGCAACTGCGCGAGCAGCCGGTCGACGGGCAGCGAGTCGGGGACCAGCAGCGGCTCGGTGGCCAGCGTCGTGACCGGGGTCCTGGCCCGCTCGGACTCGTCCAGGGCGAGCACGTCGCGGATGTGGACCGTGCCGATGACCTCGTCCAGGCTGTCCCGGTAGACCGGGAAGCGGGACAGGCCGGTGGCCAGCGTGAGGTTGGCGGCGTCGGCGGCGGTGGCGTGCGCCTCCAGCGCCCGGACGTCGACGCGCGGCGTCATCACGTTCTCGGCGGACAGCTCCGCCAGGTGCAGGGTGCGGACGAACAGCTCGGCCGAGTCCTGCTCGATGGCTCCCTCGCGGGCGGAGTGCTGAGCGAGCGCGATCAGTTCCTGTGGCGTACGGGCCGAGGCCAGCTCCTCGGCCGGCTCCAGGCCCAGGCGGCGCACAAAACGGTTCGCGGTGTTGTTGAGGTGCCGGATCAGCGGAGCGAAGCAGGCCGTGAAGGCCCGCTGCGGGGTCGAGACGACCTTGGCCACCGTGAGCGGGCTGGAGATCGCCCAGTTCTTCGGGACCAGCTCACCGATGACCATGAGGACCACGGTGGAGAAGGCCACACCGAGGAGGGTGGCGACCGTGGACACGGCGCCTGCCGGAAGTCCCACAGCCTCCAGCGGGCCGCGCAGCAGCACCGCGAGGGACGGCTCGGCCAGCATGCCGATGACCAGGGAGGTCACGGTGATGCCGAGCTGGGCCCCCGAGAGCTGGAAGGTGAGCCGCTTGGCTGCCTTGAGCGCGCTCTCGGCGCCACGCTCCCCGGCCTTCACAGCGCGTTCGAGCTCGCTGCGCTCGATGGTCGTGAGTGAGAACTCGGCCGCGACGAACACCGCACAGGCCAGTGTCAGCGCGAGGGCGAGAAGAAGAAGGGCCACTTCGCTCACCGTGTCACCTCCGTCCCCTGGTGCGTGGGATCAGGGATGACACGGTTCGTACTGGGAGGCTCACCCATTGCGGTGCGCAGCTCCTTCTCTGTTCGGGTCGTCGGGTTCGACGGTGGAAGAACGGGTGTGAACCCGCCCCATAGATAGTAAAGGGAGCGCAAAGCAATGGGGAGTGGCGGGTGTCACACGGAGTGCCGCCCCGGACGGTCACATCATCCGCGACCTTGATGGCCGGAACTGTGCGTAGTGGTCGCTTGCTTGGGAAACCCTTTGCTTCACGGGAGGTTCTGCCCGGCGAGGTGGCTCACGCACCCTCGATCACCCATCCACAGAGATCACCCATCCGTAGAGATCATTCATCCACAGAAGGAGCGGACGCCGCACATGGTGTTCAAGAAGTTGCTCGGAGCCCTCGGGGTCGGCGGACCCTCGGTCGACACCGTTCTGGAGCCCGGCCCTGCCCTGCCCGGGGGTCTCCTCACCGGAGAGGTCCGCCTGCGGGGTGGCGGATCGGACGTGACGGTCGACCGGATCTCGCTCCTCCTCGTCGCTCGGGTCGAGATGGAGGGCCAGGACGAGGAGCAAGAGGGCACGGTCGTCCTCGAACGGTTCACCGTCGGCGGCGGATTCCGGCTGGCGGAGGAGGCCGAGCACATGGTTCCGTTCGCCGTCACCCTGCCGTGGGAGACACCGATCACCGAGCTCCACGGCCAGCACCTCGGCCCCGTGCTGGGCATCCGGACGGAGCTGGAGGTCGCGGGAGCGCGGGACAAGGGCGACCTCGACGCGCTCGCGGTGGGACCGCTGCCCGTGCAGGAAGCGATCCTGGAGTCCTTCGGGCAGCTCGGTTACGCGTTCAGGGCGGCCGACCTGGAGCTCGGACACATCCGCGGCACCGGTCAGCAGCTGCCCTGCTACCAGGAGATCGAGATCCTCCCGCCGGCCGGTCACGCGCATGCCGTCAATGAGATCGAGGTGACCTTCATCGCCGCGCCGGGCGGTCTGGAGGTCGTGATCGAGGCGGACAAGCGCGCCGGACTGTTCTCCGAAGGCCACGACACGGTCCACCGCTTCACCGCCTCCCACCACGCGGTCCCGCACACCGACTGGAACGCCCAGGTCGATGCCTGGCTCAAGGAGGTCATCGCCGGTCACGAGAGCCGTGCGACGCCGCCCTCGGGCACCGAACACCACGGTGCCCAGCACCGGGCGGGTCCCGGCGCGGGTGCGGTGGTGGCCGGGGTCGCGGCCGGCGCGGCCGTCGGCGTCGTCGGTGGCATGGTCGCCGCCGAAGTCATCGACGAGATCGGCGACGCCTTCGAGGGCGAGGAGGGCGACGACGAGGGCTGACCCTCCCGTCCGCGCGCGGTCCGGCGCGGCGCGGCGGGCGGGACGTCTTCCGCCCGCCGCGCTCGCCTCCGCCACGCTTGCCTCCGTAGGCCATCGCCCTCGTCGGTCATCGCACAAGGGATCCCATGAACCCCGAATCCCGGACGCCCGATCCGAGGCACGACCCGCAGACGTGAGCGAGGCGACCGTCGAGGCACTTGGGGCCCTTTCGGAGGCGCTGAACACCGTCGGGAGTGCCCGCGGCGCCTTCTACGACTCCCATCAGCTCACCGGAAGCGCCGACCTCGCGCTCGACGACGCCGTACGACTGCTCCGCGCAGCGGGGCACGGGCAGCACGCCGAGCGGGTCGAACGGGTCGAACGGGTCGAACGGGTCGAACGGGTCGAACGGAGGATCCCCGGCCGCAACGTGATCCCGGGCGCGACGTTCCAGACCGTCGAGGAGTGCAACCGCCCCTCCCTCCGTCACCGAACGTAGCCGCACGAGATGCGGACCGGGCGGACTCCGGTGACGCTGGGGCTCCGGACGCGCACGCGACGTTGGTTGCCGACGGAGGACCGATGACGGAGGACATTCCATGAACCTGTACGACACTCCGATGGAGCGGGTCCGCCGCACCCGTGAACGCGCCGAGGAACTGAGCCGTGCCGCAGACCGGGCCACCGACCCCGAGCACCGGCAGCGGCTGCGGGAGAAGGCGCTGCGGCTGCTGTGCGAGGACCCGGCGGCCGACTCCTGGCCCTCCTAGGGCCTGTCGACTGCGTCGGTGAGCGCGACACCGTCACTCGGCTGAAGCCCACCCATCGAACGCGGCGACGTCCTAATCCCTTACTTTGAGGAAGCGCATCCGGGTTGCGCCATTGCTGTCGGTGCCGCCGGCCTCGGCGTCGGTGATCTTGCCGCCGGTGAGGACGAACATCAGATGCAGGCGAACCGTCCGGGGGCCGGAGGCGACCATGTACTCGGTCATGATGTGTGTGGTTCCGCCTTGCTGCTCCTGTCTCGCCGCGTTGATCGCCGCGATCTGGGTGAAGCTCGTCAGGAGGGTGTCCGTGGTCTCGTCCCTGAGCCAGCCGATGATGTAGCCGCTGCCGCCGGTGGCGGAACCTAGCGCGTACCGTACGTCGCTGTCGATGTGGTAGACGCCGGCTTCCGGGAGCACGATGTCCGACTCGGGAATCGGCACGTCGGTACCGGCCCGGGCCAGGAGGTCGGCGTGCTGACGCTCGGAATTGAGGAATGCGCTCACCGGCGTGAGGCGGGCGCCGATCTCCCACCTCTCAGGGCAGCCGGGCGTCCTGGTGATATCGATGTCCACCGACCGTTCGGTGCTGCTGTTGCCGCCAGGAGCGAGACCCGTCAGGTCGATCCGCGGCACGAGTAGCCCACCGGTCGTGTTGCGTGCGGCATTGCACGGGGACGGGTCCAGAGCAGGTGTGTCGGGCGCGTACAGACATCCGTCGCTGCCCCGGGTGATGGCGTTGCCCCGGTCGGTGGAGATGCATGGAGGGAGGGCGGTGGCGCAGCCATCCTGGCAGGAGGCGACCGGGACGACCGGTGGGACCGGGGCGTAGGGAGTCGAGCCGTCAAGGGTGTCGGTCGTGCAAGTGACCGCGCCGTCGCAGTTGCGGCAGGTCGTCCGGAGGAACGGTCTGCCACAACCCGGGGCGGACGCCTGGACGGTGAGGACGAAGCTGTCGACGGTCCACTGCTTGGGGCCGACTCGGCAGGTGTCGTCGTTACCTGTCTCCAGGTTGAGCTCGACGACGATCTTTCCCGCCAGGACATCCGCGAGGGGCACGGTGGTCGGTGGGATGACGCCGTTGTCGTCCCCACCCGCCGGTAGATCGGGTGGGCCCAGGAGATCGGTGTGGACCGGGTTCGCGCCGTTCCACAGAGCGAAGCGGCCGTAGAGTCGGCAGGCCGTGTTCCTGCCGTCGTTGTGGACATGGACCGTGGCGCTGATCGTGACGCCGGTGGGGTTGCCGCGCAGCGACGCGGGGTCGATGTGCACGACGCCGGCGAGCCAGGTGTGCTGGCCGTTGTGCGTACCGTCGTCGGCCGGGAACCTTCCTGTGCCGCTGCTCAGGATGGTCTGGGCGACGACAGGGTCCAGTGCGGCGTGGGTGTTGGCGATGGTGTAGTAGGGCGTCGGGTCGGTGCTGATCGCGGTCGCCGCGACCCGGTACGGCGCGGAGTCGCGCAGGGGGGTCGTCTCGCAGTGCTCGCACGGCTTGGAGCCGGGACACGCCACGGGAGGGCAGGCAGGCTTGGAGGGCTGACAGCCGCCGATGGTGATCGGGGACTGCCCGCAGCCGCATCCACTCATGATTCAACTCCGTTCGGAAGATGGGGTGATGGTGGTGCTGGTGAGCTCCATGCCGCTTTGGGGAGGCGGGGCCCTGAGGGGATGGTGCGCCCGCTTGTCGGACGAGACGGAAGAAGAGCCGAGCTGAGGCCGGTCCGTTGAGGGATGCCGACGGACCTGAAGCCTGTCGCGTGGCCGAGGAGTGGGAGAAGACCGGCCGGCGGCCGTTCGCCGGGGTGCGTCCGACGCGGCGGCGACCGTCATCCGGCTGCGTGTTCCCGCAGCCGGTCATGTTCTTGGGGTGGGAGACAGAAGCGGCCATGCCGGCCCGTCTTCGCGATTCCGCTACTGGGTAAACCGCTGTGGGCGCTGGGGCATGGGCATATCTGAAGCTCAGTTACTTGTCTTCTTCGTTGCCATCCCTAAGGTACTATCCCGTGATCTGTCTGGCATTACCTCGTTAGAGTGGCTGATTTCCCCGTTGAGGTGACCGAGCGCTCACCTCTCTTCCGGCGTACGAACCGGGGGACGGCCGATCGGGCCCACTGCACCCGGACCGCCCTGCTGATGCGGAAGGGGGCGACCGGAGGCTTCAGGTCCAGCCGGTCCCTGTGCGGGAAATATCGATGGCCCGGGCAGTCGTCGCCCGGGTAGCGTCACGCGCCGTGACCCCGACTCTGCGCACCGAGAGGCTCCTGCTGGAGCCGTACGTCCCCGAGGACGAAGAGGACTTCGTCGCCCTGTTCCAAGACACCGAGGTGTCCCGCTGGATGGGCGACGGTCCTTCCACCGAGGCGGACGAGAGGGCCCTGTTCGGGCGGGTCTTCACCAAGGTCTACGCCCAGGACCTGTTCGCCGTCTGGGCCGTCCGCCGCGACGGGCTCCTCATCGGGCACGCCGAGATCAAGCGGACCGACGCCGTCGACGGCCACGAGATCATCTACGCCCTGGCCCCCACGGCATGGGGCTCCGGCCTGGGAACAGAGTTGGCGCAGGCCGTCGTGGCCCACGGCTTCGGCACCCTCGGACTGACCGAGGTCCACGCCACGGTCGCCGCCGCGAACGAGGCCTCGCTGACCCTGCTGCGCGGAATCGGCTTCAAGTACATGAGGGACATCGAGGAGGACGACGGCGGTACCACCCGCGTGCTGACCCGTCGCCGCTGAGGCGAAGAACCCGCCCCTCACCCGGCCGACTCGCCGCTCGCCGGATCCCGGTGGGCCAGGATCGGATTGCCGAGGTTGATCGAGGCGTGCAGGGCGCCAACGTGGGGGCGAGGGCGGGAGGCGTCGGCTGCGAGTCATGGCGCCGAGTCCACGAGCGCGCCCGCCGTGGTCGAAGGGCGTACGGGACGGCTCGAAGGGCGTACGGGACGGCCGCTGTTCGCCCCTGTGGCCGAAGGCAGTACATGCCCGCCGCGACCCGCGGTCTCTCAGGCCCCCACCGCGCCGTCGACCCCTTCCCGCAGCAGGTCCGCGTGACCGTTGTGGCGGCCGTACTCCAGCAGGACGTGCACCATGACCATCCGCAGGGAGACCTCCTTCTCCCAGCGCGGCTGACACCCCACCAGATCCAGTGAGGGCGCCTCCCGTTCGATGCGGCGCGAGTTCTCCACCTCCGCCTCCCAGGCTGCGAACGCCTCCTTCCGGGTCGAGGTGCTCACGTCGTACGCCGCCTGGAAGTCGAAGGCCTTCTCCGACCACACCATCGGGGCCGCCTCGTCCTCGAACACCCTCCGGAACCAGGCGCGTTCCACCTCGGCCAGGTGCCGCACCAGAGCCAGCAGCGACAGGGCGGACGGAGGCACCGACCGCTCGCGCAACTCCTCGTCGCCCAGCCCCGCGCACTTCATGGCCAGGGTCTCCCGCTGGTAGTCGAGAAAGGCCCGCAGTGTCTCGCGCTCGCTCCCCAGCAGCGGGGGCCCGATCCGGTCGTCGTTCGTCATGTGATGTTCCCCGGTCCGTGTGCCGACCGACAGTATGACCGGCCCGCGTCAGGCGGGTTCCCTCCGGACGACCAGGGTGCTGAGGCATGGACGAGAAGGAACTGCTGGGACGCTCCGACGGACCGGTGCCCCGGGACCGGATCCGGGACGACCTGGCCGGACTCGGCCTCGCCCCGGGCGACACCGTGATCCCGAGGGGCAGGAGCCCCTTCTCGGCGATCGTGGGGGGGCATGCTTGCCGCGGGCATGGGGCGGGAGGGCTTCGTCGGGGCGGCCAAGAGCCCCGCCAAGGCGGTTCAGGACAGCCGTACCCTGACCGTCTGCGTCGCCCCGCGCGTCCCGGACAGGTCGCCGAAGACGAGGCGCAGCGACGCCCCTGTGGTCGCCGATGTCACCGTCGCGGGCTTCGACACGACCGAGGCGACGGCCCGGTTCCAGGTGAGCGTCACACTCGTCCTCATCCGCATCGGGTCGCTCACGCACACCGTCGCCGTCCCGTCGGTGTGCTCGGTGACCATCACGGAGCAGGGGGCGTCCGCCACCAGCGGCCCGACGCTCCCGCCGAACCAGAAGTTGACGGCGGTCAGCCCGAGCGAGTCCACCGACACCCCCTGCTGATCGTCCGTGTTGGCGAGCACGCGAAGCCAGCCGCTGTCCGCCGCCCGTGCCGTCGTGCGCTGTTCGGACGCGCCGGGCAGGAGCTGATACGCGTACGTGGCGTCCGAGGGGTCCTGACCGTGGTCGAACCAGAGGGTGAGGTACTTCCGGGAGACCGGATCCGTGGAGCCCGCCCTGTTGATGTCGCGCCAACGGCCCGTCCGGTTCTCCCGCAGCGCCTTCACGGTGGCCCCGCCCGGGAAGACGTAGCCGCCGTGCCCGGCGAGATGCGCCCAGGACGCGCCGGCCAGGGTCTCCGACCAGGGGAACGTCAGGGGGGTGACCGAGCCGTCGACGGTGAGCGGGGCGTTGCCCGTCGGCCCGAGGTTGCGGTTGTCGACGGTGGTCTCCACGGCTGCACCGTCGCGGCTGTGGATGCCCGCGCCCAGGCACACGACGGTGTCGTCGAGGAAGAACCATGACTTCTTCGCCATCAGCGTGCTGGAGAGTCCCTTGAGGTACTGCCCCACGGCGGCCCGCTTCTTGTCCGTGACCCCGCCGACCCAGTTCACATCGGGGAGGGCGATGCCCCAGTCGCCGCCCGCCCCATCGGCGAGCACCTTGCGCGAGGTTGTGGTGCCGGGCAGCCGGTACGGGTCGACAGTGGGCCAGAAGGCGTCGCTGTACTGGCCGTTGGCGAAGGTGTCGCCCCACCAGGAGAGCATCCCCGCCCCGGTGTGCCAGCCGCGCAGATTCTCGCCGTTGCCGGCCTCGTAGTAGGTGATCCGCCGGTCGGCCATGCTCAGTGAAGCCGCCCAGCCCGGACGGCGGTGGGTGGCCCGCGCCATGTCGGGGAAGAGCCGGTGGCCCTCCGGCTCGTGGACCGCGGGCAGCGAGGTGTCCTCCAGGACGTCCTTGATCCTGGCCAGCGCGGTGAGCCCGAGTGAGGGGTTGCTCAGCGGCGGGCTGTAGTAGTCGCGCTGCGACCAGCCCTTGACCAGCCCCCGCCACCGGGTGTTCTCCGCGGCCGACGCGCCCCGGCCCAGCAGCACGATGGAGGCGAGGATCGGGTGCCCGCGCCGGTGGTCGTCGGCCTCGCCGCGGCTGATGGCACGCCCTGCGACGGCGTCCATGACGAGGCCGTTGAAGAGGAACGGGGCCCAGGCGTTCTCCACCGCGTCGAACACCACCTGCCGCTTCGGGTCCGTGACCTCCCATGTGGTCCCCTTCAGCAGCGCGAACAGCAGGCCGAGCCCGCCGAGCATCACCGATCCGTAGCTGCCGGTGTAGGGCACGGTGGTGTGCTGGATGAAGGAGCCGTCGGCGTACAGGCCGTCGCCCTTGGTGACCAGCGGGAAGACGGGGGAGAGGGCGTCCCGAGCCAGCGTGATCTTCGCCGCGCTCCCTCCGACGACCCCGCGCAGGGCCAGGACCCGGCACAGGTCGACCCGGTTCGCCCCGGTACTGGTCCCGGTGTACGAGGCGACCGCGGAGTCCGGCACGAAATGGTCGACGGCGGCGCAGTAGCGCGTGAGCCGTTCCGGGGTGAGGGCGTCGTACATCAGGACGCACACGTCCAGCAGGGCCTGCGGCGCGCCGATCTGCCAGCTGTACCAGTTCCCGTACCGGGCCCGGCCGTCGTTGTAGACCTGGGTGTTGAGGTGTTCCAGGCCGGAGAGCACAGCATCGCGCAGCCCGGTGTTCCCGGTCAGGCCGGTGCCCTGCTGGCGGTAGGCCTGGGCCATGGTGTTCAGGCGGACGAAGCTGTCGGCCATCCGTCCCGAGAAGACGTACGACTCGGCGTCCGTGTCCGGGTCCGGATCCGCGAACACGGCGTCGAGCCAGAGCGATCCCTCCGCCGGCGCCATGGTCTCCAGCAGGCGCGAGGCCTTCGCGCCGAGATCGGCCAGCCGGCTCTTGAAGGGTTCGGCGGTCGGGCTGAACCCCTCGCCGAGGATCAGCGCGCTCCAGGTGGTGCGGAGCGCGGTGTACGGATCGTCCTCGGGGGCGGCGGAGGCGGCGCCGGGCGCGGCGAGCATCAGTGTGCCGCCGCCAGCGGCGGTGAGCGCCGCGGAGGTGGCCAGGAAGGTACGGCGGGACCAGGCAGAAGTCATGGGGGAGCTCCGGGTCGGTGACGTGTCTCCGCCGAGAACCCGGCGCGCAGGGCGCTGAAGTGTTCCCGGGATCCGACTGTTCTGAGCGGGCGGGCACTTTCTAGCAGCCGCCAGGCGACTCGCTCAATGACTTTGGCCGAATTGATTGTATCGATCGTTTCCTGGGGCGTGTATGTCTCGGTCGATCGTGCCCCGGCGCGCGCCCGTCGCGCCGGGGCAAAACCCCGGTCGGATCGTTTCGAGCGGATGTGATCGATATGGTTGAGGCATGCCGGACGGATCCCGGGCGGCAGCCGTACGGGGACGGGAGTCCGAGCGTTCCCCCGCCCGGGCGGCGGTCCATCGGCCGCCGGAACACCGTCAGGCCCGAGCCCAGCCGTCTCCGAGTCCAGGGGGATCCATGCGACTGCACGTCGACCAGCGCCACGAGCGGGTGCTCGAGCTCGTCCGCGAGCGCGGCAGCCTGCGCGTCGCCGAACTCGCCGAGGAACTCGGCATGTCCGCCGTCACGCTGCGCCGGGACGTCGAGGCGCTGGCCGCACAGGGCCTCGTGGAGCGGCTGCACGGCGCGGTGGTGTGGCCCACCGGGCGGTCCCGGCCCGCCCCCGCCCCCTTGCCTCCCGCCGAAGGGCTGGTGGTGGGGATGGTGGTGCCGACCACCGAGTACTACTACGCGGACGTCGTGCGCGGCGCCCGGCAGGCCGTCGAGGCCGCGGGCGCCCGGCTGACGATCGGGCTCTCCCGCTACCTCCCCGACGAGGACGCCGCCCAGGCCCGCCGGCTGCTGTCCACCGGTGCCGACGGGCTCCTGCTGACGCCGAGCTGGGAGCGTGGCCGCCCGGAGCGGGGCGAGGGGCTGTGGACGGTCGAGCAGGAGGTCCCGGTCGTCCTGGTGGAACGCTCGGCACCCCTCGGTCATCCGGCGGCGGGCCTGGACCGGGTGCGCTCGGACCACGCGCACGGCGCCGCCGAAGCGGTGGCGCACCTGGCCGGGCTGGGCCACCGGGCGATCGCGCTCGCCGTGCAGGACAGCCCGACCGCTCCCCGGCTCCGGATCGGATACCGGGCTGCCGTGGAGGCGCTGGGGCTGAGCCCGGTGTCGGCCGCGCCGCTGGACGACGCCTCCTCGCGGTCGGAGGCGAGGCGGTTCGAGCGGACGCTGGAGTACCTGTGTGAGGCCGTGGCGAGCGGCAACGTGACCGCCGCGATCGTGCACAGCGACGCGGACGCGATCGTCCTCATCCCACGGCTCCAGGCCCGGGGTGTGCGGGTGCCCGAGGACCTCGCGGTGATCGCGTACGACGACGAGGTCGCCGGACTCGCCGACCTGCCGCTCACCGCGGTGGCCCCGGACAAGCACGGCGTGGGGGCCGCCGCCGCCCGGCTCCTGCTGGACCGTCTGGGTGTGAGGGAACCCGGAGCGACGGACCCGAGGGCGGGCGCGGGGGAGGCGGGCCGGGGTTCGGCTGCCCGCAGGCACCTGGACATCCTGCCGGCCCTGCGGATCCGGGTCTCCTGTGGGGCGGCCGTCGCCCCCTGACGGAAGAAGTACCGCGAGGAAGAGCCGTGCCCGGGCCAACAGGCCCTGCGGGCACGGCTCTTCGCATGCCCGGGGCCCGATGGTGTCAGGGGCGGACCCCGGTCCGTCGATGATCGATTCGATTGAATTGGTTGTTTGCTCTTGACGGCGATCACTTCTGCGCAAAATGATGTGTGCCGTTCACCTCATCTCCCGCAGTTCGAGGTACCGTAGGAGACGGCCCATGCCCTGTATCGCCCGCACGTCCCGCCTCGCGGCGTCCGCCGCCTCACTCGCCCTGCTCGTCACCGCCTGCGGCGGTGGATCGGGGTCGGACGCCTCGGGTCCCGACGACGGCAAGCCCGTCACCCTCACGTTCTGGTCGTCCGCCCTGGGCGCCAAGGAGACGGCCGACGCGTTCAACAAGACGCAGACCGGCGTCAAGGTCACGTTCTCGTTGGTGCCCGCGGGGCCCGAGGGCGTCACCAAGCTGTCCAACGCGGTCAAGGGCGGCAACGCTCCCGACGTGGCCACCATGGACTACTCCGCCCTGCCCGAGTACGCCAGCGAGGGCAACCTGGTGGATCTCACGTCCAGCTCCGGCGACATGGTGAAGAAGGAGTTCCCCGAAGCGGTCCAGTCCCTGGTCAGTCTCGGCGGCTCCACCTGGGCGGTCCCGTTCGACGTCACGCCCATCCAGCTCTTCTACCGCAAGGACCTGTTCAAGAAGCACGACGTCGAGGTGCCGACGACCTGGGCCGAATACCGCACGGCCGCCGAGAAGATCCACCGGGTCGACCCCGACATCACCATCACCAACTTCGGCGGCGGCGACCCCGCCCTGCTCTCCGGTCTCGCCTGGCAGGCCGGCGCCCGGTGGTACGGCACCAACGGCGACGCCTGGAAGGTGAACATCGACGACCCGGCCTCCCGTAAGGTCGCCGCCTACTGGGACGACCTCCTCGCGGACGGCCTCGCCTCCAAGACCCCGCTCTGGGGCGAGGGCGAGGCCAAGGAGCGTTCCACCGGCAAGGTCGCGACCGTCATCGGCGCCGCCTGGAGCGCGGGGACCTTCCCCGTCAGCTACCCCGACAGCAGAGGCAAGTGGGGCATAGCGCCCCTGCCCACCTGGGACGGCGAGCCGAGCACCGGCATGTACGGAGGAACCTCCTACATCGTGCCCAAGGGCAGCGAACACACCGAGGCTGCCGTCGAGTTCATCAAGTGGGTCACCACCGACCCCGCGGCCATGACCGCCCGCCTCAGCTCCCTCAAGGCCCCCAGCAGCGCCCTGCCCGCCAACGAGGGCATGCGCGCCGCGGCGGCGAAGGAGTTCGACACCTCCTACTTCGCCGGTCAGGACGTCTACGCCGTGGCCGGCGAGGCCGCCGACACCATCGTGCCCGGCTGGACCTGGGGCCCGGTGCAGCAGCAGGTCATCTCGGCGCAGATGGCCGCGGGCAGCGACCACACGAAGATGCTGAGCTCCGGTCAGGCGAAGGGCGAGGCGGCGGTCACCGACCGCGGCCTGAAGCTCGACAAGTAGCCGCACGGCTGCCCGGGACACACCGGGCCGGGCAGCCCGTCCCCCTCTCCCACCCCATCCAGCCGAAGGAGCATCAGGTGGCAGCCCCACTCGCCCGGCCGGCCAAGACCCCGGCACCCCAGGCCGCGCCGCCGCCCACGGGTGCCGCCGCTCCCGCCGGTCCGGCCGCTTCCGCCGGACCGGAGAAGCCTGGCTCTCCCGGCACCCGACGCGGACAGCGCCGGGCCGTCGCTCTGTTCACGATCCCGTTCTTCGCACTCTTCACCGCCGTCACGGTCCTGCCGATGATCTACGCGGCCTGGATGAGCCTCTACCGCGAGGAGTCCTCCGGCCTGGGATTCGGCGGAACCGAGCGCGTCTTCGCCGGGTTCGGCAACTTCACCGAAGCCCTGGGCAACGAGGCGTTCCTCCGCTCGTTCGGGAACATCGCGCTCTACTGCGCGCTCTACATCCCCACGATGGTCGGCGGAGCACTCATCCTGGCCCTGCTCGTCGACTCGACCATGGCCCGGGCCCGGCGTTTCTTCCAGATCGCCTACTTCCTGCCGCACGCGGTACCCGGCCTGATCGCCTCGCTGATCTGGCTCTACCTCTACACACCGGGGCTCAGCCCGATCACCGAAGCCCTCGACGCGCTCGGTGCCCACTGGAACTTCTTCGGCCAGGACGAGGCGATCTTCTCCGTCGTCAACATCTCCGCCTGGCAGTGGACCGGCTACAACATGATCATCTTCTACGCGGGACTCCAAGCGGTTCCCCGTGAGGTCCTGGAAGCGGCGACCGTCGACGGAGCCGGAGCCCTGCGCACCGCCCTCCAGGTCAAGATCCCCATGATCCGGCCAACGGTCGTCCTGACCTTGCTGTTCACCTGCGTCGGCGCCATCCAACTCTTCGACGCCCCCAAGCTCGTACAACTGCGCGCCAACACCATGGGCGAGGACTGGTCACCGACCATGTTCATCTACGCCGCGGCCTTCAAGGGCCACGACTACGGCCTGGCCGCCGCGAGCTCCCTCCTGCTCGCTCTCGTCGCCGGCCTGCTGTCCTTCGTCGTCACCAAGCTCGGCAACCGGTGGAAGGCCTCATGAGCACCCAGACAGCCGCCCCCGACGCACCGCCCGCGCCCGCTCCGTCCCGCCGCGCCGGACGCGGCTCGGCCCCGCCGACCGACCGCCGCGGCCGGGGGATCACCTCCCGCGTCATGGTGAACGGCGTCCTCGCCGTCGTCGCCGTCTACACCCTGATGCCGCTGACCTGGCTCCTCATCGCCTCCACCAAGAGCTACCGGGACCTGTTCTCCACCAACCCGTTCAGCCTCGGCGACTTCCGGTTCCTGGCCAATCTGAACGCCCTCCTCGAATACAACGACGGGGTCTTCGTCCGCTGGCTGCTCAACAGCCTCCTGTACACCGTCGTCGCCTCCGGGCTCTCCACCCTCATCTCGGTGGCCTGCGGCTACGCCTTCGACAAGTACGCCTTCCGCGGCCGGGAGAAGTGGTTCGGGGTCGTCCTCGTCGGCGTCCTCATCCCCTCGACCGTCGTCCAGCTCCCGCTCTACCTGATGGCCTCCGAACTCGGCCTCGTCAACACCTACTGGGCCGTCCTGATCCCCAGCCTGGTGAACCCGTTCGGCGTCTATCTGGCCCGCGTCTTCTCCGAGGGCTACGTACCGGGTGAAGTCCTGGAAGCGGCCCGGATGGACGGGGCGGGGGAGGTACGGACCTTCAGAGAGGTCGCCCTGCCGATGCTGGCACCCGGCTTCGTGACCATCTTCCTGTTCTCCTTCACCGCGAGCTGGAACAACTTCTACGGCGCGCTCATGATGCTCAACGACGACCGGCTCTACCCGGTCAACCTGGGCCTCTACCTGTGGAACCAGAACGTCTACCAGCAGCCGGAGCTCTATCCGCTGGTCATCATCGGCTCGCTCGTCGCCGTCGTCCCCCTGATCGTCGCCTTCCTCTGCCTCCAGCGCTTCTGGCGCTCGGGCCTCACCGCAGGAGCCGTCAAGTGAGCCACTCCGCCGCGCCCCAGCGGACCCGCCCCCGCACCGTCCTGGCGATGAGCGGCGAGACCCGTGCGGCGATCCTGCCCCCGGAGGTCCTGGACCGGCTCGCCCGTGTCGCCGACCTCGTCCCCGGCCTCCTCGTCACCGACTTCGGCGCCGACGACCCCGCCCAGCGCACCGGGCTCCACGAAGCGGAGGTCCTGTTCACCGGTTGGGGCTGCCCGCCGCTCGGCCCGGCGGCCCTGAGCGCCATGCCCCGGCTGCGCGCGGTGGTCCACGCGGCCGGCTCCGTGAAGCACCACATCACCCAGGAGGTCTGGGACCGGGGCATCGCCGTCAGCACCGCCGCGACGGCCAACGCCCATCCGGTCGCCGAGTACACGGTCGCGGCGATCCTCTTCGCCAACAAGCAGATCTTTCAGAGCGCCCGCGTCTACCGCGAGGCACGATCCCGGGTGAACCTCCTGAGGCGGTTCCCCGCCGTCGGCAACTACCGCCGCACCGTGGGCCTCGTCGGCGCCTCCCGCATCGGACGCCGCGTCGTCGAACTGCTGCGCCCCTACGATCTGCGCGTCCTGGTCCACGACCCGTACCTGGACGAGGGCGCGGCCCGGACCCTGGGCGTGGAGCGCGCGGGTCTCGACGCCCTGGCGGAACAGAGCGACGTCGTCAGCATCCACGCCCCCGAACTCCCGGCGACCCGGCACCTGTTCGATGCCGGGCGTCTCGCCCTCTTGCGGGACGGGGCGACGCTCGTCAACACCGCGCGCGGCTCCCTGGTGGACACCGACGCGCTGGTGAAGGAACTGGTCACCGGACGCCTGAACGCGGTGCTCGACCACACGGAACCCGAAGTCCTGCCCGCCGACTCACCTCTCTACGACCTGCCGAACGTCCTGCTCACCCCGCATATCGCCGGGTCCCAGGGCGGCGAGCTCCACCGGCTCGCGGACGCCGCGGTCGACGAGCTCGAACGCTACGCGCACGGACTGCCGTTCGCCCACGCGGTGGACCCCCGAACCCTGCACCAGCAGGCCTGACCCGTCCCCGTCCCGTACACCACTCCCGCCCGCCGGGGACGCCCCATCGGGACGCCCCCGGCGTACCGTCACGCGGCGTGCGCCCGCCCCGGAGGCAGGACCGAGATCATCCGGGCCACCGTGCGGGCCATCGCGTCCCGGCCGTCCGCCAGATAGCGGCGTGGGTCCACGCCCCGGTCGTCCCGGGCCAGTCGCTTCCGTATCGCCGCGGTCATCGCGATGTTGAGCGCGGTGCCGATGTTGACCTTGCGGATCCCACCCGCCACGGCGCGGGCCAGTTCCGCGTCGGAGGCCCCGGACGAACCGTGGAGCACCAGCGGGACCGGCACGGCCGCACACAGCCTGCCCAGCAGGCCGTGGTCGATGACGGCGTCCCGCGAGGTCATGGCGTGCGAGGTGCCGACCGCCACGGCCAGCGCGTCGACCCCGGTGGCCGCCACGAACGACCGTGCCTCGTCGGGATCCGTACGGGCCCCGGGCGCATGGGCGTCGAGCGCCGGCTCCCCGTTCTTCCCGCCGACCTGTCCCAGCTCCGCCTCCAGCCACAGACCCCGCTCGTGCGCCCATACGACGGCGGCGCGGGTGGCCGCCAGGTTCTCCGTGTACGGCAGCCGGGCGGCGTCGAACATCGCCGAAGTGAAACCGCAGTCCGCCGCCCGGTGCAGCAGGTCGGTCGACTGCACATGATCGAGGTGCAGGGAGACGGGGACGGCGGCCTGGTCTGCCACCTCCGCCGCGGCGCGCGCCAGGGGCCGCGGCCGGCCCCGGTGGTAGGCGACCGCGTTCTCGCTGATCTGCAGGATCACCGGCGCCCCCGCCGCCTCCGCGCCCTCGGCGATGGCTTCCGCGTGTTCCAGGGTGATGACGTTGAACGCGGCGACCGCACGGTGCAGTGCGGTGGCCTCGGCGATCAGATCGCCGGTGGCGGCGATGGGCATGGCGACTCCGGGGTGAGGGACCGTCGGGCGGGAAAGGGTGGCCGGGGGCCGTCAGGCCGTGCTGCTGAGGATGACCGAGCGGGTGAGGTGGCGCGGCCGGTCCGGGTCGAGACCTCGGGCGTTCGCGATGGCCAGCGCCAGACGCTGCACCCGGACCAGCTCAGCCAGCGGGTCGAGACCGCCGGCCACCCATCGGGCCCCGGTCGCGTGCACCTCGTCCATCAGTCCGGACGGGGCCTCGCCGAGCATCCAGGTCGCGGTGGAGCGGGTGGAGATGCTGATCGGGCCGTGCCGGTACTCCATCGCCGGGTACGCCTCGGTCCAGGCGAGCGCGGCCTCGCGCATCTTCAGCGCGGCCTCGTTGGCGAGCCCTACGCTCCAGCCCTGCCCGAGGAAGGTGAACTGGCCGCACTCCACCAGCCCGGTGGGCAGCGGCTCGGCGAGCGCGACCTGGGCGTCCTCGACCACCGCGTCGGTGTGCAGGCCCAGATGGGCGCGGAGCAGGGTCAGCGCCGAGGTGGCGAAGCGGGTCTGCACGACGGACTTCTCGTCGGCGAACTCGAGCACGATCGTGTCGTCGGCCATCGCGGCCATCGGGGTGTCGGGGTCGCCGATGACCACCGTGCGGCGGGTCGTGCCACCGATCTTCCCGAGGAGTGCGAGCACCTCCGTCGTGGTGCCGGAGCGGCTCAGCGCCACGACCCGGTCGTAGGAGCGGCCCGCCGGGAACTCCGAGGCGGCGAAGGCGTCGGTCTCGCCCTGGCCGCTGCCCTCCCGGAGAGCCGCGTAGGCCTGGGCCATGAAGTACGACGTACCGCAGCCGACCACGGCGATGCGCTCGCCGGCCGCCGGAAGCCGGTGGGCGAGCCCGGCCGCCATGCCGGCGGCCACCTGCCAACAGTCGGGCTGACTGGCCAGCTCCTGAGCCACGTGCGTCATCTGTGCTCCCTGTTCCCGGCGATCGGTGCTCGAAGCTGCATATTAGGCAAGCATTTCAAGCAATATCAAGCAGATGGGTGGGGGGTCCTCGCAAGCCGCTGGGCGAACCCCGGCCCGATGGCGCAGCCGCCGGGCGAACCCCGGGACGAGGGCGTGGCCGCCTTGCGAACCCGGGCCGATGCCGCGGCAGGGGGATCCGGGAGGCCGAAGAGGCGCTGCGCCGGGGCGAGGTCGCTCTCCCCGATGCCGCACGAATGACCGCGTCGAGCGTCCGCGGGTGGGTGAAGAACAGCGCGGCGCCACGATTCCCGCCCGCGGATGCCATCGAGTACATCCGCCGCGCCGCGCGCAGGCCGTGCCCAGGGGAGGAACACCACGACACGCTCCGCACCGGTGGCCGGGTCGGTCGACCCGACCACCGCCGGGCCGCCGGGAGGAGAGCGTGCACCCTGGAAGTGACTTGAGCGAAGGGTTCGGTCGTGGCCCGGGCCCGGCAGCGGCTAGCGTGTCCTCCGTGAATGTGGGGACCGAAGTGACCCGGCTGATCGTCCTGCGCGGCAACAGCGCGTCGGGGAAGTCGAGCGTGGCGGCCGGTCTCCGCGGCAGCTTCGGCCGTGGACTGGCCGTGGTCGGCCAGGACAACCTCCGTCGCACCGTGTTGCGTGAACGCGACCGGCCGGGGGCGGCGAACATCGGTCTGATCGACCTGACCGCCCGCCACGCCCTGGACGCCGGCTACCACGTGGTGGTCGAGGGCATCCTCTACGCCGACCACTACGGCGACATGCTCGCCCGGCTGCGTGCCGACCACCGGGGCCCGACCCACGGGTACTACCTGGACGTTCCGTTCGCCGAGACCGTGGCCCGGCACGCCACCAAGCCGATCGCCGACGCGGTCGACGAGAACCAACTGCGGGACTGGTACCGCCCCCGCGATGTGCTGCCCGGCGGTGTCGAGACCGTGATCGGTCCCGACACCGTCCTGCCCGGGATCGTCGACCGCATCATGCGCGACACCGGCCTGGCCGGCCTGCCGCCGGTCGACCGCTGACGTGCCCGGCCCCGGTAGGCGGCAGCGACCTGCCCGGCCGGTCATGGGCCGGACCGGGCAGGTCATACATCTGTGCCCGCTCGGCTACGCGCCGGTCGGGGCGGCCTGCTGCACGACCTCGAAGGACCACACCGCGGACCCGCTGGCCGCAGGCTTGGGGCGCTCACCGTCACCGCTCCCGGAGCCGCCGCCCTGGTGGGCCGCCTTCATCGGCCCCTCCATCCACGCCTGGAAGGAGGCCTCGTCACGCCAGCGCGTGTAGACGAGATAGTCGTCCGTGCCCTCGACGGGCCGGAGCAGCTCGAACCACTCGAATCCGTCGGAGCCCTCCACGGCATGGGCCCGGGAAGCGAAGCGCTTCTCCAGCGTCTCGCGTTGTTCCCGGGGGACGGTCAGTACATTGATCTTGACTACGCTCATGGCTCCATCCTGCCGTACGGCTTCCTGACTCCGTCGGCGGCCGGGGCTGTCGCGGGGTGTTCCACCGTGCTGCGGATCCCGCCCTCCGGGCGCGGGGTGAGGGCGAGCGTTCCGTCGTGTGCGCGGGTGATGGTCTTGACGATGGTCAGACCGGGGCCGACGCCCGCGTAGATGGGTGTGCAACCGTTCGGCGCCGCGCCGGAACGGTTCAGTGAGTGTCGAGGCCAGTTGTGGGGTGGCTTGCGCACCGCTGTTCTCGACCGTGAGCACCACGGTCTCCCGGCGGCCGCCGCCGTGTGGCTGGATCTGTTCGGCGGGCCGCACACCGACCAGTCCGATCCGGGCGGCGACCGCACCGCGGTCAGCCACAACGCGCACCGCGGTCAGCCACAACGTCGGCGCCGACAACCCCGACGCGGCGGGTACCGCCCGCGTGGTGCGGATCGCCCCGATCCTGGTCCGCGGCGTGGAGCCGGAGAGCTCGTGGCCACGGCCCACGGCCCACGACCGGCAGCGGCCACCTCCCGGTGGCGGCCCGCCCCAGCTGGTGAACACCGCGAAGGCATCCGGACACGTCCGGGCCTTCCTGCCGCCTCGGAGCGGGCAACCGAACCTTCCGCGTGCCGCCGCTGTTCACCTTCCGCCCGGGGAGGGGGAACAGACGCGCTAGGCTGCGTTCCGCCACGGGGGAAGTCCGGTCGAAATCCGGCGCTGACCCGCAACGGTAGACGGAGCCGCTGGGTTCCGTGAGCCCGATCACCCGTGGCGGAGAAGGCTCCTGACGATTCGCCGTGGACTGCGAATGGGCGCTGCGCGGGGCGGCCGCCGTCCGGGGCCGCTCCTCATCGCGCGACGCACGGCCCGAGGCGAAAGCGACCGGTCTGTGGCCACGTCTCTCGACCGCGTTCCCTCCAAGCCGTCGCGTCCCGCGCACGTCGGCACCGGACCTGCTCCACCCAGACGGGTGCCCCTGTCGCTCCTGGTTGCCGGCCTGGGGCTGGCCCTGCCCCTCTCGCTCGTCTGCGGTGCGGCACTCGGGGCGTCGGGACTCTCCTGGGCGGAGGTGACGCGCTATCTGTGGGCAGGGCTGACCGGCGGAGCCATCAGCCCCGACGAGGTCCCGGCCTACACGATCGTCTGGGAACTGCGCCTCCCACGAGCCGTACTGGCCGCCGTCGTCGGGGCCGGCCTGTCCGCCATCGGGGTCGCCGTCCAGGCCATGGTGCGCAACGCCCTGGCCGACCCGTTCGTGCTCGGCATCTCCTCGGGCGCGGCGGTCGGCGCCAACGCCGTACTCATCTTCGGGGCCTTGGGAGCGCTGGGCATCTGGGCCCTGTCAACGGCGGCGTTCCTCTCCGCACTCCTCGCCATGCTGCTCGTGTACGCGGTCGCCCGCACCGAACGCGGACTGACCCCGCTCCGGCTCGTCCTGACGGGGACCGCGATGTACTACGGCTTCTCGGCAGTCACCACGTTCATGGTGTTCGCGGCCGAGCGCGGGGAAGCGGCCCGCTCCGCGATGATGTGGCTGCTCGGCAGTCTGAGCGGGGCCAACTGGGCCGCGGTGCCGATCGCCGCCGCAGCGGTGCTCGCCGGCCTCGCGCACCTCGGCTGGTCGGCACGGCGTCTGAACGCCCTCGCCATGGGGGACGAGACCGCCGCCGCACTCGGGGTCGACCCCGGGAGACTGCGCAAGGAGCTCTTTCTCGTCTCCGCGGCCGTCACCGGGGCGGTCGTCGCGGTGAGCGGAGCGATCGGTTTCGTCGGCCTGATGGTCCCGCACGCCGTACGGATGCTGGTCGGCGCGGACCACCGCCGGCTCCTGGCCGTCGCACCCCTGGCGGGAGCCGTCCTGCTGATCTGGGTGGACATCCTCTCGCGCTTGGTGCTGGCGCCGGCCGAGCTGCCGGTGGGCGTCCTCACCGCGGTCATCGGCGTTCCCTGCTTCATCCTCCTCATGCGCCGGCGCGCCTACTCCTTCGGGGGCATCTGATGCGGATCGACATCGACGCGCTCACCGTCGAGATCGCCGGTGCGCGGCTGGTGGACCAGGTCACCCTGGGCGCGGCCGACGGGCAGCTCGTCGGCCTGGTCGGTCCCAACGGCAGCGGGAAGTCGACCCTGTTGCGCTGTGCCTACCGGGCCCTGCGCCCCTCGGCCGGCGCCGTGAGGATCGGCGGTGAGGACCTCCACGCCCTGAGCGCCCGGGAAGGCGCGCGCCGACTGGCGGCCCTTCCGCAGGACGCGGTCGCCGCATTCGACTTCACCGTCGCCGAGATCGTCGCCATGGGGCGGTTGCCGCACCAGGGGCCGGTGGCCCGGGCGTCCGACGAGGACCGCCGCCTCTGCGACGAGGCGCTGGAGGGGGTCGGCGCTGGACACCTGGCCGAACGCGGCTTCCTCACCCTCTCCGGCGGCGAGCGGCAGCGCGTCCTCATCGCCCGCGCCCTCGCCCAGCAGCCCCGGGTCCTGGTACTCGACGAGCCCACCAACCACCTGGACATAGCCCACCAGTTGGAAGTCCTCGCCCTGGTCCGCGGCAGCGGCCTGACCGTGCTCACCGCCCTGCACGACCTGAATCTGGCGGCCCTGCACTGCGACCTGGTCCATGTCATCGACAGCGGCCGGATCGTCGCCTCCGGGGCCCCGCAGGCGGTCCTGACCACCGAGCTGCTGGCCGACGTCTTCGGCGTACGGGCGCACCGCGTCGCACATCCGGAGACCGGCGCGCTCCAACTGCTCTTCGACCTTCCCCGTGCCCGTCCCACCTCCTGAAGGAGCCCCGATCACCATGCCCAACCCCCTGCGTCCCGCGGCCCTCGTGCTCGTGGCCGCCTTGGCCCTCACCGGCTGCGGAGCGGATGTCACCTCACAGGCCGACGGGAAGGACAGCGAGTCCGGGGCCGACCGCCACTACCCGGTGACCGTCGAGAACTGCGGGGAGAGGAAGACGTACGACAAGGCCCCGCAACGCGTCGTCACCAACGACACCGGCATCACCGAGATCATGTTCGCCCTCGGACTCGAGGACCACATGGCCGGGTACGTGATGCCCGACGACAAGGGCGACATGACGTCCGTCCCCTGGAAGGACGGCTACAAGAAGACCAAGTGGCTCTCCAAGGAGCGGATCAACAAGGAACTGGTCCTCGATGCCCGCGCCGACCTGGTCTTCGCCGGCTGGAACTACGGATTCAACGAGGGGGAGGGTTTCACCCCCGCCGAACTGGAGCGCGTCGGTATCGACTCGTACCTGCTCAGCGAGTCGTGCCGCAACGGGCAGGGCAAGTCCCGCGGAGTCATGCCCCCGCTCGAAGCGCTCTACACCGACCTGCGGAACCTCGGGAAGATCTTCGACGTCGAGGACCGGGCGGACACCCTCATCACGTCATTCCGCGAGGAGGTCGCCGACGCACGGGCGAAGGCGGCCGAGGGCGGCGACCGCCTTCGCGTCTTCCTGTACGACGACGGGAAGGACAAGCCGCTGACCTCGGGCGCGTACGCCGGACCGCACGACATCATCACCAAGGCCGGCGGCGACCACATCATGAAGGATCTCAAGGACAGCTGGACGACGGTGGGCTGGGAGACCGTGGTCGACCGCGACCCCGAGGTCATCGTCATCAACAACTACGGCGACACCGGAGCGGACGAGAAGCGGCGGTTCCTGAAGTCCTACAAGCCGCTCGCGGGCGTGTCCGCGATCAAGAACGACCGGATCGTCGTACTCGACTACGTGGACCTGGTCGAGAGTCCGCGCAATCCCGCGGCCATCAGCTCGCTGGCGGAGGACCTGAGGAAGTTCGCCCGGTAGAGCCCGGTGACGCCCCGCCACCTCGTCCGGTCCCTGTCGTCGCGTCGTCGTCGACGGGAACGCCCAGCCGGCCGGCCGCGGTGGTGAGGGCGTCACCCAGCGGGAGAGCGATACGGGTCAGGGCGTGCCGGTCGCCCCGGGTCGGGTCCCTGTTGACGATCAGCACCGGCACGCCCGCCCGCTCGGCCTGGCGGACGAACCGGAGCCCGGACATCACCGTCAGCGAGGAGCCCAGGACCAACAGGGTGCCGGCCCCGCGGACCAGTTCGCGGCAGTGTTCGACCCGCTGCGGGGGCACGGACTCGCCGAAGAACACCACATCCGGTTTGAGGGTCCCGCCGCAGACCGAGCAGGGGACCATGCGGAAGTCCCCGACCTGCTCGTTTGTGAGATCCGCGTCGCCGTCCGGGTTCATCGGGGCGGCCACCGGCGCGAAGCCCTCGTTGGCCGCCTCCAGTCGGCTCGCCAGCTCGGGGCGTGGGCTGAAGGCGCCGCAGGACAGGCAGACGACCCGGTCCAGACGGCCATGGAGGTCCACGACGTCCGCGCTGCCGGCGGCTTGGTGCAGGCCGTCGACGTTCTGGGTGATCACGCCCGAGAGCAGTCCCCGCCGCCCGAACGCGGCCACGGCCCGGTGCCCGGCGTTGGGCCGGGCGCGGCCGAACGTACGCCAGCCGAGATGGCTGCGCGCCCAGTAGCGGCGACGGGCTCCGGCGTCGGCGGTGAAGTCCTGGTAGGTCATCGGGGTGTGGCGACTCAGGCTCCCGTCCTCGCCCCGGTAGTCGGGGATGCCCGACTCCGTGGAGATGCCCGCACCGCTCAGTACCAGCACACCGCCACCGCGCAGCGCCTCGACGACCGGCCCCAGGTCCGTGGTGCCCGGTAGCGGCTCCTCGGTGGAGGTCCAGCTCAGGGTGGGTCGCATGCGCATGCCCTCAGGGTACGGAACATGTCCCCGGTGGCGACGGTGCCGGGCGGCAGGGCCGCCGGCGCGACCCGATGGGACGAAGGTCCCCGGGCCGAAGATCCCGGCAGGGTGCGTTTCCGGCCTCATGTGCGTGGCAGGTGCATGATCAGGCCGCGATCGCGGCATAGGTTCTGCGGCCCCGGGAGGATCGGCGACCGGCCCTTGCGTCCATACGGATCGCCGTGACCGTCCTCCCACTCCCTTGGCTCCGCGTTGAGCCGAGCCCCCCATGAGTGAAGGGACAGCAATGCTGGAATCCAGATGGCTCAAGGCAGTCGGTGTCGCCGCGGCGATCACCCTGGCCACAGCTACGGCGGCGCAGGCCGCTCCCGCGCCGGACCCGGCGACGAAGGGTGTGTCGGCGGTGGTGACGCTCCGGTACGACGACAGCCGGGCCGGCGGCTGGGAGGCAGAGATCGCGTCAGGCGTCGCCTCGTGGAACTCCAACGTCGACAACGTCAAGCTGGTCGAGGCCGCACCCGGCACGCGTGCCGAGATACAGATCGTGGCCACCAGCGGCTGGCCGCAGGCCACTCTCGGTCCGGTCCGGCCCGGCGGCCAGGTCAGGGTGGAACTGGGCAGCCAGGCGGTTGCCCAGGGGCACGACAAGACCCGTATCGCCGCTCACGAGATCGGCCACAGCCTGGGTCTGCCGGACACCAAGCCCGGCCCCTGCTCCCAGCTGATGTCGGGATCCAGCGCCGGTATCAGCTGCAAGAACGCCGTACCGAACGCGGCCGAGCAGTCCCGCGTCGAGTCCGCCTACGCGGGCGGCCTCGCCCCGCGTGTACCGGCTGACGGGCGCGTCCTGGTGGACGCCCCGTAACCGGTCGTACGAGGACACGCGAGGTGTCGGCCCCGTCCTGAACCGGCGCACGGTCACTCGTTCCCGGTCGGCCCGCCGCCGGAACCGGGAAGGGGTGAGCGGCTTCGGCGATTCAGTGATTCTCCGTGCGACCCGAACGGGGCGTGGACGGGATCACCGCTTCTCCGCGCCCCGTACGCGCGTCGCATCGGCCCCGGCGTCAGCGGTTCTTCGGGGTGAACGGTCCGTCGTGACCGAAGGCGAGGCGGGCGAAGCGTTCGGCGATGCGTCGGTGGGCGGCGGGGTCCGGGTGCAGATCGTCGGGCAGCGGGAGCGCGGCGTGGTCGCTCTCGCCGTAGAGGTCGAGGCCGTCGAGGTAGTGCAGATGGGGGTCGGTGGCGGCGCGGTGGGCGACGATCCGGGCCAGCTCGCCGCGGATGACGGCGAGAGTCAGCTTCCCGGAGCCGCTCTCCGTCGGGTCGCCCATGGCCTTGAACCGCAGCAGCCCTTCGCTCATCGCGCCGTAGTCCGGTGCGCTGGGGCCCGGCGTGGTCTCGTGGATGGGACAGCAGATCGGCGAGACCACCAGCAGCGGTGCGATGGGATGGCCTTCGCGGATGGTGTCGAGGAAGCCGTGGACGGCCGGACCGAACGCGCGCAGCCGCATCAGGTCGGCGTTGACGAGATTGATGCCGATCTTGACGCTGATCAGGTCGGCGGGGGTGTCCCGCATGGCGCGGGCGGTGAAGGGGTCGAGCAGGGCGCCGCCGCTGAATCCCAGGTTGATCAGCTCGGCTTCGCCCCGGTTCGCGGCCAGGGCGGGCCAGGTGCCGGTCGGTGTGGTGGCGTTGGATCCGTGGCTGATGGAACTGCCGTGGTGCAGCCAGACCGGCCTGCCGCTCGGCCTGGGGCTCCGGAGCGGCGCGTCGGTGCGCAGGGCGACCAACTGCGTGGTCTCGTCGTGCGGCAGCCAGATCTCGATGTCCTTCTCCTCGTCCGGCAGGCCGCTGAACCGGAGCGTCTCCATGGGGCCGGGCCGGGTCCGCGAGGTCATCGAGGCCAGATCGATGGTGAGCGTGTCGCCGTCGGGGGCACTGGCCCGGGCGGCAGGGCGGCCGTCGATGAGGAGCTCGTACACGCCGTCGGGGCGCGGCGGCGCCCCGGGATAGACCCGCTTGGTGGCCACCACGTCCAGCTCGACGGCGGTGGCCCGGGTGCGGAACGCCAGCCGGACCCCGGAGGGCTGCGATTCGGCCATGGCCAGTTGGCCGTCGGGAATCTGCCGCCGCGCCCGGGCGGGCAGCCGGTGCGGCAGCACGCCGCGCTCGGTCCGCTCCAGGTCGAGCGCGCCCCGCACGATGTCGGTGCTGATAGGGGTCGTCGTCCAGTCGTGCCGGGTGGTCATGTTCTCTCGGTCTCCTCGTTCGTCGAGGGGGTGGGAGGTGGGGTCAGGAAGGGACGGGCCAGCTGCGCAGCAGAGAGTCGAGCGCGTCGAGGATCTCCGTCCAGCTCTCCTGGGAGTCGGGGGAGCTGTGGCTGAAGCCGCCGGCCGTCTCCAGCCCCACATAGCCGCTGAAGACGCTGCCCAGGAGCCGTACCGCGTGTGTCTGCTGGAGCTCGGTCAGGTCGTAGCCGCGCAGGATCGCCCGCATCATCCGGGAGTGCCGGACGCCGGCGCTCGCGGCAGCCGCGTCGGCGTCGAGCCGGAACCCGGCAGCGGCGAAGCGCCCCGGGTGCTGGAGGGCGTAGTCGCGGTAGGCGTTGGCGAAGGCGCCGAGCGCGTCCCGGCCGGCCCGCCCCGCGAGTGCCGCCGACGCCTGGTCGGCGAGCTCCTCCAGGACCAGCAGGGCGATCTTCGTCCTGAGGTCGTGGGCGTTCTTGACGTGCGAGTACAGGCTCGCGGTCCTGACGCCCAGCTTCCGGGCGAGCTCCGCCGGGGTCACGTGCTCGAAGCCGGCCTCGTCCGCCAGCTCGGCCCCTGCCCGTACGACGCGTTCCACGGTCAGTCCTGCTCGTGCCATGCGACCCTCCGAACGCTCACTTGTGATTGCCTAAGGAAATGTATATTTGCCTAATGAGATTAGGCAAATTAGCGTGAGCTCCATGGAACCCCTGACCGAGCAAGAGATCCGTGCCGCCTTCGTGAACTGCACCAAGGGCGAGGCCAAGCGCCTCTCCGTTCCCCGCGACCTCGCCGACCGGCCCTGGGCAGACCTGGACTTTCTGGGCTGGCGCGACCCCCAGGCCCCCGACCGGGCCTACCTGGTGCTCGCTTCGGGGGAGGGCCCCGTCGGCATTCAGCTGCGCTCCTCCGGCGCCGGATCCCGGGGGACCCGCCGCAGCATGTGTTCGATCTGCGTGACCGTCCACACCGGAGGCGTCTCCCTGTTGGTGGCCCCCAGGTCCGGGAAGGCGGGCCAGCAGGGCAACTCGGTCGGCGCCTACCTGTGCAGCGACCTCGCCTGCTCGCTCTACGTGCGGGGGAAGAAGGACGCGGGCGTCGGGGCGCGGCTCCATGAGTCGCTCACCCTGGAACAGCAGATCGAGCGGACCGTGGCGAACATCAAGGCGTTCATCGTCAAGGTGATGGTGTGACCCCACTCGCTCTGCGGGGGTGTGGCCGTGCGACACGGCTAGGGCGGGCGCGCTTCCGCTGATCGTGGACAGTGGGTTCGACGGCATGGTTCCGGACGTCGCGGTGAACGGTTCCAGTCATGGAGGGGGCGGTACCCGCTCCGGCGTCACTCCGCCGCACCCGCTGGGCCTGGGCGAATGCGAGACCGTTCGACCGTGTGCGAAAGACACCGGCCAGATCTGCGGTCCCGTGAAGTGGCCGGTCCGAGCGTGGACCCAATAGGTGCCTGGGGCATCCAATTGGGTGAGGTGTGGAGCGACCCGCTCCGTACCGATCACCGAGCACTGCGAGGCGACCGCTCCCATGACGGAATCCACGACGGAACCGGCCCGCCAGGACCCCGCTCTCACCGGCCCTTCCGCCGAACCGGCCTCCGCGACATCCTTCCCACAGGACCGCGAGTGCCCCTACCACCCGCCCACCGGGTACGAACCGCTGCGCGCGGAAGGGCCGTTGAGCCGGGTCACCCTCTTCGACGGACGTCCGGTCTGGGCGGTTACCGGCCACTCCCTGGCCCGTCGGCTGCTGGCGGATCCGCGGCTGTCCACCGACCGTACCCACCCCGACTTTCCCGTTCCGGCCGAGCGGTTCGTGAACGTGCAGGGGCGACGCGTGGCTCTGCTCGGCGTCGACGACCCCGAGCACAACACCCAGCGCAGGATGCTCATCCCGAGCTTCTCCGTGAAGCGGATCGCCGCGCTGCGTCCCCGCATCCAGGAGACGGTGGACCGGTTGCTGGACGCCATGGAGCGGCAGGGGCCGCCTTCCGAGCTGGTCGCCGACTTCGCACTGCCGGTGCCGTCGATGGTGATCTGCGCGCTCCTCGGCGTTCCGTACGCCGACCACGAGTTCTTCGAGGGCTGCTCGCGGCGGCTCCTGCGGGGTCCGGGCGCTGCCGATGTGGACAAGGCCCGGATCGAGCTGGAGGACTATCTGGGCGCCCTGATCGACCGCAAGCGGGTGGAGCCGGGGGAGGGGCTCCTGGACGAACTGATCCACCGGGACCACCCGGACGGGCCCGTCGACCGCGACGACCTCGTCTCGTTCGCCGTGATCCTGCTCGTCGCGGGGCACGAGACGACGGCGAACATGATCTCGCTCGGTACGTTCACGCTGCTGAGGCACCCCGGTGAGCTGGCGGCTCTGCGGTCCGGAGAGACGACGACGGCGGCGGTGGTCGAGGAACTGCTGCGTTTCCTGTCCATCGCCGACGGTCTGCAGCGGCTGGCGACCGAGGACATCGAGGTGGCCGGGGCGACGATCCGCAAGGGCGAGGGAGTGATCTTCTCGACCTCGCTCATCAACCGCGACACCGAGGTCTACGAGCATCCGGAGACGCTCGACTGGGACCGGTCCGTCCGCCACCACCTCGCTTTCGGCTTCGGCGTCCACCAGTGTCTGGGTCAGAACCTGGCCCGCACCGAGCTCGACATCGCCCTGCGCACGCTCTTCGAGCGGCTGCCGGCGCTCAGGCTCGCCGTGCCCGCGCACGAGATCCAGCACAAACCCGGGGACACGATCCAGGGGCTGCTGGAACTGCCCGTGGCCTGGTGAGCGGCATGGGTGTCCAGATCGACAAGGATCGCTGCGTGGGGGCCGGCATGTGCGCGCTGACCGCACCGGACGTGTTCACGCAGGACGACGACGGGTTCAGCGAGATACTTCCCGGCCGCACGGCGGGGACGGGGGTCCACCCGCTGGTGCGAGAGGCGGTACGGGCCTGTCCGGTCGGGGCGGTGTCCTTGACCGACGACTGACGTGACGTACGGGCCGGGCCCGGCGGGACGCAACACGATGACGCCCGCCGGGTTCCGGCCGCTACGGGAAACGCGCCGGCCGGATCAGAGGCCGAACTCCTGCGGGGACACCCCGAGAGCCATGCACGCTTCCCGCAGAACCTGCGCCTCGGCCGGAGCGATGTACCCGTCCGCACCGGCGATCACAAAGCCGGTCTGGATGACCGCCTTGGCCTCCACGGGCTTCTTCGCGGCCTTGGCGATCTCCTGCATGGCCTCGGTCCTGCCCTGCTGGAAGTTGAACATCATCTGATCGACATGCTTGTTGAACCGCTGCCGCAACTGCTCGGGAGGGAAGTTCTGCAGGACGTCGTTCTGCAGGATCAGCGTCTCCACGTGGTGCCGCTCGGCGGGGTCCACAGACCCGTCGGCGGCCGCGACCAGAGCGCACATCGCCATGCTGGCGTCCCGGTACGCCCCGCTCTTGAGCTCCGTCTTGAGGGAGCCGAGCTGCGACTTGAGCAGCCCCACCAGCTTCTCCTTCGAGCCGCCCGCGGCCCCTGTTCCCGCCTGCCGCTGGCCGCCGGGGCCCCTCGTGCCCTGCGACTGCTGCTGCTGCAACCCCTTGGCCTGGTCCTTGATGCGGTCCCACATAGCCATGCGTGCCACCTTGTCGATCGGATCGATGGTCCGCGCAACGTGCGCGGCCTCTTGCAACCATTCTTCGTGGACAGCCCGTTGGCGGTCCACGCCCGGTGACCGGTGAGCCTCCCGGAGCCAACGGCTCCGGGAGGCTCATAGAACCGATCACGCGTGGTCCTTCTGCCGATCACCTCGACGGGAACGCAGCCTGCGACCGACCGCCACGGCCAGCGCCGCGACCGCCACCACCAGGACGACCTTCGAGAGCACCCCGACGTAACTTTCCACGAGGTCCCACTGATCACCCAGCAGATACCCGGCCATGACGAGGATGAAGTTCCATATGAAGCTGCCCAGAGCGGTGAGGAGCACGAAGATCGGCAGAGGCATCCGCTCCAGGCCTGCCGGGACGCTGATCAGGCTGCGAAAGATCGGAATCATTCGGCCGAAGAAGATGGCTTTCATGCCGTGCTTGACGAACCATTCTTCGGTCTTCTTCAGATCCGACACCTTCACCAGAGGAAGCCGCTCCCACAGGGCGTACATGCGCTCCCGGCCGAAGAGAGCGCCGATCTGGTAGAGGGCGACAGCGCCTACCACCGAACCCAGCGTCGTCCAGAACAGGGCGGAGAACAGGCTGATCACTCCCTGCCCCGCGGCAAAACCCGTCAGCGGCAGAATGACTTCGCTCGGCAACGGCGGGAAGAGATTCTCCAAGGCGATCGCCAGCCCGGCCCCGGGGCCGCCCATGGTTTCGACAAGGCTGGTCGCCCAGCCTGCGATGCCGCTCGCCGGCTCCGAGGCGAGGGGGAAATACTGCATGTGGGTCTGCTCCAGGACTGAGTAGGGAGCCGAGGTCGGGGTGCTGACCAACTCGGCGTCATATCTGTTGGGGCTGGAAATCCCATAGAATCCGAAGAATTCGATCGGATATCGAGAGAGGGGTATCCGAGGGTCCATCGCGAGCGAATCGCGGCGGAATTCCGCGTGACGCGGGACGTAAGGGCACGTATCCGCGAGCGGGAGATCAGGGCCTGGGCGCCGGGGGTCTGCTCACCGGATGGGCCGAGCGTGATGCGACTCGCCGGGTCGAGGGCCGAACTGCTCGCTTGGCGTCAGGCTGTGATCGGCCCGGCGCTCTGCCGCAGGGTGGATCGGAAGGCTCGCTCAGCAGCGAAGGATCCGGACATGGGCAGGGCTTCGCGATCCTGAGTGCGAAGAATGCTGCCGGGCGACATCCGTCGCGCAGTCGTGGAGATCCGGTGATGAGGAGGGGACGCCTGCCTGCACGGGAGGTGAGGCCGTCATGCTTCCCGCTTTGTGGCGGTGCTGGAGAGTGACGTCACCGTCCACGCCCTCCAGCGGAGTGTTCGGGCCTGACCCGTCGAATACGGACACGGCGTGAGAATGAGCTGCCGTGCCGACGGTCTGCAGGGTCTGAGCGGAGGAGCCGAGAGTGAACGCGGAAATCATCAGGAGCACGGCGATACCGGCGTAGAAGGCCAGCATCTCCCTGCAGCGCATTCCTACGCTCCCTGTCCCGGTCGATTCGGCTCGTAGGGCGAAGTGCCGAAGCCGCTCGGCGAATTGCCGCCGCAAGACGTCACTCTAACAGCCCGAACTGAAGCGAACCTGAAGCTCATTTCGCCGTACGGCTCACGCGCTGCGGGCGGCTGCGCGTGAGACGGGAACCGGCCGGGCGGGCGGCGTCGCGTCGGCCGCAGCGTCCGGCGGGCGTTGGGATGCGCACAGTACCGGTCGTGGACGGCGGCCGGCATCGGGCGCACACCGCCTCCGGTTCACCGCCGAAGAGGTTCTGGCGTGGTCAGACCGTGCTGTGGACGCGGCCCAGGAAGTCGCGGACGAGCGTGGTGACCGCGTCACCGGCGCTCTCCAGCAGGAAGTGCCCGCCGTCGAGGAGGTGGATCTCGGCGTCCGGGACGTCGTCGGCGAAGGCGCGGGCGCCGTCGGGGCCGAAGATCGGGTCGTTCCTGCCCCATACCGCGAGAACCGGCGGCCGGTGCGCGCGAAGGTAGGTGTGCAGGGCCGGGTACAGCGGCGAGTTGTTGGCGTAGTCACGGAACAGCGACAGCTGGACCTCGTCGTTGCCGGGGCGGGAGACGAGGGCGAAATCGTGGTGCCATGTGTCGGGGCTGACGGTGCTTGCGTCCGGAGTGCCGGTCACGTACTGCCACTTGATGCCGTCCAAGGTCAGCGCGCCGCGCGCTTTCGCCTCGTTCTCCGGTGTCTGCTCCCGCTGGTAGTCCCGGATCGGCTTCCAGAAGCTCTCGACGAAGCCCGCGTCGTATCCGTTGCCGTTCTGCGTGATGATCGCCGTGATGGCCCCGGGGTCGGCCAGCGCGAGCCGCCAGCCGATCGGCGCTCCGTAGTCCTGGACGTAGATGGCGTAGTGGCTCACCCCCAGTTGCTCGAGCAGTCGCGCGGTCAGATCGGCCAGCGCGTCGAAGGTGTAGGTGAACGCGTCGGCCGAGGGTGCGGCGGAAAGACCGAAACCCAGGTGGTCGGGCGCGATCACGTGAAAGCGCCCGGCCAGCGCGGGAATCAGGTCGCGGAACATGAATGAACTGGTCGGGAAGCCGTGCAGCAGCACGACCGCGGGTGCGTCGGCGTGGCCGGCCTCACGGTAGAAGATCCGATGCCCTTGTACGTCCGCGTAGCGGTGGTGGACCGTAGCCATGACTAACCTCTCTGTGGAGATGTAGTGGTTAGGTCCATCATGCCGCTCGGAACTAACCTGTCAAGTGGAGGTTGAGGGGTTGGGTGGGATGGGGGTGGAGGCGGGTGAAAGCCTGTTGTCCGACGTGGGCATGTCGAAAATTACGGAGATGTTCGGAAGGTGTCCTTCCGCCCGGTGCGATGGCTAGAGTCCGAGGAATGGAGACCATGGGGAATCGACGGGCGAAACGCGTGACGGCGGCACTGGTCGGTGCCGCGGTGGCGGTGGTGTTCGGAGTCGGCGGCGCGCTGGCCGTGGGTACGTCGGACGATGGGCCGGTCGGTCCGGAGCCGGTGCCCGCCGAGAGCGTGCCCGCAGGATCGAGCGGTGGCGGCGAAGTCGCGGGCGGCGCTGACGGTGGCGGGAGCGTAGGTGGTTCCGGCGGCGCTGACGGTGGCGGGAGCGTAGGTGGTTCCGGCGGCGCTGACGGTGGCGGGACTGTGAGTGGTTCCGGCGGGTCGGACGGTGGCGGGAGCGTAGGCGGTTCCGGGTCCTCCGGAGGCCCCGAGCCCAGCGCCCACCCGAGCGGGCCGGATCCCACCGGTGGGCCCAGTCCTTCGCCGACGGATCCGGTCGACCTCGCGGAGGTCGCCCAGCGGATCGACGACCTGGAGAAGAAGGTCGACGAGCTGCCCACGAAGAAGGATCTGGCCGACGCGCTGCGCGCGTTCGCGGACTCCTTGGAGCAGCAGGGCTGAGGGGGAGGCCCGTGATGTGGCCCCGGTGTCGGCTTCTCGGCCCCGACGGTGCCACGTCCGCGGCAGGATCCGGCGGCCGGGCTGCCGCGGCCGGGTAGCTCCGCGTTCCCGGGGCGGGCCGTCTAGACGCGTTCCAGGGCCCGGTGGGGGAGGGGCGGCAGCTCGATCTCGACGGTGTCGCCGGCCCGGACCGTCCCACCGGCACGGACCACGGCCATGACGCCCGCCTTGAAGGTGAACTCACCCGACACGGGATCCAGGGCGAAGACCTCGCCCAGCAGCCCGCTGCGGAAGTCGTTGATCTTCGCGCATGGATTGCGCAGCCCGGTCACCTCGAGCACCGCTTCCATGCCGAGGCGCAGCAGGGTTCCGGTGGGAAGGCCGAGGAGGTCCACTCCCGCGGTCGTGATGTTCTCGCCGAGTCGGCCCGCCGACACGTCGAAGCCCTTGAGCGCGAGCTCCTCGAAGAGTTCCTCGTGCATCAGGTGGACCTGGCGCAGGTTGGGCAGGTCCGGTTCGTACGTCATGCGGAACTGGTGGCGAATCGTCTTTCCCGCATGCACGTCGCCCTCCACGCCGAGCCCGGCGAGCAAGGTGATGAACGGGTGGGTGGGTTTACTGAACGCGTACCGCTCGTTGCGGCTCACCGCGGTGACCTGGCCGCCCATGGTGCCCTCCGTATGTTGTCGTCCGTGGCTGTCTGATCGTACGAAGGGCCTGTCCCGGGCCCGGATGCCGGTCAGTACGGCAGCCCTGGGAGGCGGCTCGCAGGGCGGCCAGGACGCAGGTCGTGATCTCGGCGCCCGACGCCTCGGGATCGTCCGCGTGCCGCTGGGCGAATTCCTCCGCCGCCGCTCGCGGTTGAGCCTTGCCGCGTGCACCTTCGTCCCCAGCGGGTCGGCGCTGCCGCCGGATCGCCGGGCGAAGGGTTCCGCGAGGGCCGGCAGGGCATCGTCGTGGGCCTGGAGTCGGATGGCCCGCAGCGCGGGTCGGTGGACGTCATCCGGGTCAGGTCGAGGATGGCCGGAGCCGCGGGTGGCAACGCGCCGCTCCGGCTGGACCGCGTCACGAAATCCAGCAGTGTCACCCCGGGCGGCCACGCGGCCGGTCGGTCCACCGCCGTCTCGAGCCCCGCCGAGAGCGGCAGCAGGGCGCGGCTCTCGTTGGGGAAGTGGGCGCCACGGCGTGCGGGGCGAGCTTCCCACGGCCCGGGCGATCATGTTCGCCCGTGGTGCCGGTGACGCCCTGACCAGCCACGTGTTGCGATGCCCCCTCGAATTCGCCCGGTCGAACGACGGGGTCTTCACCACTGGCCTCGGTATACCGGTAACTCGGCGCGGCCTGTCAGTCCGTGGTCGGCAGCGCGTTGTCCAGGAGGATCTCCGCCGCCGTCCGCGCGTGCCGGCCGTAGTCCGCCTCGCCCAGCACCATGGCGCGGCTGGCGGCGCCGTCCGCGAGGGTCACGAGCTGCTCGGCGAGGACGGCGGGCCGACGGCAGCCAAGTTCCGCAACCAGGTTCGCCACCAATCGCACCATCAGCAGTTTCTGTTCGCGGGCGTAGGAGTGGACCGCGTTCCGCGGGTCGGGGAACTCCACGGCGGCGTCGATGAACGGGCATCCGCGCACGGGATCCGTGCCCGCCGGGGGCGGATCGAACAGCGCGAGGATTCTCTCCCTGGCGGGGACCTCCTCGCGTACCAGCGCACCCTCCAGGGTGCGCCCCGTCGAGGCGAGGTCCTTCAGGTGGGCGAGGACAAGCTCGTCCTTGGTTCGGAAGTGTACGTAGAGCGTGCGTTTGGACACCGGCGCCTGCTCCGCGATCTGCTCCATGCTGGTCGCGTTGATCCCCTGGACCGCGAACAGTCCGGCCGCGGCGGCCAGGATGCGCTCCCGCCCTCCGCGACCCTGCCGTCGAGATGCCGTCGTCACCGTGGTCATGACGTAAGTATACGTTCTCGTTTACTTGAGAGGGGGTAGCTGGTTATGCTGTTTCAGGTAAACGGCTACGTTTACTTAAGTGATCCTGAGGAGAGTTCTATGAGCGGGCCGGTCTTCACCCGGATGCGCACGAGCCAGACACCTGCCGACGGGACGCAGATGTGCGGGACACGATCGTGGGAGTGCGCCGAGCAGCTGATTCGCGGGCGCCGCGCGACCCGCGCGTTCCGACCCGACCCGGTGCCCGAGGACGTTCAGCGCGCGGTCTTCTCCCTCGCGGGCGCCGCGCCGTCCAACTCCAACGCCCAGCCGTGGCGGGTCGAGATTGTCGGCGGCGCGCCGCGAGACCGTCTGGCCGATGCCCTGCGGGCGGCCCACACCGAGCGACGCGTCACGGCCGACTACCCGTACTCCGAGGACATGTACGCCCCCGTCCACCAGGAACGGCGTGCCGCCTTCGGCGCCGGTCTGTACGGAGCGCTGGGCATCGGCCCCGACGACCACCCGGCCCGCGCGGCCTACGACACGGAGAGCATGGGCTTCTACGGAGCGCCCCACGCCGCGTTTCTGTTCGTCACCGGCGACGGCGGGCCGCGACTGGCCGCTGACGCCGGCGCCTACCTGCAGACGCTGCTGCTGGCCATGACCGCGTACGGCGTGGCCAGTTGCCCGCAGGGCCTGCTCAGCTTCTACGCCGACACCGTCCGCGACGAACTCCGGGTAGACGAAGGGAAGCTGCTCGTGGGGATCTCCTTCGGCTACGCAGACGAGACCGCGCCCGTGAATCGGGTCGCGACCGACCGGGCGGCCTTGGAGACGACCACTACCTTCCACCACTAGAGTCCGTCACGAAATTGCTGGTCACAGCCACTCATTGAGGACTACGAGCAGTACGGTCGGCTCGTATCGGAGGCATGTCCGTCGTATCTCGTGGCGGCAGCCCGGTGGCGCTTGAGGCGATTGACGCCGCATTCCATCGCATGGCGCTCGCGCTGGTCGGCCGGATCAGAGCGCGACGGCGCAGCCAGGCGCGGTTCCCGCAGGAGGCGTACGCCTTGTCGGCACGCGCCCGGTCGGGACGGGCACGCGGCCGTGTGCCCGTCCCGACGCTCCGCGGTGACTCCCCCTCCACCGTGCAGCCGCCCGCACCGGACCCGGCTCCCGGACCCGGCCTGGTCCAAACGAAAGAACCTAGCCCCAGGTGAGCGGGTCGAGATGGAGGTAGAAGCGCAGGCGCTCATGATCCGGGGCGGTGCCGTACCTCTCGGCGAACGCCGCGTCCGCCACCTGCGCCCGCTCCTCGTCCACCCATGTCTCGCGCGCATTGGCGAGCAGCAGCGCCAGGTCGGTGTGACGGTCGGCGGCTCCGAGGCGGCCCAGGTCGATGAAGCCCGACACCTCCAGGGTCTCCGGATCGAGGATGATGTTGGGCAGACATAGATCCCCGTGGCAGACGACGGTGTCGGAGGCCGCCTGATCCCGTCGCCGAGGGATCTCCCCGGTGAGGCCGGCCAGCAGCTCAGCGGGGGGCACGCGTTGCTGCTCCACGGGGAGGAACTCCGGATTCACGGCGCCACGGTTCACGACGTCGCGTGCGACGGCGACCACGGAATCCAGCCCCCGGCGGAACGGGCACGAGGACACGGGTACCTCGTGCAGCCGACGGACCGCGTCCGCGATGCGTCCCCAGGAAGCGCGAAGATCCTCCGCGCCCACCTGATCGGCGGGTACGCCGGGGACGGCACCGGTGACCAGGCAGGCGCCCGCGTCACCGGCGTACCAGTCAAGGACCCGGGGACCCGGTATGCCCTGACCGCTCAGCCAGGCGATCCGGTCGCGTTCGGCCTCCAGACCGGCCGTATCCGCGACGGGCACACACTTGGCGTACCGGGTGGCGTCCGCACGGCGGAAGACGGAAGCACCCGATTCGCCCGCGGTGACAGGAGACCATTCGCCCCCCACACCGAGCAGTACCGGCGAGAGGGCCCTGGGTCCGCAGCGATCACTCATAGCGGCGACCTTACCGAACCGGCGTTCCGGGCCGTCCCGGAGCCACCCGAACCGGACTCCGTGTGACAGGCTCGTTTATGCTCCCGCTGGGGGCTGACCGGAAGGCAAGCTGAACATGACTGGGCAACGCGACCGTTGGGCGGAACTGACCGGTGGACAGGCTGGGGAGGAGTACGCCCAGCGGTTCGCACGGCTTGCCGAGTCGGGCCACGACATCCATGGCGAGGCCTCCTTCTGCGCCGCGTTGCTGCAACCGGCCGCCCGGGTGCTCGACGCGGGCTGCGGCACCGGGCGGATCGCGATCCGCCTTGCCGAACTGGGCCACCACTGCACCGGAGTGGACGTCGACTCCTCGATGCTCGCCGTCGCACGACGCGAAGCACCCACGCAGGACTGGCTCCTCGGTGACCTGGCCCGGCTGGACACCCTCGGCCTGGGACCGGACTTCGACCTGGTGCTCGCCGCCGGAAACGTCATCCCCCTGCTCGCCCCCGGCACCGGAGCGACCGTCGTCGGGCACCTGGCCGCCGCCCTGCGCCCCGCTGGTCTGCTGGTCACCGGCATGGGACTGGACGCGGCACACCTGCCGCTCGACGAAGCGCCGGTGACCCTCGCCGAGTTCGACCAGTGGTGCGCCCGGGCCGGACTGACCTTGCGGCAGCGCTACGCGACCTGGAGCGGCGACCCGTACGACGAAGGGGGCGGCTACGCGGTCAGCGTGCACACCCGCCCCGCCACGTGAACCCGAGGCCTTTCCGGGGCCGTTCCTGCCACTCGCTCACCGATAGCCCCTCTCGCGATCTTTCCTGTCCCAGGACCTGGAGAAACCGGCATGTCACGCGTCGTCCTTGTCGAAGATGATCCGTCCGTACGCGACGGGGTCGAGATGGGGCTGCGCCGGCGCGGGCACGAGGTCCTCGCCACCGCGACCGGCGAGGCCGGCCTGGAGGCACTGGAAGCGTTCCGCCCCGACCTCCTGCTGCTCGATCTGATGCTGCCCGTGATGGACGGCGTCGAGGTGTGCCGCCGCGTACGCGCGAACAGCCAGTTGCCGATCATCATGCTCACCGCGCGCGGCGATGACGTGGACATCGTCGTCGGCCTGGAGGCCGGTGCGGACGACTACGTCGTCAAGCCCGCCCGTACCGAGGTCATCGAGGCCCGCATCCGTGCCGTGCTGCGCCGCATCGAAGCCCCGGTCGGTGTGCGGCCCGCCGTCGAATACCACGGCGACCTGGACATCGACCGGGCCGGTCACACCGTCCTGAAGTCGGGCCGGCCGGTCGCCCTCGCGCCTTCCGAGCTGAAGCTGCTGCTGTTCCTGTCCGCGGCACCGGCAAAGGTCTTCAGCCGACAGCGGCTCCTGGAAGAGGTCTGGGACCACAGCTACCACAGCGATGTGCGCCTGGTGGACGCCTGCGTGCGCCGACTCCGCATCAAGATCGAAGACCTGTCCGACAGCCCTCGGTACATTCAGACCCTGCGGGGATTCGGCTACCGCTTCGGCCCGTTGTGAAGATACCCGGAGCGGCCGCCGCGTTCGGGGTACGCACCCGGCTGGTGCTCGCCTTCCTTCTGGTGGCCGTGGTCAGCGCGGTCACGACGGCCGCGTTGACCTACCGGGAGGCGCGCAGCGCCGTCCTCGAACGCGCACAGGACACGGCCGTCGCCTCCTTCCGCGAGGAGGTCGAGCGGTTCGTCCCCGGCCTGCCCCTGGACCTGGAATCGGTCCGGTGGGATCTGTACAACATCGCGGCCCGCTCCAAACCGCATCCGTGGATCGTGTTCGCCGAGTACGGCTCGGTGCGCGTCTCCTCGGGCGACCGGCCCGTCTCCGGTGTGCTGACCGGGGAGCTGCGCCGCGCCGCGCGGACCTCGCCGCACGGCAGCTTCCAGCGGGTCGTCAAGGACGGGAACGCGTATCTGACGATCGGGATGCCGGTGATGACCCGGGTCGTCGCGGGCGGTGGCACGGTCCCCAGCGGTCTGGTCCTCTTCGCCGTGATGCCGATGGCGAACGAGGAGGCGGACATCGAGGCACTGGTGACCGCCGCCCGCGACGGTGCGCTGCCGGGACTGGCCGTGGCCTTGGTGCCCGCCCTGTTCGCGGCCCGCAGCGTGCTGCGCCCCGTCCGCGAACTGCGGCGTGCCGCGCACTCCATGGGCGGTGGGCGGCTCGACACGCGGATCACCGTACGCGGCAGGGACGAAATGGCCGACCTCGCCAGGACGTTCAACAGCTCGGCGGCCCGCCTCGAACACTCCGTACAGGAACTCCGGGACGCCGGGGCGCGGGCCCGGCGCTTCGCCTCGGACGTCTCCCACGAACTGCGCACCCCCCTCGCGGGGATGCTCGCCGTCACGGACGTGCTGGACGAGGACGCCGGGACGCTCGACCCGGACACCGCCCGGGCGGTGCGCCTGATCAGCGCCGAGACCGGCAAACTGGCCGTGCTGGTGGAGGACCTGATGGAGATATCCCGCTTCGACGCCCGCGTGGCCGGACTCAACACCGACGAGGTGGACGCGGCGGAGACCGTACGCAGAACCCTGTCCAGCAGGCAGTGGCAGGACCGGGTCCGCACGGAGCTGCCCGAGGGCGTCCGTATCCGCCTCGACCCGCGCCGCTTCGACATCATCGTGGCCAACCTCGTCGGCAACGCCCTGCACCACGGAGCCGAACCGGTCACCGTCCGGCTGTCGTCCCGTGCGGACGCTCTGATCACCGAGGTGCGCGACAGCGGCCCCGGTATCGACCCTCGCGCGTTGCCAGACATCTTCGACCGCTTCTACAAGGCGGATGCCGCACGTTCCCGCTCATCGGGCAGCGGCCTCGGACTCGCGATCACCCAGGAGAACGTGCGGCTCCACGGCGGCACGATCCGCGCGGAGAACGCACCGGGCGGGGGCGCGCTGTTCACGGTGGAACTCCCCTTCCACGGGCCCGCCTCAGGGCGCGGTACGCCGGACGATCCGGAGGCCTCGCACGGCCCAGTACCGGGAACCAGCCCTGACCGCACGGAGGCCACCGCATGAGGAAACAGACGTTCCGCACGGTCCGGGCGGCCCTGCTGCTGGTGCTCGCCGGGGTGACGCTCTCCGGCTGCGGTATCCAGGAGACGGGCGTGGTCGCGGCCGGAAGACCGCCGGTCGGCGACCTGTTGCCACCGAGTGACGCACGGTTGCTGTTGTTCTTCCTCTCTCCCGACGACGAACTGCTGCCCGTGCCACGGACCGTCGACGTCCCCTGGCAGGACCGCCCCGGGAGTTCGCCCTCGGAGAGCGAGGAGATGAGCGAGGCACTGTCGCCCCTGACGGCCATCACCACCCTGCTCGACGGGCCGAACAAGGCCGAACGGCGGGCCGGGCTCCGCAACGCCCCCTCGCTGCCCCGTGAAGCCTCCGCCGCGGACCGGGTCGTGACGGGCGGCTCCACCGTCGAGGTCAGGCTGGACCTGCGGGTGAGGCGGCTGACCGCTCCCGCCCGTGACCAACTCGTCTGCACGGCAGCCTTCGCCGCGCACGCGCAGGGCGCCCTGTCCGTCGCTCTGGTCGGACGGGACGGTCGCCTCGCCCCTGCCGACTGCTCCCTCCGCCCGGTCCCGGCTCCGGCACGCTGAGCGCGCCGGGGGGACGGGAAGGGGCCGTCGGCACCGACCGCGACGTCGACGGCACGACAGCGGCCCGCCGGAACTCGGGTTCCGACGGGCCGCCTTGCCCGGCGTCACCCCGGGCGTTGTTCCGCTCGGCGGATCCTTACCTGCCGAAGAAGGCGTTGTGGATCGTGACCGTGGACTCGTTGTCGCTCGTGTCGGTGACGACCGCCTTCAACGAGATCGCCTTGCCCTTCTCCGGGGCGTTCACGGTGACCTTGCCCGCGGTGACCTTGGCGGGCAGCCACTTCTCGTTGTCGTACGACACCGTCACCCGAAGCGACTTCAGACCGGCTCCGGCCGCCGCTCCCTGCACCACGACGGGGAACGTCTGCTTGGCGCCCGCCGGAACGGTGGAGTCCAGCGCGAGCTGCGGCAGGAAACGGACCGTGGAGACCGGCAGCGTCGCAGGGGTTTTGGTGCGGGCCGAGGTGAAGGTCCACGAGGCGTCGATCCGGTTCCCGGCACGGTAGACCGCCGGGTTGCGGTTGACCGTGGTCGACACCTTGTACGTGGCCGACTCCGGAGGCAGTGCGAAGAACCGTTCGTCGATGGCCGCGTCCTCCTTCGCGTACAGCACGCCGTCGCGGTGGATCGTGGTGCTCGCACTCGCGTACCGGGCGAACCCGGGGTGGCCCGGCCCGTCGCTGACCAGCGCCAGCGAGCCGTAGATGTTGTCGCCGTCGCGTACGATCCCGTCGCCCGCGTTCAGCTGCGGCCCCATCACCCCGACGTGGAAGTTCTCGGTGTGCGTCGTCCCCGGCTCGAACCGGCGTGTCCGGTCGAGGGAGTAGGCCCCTTCGATCTGCCGGTTGCCCGCCGCGTCCTTCGGACTCAGCACACCCGCCGAGATGTTCCAGACGGCGTCGTCGTCCGTGGACAGGTACACCTTCCGGGTTCCCGGCAGCGGATGGGCGGTGAAGGCCGGGTCGACACCCCCGTTCGCCAGTTCGCCGTACGCCTTGACGATGCCGTCGAGGCCGGGCACGGAGGACCCGATCCCCACCTTCACCAGGGCCATGTTCTTGTTCGTGTAGGTCTTGTTGTAACCGGTGGCCAGCTTGGGGACCAAGCTCCCGGCCAGCGCGTTGTACTCGGTCGCGCCCTGCTTCCAGTGGGCCGACCACTGCTGGTAGAGGGAGGAGTCGCCGGTCACCGGAGAGCCCTGGTACGCGGTACGCACGTTGTCGAAACTCGTGAAGTCGCTCCACAACGTGATGCCGACGTCGGGCGTGTTGAGGCTGTACATCATCCCCGCGCGCGTCGGCTTGGCCGTCGCGTCCGGCACCTTGAACGACACCGGCCGGGTGGTCCGGGCGTCGAGGTCGACCGTGGTCGGGCCGGTCACCGAGAACCGGGGGTTGTTGATGAGGTCGGCGCCCTTGCCCGGAGCCGCGGGGTCGACCAGCATGTCGGCCGACAGGTTGTAGGTGCCGCGCGGCAGCCGGACGGTGACCGAACCGGACGACAGGTCGGGGAAGAACCGCCGGCCCGAGGCCTCGCCGTCGTACCCCTTCAGGTCCGCCTGCCAGCCGGTGCTGCGCGCACCGTCGCGTCCGGTGCCGTTGAAGGTGACCTCGTACGACTCGGCCTCCCGCTCCACCGCCGCCGCCGTGCGCACGCTCTGGCCGCCGCCGGACGCCACGACCGTGGCCGCGTAGGAACCCTCGACCGTACCGCCGAGGCGGGTGTCGGCTGTCAGGTCCACGGCTGCGGTGCCGCCCGCCGGGACCGTGACCCGCTGGGCCCCGAGGCTGAAGAACCCGGCCGGGGCGGGCTGTCCGTCCCCACCGGTGGGCGCGGACAGCGACAGGTCCAGCGTCACGTCGGCGCTGCCGTTGTTGCGGTACGTCACCTGTTTGGTGACGGGGGTGTCGTCGGTGTGGGGCCAGGCCTGGGTGCCCAGGTTCACGGAGACCGGCTCGGCGACGACCGTCTGGTCGATCGCCTTGTCGACGGTGAGCCGGCCCGCGCCCTGCTGGAAGACCGAGTGGGAGCCGTCCTTGGCCGAGCCCGTCAGGGCGGCCTTGATCTGTGCGCCCGTCCAGGAGGGGTTCTTCTGCTTGAGGATCGCCGCGGCCCCCGCGACGTGCGGAGTCGCCATCGACGTGCCGTTCAGGCTGTGGTACCCGGGCGGGTTCTGCCCCGTTACGCCCGCCGCGGCGGCCGCGGTGATCGACACGCCCGGCGCCGTGATGTCGGGCTTGACGGCCTTGTCACCGGTACGGGGGCCGGCGCTGGAGAAGTCGGCGATCAGGTCGTTGTCGTCGACGGCGCCGACGGTCAGGGCCGCGTCGGCGCTGCCCGGCGATCCGATCGTGCCCTGGCCGGGCCCGCTGTTGCCCGCGGCTATCGCGAACAGGACGCCCTTCTCGGTGGAGACCTTGTTGACCTGGGCTTCCAACGGGTCGATTCCGGGCGTGTCGATGCCGCCCAGGCTCATGTTGATGACGTCGGCGCCCTGGGCTACGGCCCAGTCGACCCCGGCGATGATGCTGGAGTCGTCACCGGAGCCCTGGTCGTCCAGCACCTTGGCGTTGATCAGCCGGGCTCCGGGGGCGACGCCCTTGAACCGGGCGTCCTTCGCTCCCGTGCCGGCCGCGGTGGAGGCCACATGCGTGCCGTGCCCGTCACGGTCCTGAGCGTCCGGGGAGGCGCTGAAGTTGCGCTCCGCGGCGACCCGGCCCGCCAGGTCCGGATGGGTGGCGTCGATGCCCGTGTCCACGATCGCGATCTTCACACCGGTACCGTCGAGCGACTTGGCCCAGGCCGCCGGGGCGCCTATCCGGCCGGTGCTGCGGTCGAGCGACGCCTTGCGTACACCGTCGAGCCAGATCTGCGCGATGCCGGACGTGGTGGCCGCCGAACCATCGTCCCGCTGACGCGTCAGGGCGTCCCACAGCGCGCCCTTGTCGGCGGTGGCCGCGACGCTGGTGACGGCATCGGCGTCGAGGGCCGACAGGGTCCGTCGGACGGTGGTGCCGTCCGCGGACCGCACCTCGGCACGGGCGGAGCCGGCCGCCGCTCCCCGGTAACCGACGATCACCTTGAGTCCGGCCCGGTGGGACTTGAGGCTCTCCGGCTTGGCGAGTGCGGTGATGTCGAACAGCCGTCGGTCCAGCCTGCCGTCGGCGATCAGCTGCCGGGCGTCACGGGGCACCACATGGGTGCGGCCGTCGTGGATCTCGGTGAAGAAGGGGATGTCCTCCCGGCCCTTGGCCCGCTGGATGCCACCGACCCGGCCCTTGGCGTCCACGAGGACCCGGTCACCGGTGATCAGGGTGACGGTGGTGGTCCGGCCGTCTGCCTTGAAGGCTTTGGAGGTGACCGGGGATGCCGTGTCCGGGGCGCCGGTCTTCCCCGACGCCGGACCGGTCATGCCCGCCGTCAGGGCGACCGAGGCCGCGGCTACGAGCGCGTACGCCCTCGTTGATCTTTTTTGCAAGATGGCCCCTGCTCAGGAGTGGTTCGGGCGGGCGAAGGCCCGGCCGCACGGGGCGCGTTCGGATACGCGTTGGGCCCCGGATTCCTGAAGTATGCCGAGGCCGTTCGGATGCACTCAATGATCGTTGTGTAACAGCCGACCACCCTGATCCGGCTTACTCGCGAGGATGTGCGGCCGCTGGATCAGCCGGACGGTGTGACCGCTCTCCACACGCCCGACCACTGCTCGGCGCCGTACTCCTCATACCGTGTCACCTCGGTGAACCCCAGCTTCCGAGCGAGGCGCATCGAGGGGCTGTTGGCGATCCGGGTGCGGAGCACCACCGGTTCGCCGGGACGCGCGGCGGCGAACCAGCCGAGCGCGGCGGAGCACGCCTCGGCGGCGTACCCGAAGCCCCAGGCTTCCGGCAGTAGCAGGTAGCCGAGCTCGGTCTCCCCGGCATCCGGACGGAGGTGGTCCGGGCGCTCCGCGGCCCGACGGTCGAGGGTGATCGTGCCGATCATCGCTCCGTCGAGCTCCACCACGAAGAGGCCCCACCGCCGCCCCGGCACCTCGGGGACGGAGCGTTTGAGAGTGTCGCGCGGCCGGGGGCCACCGATGTGGACGCCCACCTCCGGCGACGCGAACAGCTCGATGAACGCCGCACGGTCCCGCGCCCCGGACTCACGGAGCACGAGCCGTCGCGTCCTGATCGGGGCAGGCGGCCAGGTGACGCTGTCGAGTTCAGCCATGGCGGGCAACCTATCGCGCCTCCACCCGCGCCCCCTGCGGCCGGTCGCCCTCGGGGCGCTCGGGGCCGTCCTGGGCGTGAGGGAGGAGGCGCTGTCTCCCGGGGCGTTCCTCGCCCCTCGCCCTCTGCTGCCGTGCGCGGACCGCCTGCGGATCGCCCTCGTCGGCACCCGGGCGGGGCTGCTGGCCGGCGACGGCCTCCGGCTGCACGTCTCGGTCGGCCCGGGGGTCCGCCTGGAGCTGGTCGAACCCTCCGGTCTGGTGGCGTACGACCACCGGGGAGGCAGATCGGCGTGGCGGGCCAGGGTCGACATCGCGGCAGGAGGCCGACTGGACTGGGACGGGAAGCCGTTCGTCGTCGCGCACGGGGCGTGGGTCGACCGCACGATGGAGGTGACCCTCGCGCCCGGCGCCCGGATGCTTCTGCGCGACACCCTCGTTCTGGGCCGCTCCGGTGAGCGCGGCGGCCGCATCCGGGCCAGGACCCGAGCCGTGTACGACGGCCGGGAACTGCTGGTCGAGGATCTCGACCTGACCGACCCGGAGGCGCGCGAACTTCCCGGCATCCTCGGCCCGAACCGGATCATCGGCTCCGTCACCGCCCTCGGCGCCCGCCCACCCGGACCGCCCCACCCCTACCGGACGGACGTGGCGGGCCCCGGGGCCCAGGTCCGGCTGCTGGACACCGAGGCACCGGCGATGGAAGCGGAACTGACGGCGCTGCACGAACACTGGCGGGCCGAGTACGTACGCGCATGACGCCCGGGGGTACGCGGATGTCCTTCGGCTGCCGGTGAGCCGCCCCGCGAACAGTCAGCTCCAGGCCCGTCGTTCCCCACCGCGGGGGTCGTCGACCTGGCACCACTCGGCGTCGATGAGCATGGTGGCCCTGCGCTCGTTGTCGTACGGCTCCCAGCCCGGGTCGCCGGTCCTGGCGAACCGGATCCAGGCCGCGTGCATACGGGCGGCCAGATCGGTCGGGGGCGCGTCCGGGCCGAGCAGCGCTGTGGGTCCGTGCAGCCGGGACAGGTGGGCGAGGTCGAAGACGAACGGCAGCTCGACCGCATGGCTCGCGCCGAGCTGCCCGTCCAGGGCGTGGGAGCGCCAGGTGAACTCGTAGGCGTGGGTCGCGGATCGGGAATGCGTCGAGTGCGCCCCGGCGAGAGCCCAGGTGCCCGCGCCGAACAGGGCGTCGCCCATGACGGCGGAGCGCAGCGCGCCGAAGGACGCCTCGGGCCGCGTCGCGCGGTAGGCGGCGACGAGTCGTGCCGGATCGGGGTGCGAGCGCGCCGCGGCGTCATCGACGTCCCCGGCCGTCGAGGTGTCGTACGCGCCCGCGGGAACCACGTACAGACGCCCCTCCTCGGCGTTGGTCCCGATGAGCAGATCGACGTCGGCGCCGAGCCCGGCGGCGACGGACACGGCGGGCTGTATGCCGAGGACCAGGCTGAAGGGGCTGAGCCCGATCAGCGGGTCGTGGTGCGTTGCGGTCCGCAGGTCGATGCCCGGGAGCCGGGAGGCGGCCTCGACCAGCCGGTTGTCGGAGACGTCCGCGAACGCGTCGGCACGGGGCTCGATGCCCAGGGTCCCGGCCGCCGCCCGGGTGACGCGGGCGGCCTGCTCGGTGGTGAACGCCCCCAGTCCGCTGCCGCTCTGGACGATGGCCCTGCGGAAGAGGCCCGTGGCGTCGGGAGTGGCGAGGACGCCGCCGACGATCGTCGCTCCCGCCGACTGACCGAAGAGGGTGACGTTGTGCGGATCACCGCCGAACGCGGCGATGTTGTCCCGTACCCAGCGCAGCGCGGCGACGACGTCGAGCAGGCCCCGGTTGGCCGGCGCACCGGGCAGATCGAGGAACCCGGCGATGCCGAGCCGGTAGTTGAGGGTGACGAGGACGACGCCGTCACGCGCGAAGGCGGAGCCGTCGTACAACGCGGACCGCGTCGATCCGGCGACGAATCCGCCCCCGTGGACGAACACCATGACGGGCAGGTCACCGCCCGTGGCGTCGGGCCGGAAGACGTTGACGGTGAGATAGTCCTCGCCGCGACTCCAACCTGTCCCGAAGTAGGGGGACATGTCGATACCGCCGAGTTCGCGCCCGGACTGCGGCGCGTTGGGCCCCGGAACGGTGGCATCGCGCACACCGTCCCAGCGATCGTGCGGCCGGGGCGGCGCGAACCGGCCGGCGCCGATGGGCGGAGCGGCGTAGGGGATGTTGAGGAAGGCGGTGCCGTCGGCCTGTCGCACGCCTCGGACAGCGCCCTGTTCGGTCCGCACGACGGACTCGGGGTCGTGGTTCACAACGGTTCCTTTACACACGGTGGGCTTCAGACCTGCTCGGAGGGCGCGACGTCGGCGTGCGGTGCGAAGGGCGCCCAGCCCTGGATCGCGAACGCGCCTCCCTCCCGAACCACTTCGACCGCGCCGTGGCCGCCCAGATGCGCGGGAATCACGAGCGCTTTCTCGTCGGCTGCCCGGCCCAGAACCTTGCGGCGGGTGGCGCGGGCGCCCGCCGGGTCCTCGCAGAAGCAACTGTTGTCATCAGGTCGAAGGATCTGCACCGGGCTGTGCAGCAGATCTCCGACGAACACCGCGCGGTCCGTCCCGGAGCTGAGGGACAGCACCGAGGAGCCCGGGGTGTGCCCGGGAGCGGTGTCCAGGCGCAGGCCGGCGTCGATCTGATGGCTGTTCTCCCACAGCCGGGTCAGGCCGGCCCGGTGGACCGGGGCGACGCTGTCCTCGAAGACATTCTGATTTCCCCGGCCGAGCAGCGGTGTATGGCCATTGGCCGGGTTCCAGAAGTCGAAGTCGGCCTTCGGTATCAGATAGGTGGCGTTGGGAAAAGTGGGTACCCAATCCCGCCCGTCCAGATAGGTGTTCCAGCCGACGTGATCGATATGCAGATGTGTATTGATCACGATGTCCACGTCCTCGGGCCGGACATCCGCCCGGTCGAGATTCGCCAGGAAGTCCGTCCGGAGGTGGCTCCAGACCGGCGCGTACGGGCGCTCCTTGTGGTTGCCGACACCGGTGTCCACCAGAATGGTGCTGCCCTCACTGCGCAGCACCCAGGTCTGGATCGCGGAGTTCACGATAGTGGTCCCGGAATCCAGGAAATGCGGGCTCAGCCAGGATGCGCCGTCCTCCCACACCTCCTTCGGGGTTTCCGGGAAGAAGGTGTCGGGCGTCATGCCGACGGGGCCGAAGTATTCCGGTACCCGGGTGATCTCGACCTTGCCGAGCGTGATGTGGTCCATGGGGAATCCTTGGGAAAGGGGAGGGTTTCCCGAACCGTACGAGCCGCTCCGGCGGGCGCGGTATACGTCAGGTGACTGCACCTGTGCGCAGCCCGGCACGGGAGGCGTCGCTTGTAGCCTGGGTGGGCAGGGACGACGGCCTTCCTTCGCGAACCCTCACTCCTGGAGACCCCGTGGACGAGCACACAGGCGGCCTCGGCGCGGCCGCGGCACCGGAGCGGGGCCGGGGCGAGCCGTTCGTCGGCCGGAGCGCGGAGCTGGCACGCCTCCTTCGCGCGGTGCATCCGGCGTCGCCCGACCCGGTGGTGCTGCTGGTCGGGGACACGGGCATGGGCAGGAGCGCCCTGCTGGACCGTACGGCGCAGCGGGCCGAAGCCGGCGGCGCCCGTGTCCTGCGCGCCGAGGGCAGCGCGTCGGAATCGAGCCTGGCGTTCTCCGCCCTGCATCAATTGCTGCGGCCGGTGACGGCGGAGATCGACGGGCTGCCGGAGAAGCAGCGGGCGGCCCTGCACACCGTCTTCGGCACCGAACCCGGCACCGAACCCGGCACAGCCGGTCAGCCGACCGCACCCGGTCCCATGCTGATCGGGCTCGCCCTGCTGAGCCTGCTCTCGGCCCTGGGCGAGGCGCAGCCGGTGCTCGTGGTGCTGGATGACGCCCAGTGGTTCGACCGCGGTTCCCTGGACGCCCTGTCCTTCGCCGCCCGACGGCTTCAGGACGAACCGGTCACGATGCTGATCGGCGCCCATGGCGGCGACCGCCTCGCGGGATTCGACCGGCGGCTGCCGACGCTCACCCTGGGGCCGCTCGACGCCGCCGAGGCGAACCGGCTGCTGGACCAGCAGCCGAAGAGCCCTACCGGCCACACCCGGACGCGCATCCTCGACCAGGCGGGCGGCAACCCACTGGCCCTCGTGGAGCTGGCCAGGGCGGTCTTTGCCCCGGACACGGCCGCGAACCCGGCCTCAGCAGGTCCGCTGCCACTCACCGACCACCTGGAGCGGGTCTTCGCCGCCCGGCTGAACGGCCTCCCCGCCGCCACCGTGCGGGCCCTGCTCCTCCTGGCCGCCATGGACGGCACCGACGCCGCGATCGCTTTCCCGGCGGGGCTGCCGGACGCCGAGGACGACTCCTGGTGGCCCGTCGAACAGGCCGGACTGGTCCGCCGGACCGGCCGGGCTCTCCGGTTCTGCCACCCACTGGTCCGGTCCGCCGTCTACCACGCCGCGTCCACGAGCGCCCGGCGCGAGGCCCACCTCGCGCTCGCCGAGCTGTTGCGGCACGAACCGGACCGACGCGCCTGGCATCTGGCCGCCGCCTGCTCGGGGCCGGACGCGGCGGTGTCGGCCGAGTTGGAGCGGACCGCCGACCGGGCCCGCCGTCGTGGCGGCCACGCGGCGGCGGCCGAGGCCCTCCAGCGTGCGGCGGAACTCGCACCACGCCGCGAGGACAGTGCCCGGCTGTTCGTCGAGGCCGCCGGAGCGGCCGTCTTCACCGGGGACCTGGCCCGGGTCGAGGAACTGGCCGCCTCGGCACGGGCCCGCACGGACGACGCGTCGCTGCTCGCGTCCGCCGCCGTGCAGGCCGGCCGGCTCGCGGTGCTGACCGTGCGCCACACCGTCGTCTTCGCCCGGCTGACCGGGGCCGCCCGGGAACTGGCGGACACCCGGCCCGCGGCCGCGCTGGACCTGCTGGCCGGGGCCGCCGTGGTCCGCTTCTACTCCGGGGAGGAGACCCAGCGCCACCGCATCCAGGACCTGCTGGGCCGCCTCGCCGAGGACTCCACCTCCGGGGACCTGCGTAGCTGGGTGAAGGCCGTGTCGGACCCCCGCACCGACCGGGCCGAACTGCTCTCCCTGCTCCCGCGCTCGGTCGCCGGGGCGAACGCCGTGCCGGAGCGGCTCATCACCCTCGGGATCATGGCGTGGCTCCTGGACGAGACCCCGCTCGCCGTCCGCTGCTTCGACGAGGCCTTCGACCACTGGGAGGCGCAGGGATCCCTGCCCGCGGGGCTCGGGGGCGCGGTCGCCTGGGCCTATACGGAACGGGGGAGGTGGGACCAGGCACGTGAGGCCTCCGCCCGCACCACCGCCGTCGGCCTGGCGGCGGGCCTCGACCACGCCGTGGCCTGCGCCGCAGCCGTGGACGCCACCGTGCTCGCCCAGCAGGGGAACACCACCGCGGCCCGCGTCCGGGCCGGCGACGCGCTCGCCCTGATCGACCCGCTGGAGAGCCGTTCGGTCTCCGTCTACGCCCGCCGTGCGCTCGGGGCCGCCGCCGCCGCGGAGGGCGCGTACGCGACCGCGTACGACCAACTCCGCATGGCCTTCACGGACGACGGCGCACCCGTGCACTACCACGCCTCCTACCCGGCCCTCGCGGATCTGGCCGCCACCGCCGTGCGCTGCGGGCGGCGCGAGGAAGCGGCCGCGATCGTCGAACGCTCCGCACGCACCCTCGCGGACAACGCCTCCCCCCGTCTGCGCGCGCTGATCGACCGCGCCCGCGGCCTGCTGGCCGACCCCGAGGACGCCGAGCAGCACTTCCGGGCGGCCCTGGCCGACCCGGCCCTGGCGTACTGGCCCTTCGAACGCGCGCAGACCCTGCTCGACCTCGCCGAGTGGCTGCGCCGCCGTCGGCGCATCGCGGAGGCACGGGCACCGCTCACCGAAGCCCTGGAGATCTTCGTACGCCTCGGAGCCCGCCCGTGGATCGAACGGGCCCGGGCCGAATCGCGCGCCGCCGGCCTCGGTGTCATGGACACGGCCCCCGGCGCGCTCGCCGAACTCTCGCCGCAGCAGCGGCAGATCATCAACCTCGCCGCCCGGGGACTGACCAACCGCGAGATCGGCGAGAAGCTCTTCCTCTCCCCGCGCACGGTCGGCTCGCACCTCTACCGCAGCTTCCCCAAGCTGGGCATCACAGCCCGCTCCCAGCTCCGCGACCTCATCGAGGGCGTCCCAGCACCGTGAAGGGGTTGCGCACCGCCCCCGTCCAGCGGTGCGGCACCGCGCGTCCGGTCCGCAGTGTGTGGCCCTGGACGAGCGGCCGCTCGTACCTTCTCCCGCACGACCTCCCGGAGATGGACGGTGGAGACCACGGAGCCACCGGACACGTGCGGGTACCTCAGGCCCTGCCGTGGGAGACCCGCGAACGCCGGGCCACGGCATCCAACGACACCGCCAGCAGCAGTACCCCGCCGGTCACCATGAAGCGGTACGCGGAGTCGAGATTCAGCAGGGTGAGCCCACTGGAGATGGACTGGATCACCAGAACACCGAGCAGAGCGGCGAACGCGTTGCCCCGGCCACCGAACAGACTGGTGCCGCCGATGACGGCGGCCGCGATGGCGTTGAGGTTGACGTCACCGCCGCCGCTGCTCTGGTTGGCCGCCGCGAGCCGCGAGGCGGAGAGGATGCCGCCGACGCACGCGAGCGTCGCACACAGCACGAACGCGGTGGTGAGGACGGCCTTCACGTTCACCCCCGCACGCCGGGCGGCCTCCATGTTGCCTCCGACCGCGTACATCGACTTGCCGAACGAGGTGCGGGACAGGACGTAGTGCAGCGCAAGCACCAGGGCGAGGAAGAACACGAACATCCAGCCCACCCCTCGGTCCTGGTTGAGATACCGGACCGCCGCGCCGAGGCCGGCCAGCAGCGCCAGACTCCGTCCGGCGAGCAGACGCCGGGAGGCGGCGGTGAGCCCTGCCCGACGGCGCTCCGACGCACGGGCGGCACCGGTCGCATACAGCACCGCCGCGCCCGCGACGACCAGCGTGTACGCCAACCATGGGGGCAGGAAATGGAGTTGGGCGAAGGTCACCAGGCCCGACTCGAAGGGCAGATTGATCGAGCCTTGGGGCCCGAGTATCCACAGCTGCACTCCGAGGAAACCGAGGAGCCCGCCGAGGGTGATGACGAAGCTGGGCACCCCGATCCGGTTGTGGACCTGGGCGTAGAACCAGCCGATCAGACCCGCCAGGGCCAGCGAGACGGCGACGGCGAGCCAGGCCGGCAGCCCTCGGTCCACGAAGAGGACCGCCAGTACGGCAGCGCCGAGGCCGCTGATCGAGCCGACCGACAGATCGATCTGGCCGACGAGCAGGACACAGACGACTCCCAGGGCGATGATGCCGACCGGCACGCTCTCGAGGGCGAGGTTCGTGAGGTTCGCGCTCGACAGGAAGATGGGGTTGAGGATCTGCATCACGACCCAGATCACGACCAGCCCGGCGAGGACGGGCAGCAGGCCGAGGTCGCCGCCGCGCAGCCGAACGGACAGCGCCCGCAGGCGGTCGCGCGCACCGGTGGGCCGGGGCGTCGGCTTGAGGAGGCCGCCCGGGGAGCGCTCCGGGCCCGTGACAGCGGCCGGTTCCGTCATGTTGCTTCCCCCTTGTGCGCCGCTTCCGTTCGGTCGCCTGTGGCCCGGTCGCGGCCGGCTCGGCGGCTGACCACGTTGTCGGTGGCTCCGGTGATGGCCGCCACCAGCTCCGACGCCGTCGTCCCGGCCGCGTCGAAGACGCCGTTGTTGCGGCCGAGCCGCAGGACGGCCACGGTGTCGGCGACGGCCCGCACGTCGGCGATGCTGTGGCTGACCATGATGACGCCCAGGCCCCGCTCCCTCAGGCGCTCGATCAGGTTGAGGACTTCCGCCGTCTGCGCCACGCCCAGGGCGGCCGTCGGCTCGTCCAGGATGATCACCTCCGGGTCACCCAGGAGGGTCCGCGCGATGGCCACCGTCTGCCGCTGGCCGCCGGACAGGGCCGCGACCGGGACGCGTACCGAGGGGATCTTCGCCGACAACTCCCCGAGCAGAGCGAGGGAGCGGACCTCCATACCCACCTCGTCCAGGCGCAGCCCACGCATCTCGCGTCCCAGGAAGAGGTTTTCCACCACGTTCAGGTTCTCGCACAGGGCGAGGTCCTGGAACACGGTCGCGATGCCGAGCCGTTGCGCGGTGGCCGGGGAGGGGATCGTCACCGTCCCGGCGCCGAGACCGACGGTTCCGGCGTCCGGCCGGTACACCCCGGAGAGGACCTTGACCAAGGTGGACTTCCCCGCGCCGTTGTCGCCGACCAGAGCGACGACCTGCCCCGCGGCGACGTCGAGGTCGACATCGGTGAGTGCGGCGACGGCGCCGAAGGATTTGCTGATTCCGCGCAGCGAGAGCAGCGAGCCACCCGACGCCTCTTGAGGGGAGGGCAAGGAGTCAGCGGACATGGACCGACCTTCCGAGGCGAGCGGGCGGGCGGGAGAGTGGTGGCCCCGGCGGGGCGGGGAGGCGATCCGCCAGGGCCACCGGACGGCCGTGGGCACCACGGGCGGGCCGCTGGACTACGTGAGGCCCAGCTCGGCACAGCCGGCGGCGTACGTCGCCGTGCACACCTCAGCGGTCTTGAGCGGCTTTCCGTCGCCCACCAGAACCTCCGCGATGTTCTCCCGGGTGACCACGGTGGGGGTGAAGAGTTCCGAGGGGGTGCCGAAGAGCGTGGTGTCGCCCCGGGGCTTCTTTCCCTGGGCGAAGGCGTACGCCGCGGTGGCGGCGGCTTCCGCGACGGTCCTGATGGGCTTGGAGATGGTGTTGTACTGGTCGCCCTTGACGATCCGCTGGGCGGCGGCGAGTTCGGCGTCGTTTCCGGTCACCGGTGGCACGGTCGCCCCGGCCGCTTTGAACGCGGCGATGGAGCCGCCGCCCGTGCCGTCGTTGGCGGCCACCACTCCGGCGATCCTTCCCGGGAACTTGCTGATCTGACCGCTGACCCAGCTCTGCGCCTTCCCCGGTTCCCAGGCAGGGGTGTCGTACTCGGCGAGGAGATCGAATCCGCTGGAGTCGACCGCGCTGTGTATGCCCTTCTTGATCAGGCCGGCCGCCGCGTCGGTCGGCGATCCGTTGACCTGGAGGAGACCGCCCTCGGCCGAAGTGGCCTTGAGGTGCTCCACCAGGGACGTGCCGATCATGGAGCCGATCTTCTCGTTGTCGAAGGAGACGTAGTAGTCGGCCTCGACCGCCGGGATCGGCCGGTCGTACGCGATGACGGGGACCCCTCGTCCCTGTGCCGTACGGACGGTGCCGGCCGCCGCGGCGGAGTCCACCGGATCGATCACGATGACGTCGGCGCCCTGCGCGAGAGCGGAGTCGGCCTGCTGCTGTTGCTTCACCGCATCGCCGCCCGCGTTCTGGTAGAGGACCTCGCAACCACCGCAGAGATCCTTCACCTTGCCCTTGAAGAGGGGGGCGTCGTACAGCTCGTACCGGGTGGAGGCGATATCGGGCATCAGGAACGCGATCTTCGCGTCCTTCGGTGACCTGCCGTCCGCACTGTTCGGCGCTTTCGCCGTACAAGCGGCGACGGAGACGATCACCGCCATCACGGACAGGGCAGCGGCGAACGATCTGCCAGAGCGTTGCTTCACTGGAATCTCCTGGTCTTCAGGCGGAGAGCCCTCCTTCGCGTCAAATTAACAGCGCACGTGTTATTAGTGTCAATGGGCATGTCATAAATAACAGGGACCCGCCCGTTCAGAGACGTCCACGTAACCGCGCGCGAGCCCCCCACTCGGTCCGGGCCGTGGCCAACTCCGCCCGGTACCGCTCGTATCCGTCCTCGTACAGCGCCCGTACGTCCTCACGCGGATCGACGACCTGGTGGCGTCCCGGCGGCGCCTCGTACCCGGGGGACAGGGAGGCCCTGGCGACGGACACCACACCGAGCGCCCCGACCTGCTCCTCCAGCGGAACGCGGACGGGCCGGCCGAGGACGTCGGCGATCAGCCGCGCCCACATCACCGACCGGGTGCCGCCGCCGCACAGGGCGAGGGTGCCGCTCAGTCCCGCCGTGTCCAGGCAGTGCCGGGCCGCGTAGCCAATGGCCTCGCAGACGGCCCTCACAGCGTCCTCCCGGCCCGTCCCCAGGCTGAGCCCGTCCAGTCTGCCCTGGGCCGACGGCTCGACGAACGGGGCCCGTTCGCCCGCTTCGGACAGGAAGGGGAAGGCGTGGACGCCCCGGGCTCCGGGCGGGCTGTCGGTCAGCAGCGCGTCCACATCCGCCGTGGTCGCGCCGACGAGGGCGAGCACCCACTCCAGCGCCGCCGTTCCCACCATGGCGGGCATGGCGCGCAGCCACCGGCCGGGGGTGGGCGTGCACAGCCACATGCCGGCCGGTTCGGCGAGCGGGTCGAGATCGACACGGTCGGTCAGCACCTGGCTCGCGAGGGTCGTACCGAGGATGAGCACGCCGTCACCCACCTCGCGCACCCCGCTCCCGATCGCACAGGCAGGCAGGTCGTACGGCCCCGCCACGACCGGCAGCCCCTCGGGCAGCCTCAGGAGTCCGGCGCCGCGACCGTCCAGTGCGAGCACCGTTCCCGGAGCGGCGGGAAGAGGCAGGAGAGCCGCCCGTTCCCCGACGCCGCAGGCTGCCAGGGCCTGGGGCGCGTAGCGGCGGGTACGGGGGTCGAGGAACGGCAGCGTCGCATCGGACGCGTCGAGGCACACCCGGCCGGTGAGGCGCTGGGCGACCGCGTCGACGCAGTACCCCGCGACGGCGGCCCGGTCCAGCGAGTCCGGCTCGTGTTCCTGGAGCCAGTTCAGCAGCGGGCCGTGGCACCCGGGGAACATTCCGGAGCCCGTGTGCGCGTAAGCGGTGCCGATCGTGCCGTCCGTCATCCAGCGGGTCACCAGGGCCGAGGCCCGGGCGTCCATCCACGAGATGGCGGGCCGCACCGGGCGGCCCTCGGAGTCCCGCAGCCACAGACCGTCCCCCTGTCCGGTGAGCGCCACGGCGTCCGGCCGCCCGCCGACCGCGGCGGCTACCTCGCGCACGACGTCGCCGACACCGGCCACGACGTCGTCGAGGTCCTGCTCGACCCGCCCGCCCGGCAGCATGTCCGGATGCGAGCGCCGGCTCGCTGAGGCCAGTGCGCTGCCGGTCCCGTCGAATGCCACCGCTTTGGTGACCGATGTCCCGATGTCCACACCGATGATGGTGCTCACCCCTGGTGCCTCCTGTACGAGCCGATGCGAGCCGATGGGTTCCCGGGCGACGGGTCACTGCGACGGCGGCGGCCGTCAGAGCCGACCGGCCGCAGGGACGTCATGGTTCGCGAGGTGGGACAGCTCCTCCCCGCGCAGGAAGCGGCCGACCTCGGCGGCGGTGATGGCCGCCGCCCGGTGCGCCGTCTGCCGGGTCGCGCCCGCGAGATGGGGCGTGGTGATCACGTTCGGTACGTCGCGCAGAGCCCAGTCGGCGGGGACCGGCTCGACGTCGTACACGTCGAGGGCGAGCGCCCCGAGAGCGCCGGCGCGCAGCAGCTCCGGCAGCGGTGCGTGGTCGAGCAGGCCACCACGGGCGGAATTCACCAGGACCGCGCCGCGCGGCAGCAGCCCGAGGCGGCGGGCGTTGATCAGGTGGTGGGTCTCCTCCGTCAGGCGGGCATGCAGGCTCACCACCGAACTCCGGCTCAGGAGGGCGTCCAGCTCGACCGGTTCGACCCCGTCCGCCTCGACCGCCGCACGGTCGGCGTACGGGTCGGCCGCGAGCACATGGGCCCCGAAGGCGCGCATCACACGTGCCACGATGCGGCCGATGGCGCCGTAGCCCACGAGCCCGACCGTGGCACCGCCGAGCTCGCCGCCGCTCTCCTCGTACGCGTACAGATCGCCCCGCCAGACGCCCCGCCTGAGCTCCGCGTCCGCGGTGGTGATGCGGCGCATCGCGGCGAGCATCAGCCCCACGGCGAATTCCGCGGCGGCCGGAGCGTTGCGCCCGGGGGCGAAGCTGACCCTGACTCCGTGTCGGGTGGCCGCGGCCACGTCCACATTGACCGGCCCTCCCCGGGAGACGGCGACGAGACGCAACGCGGGCGACGCGGCGAACACCCGCTCGGTGAACGGGGCCATCTGCGTCACGCAGACCGAGGCCCCGGCCAGCGCCTCGACGAGCTCGTCCTCCGTACCGCTCGCCTCCCGGACCTCCGCGACCGGACCGAAGGGTTCGTGGGGCCAGGGGAGGGTCAGCTCCGCGAACTCCGGGAGCTCCCGGCCCGTGCGGGCCAGCTCCTGGCTCACTGCCGCGCGAATCAACGAGGGACGGACGAAGTGGTCGCCTGCGGCGAGGATGCGCATGACGTCGGATTCCTTCTGCGAGGAGAGCCGGTGGGGTTACGTGGCGAGCAGGTCGGACCGTGAGCCGGGCCGCGACGGGCCGACTCCGGGCTGTGGAATTTCTGTTAAATTTAACAGCGCTCACGTGAACCAGCAATGCGCCCCGCGCGTACGGGCGGCGGCTTCGGCAGCCGCCTCGCTAGCGGCACCGGATGCGCCTCGACCTCGCCTCGACCTCGAAGGGCCCTCTCCATGACCTCTCGTCTCCTGTTGGTACGCCACGGCGAGACCGAGTGGCACGCGGAGAACCGGTACGCCGGTGTCACCGACGTCGCCCTGACAGCCAGAGGCGTGGCCCAGGGAGCCGACCTCGGATCCTGGGCCGCCCGCAACGGCGTGAACGCGGTTGCCTGCTCCCCGCTCGGCCGGGCCCGCAGGACGGCGGGCCCCGCGGCGGCGGCGCTGGGCCTGGCGGTGGACGTCCAGGAGGGGCTGCGGGAAGTGGACTTCGGATGGGGCGAGGGCAGGACCATCGAGGAGATGGCCGAGGAGGACCCCGAAGCCGTACGACGGTTCCGCGAGGACGCCGAATCCGGCGCCTTCCCCGGCTCCGAACCCGTCGTCCTGGCCGCGGCGCGGGCGACCGGCTCCCTGCGCGACCTCGCACACCGCCACCAAGGGGGAAAGGTGCTCGTCGTCGCTCACAACACCCTGCTGCGCATCGCCCTGTGCGAACTGCTCGGACTGCCCCTCGGGCACTACCGCCGGATCTTCCCGCGACTGGACAACGGGGCCGTCACGGAGATCGAGATCCGTGGCACCAGGACGGCGCTGCGCTCGCTCAACGTACCCACCGTCGCGCCCCCCGCCCCCGCGCCCGGCCCGGGCCCTGCGGGACACTGACCCCCATGACCAAGAGATCCGCCGAAGAGCGGCGACGGCTCATCGCCGACCATGTCGTGGAGCAGGGCACGGCCACGGGCGCCGCCCTCGCCCAGCTCGCGGGCGTGAGCCTGATGACCGTCCACCGCGACCTCGACGACCTCGCGCGGCAAGGGGTGCTGCGACGCTTCCGCGGCGGCGCGTCCGCCCTGCCGTCCACGGTGTTCGAGTCGAGCCTCGACTACCGGCTCGGCGTCAATACGGCGGAGAAGAACGCCGTCGCGCGCGCCGCCGCCGCGCTGGTGGAGCCCGGAATGTCGGTGATGCTCGACGATTCCACCACGGTCCTGGTCATGGCCGGCCTGCTGGTCGACCTCGCCCCCCTCACCGTGGTCACCAACGCCCGGCGGGTGCTCGACGTCTTCACCGGGTGCGAGGGCATCCGCCTGATCGCCCTGGGCGGCGAGTACTCGCGCACCCATGACTCCTTCCTGGGCATGCCCTGCGTCGAGGCGGTCGAGGCGCTCTCCGTCGACCTCGTCGCGGTGTCCACCTCGGCCCTCGACGCCAGGACGGCCTACCACCAGGAGCAGGACGTGGTGCTGGTGAAACGGGCGATGCTCACGTCGGCGGCGACGAAGGTGATGCTCATGGACCACACCAAGCTCGCCCGGACCGCGCTGCACCGGGTGGGGCCCATCGGCGACCTGGACCATCTCGTCGTGGACGACGGGGCGGACACCGAACTGCTCGGCAAGCTCCGCGAACGGACCCGGGTGACGGTGGCGGCCGTCGCACCCTGAAGCCGCACCTCCCTCCGGAAGGCTGTTCCTCGCGCCAGGAGGCTGATCCTCCCGTCATGATGGAACGCATGTTAATTTCACACACAGGCAGCCACCGAGATGGACCGCCCACCCGATCGGTGGACACCTGAGGCCCGTCCCGTCGGGGAAGGACGCTTTCCGCCATGAGCAGTGCATCCCGTCGCGCCACTCCCCACTCCCCGGCCGTGATCGGCGTCGACGTGGCGACCGCGTCCGTCCGCGTGGTGTGCGTGGACGGGCAGGGGCGCGTACTCGCCGAGGCTCGGGGCGAACTGCCGCCCCCCGTACGGACCACCGCGGGGACGAGCGAGCAGGACGCCCGGTCATGGTGGCCCGCCGTACGGTCAGCGCTGCGCCGCACCACGGGCGCGCTGCCCCGGGGCGGCCGCGAGGTGATCGCGGTGGCCGTGTCCGCCACCTCCGGAACCATCGTGCCCACCGGCGCCGGCGGCGTCCCGCTCGGCCCGGCCCTGATGTACGACGACCGGCGGGCCGTCGACATCAACGCCGAGGCCCAGCTGGCCGGCAGCGCCCGGTGGGACGCGCTCGGCCTGTCCGTGGGGCCCACCGCGGCGCTGGGCCGAGCCGTCTGGTGCCTGCGGACGTACGGCTCAGGCCTGCGCCACGTCCTGCACACACCTGACGTCGTCGGGCGCGAGCTGACGGGCCGTCCCGTCGCCACGGACTGGAGCCACGCGCTCAAGTCCGGCTACGACGCACGTGCTTCGGAGTGGGCGCACGAGGTCTTCGACGCCTTCGACTTCCCACTCGCGCTGCTTCCCTCGGTGCGCGCCCCCGCCACGGAGGCCGGAGTCGTCGGCCCGGAGGCTGCCGAGCTCACGGGCCTGCCCGAAGGGTGCTCCGTACGCCTCGGGATGACGGACGGCTGCGCGGGCCAGATCGCCACGGGGGCGGTCGAGCCGGGCCGCTTCGTGGGCGTGCTCGGCACCACGTACGTTCTCAAGGGGGTCTCCGCCGACCTGGTCCGCGATGCGACGGGATCGGTCTACAGCCATCGGCATCCCGACGGCTGGTGGCTCCCCGGCGGGGCGTCCAACACCGGAGGGGAGTGCCTGGCCGACGTCGACCCGGCCCGCCTGTCGGCGCTGGACGCCGCCGCGGCGGCCCGGGGCCCCGCTTCGTACGTGCGCTACCCGCTGCGCCGCGACGGCGAACGCTTCCCCTTCGTCTCCGGCGCGGCGCGCGGATTCGAGCTGGGCCGCCCACGCGACGAGGCGGACGCCCACCGGGCCGCACTCGAAGGAGTCGCGTTCGTCGAACGCCTGGCCCTGGACCGGGTCGAGCGTCTGGGCGTTCCGGTGCTCGGCCCCCTGCACGCGGCCGGCGGGGGCAGCCGCAGCGCCGTGTGGACGACGATCCGGGCCACCGTCCTGGACCGCCCGATCCGGGTCGTCGAGCGCCCGGAGACGGCCTTCGGCGCCGCACTGCTCGCCGCGACCGGCACGCTTCACGAGGACCTCGCGGCGAGCGCGGCGGCCATGGTGCGCGGCGGCGCCCTCGTCGAGCCGGTTTCGGAGGAACGCCCCGCCCTGGACGATGCCCACGGCCGCTTCGTCGCGGCGCTGCGCGAGCGGGGCTGGCTCCCCGAAGACTGACGCGGCGTGACGGGCTGATCCCCCCGAGGGCTTCCTGGATCAGCCGCCGCTCGCGACCGGAGCGGTCGCGTTCACCGTCACCGCGTCGGTGGCCGCCGCCGGACATCGGGTCGGCTCACTCGACCGTTCCGGTGAAGTCGCAGGCGTGGTCGTGGGCCCACTGCGCGTAGGAGCGCCCCGGCCGGCCGAGGACCTCGGCGAGGGTGAGGTAGAGGTCCTCGGAATCGGGGTTCGCCTCGCGGGGTTCGTCGGCGACGCCCTCCACCCCGTCGTAACTGGTGAGGCCGTACAGCCAGTCGGCGTTGTCGGCGGCGAATCCGCCCTGTTCGCGGTAGAAGCTGAGCGCCTGTTCGGGCGTCACCTCGTCGAGGGCGATGTCCTCTCCGACGGCCGCGGCGATGGAGGCGACCTGGTCGCGCTTGGTGAGCGTATCGGGGCCGACGATCGTGTCGATGCGTCCGCGGCGGTCGGGATCGAGCAGATCGGCGACGATGACGTCGGCGATGTCCTGCTCGTGGATCGGGTTGCCGGTCTGGTCGGGGAACGGCTCGACCACCCGTCGGCCGGAGCGGATGGACGGCCCCCAGATCAGCAGGGCGTTGGTGGCGAACTCGCCGGGCCGGACGATCGACCAGTCGAGCCCGGACGCCCGCACCGCGCGCTCGACGGGCAGGTTGTAGGTGGTGTCGTGGCCCGCGGTCACGGCGGCGGACGATACGACCACGATGTGCTCGATCCCCGCCGCCCGCGCGCACGCGATGACCTCGACGGCCGTGTCGGGCACCGCGATGAGCACCAGTGCCCTGGCCGTCTCGAAGGCGGTGCCGAGGGTCGACGGCTCGTGGACATCGCCGGCCACCACCTCCACGGCAGGAGGCAGACCACTCCGCAGGGGCCGCCGGGACACGGCACGCACCGGCCGGCCGCTGCTCAGCAGCCCATCGACGACACGCCGCCCGAGCACACCGGTCGCACCGGTCACCACGGTAAGAGGCAATGAACTATCAAAATGAGACTTCATAGTCTCATAATGGCACTGTGCTTTATGATCTGGCAATGGAGTTGTCACCACAGAAGCAGCGCACGCGCCGAGCCATCCTCGACGCGGCGGCCGGTGAGTGGGCGCAGGATCCCGCCGCGAGCCTGGGGTGCGTCGCCGCGGCGGCCGGGGTCGGCCGGGCGACCGTCCACCGCTACTTCCCCGACCGTGAACACCTCCAGTCGGCGCTCACCAGTGACTCCTGGGTCGCCCTCCACGCGGCGATCGTGGAGGCCGCTCCCGGCTCCGGCCCAGTACGGGAAGTGATCGACCGGATCGTCAGCGCCATGGTCCACGTCGGCGACCGTGTGCTGTTCCTGTTCGCCTCGGCGGGGGAGGACCCCTCCCCCGCCGACGCCTCGATCGCGGGTGCGGTCGACGAGATCCTTGTCGCGGAGATCCAGCGAGGGCAACGGGACGGCGAGCTCGACTCCACCGTCCCGGCCCAGTGGCTCCAGCGCATGGTGTGGAGCATCGTCTACACCGGCCTCCATGCGACCGGCGACGGGCTCGTCGCACGCCACGGCGTCGATGACCTGATCCGCTGGACCCTTCGCGGTGCCATCAGCGCGCGATGAGGCGGGTGCTGGCACGTCGGGGCGGCTCGAACGGGCCCGTGGGCCAGGGCGCTTCGGCGCGAGAGGGGACTCGGGAGAACCGCTGCCACAAGCACCTTGCCATGCTGGTCGGACCTTCTGCTTTCACTTGAGAAAGCACGTGCTGTCCTGCCGTTTCTCGTGTGGAGCCCGGGGCGCCGGAGTGCTGCCGCCCTGGGCGTCGACCCGAACCAGATCTCCGCGCTACGCGACCACGACTACCCTGGGACGCACTGCAGGCCTCGACGCTGAACCGGCCGCCACCATCGAACGTCTCCAACAGGACCGCGTCGAGGTCGCGACACTGCCGAGTGGGACCGCCGCGACCGATCTGCCACTCCGGTTCGCCGAGGCGGACGACCCCGCCGAACTGCCCTTCCGCGCACTGCGCGTGAAGCACCCCGGACTGGACGACCTCTCCTCGGACGCCCCACACGGCCCGGACCAAGCCGCGCAGACCATCGGCAGAGCGATCACCGGCCTCCGCAACCCCGCCCGGGCCGACGTGATGCGCCGCCTTGGGTCCCTACTCGCACAGCCGGAGGGAAACACGACCGTCTGACCCGGCACCCGGAGCGCCCCCCGTGTCCACCGGTCGGTGGACAACAGGTTCAGTCGGCAGGACGTGTCGGGCACCGCACCCCTCCGGCCAGGATCTCGGGCATGAGACAACTACCTGTACGTATGGCCCGATGGAGCGCCCGGCACGCCGGGCGGGCGATCGCCGGCTGGTTCGCGTTCGTCGTCCTGTGCCTCGTGGCCGGCATCGCGCTGGGCACCAACGAGGCCACCACCAAGGACTTCTGGGTCGGCGAGGCGGGACGCGCCGAGGCGACGGCGACCGAGGGCGGCCTGGAACGTTCCCCCACCGAGCGGATCATGATCCGGGCCAGGTCGGGGGAGCTGGACATGGCGGCGGCAGGCGCGGCGGCCCGGGACGTGACCACGCGGATGCGGGACCTGCCCGAGGTGGAGAGCGTGGCCGCTCCCGTCCGCTCGAAGGACGGCGAGGTCCTGCTGGTCTCGGTGGTCCTGAACGGCCCCGAGCTGGAGGGGAAGAGGAACGTCGTACCGCTCCTGGAGCAGACGGCGGCGGTGGGTGCCGACCACCCGGACCTGGTGGTGGAGGAGACCGGATCCCCAGCCATCAGCAAGGGAGTCAACGACCAGCGTGGTGAGGATCTCGCGCTCTCCGAACGCATCAGCCTGCCCGTCACCGTCATCACCCTGCTGATCGTGTTCGGCTCGGTGATCATGGCGGGTGTGCCGTTGCTGCTGGCGCTCTCCTCGATCGCCGCGGCGATCGGGCTGTCCATGGTCGCTTCGCACGTCATACCGGACGCAGGGGTCGGGATGAACCTCATCCTGCTCATCGGTCTGGCGGTCGGTGTCGACTACACGCTCTTCTACCTGAAGCGCGAACGGGAGGAACGGGCGCGGGCGGGCGGACGGCTCGGCCCGGAAGCTCTGGTGGAGCTGGCGGCGGCGACAGCGGGCCGTGCCATCGTGGTCTCGGGTCTCGCCGTGATCGTCTCCACGGCCACTCTGTATCTGGCCACGGACGTCATCTTCTCCTCACTGGCGACCGGGACCATCCTCGTCGTGGCCGTCGCCGTGGCCAGTTCGCTCACTGTGCTCCCCGCGCTGCTGGTCGTCATCGGCCGCCGCGCCGACCGCCTCGCTCCCCGCCGGGCCGCCCGCCGGGCCGCGCGCGGCAAGCCGGCCCGGGCCGAGAAGCCGGAGACGGGACGGGTGTTCGCCGCTCTTCTGCGCCCGGCCCGGACCCGCCCCGCCCTGACCCTGTGCCTGTCGGTCCTCGTCATGCTCGGTCTGGCCGTGCCCGCGCTCGGCCTGAAACTGATCGACCCGGGCAAGGACACCTTCTCCCGCGATATTCCGGCCATGCGGGTGTATGACCGGCTGACCGAGAGCTTCCCCGAACTCTTCGTCACGCACGAGGTCGTCACCCGCTCCACGCCGGAGCAGGCGGCACAGGTGAAGCGGGCCCTGGAGGATCTCGGCCGACGGGCACAGGCGGACCCCCTGTTCACACAGGCCCCGAAGAACCCGAAGGACACGAAGGGGCCGACGAACCCTACGACCCCGAAGAACCCGGAGACACCCGAGACGCCAGATACATCGGATATATCGGATACGCCCGAGGTGACGGTCCGTACATCGGCCGACGGCCGGATCAACGTGCTGGAACTCTCGGTCCCCCATCCCGCGCCCTCCGCCGAGGCGATCGAGTCGCTCACCCGCCTCCGCCAGGACCACATCCCCGCGACCGTGGGCCAACTGTCCGGCGTGGAGACGGCGGTGAGCGGCGATGTCGCCCGGGGCCGCGACTACGTGAGTCACGAGAGCGCCAAGCTGCCACTGGTCCTCGGCTTCCTGCTGCTGACGACCTTCCTGATGACCGTGTGGGCTTTCCGCTCGGCGGTGATCGGCGCGATCGGCGTCGTACTGAACCTGCTCTCCGCCGGCGCCTCGCTCGGCATACTGGTCCTGGTCTTCCAAGGGACGTGGGCGGAGGGACTGCTGGCCTTCGACTCCCTCGGGGCGATCGCTTCCAGGGTTCCGCTGTTCCTCGTGGTGATCCTCTTCGGCCTGTCGATGGACTACCAGGTGTTCGTGGTCAGCCGGATCCAGGAAGCCAGGCAGAACGGCATGTCCGCCCGTGAGGCGGTGCTGGAGGGCATCAACCGGTCGGCCAAGGTGGTGACCAGCGCGGCGATCGTGATGGTGACCGTGTTCGGCGCGTTCGTGGCCCTGCACCTCACCGAGATGAAGCAGATGGGGTTCTGCCTGGCCGTGGCCGTACTCCTGGACGCCGTGGTCATCCGGCTCATGGTGCTGCCGTCGGTGCTGTTGCTCCTCGGTGAGCGTGCCTGGAGGCCGGCCCGGCACCCCGGCCGGGTCGGGCGGGCGGAGAAACCCGCCGCCGGGTCCCTGGCGGAAGTAGGCTGACGCGGTGAATCAACGGCCGCAGCCCGAAACCGTGTTGACCGTACCGTCGCTGCACCGGTGGAACGCGGTCTTCTGGGTGCTGCTGGGCATGGTTCCGCCGGCCCTCGCCGTCGCCGACGCACCCGGTTCGACGCGCTACCCGGTGCTGGGGCTGCTGGCCGTGCTCGCCCTGTCGTACGGCGCGGTGGGGCTGTTCCCCGGCAATCCCGCCCTGCGCCCCCGCTCCTACCTGTACGTGATCGTCGTGGGCCTCGGAGCCATGTCGTACCTGCTCGACGGCAGCGCGGCGCTCTTCGTGGTGACACTTCCGCACTTCTGGATCTACACCACGGGCGCGCGTTCCGCGATCGCCCTGAGCGGTCTCGCCGCGGTGGGCGTCGTGGCCGGCAACGTCGTACGACAGGGCTGGGACGGGGAGTTCTTCACCGGCAACGTGATCTTCACGCTCATCGGGTACGCGGCAGGCGTGCTCATCGGGCTGGGAGTGCGTCACGTCAGCGAGGACGCCGACGAGCGGGCCCGTCGGCTGAGCGCCGAACTGGAGGAAGCGCGGCTCCGGCTGATCGAGGCACACCACCGCCAGGGAGCGGCGGACGAGCGCGAACGTCTCGCGCGGGAGATCCACGACACGCTCGCCCAGGGATTCGCGTCCATCATCGTGCTCGCGGAGGCGGCCAGATCCGGTCTGGAGACCGACCCGGGCAGGAGCGGTAGACACCTGCTCGCGATCGAGAACACCGCGCGCGAGAACCTCGCCGAGGCGCGCGTCCTTGTCGGCTCGGCCCCGGAGAGCGGTGTCGCTGCCGGCTCGGTGTCGGACACCCTGCGACGGACCCTGCTGCGGTTCACCGAGGACACCGGGACCGACGTCACCTCCGAACTGCCGGACGTCACCTGTGACCAGCAGACCCGCATCGCTCTCCTGCGCTGCACCCAGGAGTCCCTCGCCAACATCCGGAAGCACGCGGCGGCCTCCACCGTGGAGGTGGTCCTCACCGCGCAGCCGTACGGGATCGAGCTGGAGATCACCGACGACGGCGCAGGCTTCGTGACGGAGGACTCCCACGGCTTCGGGCTGCGCGGAATGCGCCAGCGCCTGGCCGAGCTCGGCGGCGAGCTCACCGTGACCAGTTCGGTCGGTGACGGTACACGTGTCCTGGCCGTGATTCCCACCGACGGGCAGAGCTGAGATGACAGACGGGCCGACAGTGGAGAAGAAGCTCCGGATCCTGGTGGCGGACGACCACACGGTGATGCGCGCGGGGGTCGTCGCCCTGCTGGCGGACGAACCCACCATCGAGATCGTCGGCGAGGCCGAGGACGGCCGGGCGGCCGTCGTTCTCGTCGAACGGCTGGAGCCCGACGTGGTGCTGATGGATCTGCGGATGCCCGTCCTCGACGGGGCGAGCGCCACCGCGGAGATCGTCGCCGGGCCCGCACGGACCCGCGTGCTGATCCTGACCACGTACGAGACCGACGCGGAGATCGAGCGCGCCGTCGAGGCGGGCGCCATCGGCTACCTGCTGAAGGACGCCACCCGCGAGCAGTTGGTGGACGCCGTCCACTCCGCGTCCCGGGGCGAGACCGTGCTGGCTCCGCGTGTCGCCGCGCGGTTGGTGGCACGGATGCGGAGACCGACGCCGGTGACGCTGACCAGACGGGAACTCGATGTGCTGGGCGCGGTGGCGGACGGGCTGTCCAACGTGGAGATCGGCCACAGGCTGGTCATCGCGGAGGCGACCGTGAAGACGCATCTGCTGAGAGTCTTCGCCAAACTCGACGTCGGCGACCGTACGCACGCGGTGGTCACGGCACTCGAGCTAGGTCTGCTGGAAGGATCCTGGGGGCGAGCGGAAGGCGCCTGACCTCTCTCTCGCCGAACACCGGGCAAGGCGGTGAGAACCGGCCACCGGCCGTTGCGCGACACGGCTCGTAGGAGAGGATCCTGCCGAGCAACAGGCGTCGGACCCGGGTGGAACCCCTCGCACCGGTTCGTTCGCGCGATCGGAGGGCGGGCCGGTCCCCTTCGGGTGGAGGCCGACGCGAGGGCGATCGCGGTGCGGGCGGCGGAGTGGGGTGGGGGTGTGGGCACGCCGGATGAGACGGACGGTGACTGGTTCGGCGCCCCGGAGAGGGCGGTACCGGATGGCCGGAACCCGTCTGCCCGGGCTGGAAGGCTCGGCCGCCATAGTCGCCCCGCTGTCCTCGGGGAGCGGCTCGTTGTCCTCACCTGGCCGGCCATCGCGGTGAACGTCGCCGCGTACACCGTCGTCGTCTGCCTGCCGGAAGACCCCATGAAGATCACGTCCGCGTCCACCGCGCGCCAGGCCTGTCCCTACGGCCGCGGGACCGTGGTGAGGAAGTCCAGGACGAGGGGACTCGCATCGGCGCGGAACTCCTCGAAATAGGCGTGCCGCGCTCCGGGAATCATGTGTAGACGGGCACCGGGGATACGGTCCGCGAGCAGGGGAGCGTTGGCGGCGGGGTTGAGGAGGTCATCGGAGCCGTGTACGACCAGTGTGGGTGCGCCGATGCCCGGCAGGAGCTGCCAAGCGTCGTGCTGGTTGCTGGCAGCCAGGTGGCGCCGTTGGGCGTGGGCGGGCATTCCCGGGTCGCCGAGCGTCCGGTACGGTCCGGGGTTCGCCGCCGGCCAGGCCGGGGTGTACATCAGCTCCAGCAGGGCCCGCCGCGCCGCACCCGGTTGGGTCTGCACCAGGGACCTGCGTACATCGTCGGTGCGTTCGACGGCGTGCGGGCCGCCGGGTGAGGTGCACCCGAGTACCAGGGCGCGTACCCGTTCCGGATGGCGTGCCGCGAGCTGCTGGGCCACGCGCCCGCCCATGGACGTCCCGTAGACATCGGCCCGTTCGACACCGAGGTCGTCGAGCACCGCGATCACGTCCAAGGCGAACAGCTCGGTGCTGTAGGGCAGATCGGGCTTGTCGCTCTCCCCGGTACCCCGGTAGTCGAACGTGATGGTGCTGCGGGCGCCGTGGAAGTCGTCGCGCACCGAGTCCCACCAGTGGTGGGTGTTCGCCTGACCCGCCAGCAGGAGCAGGGGAGCCGCCCCTTCGCCTTGGACCTGATAGGCGATGCCGACCCCGTCGGGCGTCGTCGTGTGCGGCATGCTCGTCCTCACTTCTCACAGGGTCGGTGGCCGGGGGAGTACCGACCTGTTCGAGCATGTGCCTCCGCGAGTCCCACGGACCCCTGTTCCCTGTCGGGTCGTGCTCGATGTAGTCGGCTGTGCAGTGGAGCGCGTGGACGGACTCGCGACTCGCGGTCGTCGTCGGCTCACTCTTCCAGAAACCCCGTTCGTACCTCCCGCCACCGGCCCGGCCGCGCCATGTCACGCTCTGCCCGGCGGCTATCTGTGCTGCCGGGGCGGATCGGAAGACTCGTGCCCACCACTGTCGACTCCGCTCCCGGTCCTTCTCCGGCAGCACGGCGACGACGGCCCGATAATCGGTTCCCGGGCACGGTTCGCTCGCCCACGGGGACCCCCGCCAGACCGGGACCGTGCAGAGGTTCAGGCTGGTTGATGGTGTGTGAGTGGTCTGGTGGGGGACGCACGGACTTGGTCGCCGGAAGAGCAGGGGTCTGCGCGGTTGCCGGCGGGGTCGGCGTTCGTGGGGTGCCGGGCCGGGTGGGGGCTGAGGCTCTGTTCAAGGTGTCGGCCTGGGCCGTGGACGGCGGGGTGGCGGTTCGGGGGCCGGCAGGTACCTCAGGCGCCGGGGACTGGCCTTCCGGCGGCCGGACGGGCGGGCCGTCGAACAGGGTCCGGAAGCGGTCCGGGTGTGGCACGGGGAGACCCCCGTTCGAGGACGTCCGGTCCTGGCTCGCCGGCCACGAGGAACAGGACTGAGGTGCATGTGCCGCCCTCGTACTCACCCGGAGCTGAACCCGGACGCGCTCGTCGACGCCGACCTCCGACGCGGCCTGCTCCACACCCACCGGGCCGGGAACCGGACCGAACCCGCTGCCGGGAGCCGCAGGTTCTTCCACCGACGACAACGTCAACCCCAGTTCGTCACCGGCTACTTCGAAGCCCCGCACGTCCGCTGCACCCCCGACGAGTGAATCCAAAGTGTTTCTGATCAATAGCGTCCGGTGGTGGCGGGTGCCAGCCAGGCGGCGATTCTGTCGGTCACGGCGGGGGCGTGGTTGTTGAGGTAGAAGTGGCCGCCCGGGTAGACGGTCATCTCGAATGGTCCGGTGGTGTGGTCGGCCCATGTGCGGACCTCGTCGGTGGTGGCCTTGGGGTCGGCGTCTCCTGTCAGGGCGTAGACGGGTGTCGACAGGGGCGGGCCGGGCGTGTAGCGGTAGGTTTCAGCGGCTTTGTAGTCGGCGCGGATCGAGGGCATGACCATGCGCTTGATCTCGTCGTCCTCGAGGAGTTGGGACTGGGTACCATCCAGGCGCCTGATTTCTTCCAGCAGGCCTTCGTCGTCGCGTAGATGGACCCGTTCGTCCCGGGGTGCGCTCGGTGCGCGCCGCCCGGACGCGATGAGCGCGGCGGGCAGGCTGCCCTGTGCTTCCATGCGCAGGGCCACCTCGAAGGCGACCGAGGCGCCCAGGCTGTGTCCGAACAGTGCGAGCGGTTTGTCCTGCCACGGGCCGAGGACCTCGACGATTCGGTCGGCCAGGTCCTGCACTGTTTCCAGGCACGGTTCGTTCCTGCGGTCCTGCCTGCCCGGGTACTGCACGGCCAGGGTCTCGATGTGCGGAGCGAGACGTTGGGAGACCGGGTGGAAGTAGCTCGCGGAGCCTCCCGCGTGCGGGAGACAGAGCAGCCGGACCGGTGCCTGGGGTGCGGGGTGGAAGCGGCGTACCCACAGGCCGCCGGTGTCACTGCTCGTCGCCATCGTATTCGTCGTCCCTTCCGACCGGTGTCGTCCCCCCTGGTGTGGGGCAACGTCCTCGGTGTTCGCCGCCTGCGCCGTCACCGGCGCGCGGCCGCATAATATCGGCCCAGTCCCAGACGATCGCAGCGTCACCGGCCGCCGACAACCCCTAACGATCGCGGACGACCGCCCGGTCGGCGCCGGCAAGGGCCCAGTCGCGTCCCGCATGTGCCCCTGTTGGGCGGTGCGGTGCGGGGGGGAGGGAGCATGGTGAGCGGTTACCGCCCTCCAGTGTCGCCGTCTGGGGACTGGGCCGCCCCTCAGCGGGGTGGCGTACTGCGGCGACACCGATGAACTCACCGCGACACTCCCCAGTTTCGCCCGCTACCTCTTGCCGGGCGGCGTCATCGTCATCGAACCCTTCTGGCTTCCCGAGGACTTCCTGGAGGGCTATGTGGGCACCGACACCGTCGAGTCGGACGGGCGTACCTACGTCCGCGTCTCCCACTCCGTCAGGGACGGCGGGGTCAGCCATATGGAGGTGCACTATCTGGTGGCCTCGGCGGAGAGCGGTATCTCGCACATCTCCGACGTGCACCGCACCACGCTGTTCACCCGCGAGGAGTACGAGAGCGCCTTCGCCCGCGCGGGCTGCGAGGTCGAGTACGTCAAGCACCCGCTCGCACCGCGTGGCCTGTTCGTCGGGACCGCCCCTGCCCCCTGACCAGCAGCCGGGGGACAGCCCAGCCGACGCGGAGGGAACCCCGAGACGACGTCAGGGTTGTAGGGGGCCGCGATAGGGGGGTGTAAGGGGGGCAACCGATCGGTTGACCCCCCTGCGAGCGTGATGGGCGATGTGCCGGTCCGTACCGGTCGGGCACGGTGGAGACATGACTCTCATTGAAGTGAGCGACCTGCGCAAGAGTTACGGCGGGCGCCCCGTCGTGGACGGCGTCTCCCTCGCGGTGGAGGAGGGCGAGATCTTCGGGGTCCTCGGCCCCAACGGCGCGGGCAAGACCACCACCGTCGAGTCCATCCTCGGGCTGCGCGTGCCGGACAGCGGAACGATCCGCGTGTGCGGGCTGGACCCGGTCGCCGACCGGGCGAAGACGACCCTCATTGTGGGTGCGCAGCTGCAGGAGAGCGATCTCCAGGGCAAGCTCACCGTCTCCGAGTCACTCCAGCTGTTCGCCGCCTGCTACCCCCGCCCCGCCGACTGGCGCACCCTGGCCGCCCGCCTGGGCCTGGAGGAGAAGCTCAACACCCGCTTCGCGCAGTTGTCCGGCGGCCAGAAGCAGCGGCTGGCCATCGCGCTCGCCCTGGTCGGCAACCCCCGTGTCGTCGTCCTGGACGAGCTGACGACAGGCCTGGACCCCGCGGCGCGGCGCGAGGTGTGGTCGCTGATCGAGGACGTCCGGGCGAGCGGCGTCACCATCCTCCTCGTCACGCACTTCATGGAGGAGGCCCAGCGGCTGTGCGACCGGGTCGCGATCTTCGACCGGGGGCGGGTCGCCGCACTGGACACCCCGTCCGGTCTGGTGGCGCAGTCCGCGAGCGGCACCGTCATCTCCTTCACCCCCTCCCGCCCGCTGGAGGAAGACGTCCTTGCCGCCCTGCCCGGCCTCGCCTCCGTCACACATCGTGAGGGAAGAGTCACCCTCGCCGGTACCGACGAGACCGTCAACGCGGTGATCAGCCTGCTCGCCCGCAACCGGGTGAGTGCCCACCAGTTGCGCGTCACCGACTCCACCCTCGACGATGCCTTCCTCAACCTGACGGGAGCCGACGCATGAGCGCCGCCACCGCATCCCCGGTACCTTCCACCACCGCCTCGCCCCGTCCCGGGCGGGCCGTGCTGCGCGCCGAGCTGATCCTGTTCTTCCGTGAGCCCGGCTCGGTGTTCTGGGTCATGGCCTTTCCCACCCTGCTGCTGCTGATCCTCGGCTTCATCCCGTCCATGACGGAGCCCAAGGAGGAGATCGGCGGCCTCTCCACCATCGAGGCCTACGTACCCGTCGCCGTGCTCCTCTCGATGATCATGGCTGGTCTGATGGCCATGCCCCCGGTGATCACCGGCTACCGTGAGCGCGGCATCCTGCGCCGGATGTCCACCACCCCCGTGCGCCCCCTCGCCGTCCTCGGAGCCCAGGTGGGACTCCACGCCGCCGCCTCGCTGATCTCCGCCGTCCTCACCCTGGCGGTGGGACGCGTCTTCTCCGACGTCGCTCTGCCGAGCCAGGTCCTGGGCTACCTGTTGACCCTGCTGCTGGCGGTGGTGTGCGTCCTGGCGCTCGGCGCGCTGATCTCCGCACTGTCCCCCACCACGAAGATCGCCCAGGCGGTCAGCATCTCGGTGTTCTTCCCCGCGATGCTCGCAGCCGGTGTCTACCTGCCCATCCAGCAGATGCCCGAACTGATGGCCGACATCGTGGAGGCGCTGCCCTTCGGCGCTGCCGCCCAGGCCCTGAACCAGGCCACTGCCGGCGACTGGCCGGACTGGATCCACCTCGGCGTGCTGGCCCTGTGGACGCTGGTGCTGTCCGCGGCCGCCGCGCGCTGGTTCCGCTGGGAGTGACGAAGGTGTCACGGGCGCCGGGTGCCATGGCCGATACTGAGCCCGTGGCACCCGACGCATCCTCCCCGGTCAACGAGCCGCAGACCGCGCACCACACGCAGCCGCGGTTACTCCTGCGCTTCAGCCCCCCCGTCCTCCTCGGCCTCAGCCTGGTGCTCGCCGCGGCGACCTCGCCCCTGATCGGCATGGACGGCGCCGACTGGCTGACGACGGGGATGCTGGCCGCCTCGGCGCTCGCCCTGCAACTGTGGTGGGACCGGGTGGCACGTGGCAGGCCCGGACCCAGCGCTACCGGCGCCACGTACTACGCGCTCCGCTCCGCCCTTGCGTTCGGCCTGGCCTGGATAAACCCGTTCTGCGCCTTCTACGCGGCGGTCGGGTGCTTCGACGTCGAGCGGCTGGTGCCCCGCCGCTGGATTCCCCTCGGCCTGCTGGCCACCGCCGCGACGATCGCCGGCGCACAGATCGGTGGCCTGCCGTCCGACGACACGGTGAGCTGGGTGTTCTACGGCATGCTGGTCGCCGCCAACATGGGCATCTTCCTGACCGTCCAGCAGGACGCGGGGAAGGAGGAGGACCGCGCACGGAAACGGGTGGAGACCATCCGCGAGCTGGAACACGCCAACGTCGCACTGGAACGGGCCCTGGTGGAGAACGCCGCCCTGCACGACCAACTCCTGCTCCAGGCACGGGAGGCCGGGATCGCCGACGAGCGCCGCCGGCTGGCCGCGGAGATCCACGACACCGTCGCCCAGGACCTGACCGGTGTCATCACCCAGCTCCAGGTCGTCACCGACACCCAGGAACAGGGCGCGGCCCGCGTCCATGCCGAACGAGCCCTGCAACTGGCCCGCCACAGCCTCGGCGAGGCACGCCGCGCCGTCGCCAACCTCGCGCCCGTCGCGCTGGCCGAGGACGACCTGCCCGAGGCGTTGAAGAAGACCGTCGTCCGCTGGTCCGAACGCACCGGCGTCCACGCAGAATTCACCCTCACCGGCACCGACGAGCCGCTGCACGAGGAGGTGGAGGCGACACTGCTGCGCATCGCCGCGGAGGCGCTGTCCAACACCGCACGCCACGCGAAGGCCACCCGGGTCGGCGTGACCCTGTCCTACATGGGCGAGGAGGTCGTGCTCGATGTGCGCGACGACGGCCACGGCTTCGTCCCGACCGCCCTGCCCGAGCCCGACACCGCGTCCGGATTCGGCCTGAAAGGCATGCGCGCCCGCGCGGAGCGGCTGGCCGGTGAGCTGACCGTGGAGTCCGAACCGGGCCTGGGTACCGCCGTGTCCGCACGCGTACCGTCGGTGCCCCATGAACGCTGAGAACACCGGGGCGATCACCCTCCTGATTCGTCGACGACCACCCCGGTGGTGCGCGACGGCCTGCGCGGCATACTGGAGCCCGCGGACGGCTTCACCGTGCTCGGAGAGGCGTCCGGCGGCACGGAGGCGGTGGAGATGACATTGCGCATGGACCCGGACGTCGTCCTGATGGATCTGCTCATGCCGGTCGGCAGCGGCATGGAGGTCATCGCCGAGCTGACCCGCCGTGGCGCACGGGCCCGCGTACTGGTACTCACCACCTACGACACCGACTCCGACACCCTTCCCGCGATCGAGGCCGGGGCGACGGGTACCTCTTGAAGGGCCTTGACCCCGGTACCTGGCAGAGGATCGCGTACCTTCACACCATCGGTGACAGGGTTCATCGAAGTGCTGCCCAGGGCCGAGGACGGTCGTTCATGCTGACCATCGCCGGCTTCCCGTCCTTGGGCGCGAATCCAGCCAACGCGCCCGCGGCTCATGTGACATGCCACGGTGAGGTTCGCCGGCACGACGAGGGCGGACCGCGCGAGAGCACGGTCCGCCGGGGCGGGTCGTTGCGCGGGGCCTCGGGCGCCCGGTCGGCCGTCAGCCCGAAGACCCGGTGGCATCAGCTACAGGATTGTCGCCCCGTAGGCGCTCAGCGCCTCGGTGGCGGGCTGGTAGAACGTCGTGCCGCCGGTCCGGCAGTTGCCGCTGCCGCCGGAGGTGAGACCCAGAGCGGTGCTGCCCGCGAAGAGCGCGCCACCACTGTCGCCGGGCTCGGCACAGACGTTGGTCTGGATCATGCCGTACACGATCCCGCTGGAACCGTAGTTGACTGTGGCGTTGAGGCCGGTGACCGTGCCGCTACGCAGCCCGGTGGTGCTGCCGCTGCGTTGGACGGACTGGCCCACGGAGGCGTTGCCCGCCGTCGTGATGTCCTGGTAGGAGCCGTTGTACAGGTAGACCCGGCCGTCGGCCGCCGCCGGGTTCGAGTGGCGGATGATGCCGTAGTCGTTGTTCGGGAAGCTGGTTCCGGTGCGCGTACCGATGGACCAGCTGGCGCTGATGTTGGTGCAGTGGCCGGCAGTGAGCGCGTGGGCGACGCCGTTGACCGACACGTTGAAGCCGAGCGAACAGCGGCTGCCACCGGTGGTGATGGCCTCGCCGCCGGCGATCAGTGGGGTGAACTTGCCTTCGGCGCGCTTGACCGTCAGTTCCGCCTTGGAGTTCGCCAGCGCATCGCTGATCTTGGCCAGTTCGGCCTTCGATACGGTGCTGTCAGCGGTGAGGACGATCTTGCCCGTGCTCGTCTCCGTGTACCAGGCGGTGCCCGCCACATCAGCGGCGAGGACGGCGGAGCTGGCGGCTGCGAGCTGCGATACGGTCGCCTTGGACTCCGCCTCAGGAGCGGCGACGGCCGAGGGGGCGGCCAGGGCGACGGCGGCCACCATGCCGGACGCCACGGCGAGCAGCCGTGCGTGTCTTGACGTGCTGCTGATCGGCGAGAAGCGCTTGAAGGTCACGAGATCCTCCGAGGTATGGGGGGCAGCCCTGGTCGGGTGAGGTTGGGCCGTTGGTGCGCGAGGTTCCCACCCAGTGGGTGTTGGGCGTGAACCTGCCAAGTTGCATGCTGGAATCGTTGACGGCGGTGGCTCCTGGCGCAAGGCCGGATTCGCGCCCGCGAGCCCGGAATGAGATGGAGGTCGACGAGTGGCGGTAGACCTGACCCATCTCGCATAAGTGCCCCCAAAAGGGAATTTGGGGTGTATGTGAAATAATTCACTGGACGGACACGGCGCTCATATGTGGCAAATGGTCGCGACGAGTCGTAAGCCGTTATTAATTTGTCATTTCTTTACATGTTGTTACTGTAAGTTGCGCCATGGTTGCGTATAATTCATCCCCCGCCGGAGGGTCTCATGGGTAGCGTGCATAAGCCATCAAAGGTGCATTGGTTGCAAACTTCCTTGGCAAGGTGATTGGGAAGTTATGGTGATGAATTGCACATTTGTCGTATCCTCTGGCTGGCTGAATACTTTCCTCCGCCTTGGAGGTACTGGCATCGCCGGTCCAAATACGTCCGGAGACGCCCTCTTGCGGACCAGTTCGGCGTGTGCAGCCGGTCCCCGGTGACGGCCGTTCCGGTGAGCGCGGCAAGCTCGACGCGACTCCGTGCGGGCCTTCAACGCCTCGCGACCGAACGGGCCGGGCTGCCCCTCATCGACCCGGCCGTTGTGCCTGGACCACGGCTCAAAGCATGGCGATCGGTCACGGCCCGCTGTCGGCCGATGGCGTCGTGATGACGCAAGGCGGCAGGAATTCATGGCCCTTGCCGCAGGCGTATCAACTTTCCGTGAGCATGCCGGTGCGTGGTTTCGTGAGGGTGCGGGAGATGCGTATCTGGGAGATGCCGAGGTGCTGGCCGATCTCGGATTGGATCCTCCCTTGTTCGAAGCGTAGGGAGGTGATGGTGCGTTCGCGTTCGTCCTGGGTCGCCAGCCGCGGGGCGAGTGCGGAGGTTTTCGACCCTTCCATGCCAGGGTCGATGCCGCCGGTGATGTCGGCGTAGTTCGGGGAGTCCTGGTCGGTCCGCGTCGATGGCATGTCGAGGGAACCGGCGGTGCACTCGTTGGCAGCGATGAGTCCGTCGATGATCTCGGGCCTTCACCCAAGGCCGGGTAGTTAACGTTTTCGCAGGTCACGCAAGCCAGTTGAAGGATTCCCCGGCGCAAGAGCAACGGAGCTCGTTGGTACAGGCAGTCGACCAAGGCAGCTTGTACTTGAGGAGCTCCGTTGCCGTTTCATGATGTCCTGTCGGCCCCGGTAGTGACCATCACCCGTACGGTCACAGTGGCCGCGGGCCGGTTCGCGCCCGGCCATCTGGGCGAGCTGACGGCTGTCGGGCCGTTCGAGCCGGTCGACGCGGTCCTGGCGGAGACCCGCTCGGTGCAGAGACGACTGTGCGATCTTCCTTCGCGGGTCGGGATCTACTTCCTGCTCCCGATGTGCCTGTTCTCCGAAGTCGGCTACCGGCTGGTCTGGGACAAACTGACCGCCGGGTTGGCCGAAGTGCCAGTTGCCTCTCCGACTCCGAAGGCCCTGCGTGATCTGCGCCGACGCCTGGGCAGTGCGCCGGTGCGGGCCCTGTTCGACGTTCTCGCGGGGCCTCTGGCCCGGCCGACGACACCCGGCGTGCGGTTCGGTCCGTACCGGACCGTGTCATTCGACGGCTGCAGCTCCCAGAAGGTCCCCGACTCCGGGCGGAACAGGGCCTGGCTGGGGCGAACCTCCCATCACGGCTATCCCACAATGGAGTTGATGACCCTGGCCGAGACCGGGACACGGGCCTTGCTCGGCGCGGTGTTCGGACCCACCGCCGAAGGCGAAACCAGCTATACCTCGCGCCTGCTGCATCTGCTGCGGCCGGACATGCTCGTCCTGTGGGACAAGGGCTTCGACGGCAACGACTTCCTCGCCGCCGTCACCGCGACCCGCGCCCAGTTCCTGGGCCGGCTCCGCAGCAACCGGCGAACCCCCTTTCTCGCACGTCTCGCCGATGGCTCGTATCTGTCGGTGATCGCCGCCCAGAGGGTCCGTGTGATCGACGCGACCGTCACGGTGACCTGCGCTGACAGCACCGTGTTCACCGGCTCCTACCGGCTGGCCACCACCTTGACCGACGCCGGCCGCTACCCGGCGGCCGTGCTTGTCGGCGGTCGTGGCAAAGTCCAGGTGTGCGGTCGGCCGGGTTCAGGCTGATGGCCACCGGAATTCCCGGTGGATGGCCGTCTGGCCTGTGGTGTTCCTGATCGCTTCCTTATGCGAAGAAGACCCCTCCGTCCGGTTTGCTGGTGTTTGCGAGCATCAGTGAACTGGCCGGAGAGGTCCTGTGATGAAGTCTGACAGAGAGATCATGGAAATCCTTGAGGCGTACGACCTGACCGGGACGGTCTGGTCGGCGGCGGCCTTGACGGGGCACGACCCGAAGACGGTCAAGCGATATGTCGAGGCCCGCAACGGCGGGCGCAATCCCTATGAGCGAGAGCCACGGCCGAAGACGATCGACGCGTTCCTGGAGAAGGTCGAGGAGTGGGTCGAGCAGTCGAAGGCGACGATCCGGATCCGCGCCGATGTGGTCCAGGAGAAGCTGCTGAAGATGGGCTACCGGGGCAGCGAACGCTCGACGAGACGGGCGGTGAACGTGGCAAAAGCGGCGTGGAAGGTGGGCAAGCGCCGAACGTACCGGCTGTGGATTCCCGAGCCGGGCCGCTGACTCCAGTTCGACTGGGGCGAGGGCCCGCGGATCGGCGGGCGGCGGACCTGGCTATTCTGCGCATGGCTGTCCTGGTCGCGGTTTCGGGTCGTCATCCCGGTCTGGGACCGCACGTCGGGCATGCTGGTGGCCTGTCTAGCACCACGCTCAGGCGGATCGGCGGGGCGCCGACGTACGTGCTGACGGACAACGCGAAGACGGTGACCGTCGAGCACATCGCCGGGATCCCGGTGCGGCATCCGCAGATGGTCGCTGCGGGCCGGCATTACGGCTGCCAGGTGGTCAGCTGCGCGCCCTACGATCCCGAATCGAAGGGCGGCGCGGAGGCCACAGTCCGTATCGCGAAGGCCGACCTGGTGCCCACGGATGCGAACCTGCTACCGGCTTACGACTCCTTCGCCGATCTCACCGATGCCTGCCTGACCTGGCGCGATGCGGTGAACTCACGCCGTCGCCGGGCGACGGGGCAGATACCCGCGAGCCGACTCGACGTCGAACGCACCACACTGCATGTCCTGCCCATCGAGCCGCTCGCGCTCGGCGAGGAACGCCTCGTCGGCTCGGACCGCACGATCAGCTTCAACTCGGTGCGCTGCTCAACTCCGCCCGGATATACCGGGGCGAGGGTGTGGTGCCGGGTGGCCGGCGAGGAACTGTCCATCACCGCCCGCACCAACTCCGGTGACCTGATGGAGATGTGGCGCCACCAACTCTCCACTCCAGGGGTTCCGCAGATCATCGACGAGCATTACCCCGACCATCCCGACGGCCGCAGCATCCACCAGCCCAGGTTGCAGCCCTGCTCGGAAGCCGAGATCGCGTTCGTAGGCATCGGCCCCGGCGCCGGACGCTGGCTCAAGGAAGCCGGACCCGCCGGCGCCACCCGCATCCGCGCCAAGATGGCCCGCGCAGTCGAGCTGGCCACCGTCCTGGGCAACGACAAAGCCGACCAGGCCCTCGGGCTCGCAGCCACGGCCGGGCGGTTCGCCGACGACGACCTGCTCTCCATCCTGGGACATCTCGCCGACAGCAAGCCCGCCGGAGAGGTCGTCCGCGTGGACGAAGCCCACTCCGTCCAGAACGGAACCAGAGGCTGGCAGGCCCTGGGCCAGTAGGCAACGGCTCAGAACAGTTGCAGCCCAGCCAGCCGAGCGGGGTCAGTCTGAACCGCCCCGGGTTCGGTAGAGAGCTCATATTATGGTTGTGACCTGGGGTTTCTTGGATTCCATGTAGTGATTGGCCTCGTACTCGACGGGCGGAGCATGGCCTATCTCACCGTGGAGCCTTCGGTGGTTGTACCAGTCGACCCACTCGGCGGTGGCCAGCTCGAGCTCGGAGAGGGTCTTCCAGGGCCGCTGCGGCTTGATCAACTCGGTCTTGTACAGGCCGATCGCGCTCTCCACCAGGGCGTTGTCGTACGCATCACCGACGGAGCCGATCGAGGCCGCGATGCCGGCCGCATCCAGATGTTCGGCGAGCCGGAAGCTGGTGTACTGGCTGCCCGCATCGCTGTGGTGTATCAACTCGCCCCGGACGTAGGGGTGTTCATCGCGGTCGTGCTGCCACAGCGCCATCTTCAGGGCGTCCAGAACGAGCTGGGTCTCCTTCGACGTGGCGGCGGACCAGCCGACGACCCGACGGGAGAAGGTATCGACGACGA